>PLBP01000032.1 GCA_003135415.1 Hyphomicrobiales bacterium
CAAAAAATCCGTCAGGCCACGATTACACTGGTAAACTTCTGCCCCTCAGAACTGATGGCCGAAAAGTCGACGGCCGCCGTTGAGGTAAATCAAAGGCCCAACCGAACTGACGGAGCGCACTGTGGGTCAGATCAGTTTCTTAGATAGATCCAAATTTGTTCGATTTGGAAAGAAAGCGGGGGCACGCTCGATCGTGGCCGAAGAATTCTCTAATACTGCCTCGCATTCTTTATCGGCTTTGCACAGTTGGCAGGTATGCACGATCGAAGTCATTAGCCGCCCCTCATTTACGAAGGCCAGCGCAATAGGCCCTATTTGGAGCCGCTTCAACATTCTTCCCATATTGCGCGCTTTACGATCTAGGCGTTGCATAAATGACATGGCTTTTTTCCATGGTTCTACCTTGTTAGTTCATGACGTCTCCACATCACGGCGCCTAAGCGACGGCCGCGTTTTTTGTGGCCACGCTGCCCGAATAATATTCGGATTTAGCGGTTGGGCTGTGACGGCATCAATAGTTGGCTCGTTCGGACAATAGAGCGGCCAAGTTTGGATCGGCGGCTTGTCATCAAGCTCATGCGCGCAGAGTTTTTTGCTGTTGCATTGTGCGCAATGTAGCTGAAGATCGCGCATTACGGCAGGATCGACACTGGTTGGATCAATCCGAAGTTCTTGCAATCGACGCTTGAGAAGATCAGCCGTCCCTTTATCGCTCGCGGCAAGAAAGCGGAGATCTGACGTCGAGACTCCCAAATCATCCGCAATGCGAGCAACTTCTGACGGATCACAATTGGCAAGTTCGTTGATTGCCGCCCTTTTTTTCCAATAACTCTTCCACTGGCCCGTAAGTAAACCCATCAAGCCATTAAGGTTTGAGCGCAGGTCGCTTTGCATGGCGGCTCTCCCAAAATACGAATTCTTATTTTTCATTCTTATTTCGTATTGCTGCGCACCTGCATTGATCTGGATCAAAATTCGACATTTCTACTCACGCTCAAATTTGTCGCTTGCTTGGTGCAATTGACGGTGTGATGCAACAATGATTATTGCGTTGCTTGCCGACATCCATGCCAACCAAGAAGCATTGACGGCTTGCCTGGCGGATGCCAAGCGCCGCAGCGTCGATCGCTACATCTTTCTGGGCGACTTGGTCGGCTACGGCGCTGATCCCGCGTGGGCAGTTGATCGGGTAACGGAATTTACCGCGCGCGGCGCGCTTGCCGTCCTCGGTAATCACGATTCCGCCGCCCTTGGCACGCCCGAAAGTATGAACGAGACGGCGCAGGAGGCAATCGAGTGGACGCGCCCTCGTCTGAACGCGGCGCAGCGCGACTTTCTTAAGCGGCTGCCGATGACCGTTACGCATGGCGGGCGGCTGTTCGTGCATGCCAGCGCTTACGAACCTCCGCAGTGGCACTACATCGGAACCCCACACGACGCCCGCCAAAGCCTAGGCGCGACAACTGCGGAGCAGACCTTCTGCGGACATTTGCACATGTCGATGGTTTATCATCTCTCCCTAACCGGAAAACTCATCGAATTCGAGCCGGTATCCGACATGCCCATCCCGCTTCTGCGCGGGCGAAAATGGCTCGCCGTGATCGGTGCTGTGGGGCAGCCGCGCGATCACAATCCCGCGGCTTGCTACGCGCTTCTTGACGACGTGAGAAACACGCTGACCTACATACGCGTTCCCTACGACGTCGAAACGGCTGCGCGGAAGGTGCGCGAGGCGGGATTGCCGGCCATTCTCGCCACCCGGCTCGAACGAGGATATTGAAATTCATGCCCGCCCGAATGTCCAGCTGGGCGCGAGTCTTAATGCAGGTCGGCCCACACCTTCTTTTTGGTGAAGTAGGCGAGTCCCGCGAGCACGATCAGGAAGATCATTACCTGGAAACCGATGCGCTTGCGCGCCTCGAGATGCGGCTCCGCCACCCACATCAGGAAAGCCGAGACGTCGCGCGAATATTGCTCGGCCGTCGCCGGCGTGCCGTCGGTGTAGTCGACCTGGCCGTCCAGCAGCGGCGGGCGCATGGCGGTGCGGTGACCGGGGAAATATTTGTTCCAGAATTGTCCCTCGGAGAGCGTCACATCGGCCGGAGGATCTTCATAGCCTGTGATGTAAGCGAAAATGTAGTCCGCTCCGGCTTCCTGATATTGCCGCACGGCATCGAAGACGAACCACGGAAAGCCCGCCTCCGCGCCGCGCGCCTTGGCGATCACGGAGAAGTCCGGCGGCAGCGCGCCGTTGAAGCGCGCACGCGCCGCCTGCTCGTTGGCATCGGGTGACGGAAAATAGTCGGACAAGCGGCCCGGACGCTCGAACATCTCGCCCTTGTCGTTCGGTCCGTCATTGATGCGATATTCGCTCGCGATCTGTTTCGCTTGCGCTTCCGAATAGCCGGGGCCGCCCGGCTGCGCCAAATTACGGAAGGCGACGTGCTTCATGCCGTGACAGGCGGAGCAGACATCGCGATAGACGTGGAGGCCGCGCTGAATCTGCGCGCGATCGAAGATGCCGAACGGCCCGGCGAAACTCCAGGATTGCCGCGGCAGCGTCGGCGTGTGTTGCTCTTGCGCGAGCGCGGACGAAGCCGCCGAGACGGCGCAAGCAACGAGGATGGGGAAAGCGGTTTTGCGCATGACGCCCCCGCTCAACCCTTCCGCACGGGCGTGCGCGTGCTCATCGCGGCCGCAGCGCGCGTCTTGGGCAGCACCGGCTCGGAAATCGAAGCCGGCAGCGGCCGCGGCGTTTCGAGATAGCCGAGCGCCGGCAGGATCACCAGGAAGTGCAGGAAATAATAGGCCGTGAGGATGCGCGCGACGATCACGTACCCGCCCTCGGCCGGCTTCGATCCGAGATAGCCGAGCCCGATACAGACGACCAACAGCACCCAGAAGAACTGCTTGAAGAGCGGCCGGAAGCGCGCCGAGCGCACCTTTGAGGTGTCGAGCCACGGCAGGAATGCAAGAACGGCGATCGAGCCAAACAGTGCCAGAACGCCCATGAGCTTATTCGGAATCGCGCGCAGGATCGCGTAGAACGGCAGGAAGTACCATTCCGGCACGATATGCGGCGGGGTCTGCAGCGGGTTCGCCGGAATGTAATTGTCGGGATGGCTGAGATAGTTGGGGATGTAGAACACAAACCAAGCGAACAAGATCATAAAGCAGATAAGCGCAAAATTGTCCTTCACGGTGGCATAGGGCGTGAACGGCATGGTGTCGCGTTCCGATTTCACGTCGATGCCTACTGGATTCCCCTGCCCGACGTGATGCAATGCCCATATGTGCAGCACCACGACGCCCACGATCATGAAGGGGAGCAGATAATGTAGTGCGAAGAAGCGCTGCAACGTCGGTTGATCTACCGAATAGCCGCCCCACAGCCACTGGGTGATCGCTCGTCCGGCGCCGGGGATCGCTGTGAACAGATTGGTGATGACCGTGGCCGCCCAGAAGCTCATCTGGCCCCAAGGCAGGACATAGCCCATGAATGCCGTCGCCATCATCAGGACAAATATGATGACCCCGAGAATCCAGAGAATTTCGCGCGGCTCCTTGTACGAGCCGTAATAGAGGCCGCGGAAGATGTGGATATAGACGGCGAGGAAAAACATCGAGCCGCCGTTGGCGTGAAGGTAGCGCAACAGCCAGCCGTAATTCACGTCACGCATGATGTGCTCGACGGAATCGAAGGCTCCGGCCGAGGTCGGCGTATAGTGCATCACCAACACGATGCCGGTGACGATCTGCACCACCAGCATGAAGCTAAGGATGGCGCCGAACGTCCACCAGTAATTCAAATTGCGCGGCACCGGAAAGGCGACAAAGGAGCCGTGCATGAAGGAGAGCACCGGCAAGCGGCGCTCGAACCATTTCAGGATCGGGTTCTTCGGTTGATATTCGCCGTGTCCTGCCATCTTGCTTCTCGTTGCCTTCAACCGATCCGGATCGCGGTGTCGGAAGCGAATTCGTAGGGCGGTATTTCCAGATTGGCCGGCGCCGGGCCTTTGCGAATGCGCCCCGAGGTGTCGTATTGCGAACCGTGGCAGGGACAGAACCAGCCGTCGTAATCGCCTTCGTGGCCGAGCGGCACGCAACCGAGATGGGTGCAGATGCCGATCACCACGAGCCACTGTTCCTTGTCCTTCTTCACCCGCGCCTCGTCGGTCTGCGGATCGGGAAGATCGGAGAGCTTCACCGCGCGCGCTTCCTCGATTTCCTTCTTGGTGCGGTGAGAAATAAAGACCGGCTTGCCGCGCCACTTCACGGTGAGAATCTGGCCTTCGACGATCGGCGTAAGATCCACTTCGGTCGAGGAAAGTGCCAGCACCGAAGCGTCCGGATTCATCTGATTGATGAGCGGCCACGCCGCGGCGACAGCGCCGACGGCGCCGACCATGGAGGTCGCGATATAGAGAAAGTCCCGTCTTGTCGGTTGCTCGGCCGTATTGGTCGTCGCCACGATTCGGTCCCTGCGTTAGGCCGCCTATCCAAACGAGCGCCGCGATACGAAATCGATGCCCCCGCCCGACCCCGCTCGCGGCGCATGATCGGCGCCTGTTTCGACGGCTTCTAATTGCATCGTTGCCCCTTATTGTCCAGTGTTCGCATGTGCGGCAAAGCGGTTTCTTGCTTGCACAATTCGTCGAAGGAACAGAGCCCCTTGCGGGATTTTCTACAGGCGGCCAGCCGGCCATGATCATCGCCCTCTATGAGCCCGACATCCCGCAAAACACCGGCACGATTCTCCGGCTCGGCGCCTGTCTCAGCATTGCGGTCCATATCGTCGGCCCCGCCGCCTTCCCCGCGAATGAAAAAGCGTTTCGCCGCGCCGGACTCGACTATCTCGACCACGTCAGCGTCGTGAATCACGTTTCGTTCGACACGTTCCAGGATTGGCGGAAGCAAGAAAGCCGCCGGGTCGTGCTCCTCTCCACCAAGGCATCGAGTGCGCATATCGATCTGGCCTACCGCGAGAGCGACGTGCTCTTGTGCGGGCGCGAATCCGCCGGCGTCCCTGAGGAAGTGCATCAGGCCGCCGACGAGCGCGTGCGCGTCCCGATGCGGCAGGATTTGCGTTCGTTGAACGTGGCGGTGAGCCTCGCGATGGTGCTCGGCGAGGCGCTGCGCCAGACCGGGGGTTTTCCCCGTGGTTGATCTCACTGAACGCAAGGCAAAGGCGAGCGCCTGGTTCAGCGAATTGCGCGACCGCATTTGTGCAGCACTAGAGGCACTCGAATACGAGGCGCCGAAGACGCTCTATTGGGGGGCGCCGGCCCGCTTCGAGCGCAAAGCCTGGGAGCGGAAGGATCATACCGGAGCGCCCGGCGGCGGCGGCGAGATGGCGATGTTGCGCGGCCGCGTGTTCGAAAAGGCCGGCGTGCATGTATCGACCGTACACGGCGAATTCGCGCCCGAATTTCGCGCGCAGATTCCCGGCGCGGAGAGCGACCCAAACTTCTGGGCAGCCGGCCTCTCGGCGATCGTGCATCCGCGCAATCCGCACGTGCCGGCGGTTCACTTGAACACGCGCTACGTGGTGACGGCCAAATCCTGGTTCGGCGGCGGCAGCGATCTGACGCCGCTTCTCGACAAGCGGCGAGAGGCCAGCGACCGCGACGCCACCGCCTTTCATGCCGCGATGAAAACGGCGTGCGACCGGCATGCTGTCGCTTCCTACGAGAAATACAAAGCGTGGTGCGACGAATATTTCTTTCTCAAGCATCGCAACGAGCCGCGCGGCGTCGGCGGAATTTTCTTCGACTATCTGGATTCCAGCGACTGGGATGCCGACTTCGCCTTCGTGCGCGAGGTGGGAACCGCCTTCCTCGAAATTTATCCGACGCTGGTATGGCGGAATATCGCGACGCCTTGGAGCAAGGAAGAGCGCGAGGAGCAACTCGTGCGCCGCGGCCGCTACGTCGAATTCAACTTGCTCTACGATCGCGGCACGGCGTTCGGCCTGAAGACCGGCGGCAATGTCGACTCGATCCTCTCCTCGCTGCCACCCGAGGTGAAGTGGCCGTAATTGCCTTGCGAAAAATCAGCTTTTCCCAACGTCCTTGGCAGCTCCGTCGGCAATCGAATCGAGCTTCAAGCGCTCGGCCGGAAACCCGGCCTCGATCCACGCCTCCTCGGCGCGTGTGAGCGATTTGCCGAGAGCAGGGCCTTTCGCCACCCCGCGATCAAGAAAATCCTTGGCCGCGAGCGGAAATTTCGGCGGTGTCCAGCGCGCGGGCAACGCAATCAGCTCGTGCCAGGCCTTGTCGTTGGCTTTCGCCGGCGAGCGCGCGAACGCGAGCAGCGCCCGGTCGCGGAAATTCTCCGTCCCGATTTTATAGAGCAGCGCCCGCGCGGCCTGCTCGCCGCGATCGGGCGATATTTGCCACCAACAATCGCCCATCGATTCCAGCCGGCGAGACTCGGCATTGGCGAGCCGCAAGCGCTCGCGCAGCCGCTCGGCGTCATCGGCGACGAAAACGGCGAGCGCGCCGAGACGACGGATCGCGTCTGGTGCGAGGCCCAGCGCCTGTTCCGCCTTCATCATGTTGGCGAAGCTCGCGAGCAGCGGAACGCCGCCCAACACGCTCACTGAGAGACCCGTTTCGCCCATGACCGCGAGCGCCGAGACGGCGTGCTTCGCGACGAAAAGCTTCAACAGTTCGGCGCGCACGCGTTCGCGCGAGAGCGTGGCGAGTTCGCCGCGCGCGCGAATGCAAGCGAGAAGTCCGGCGGCATCCGGCGCGCCCTCGCCGTAAGCGGCGTGAAAGCGGAAGAAGCGCAGTATCCGCAGATAGTCCTCGCGGATGCGCGCGCCGGGATCGCCGATGAAGCGAACGCGCCGCGCTTCGATATCCTTGAGCCCGCCGACGAAATCGATCACGCGGCCGTCGCGCGCGAGAAACAGCGCATTGATGGTGAAGTCGCGCCGCTCCGCGTCCTTTTTCCAATCGCGCCCGAAGCGCACCTTGGCGTGGCGCCCGAAAGTTTCGACGTCCTCGCGCAGCGTCGTCACCTCGAACGGCTTGCCGCCGATCACGACGGTAATCGTTCCGTGCTCGATGCCGGTCGGCACCGGATTGAACCCTGCGCTCTTCGCACGCCGCACGACTTCGTCGGGAACAGCGGTGGTCGCGAGATCTATAATTTCCCCCGGCGCGAGCCCAAGCAACGCGTTACGCACCGCGCCGCCGACGACGCACGCTTCCTCGCCGCCGCTGTCGAGTACGTCCAGAAGCCGGGAGAGCGGCTCTTGTTCGAACCACCGCCGCTTCTCCGCGGCGAGGATGCGCGTCTCGCCCTCGCTCATTTGATCTGGCCGGGCACAAGAGTCCCGTTGCCGCCGAGATGCGCCGGCGTATAGCTACCGCCCGGCGGCGAGCCGCCGAAATGCGCAAACGCGATCAGGCTCGCAATGACCAACAGGCAACCGGCGACACCAAGTCCCGCGAGCACGTCGCGCCGCCAATGCGCCTGCTCGCGCGCGTCGCGCTCTGTCGCGAACAAATAGATCGCGTAGGCCGCGAACGGCGTCAGGAACAGAAGAATTTCGATTAGCGTTCTGCTCATGTGTAGAGCCGTTCATAAAGCCGGTGAATGATGCCGGCGGTGACGCCCCAAATGTAGCGCTCGCCATAGGGCATCGCATAGTAGCTCCGCGTCACGCCTTTCCATTCGCCGCTGTGGCGGGCGTGATTGGCCGGCGACATCAGAAAATCGAGCGGCACCTCGAAAGCGTCCGTCACCTCGCGCGGGTTGAGCGTGAGTATAAAGCCGGGCGTCACCAGCGCCACTACCGGCACGATGCGGAAGCCAGTACCCGAAAGATACGGATCGAGATAGCCGAGCATGGAGACGAATTCGCGGCGAAGTCCAATCTCCTCCTCGCCCTCGCGAATCGCAGCAGTGGCGGGATCGGCGTCGCCCTCGTCGATGCGGCCGCCGGGAAAGGCGACCTGGCCCGAATGGCTAGAGAGATCGCTCGATCGCTGCGTGAGGAGAAACGTCGGGTGTTCATGCGCGACGACGGGAATGAGCACAGCAGCGGCGCGAAACGGCTTATCGGCAAGCACCGTCGCGATATCCGCGGCCATCCGGTGATCGCCGTATTGCGAGGCGAGTTCATCGAGCGAAACCGCGGCATCGAGTTGATCGGGCGGCGTCTGCGAAAGCCGCGACTTCGCCCGCTCGGCAAAATCGCGCGTGGGCGCCGAGAACGCATCCATGGCCGCGGACGGCAACATCATGCGTATCCCGCAATCGCCGCTTCGGGCGCCATGGCAAAAAACTCGCCGCTGGAAGCGACGCCGAACATGCGCTGGCCTTCCTCTTCGCGCACCTCGCCGATCGCCACGAGGTCAAAGAACAGCGTGCGGGTGACCTTGGCCCACAAATCGCGGCGCACATGAAGATAGGGCCGGAGGCCCCCGGTACCTGCTTCCGGCTCGAAGCGCAGGCGATGACCCGCATCGCATCGCACGACGTCATCCACATTGGTGCGGAAAATAAGGCTCTGTTCCGGCCCGCGGTTCTCGATTTCCATCTCGACCGCGAGGAACGGCGCATCCTCCACCCGGATGCCGACCTTCTCGACCGGCGTCACTAGGAAGTAGCGCCCGTCCTCGCGCTTGATGACCGAGGCGAACAGGCGAACGAGCGCCGGCCGGCCGATCGGCGTGCCGAGGTAGAACCAGGTGCCGTCGGTGGCGATCCGCATGTCGAGATCGCCGCAAAAAGGCGGATTCCACTTCTCAACCGGCGGGTGTTTGCCCTTGCCGAGCGCCGAAGCAAGGGATTCCAGCGCCTTTGTACCGGCCTCAACCATGACTTTCTCCCCTTGGGACGCCTTACAATATTGTGATCGGCAGGCCCGAGTTCGATTCCGTAAAGCATAGCCTAGGCTTAAGATTCCTAGGATCGCCTTGATTGCGGCTGAGTCGCGGGTTCTCCTGCACGGAACTTGCATCGTGATCGAGGTGTGCATCACCAAGGGGTCGCGAAAGACCCCGGATGGCCAAAAGCCGTCCCACCGGCGGAGGACCGAATGACGTCCGCGAAGAGCGAAACCCCCGAAACCCTCGACCAGATGATCGTTCGCGCGGCGGAAACGACCGCCGCGAGCATCCGCGCGGCGCGCACGGCCATCGCTGCCGTCATTTTCGGCCAGGACGAGGTGATCGATCGCGCGCTCATTACCGTTCTCGCCGGCGGCCACGCGCTGCTCGTCGGCGTGCCCGGTCTCGCCAAGACCAAGCTCGTGGACACCATGGGCACCGTGCTGGGCCTCGAGGCACGCCGCATCCAGTTCACGCCCGACCTGATGCCGTCCGATATTCTCGGCGCCGAGGTGCTGGAGGAAAGTGCCGCCGGCAAGCGCTCGTTCCGCTTCATCCGCGGGCCGATCTTCTCGCAGCTCCTGCTCGCCGACGAGATCAATCGCGCGAGCCCGCGCACCCAGTCGGCCCTTCTGCAGGCGATGCAGGAATATCATGTGACCGTGGCCGGTACCCGCCACGACGTGCCGCGGCCCTTCCACGTGCTCGCGACCGAAAACCCGATCGAGCAAGAAGGCACCTATCCGTTGCCCGAGGCGCAGCTCGACCGCTTCCTGATGCAGATCGACGTCTCCTATCCCGCCCGCGAGGCCGAGCGGAAGATCCTGTTCGACACCACCGGCGTCGACGAGACGAAGCCGCGCGCCGCCATGTCGGTCGACGATCTGATCGCCGCACAACGGCTCGTGCGCCGGATTCCGGTCGGCGAATCCGTGGTCGAGGCGATCCTCGATCTCGTGCGCGCGGCACGTCCCGGCGCCGACGCCGACGGACCTTCCAAGCTGATCGCCTGGGGACCGGGCCCGCGCGCGAGTCAGGCGCTGATGCTCGCCGTGCGCGCCCGCGCGCTCCTCGATGGCCGGCTTGCGCCCTCGATCGACGACGTCTTGGCGCTTGCCGAGCCCGTCCTCAAGCACCGCATGGCGCTCACCTTCGGCGCGCGCGCCGATGGCGAGACGATCGAAGGCGTGGTCGCAAGGCTGAAAGCAAGGATTGCATGAGCGAGGCGAACGCCGGTTCTCGAAGCGCTCGCGACGACGCGCCGGTTCGCGCCGCGACGGGAGCGGCCCTTCACCTCGTCGCCGCGATGCCGCGGCTCGTGCTCGAGGCCCGGCGCGTGGCGGCCTCGGTCTTCCATGGTCTGCACGGACGCCGCCGTGCCGGGCCGGGCGAGAATTTTTGGCAATATCGCCGCTTCATGTCGGGCGAGCCCGCGAGCCGCGTCGACTGGCGGCGCTCGGCGCGCGACGACCACCTCTATGTGCGCGAGCGCGAATGGGAGGCGGCGCACACGGTCTGGATCTGGCCCGATCTTTCGCCGTCGATGGAGTTCGCATCGCCCCTGGTGTGGGAAACGAAGCGCGACCGCGCGCTCGTACTTGCGTTTGCGCTCGGCGAATTGCTCGTTCGCGGCGGCGAGCGCGTCGGCATTCCCGGCACCATGCGGCCGACCGCCAACCGCGCCGTGATCGAGCGCATGGCGGAGGCGATCATTCATACGGCCGGCGCGCCGCAAAGCCTGCCGCCGTTCTTCGTGGCGGGCCCGTGCGACGAGGTCTGCATTCTCGGCGATCTGTGGAGTCCGCCCGCCGAAGTCGTGAGCTCAATCGCGAATTTGTCGGCAAACGGCGCCGGCGGCCATGTGGTGCAAATCGTCGATCCGGCGGAGGAAACATTCCCTTATTCCGGCCGGGTGGAGTTCCTCGAGCCCGAGGGCGCGGGCTCGATCACCGTCGGCCGCGCCGAAAGCTGGCGGGGCGATTACGTGCGGCGGATCGCCGAGCATCGCGAGACGATCCGCAACGAGACCGACCGCAGGAGCTGGAGCTTCGCCGTCCATCGCACCGATCGCCCGGCAAGCGAATTGCTGCTGGCGCTCCGCGCGCGCATGGGCGAGACCCGCGACGTGGTTGCCCGCCGGCGTCCGGCCAATCTAGCCCTGTCTGAAGCGGGGGCCGCCGCATGATCGGCCTGCCGCTCGGATTCACCTCGCCCTTCTTGCTGCCCACGCTCTTGGCCCTCCCCGTTCTGTGGTGGCTCTTGCGTCTGGTGCCGCCGCGGCCGCGGCGCATCACATTCCCGCCCACGCGGATTCTGTTCGATATCGAGCCCAAGGAAGAAACGTCCGCGCGCACGCCGTGGTGGCTGACGGCGCTCCGGCTCTTGCTCGCCGCTCTCATCGTATTCGCGGCGGCGGGACCGATATGGAATCCGCCACCGGCCGGCACCCGCGCCAGCGGGCCGACGATTCTCCTGATCGATTCCGGCTGGTCCGCCGCGGCTTCGTGGCGCGAGCGGCTGCGCACCGCCGACGCGATCATCTCCCGCGCCGAGGCCGAAGGCCGTCCGCTCGCGCTGATCGCGAGCGGCGCGCCGCCGAAGGATGTTTCGCTCTTGCGCCCCGGCGAGGCGCGCGAAGCGCTCCGCCTGCTCGCGCCTTCCGCGCACACGCCCGATCGCGTCGAGATTTTGCCGCCGCTCGGCCGCTTGTTGCAGCTCAATCCGGAAGCATCGGTCATTTGGCTCACCGACGGCGTCGATCTCGGCGACGGGTCGGCCTTCACCGAAAAGCTCGGCGAACTCGCACGCGATCGATTAACGATCGTCAATGGCGGCGTGCAGGGCGGGCACGCGCTCGCCGACGCCGACAACGCCGCCGGCGGGCTCACGGTCAAGGTCTTGCGCGCGGACGATAGCTCCCCCGCGCAAGGCATCGCCCGCGCCCGCGACCTCCGCGGGCTTGCGCTCGGCGACGCGCTCTTCGCGTTTCAGGCGGGCGAGCGCGAAACCGAAGCGCGTTTCGATCTTCCGGTCGAGATCCGAAACGACATCGCGCGCATCGAAATCGCGGGCGAGCGCGCGTCCGGCGCGGTTCAACTTCTCGACAAGCGCTGGCGACGCCGCACGGTCGGCGTCGTTTCGGGCGCGACCGCCGACACGAGCCAACCGCTTCTTGCCGCGACCTTTTATCTCTCGCGCGCGCTCGGGCCCTTTGCCGACGTGCGTCTCGCCGAGGGTGCCGCGCCCGCCGAAGCGATCACCCGCTTCCTCGATCAACGGCTGCCGGCGCTGATCCTTTCCGATGTCGGCACCATCGCACCCGCGGCGCGTGAGCGGCTGGTGCGCTGGATCGAGGAAGGCGGCCTGTTGGTCCGTTTCGCCGGACCGCGGCTAGCCGCGGCTGACGACGATCTCGTTCCGGTGCAATTGCGCCGCGGCGGACGCGTTCTCGGCGGAAGTCTTTCCTGGGAGCAGCCGCAGAAGCTCGGCCAGTTCTCGCGCGAAAGTCCTTTCCACGATCTCGCCGTCCCAAACGATGTGACGGTGACCCGCCAAGTGCTGGCCGAGCCCGACGGCGCGCTCGCCGAGCGCACCTGGGCGACGCTCACTGACGGCACCCCGCTCGTCACCGCCGAGCGGCGCGGACGCGGTCTGCTTGTGCTCTTTCACGTATCCGCCGACGCGACGTGGTCGGACTTGCCGCTGTCGGGCACATTCGTCGAGATGTTGCGCCGGGTTGTCGCGCTATCGGGCTCGGCCGGCGGGCCCGCCGCGGAGCCCGCGCAGCCATCGGAACGCCGGCAAGCGCCGACCGTATCGCCGAGCCGGCTCCTCGACGGCTACGGCGTGTTCACCGCGCCGGGACCGACCGCGCGGCCGATCCCTGCCGATTACCAGGGGCCCGGCGTGTTCGATCATCCGCCCGGATTCTACGGCCCGCCGGAGGGCCTCGTCGCCGTGAACACGCTCGCGCCACGCAACCGGCTCACCCCGCTCGACCTTTCAGCAATCGGCGCGCGCATCGAGCCCTATCGCCAGGGCGAGCCAGTCGATTTGCGCGCGGCCGCCCTGATCGCCGTGCTGACGCTGCTCGCCGCCGACGCCCTGATCGTCTTCGCGCTCGCGGGCGGATGGACGCGGCTGAATTGGCGCCGCGCGGCAACCGTGCTCGCTTTCGCAATTGTATTCGGAGCGCCCGCCGCCGATCGAGCTTGGGCGCAAAGCGCGCCGCCGTCGCCGCCGAAGGCGACGCAACAACAACAGCCCAAAGCGGCGCCGACGACGCAACAAAAACCGGTCGACGACTTCGCCCTCCGCGCCACCACGCAGACGCGCCTTGCCTACGTCGTCTCCGGCGACAAGGAAATCGACGCCGTGAGCCGCGCCGGTCTCGAAGGACTTTCGCTGTTTCTCTCCCAGCGCACCGCGCTTGAGCCCGGCGATCCGATCGGCGTCGATATCGCGAAGGATGAACTCGCCTTCTTCCCGATGCTGTATTGGCCGATCGCGCCGGACGCCGCGAAGCCCGAGGCGGCGACGCTCGCGCGCATCGACGCCTACATGAAACAGGGCGGCACCATCGTGTTCGACACCCGCGACGCGCTTACGGCGCTCCCCATGCGCGGCGGCGAGGTTTCACCGGCGCTCGCGAAGCTGCGGGAAATTCTATCGGCCCTCGACATCCCCGAACTCGAGCCCGTACCCGCCGATCACGTGCTGACGAAATCGTTCTACCTCCTGCGCGATTTTCCCGGCCGCTACGGCAACGGAAGGCTGTGGGTGGAGGCGTTGCCGGAACAGAGCGCGGAGAGTGAGGCGCGGCCCGCGCGCGCGGGCGACGGCGTCTCGCCGATCCTGATTACTTCGAACGACCTCGCCGGCGCCTGGGCGCTCGGCCCTGACGGCCAGCCGCTCTTGCCGCTCACACCGGGCGAGCCGCGCCAGCGCGAATTTGCCTTCCGCGTCGGCGTCAACATCGTGATGTACGTGCTCACCGGCAACTACAAGGCCGATCAGGTGCACGTGCCGGCGCTGCTTGAGCGGCTCGGGCAGTAGGGATCAAGCATGGGATACGGCTTCGCCTTCGATCCGCTGCTACCGCTGCCCGCGCTTATCGCGGCGGGGGTCATGACGCTTCTAGTCGCCGCCCTACTGATCGTTTCGCGCTCGCGCGGCTCCTATCTTCGCTCGCTTGCGCTTGCGCTCGCCCTGTTTGCGCTCGCCAATCCGTCCTTTACCCGCGAAGACCGCGAGCCGCTCTCCTCGGTCGTCGCCGTCGTCATCGACAAGAGCGCGAGCCAGCGCTTCGACGACCGCGAGAAAATAACGGAACAAGCGCGCGCAGCACTCGCGGAAAAGCTCGCGAAAATCCCGGGTCTCGAAGTGCGCATGGTCGATGCAAGCGGCAATGACAGCGAGGGCGAAGGTACGCGTCTCTTTTCGGCGCTGGGTGCCGCCCTTTCGGACGTTCCACCCGAGCGGGTGGCCGGCGCGATCCTCGTCACCGACGGCCGCGTTCACGACGTGCCCGACGCGTCGGTCCTCGGCTTCGCCGCGCCCGTGCACGCGCTGATTACCGGCCGCGAGGGCGAGCGCGATCGCCGCGTTGCGCTCACCGCGACGCCGCGTTTCGGCATCGTCGGGCAGAAGCAGACGATCGGCTACCGCGTCGAAGACGAAGGCGCGCCGAAGGGCGCGCGCGTCCAGGTCACCGTACGCATCGATGGCGATATCGTCGCCCGCCCCGCCGTGGTCGCGGGCGAGCCAGCGCGGGTAGAGATCGAGATCGCGCATGCCGGCGCTAATATCGTCGAGATCGAGGCGGCCCCGCTCGAGGGCGAGATCACGCCCCTCAACAACCGCGCGGCACTCACCATCGAAGGGGTGCGCGAAAAGCTGCGCGTGCTCCTGGTTTCGGGCGAGCCGCATTCGGGCGAGCGCACCTGGCGAAACTTGCTCAAATCCGACGCCAATGTCGATCTCGTTCATTTCACCATTTTGCGGCCACCGGAAAAACAGGACGGTACCCCGATCAACGAATTGTCGCTGATCGCCTTTCCCACGCGCGAGCTGTTCCAGCAGAAGATCAAGGAGTTTCAGCTCATCATCTTCGACCGCTACGCCCAGCAAGGCGTGCTGCCGATGATCTATTTCGACAACATCGTGAATTACGTGCGCGAAGGCGGCGCGGTGCTGGTCGCCGCCGGTTCCGACTATGCCAGCCCCAATTCGATCTTCCACTCGCCGCTCGAAACGATCCTGCCGGCGGAGCCGACCGGCAACATGACCGAAGCGGCGTTTCAGCCGCTTCTGACCGAGGCGGGCAAGCGCCATCCAGTCACCCGCTCGCTACCGGGCGGTGATTTCGACCCGCCGCATTGGAGCCACTGGTTCCGTCTGATCAACGCCCGCGCCCAAAGGGGCACGGCCGTCATGAACGGGCCGAACGACAATCCGCTTCTAGTTCTTTCGCGCTACGGCGAGGGACGCGTGGCGCTGCTCCTCTCCGATCACATCTGGCTGTGGGCGCGAGGCTTCGAGGGCGGTGGGCCGCATCTTGATTTGCTGCGGCGCCTGTCGCACTGGCTGATGAAGCAGCCGGAACTCGAGGAAGAGCGGCTGCTGTTGTCGGTGCAAGGCGGCAATCTCGCGATCGAGCGCCGCACCATGCAAGACGATGCGGTGCCGGTCTCGGTGACAACACCATCGGGCCACGTGCGTGCGATCGATCTCGCGCTCGTCGAGCCCGGCGTCTATCGCGCCACGACGCCCGCTTCCGAACTTGGCCTATGGCGCGCGAGCGATGGCACGCTCACGACGCTCGTCAATGTCGGGCCGATCAATCCGCGCGAATTCGCCGAGGTAACGAGCACGAAAGCCGTGCTGGAGCCGCTCGCCAGCGCCACCGGCGGCGGCGTCTGGCGCATCTCGGAACTCGGCGCGCCGGCGCCCCGCATCGTCGGCGTGCGCTCGGGCGAGCGTTTCGCCGGCTCCGATTGGCTCGGGCTGAAACTCCGCGACGCAAGCACGCTCCGCGGCCTCGGGTTGTTTCCGCTCTTCGCCGGATTGTCGGGGCTGCTGATCCTGCTCGCCGGCGTCGCCGCGGCCTGGGCGCGCGAAGGGCGCTGACTTCCGAGACGCGTCAACCGCGCTATGATCGGCGGATACGTCGCGAAGTTCGGAGAAATTCTTGACCGCAAACTCAACACACGAAGCGTGGCCGGATCTGCCTTACAGCGCCTGGAAGGACACCCGCGACACGCTTCATCTGTGGACGCAGATCGTCGGCAAGATCAGGCTCGCGCTCACGCCGTGGCTCAATCATTCCTGGCACGTTCCGCTTTATGTCACCGCGCGCGGCCTGACGACCTCGCCGATTCCCTACGGGGAGGGTTCATTCGAGATCGAGTTCGATTTCAACCAACATTTGCTCGAGATCACGACGAGCGGCGGTGACCACAAGCAGATTGCTTTGCAACCGCGGACCGTCGCAGAATTCTACGAAATTGCGCTGGCGGCGCTGCGCGAGGCCGGCATCCGCGTCGAGATCAATGACTTCCCGTCCGAGATTCCCGGAGCGATTCCATTCAGCACTGACCGCACGCATGCCGCCTACGACGCCGAATATGCAGAGCGCTTCTGGCGCGTTCTCATCCAAGCCGATCGCGTGTTCAAACAGTTCCGCACCGGCTTCATCGGCAAAAGCAGCCCCGTTCACTTTTTCTGGGGAAGTTTCGATCTCGCCGTCACGCGCTTTTCCGGCCGCCGGGCGCCGCCGCATCCGGGCGGCGTTCCCGGCTTGCCGGATACCGTCATGCGCGATGCCTATTCCCACGAGGTGAGCAGTGCGGGATTCTGGCCGGGCGGCGGCGGAGTCGATTACGCGGCGTTCTATTCCTATGCCTATCCGGAACCGAACGGCTTCAGAACGTCTGTCGTCGAACCGGCAGAAGCCTTTTTTAGCGAGGCACTCGGCGAGTTTCTCCTACCCTACGATGTGGTGCGGACCGCGTCCGATCCCGACGCGATGCTCCTCGCTTTTCTGCAAAGCACCTATGAGGCGGCAGCGCGCGACGGAAAATGGGATCGCGCTGCGCTCGAATGCGCGCCCGGAATTCCCGGTGTTCCCAAACCAACTCGTTGAAGCTTATCGTGGCTGCGAACTTATAAGTCCGCGTTTTCGCTCAAAGTGGTTTCGCCCGCTCGGGCCGAAGCGGCCCGGATACGTTCGCGAACGCCCCGTCGGCAAGCTCGGCCACCAGCACCCGTTCGGGATCGACCGGCCCCGGTAGCTTGACCAGCCCGCGCGGAACTTTCTTGAAGCCCATGCGCCCGTAATAGGGCTCGTCGCCGACGAGGAGCACGAGCCGCGCCCCCGCCTTGCGCGCAGCGGCGAGCGAAGCCTCGATCAAGGCGGCACCAATGCCGTGCTCGCGAAAGGGCGGCTCGACCGTGAGCGGCCCGAGCAATAGCGCCGGCGCCTCGCCGATGCGGACGGGCGTGAGCCGCACCGAGCCCACGAGCAAGGTGCCGATTCTCGCCGTGAAGGAAAGTTCGCGCCGGTGCTGGGCTATCTCGCGCAGGCGGTAGGCCGTGCGCGCGAAACGGCCGGGACCGAAGGTGCGCTCGTAGAGCTTCTCGATCGCCGGATCGTCCTCGGCCTGTTCGGGCAGAATGGTGAGGGAAAGATCGGACAAGGAAAGCTCCGAGAGAGCCTCGGCGGCGAGGCGCGCGCCGCATATCATGACGGGGCTTCCGAATCCACCGCCGCCCTCGCGCATAGCCGCTTTGCACCGCTTCCGCTCGCTAAAGCGCTCCCTACATGACAAAGGTCGCGGCAAAGGAATGGAACGATGGGCCTTCTGATCGACGGCGTCTGGCGGGACCAAGGGTTCGACACCAAGTCGACCGGCGGCCGCTTCGTCCGCAAGGATTCGCACTTTCGCAACTGGGTGACGGCGGACGGCGCTCCCGGCCCGAGCGGCGAAGGCGGTTTTCTGGCCACGCCCGGCCGCTATCATCTCTACGTCTCGCTCGCCTGTCCCTGGGCGCACCGCAGCTTGATCTTCCGCAAGCTGAAGAAGCTGGAGGACATCGTCTCGCATTCGATCGTCGATCCGCTGATGGGCGACGAAGGCTGGGTGTTCTCAAACTTTCCCGGCGCGATCCCCGACACGGTCAACGCCAAACAGCGTCTTTACGAAATCTATCTCCTCGCGGAGCCGCGCTACAGCGGCCGCGTCACCGTGCCGGTGCTATGGGACAAGGAAAAGAAAACCATCGTCAATAACGAATCGTCGGAAATCATTCGCATGTTCAATTCCGCCTTCGACAAGTTCACCGGCGCGCGCGAGGATTATTATCCACGGGAATTGCGCGGCGAGATCGATGCGATCAACGATCTCGTCTACAAGCAGATCAATAACGGCGTCTATCGCGCGGGCTTCGCGACGACGCAGGAAGCCTATGAAGAAGCGTTCCGCGATTTGTTCGCGGCTCTCGATGAAATCGAGCGGAGACTATCGCGCCAACGTTATCTCGCGGGCGGCCGCCTGACCGAAGCCGATTGGCGGCTTTTCACCACGCTCGTGCGCTTCGATCCGGTCTATGTCGGCCACTTCAAGTGCAATCTGAGCCGGATCGCCGACTATCCGAACCTGTCGAATTATCTGCGCGAACTCTATCAGATACCCGGTGTCGCCGAGACGGTGAACTTCGAGCACATCAAGCGGCACTATTATATGAGCCACCCGCAGATCAATCCGACGCGGATCGTACCGCTCGGGCCCGAGATCAAGCTCGACGCGCCTCACGACCGCGTCCGCTTCGCAGCACAGTCCTCACCAGGACGTGCTGACCGGCGCGCCGTATAAAATCTCTTCAAGCCTTCGCCGCGTGCTCTCGCTCGTCCCCTTGGGAAGCTTATTCAAGGGGAAAAAGCCCGCTTCGGCAATTTCCCAGCTCGGAGCGGGCGGCGACGGCCACTCGAACTCCCGCACCACAAACACCGCCACGTGATCGCGCGACGAGGCGTGGACGTTATGGAAGACGCCGTGCAGCGGCGGCGCGCCGATGACGCGGAGATTGCCTTCCTCCATCAATTCGCGCGCGAGCGCCTCCGACAGGCTCTCGCCGGGATCGACCCCGCCGCCGGGAAAATGCCAGCCGGGCGTATAGCCGTGGCGGACCAGAAACACCTTGCCGTCTTCATCCAGCACTACACCGCGCACGCCCAACGTCATGCCGCGCGCGAAACGCCAGTAGAAATGCAGAATCCTGCGGATCATCATGCTTCCTTCGATTCGCCGCCCGATCCTATCGGCTTTCGCGTTTCCGCGTTATGAACGCTACGTTTCGTACGCCAGCCAAAAGCTCCGAGAGAAACCAGCCATGAAACGTTTCGCCGACCTCACCGAGCAGGAAATCCTCGCGCTTGCGATCTCCAACGAGGAGGAGGATAGCCGCATCTATCACGGCTTCGCCAACGGGCTCCGCAAGCAATATCCCGCCTCCGCCAAGGTGTTCGAGGAAATGGCGGAAGAAGAAATCCGCCATCGCGGCATGTTGTTCGACCTCTATCGCGAGAAGTTCGGCGAGTATCTGCCGCTCGTCCGCCGCCAGGACGTGAAGGGCTTCGTGCGCCACAAGTCGTTGTGGCTTATGCATCCGCTCGGCCTCGACGAGGTGCGCAAATACGCGGCCAACATGGAATACGAGGCCGCGAATTTCTATCGTCAGGCGGCGAAATCTGCCCGCGACGCCTCGGTACGCGAACTGCTCGACCGGCTCGCCGAGATTGAGGACCAGCACGAGGATCTCGCCGAGAAGCTGAGCGAGGAAATTCTCACCCAGGATGCGCGCGGTAAGGAGGAAACGGCCGCGAAGCGCATGTTCATGCTGCAATACGTGCAACCGGGGCTCGCGGGCCTGATGGACGGCTCGGTCTCGACGCTGGCACCTCTCTTCGCCGCCGCCTTCGCCACCCACAACACCTGGCAGACCTTTCTCGTCGGCATGGCGGCCTCGCTCGGCGCCGGAATTTCCATGGCGTTCGCCGAAGCGCTCTCCGACGACGGCTCGCTCACCGGCCGTGGCGCGCCGGTGATCCGCGGCGCGGTCTGCGGCGGCATGACCGCGATCGGCGGCCTCGGCCACACGCTGCCCTATCTCATTCCCGATTTCTGGACCGCGACGAGTGTTTCCTTCGTCGTGGTCGCGATCGAACTCGCGGTGATCTCCTGGATCCGCTGGCGCTATATGGATACGACACTGCTCGCGGCCGCTTTTCAGGTGATGGTGGGCGGCGCGCTGGTCTTCATCGTGGGCATCCTGATCGGAAGCTCGTGAGCGTGTTCGTCCTCGCGCATCTTTCCGATCCGCACATCCCGCCGTTGGCGGAGCCCCGCCCGGCCGAACTCATCGGCAAGCGGATCACTGGCTATCTCAACTGGAAGCTTCGCCGCGGCGCCCACCACCGGCGCGACATACTCGACCGTCTTGCCGCCGACCTTCTGGCGCAGGCGCCCGATCATGTCGCCGTCACCGGCGATCTCGCCAATCTCTCGCTCCCCGTCGAATTCGACGACGGCCGCGCGTTTCTCGCCCGTCTCGGCGACGGGAAACGAGTGAGCGTTATTCCGGGCAATCACGACGCCTATGTGCGCGCGACCAACGGGACGTATCTAGGCGCCTGGCGCGAATATCTCGCCGGCGATGCCGCTCAAACCGCGCCTTTCCCTTATTTGCGCCGGCGCGGACCCGTCGCGCTAATCGGACTTTCGAGCGCGGTGCCGACGCTGCCGTTCTTTGCCTCCGGCCGTCTCGGTTCCGATCAGCTCGATCGTCTTGCCATCGTACTCGCGCGCCTGCAGGAGGAGCGGTGCTTCCGCGTGATCCTCATTCACCATGCGCCGGCGGGCCCGCGTTCGTGGTTGAAGCGCTTGGAAGATGCCCCAGGATTTCGCGACACCGTCGCGCTCTATGGCGCCGACCTCGTTCTATCGGGGCACGATCATATCGCCGCCGTGAATGAAATCGCGGGATTCGAGCGACCGATCCCGGTGGTGCAAGTGCCTTCCGCCTCTGCAGCGCCCGGCGATCCGCGCGGCGGCGCTGCCTATAATCTCTACCGGATCGAGGGCGCGCCCGGCTTTTGGTCGTGCGAAATGGAAAGCCGCGGCTTCTCGCCGGACGGCAAGATCGTTTCGCTCCGAAAAAAGAAACTCATGTGAAGCGCTCAGCGCGTCAGATACACGCCGAGCACGAACAGCCCGATCGCGCCGACGATGATGCCGAGAATGAAACTCAGTACCGTCTCTCCGCGCGAGGGCTGTGGCGGCGGCGTTTCCTGCTTCGGCGCGACGGCTTCCGCCGGCGACACCAGCGCCTGCTCGCGCGCGATCAGGCGGCGCGCGACATAGCGCGTCACCGCCTCGGCGATCGGCGCCGTTTCGGTCGACTCCGCGAGCACGCGGCGGCCATAGGCCGTGTCATGCAGGAACCGGTAGGTGCGCTTGTCGCGGCCCATGGCGACATGCGCGACCATGTCGATCCACAGCCGCGGCATCGATCCTTGCGAAAGGCCGCGGTCGAAGAGATCGGCGTGCTCGGCCGGAATGTCGGCGAAGGTGGGGTCGAGCGCCTCGTTCAGGATTTCGAGCCGCGCGGCTTCGGCGTCGCGGAGTTCGACGACGACGGCGGAACGCTCCGCGGCCTCGATACGCGCGGCACGCACCGCCTCCTTCAGCGGTGATGAGCGGCGATTTTCCACAGCTTGGCCGTCCTGATCCATGCCCGTCTCCATCGACCGTTAAATTAAGAGACAAATTATACGAGTGCGGAGGCGGCGCAAAGGACAAGTTTGCGACGATTCCCCGGGAGGCCCATGAAATCGGCCTATACGCAACGGCCGCCGTCGACCTCCACCACATTTCCGGTGAGGAACTCGGCTTCGTCGGAGACGAGGAACAGCGCCGTGTTGGCGACGTCTTGCGGCGTCGAAAGCCGTCCGAGCGGCACCGTGGCGACGAATTTAGCGCGCAGTTCCGCCGTGTCGCCGCCCATGAAGGTGGGCAACAACGGTGTGTCGCCCGCGACCGGCGCGATGGTGCAGACGCGAATTTCGGGCGCGAGTTCCACCGCGAGCGTCTTCGAGAAGATATGCACGGCACCTTTGGTCGCGTTGTAGCACGACAGGCCGGCCCGAGGCCGCAAGCCCGCGGTCGAGCCGATATTGATGATGACGCCCTTACCGCGGCGGCGCATCAAGGGCACCGCCGCCTGGGTGCAGAGGAAGACGCCTTTCATATTGATCGCGAAGACACGGTCGAATTCGTCCTCGCTGATTTCCATCAGCGGCTTGTTGACGTGGCTGACGCCGGCGTTGTTGACAAGAATATCGAGCGCGCCGAAGGCCCCGATCGTATTCCTGACGGCTGCATCGACCGCGGCCTTTTTCGACACGTCGCACTGGATCGCGAGCGCGCTCTTGCCGATCGCCTCCGCGGTCTCCTTCGCCGCCTTTTCCACCACATCGAGAACCGCGACCCGCGCGCCCTCGCGCGCGAAGGTCTCTGCAATCGCCTTGCCGAAGCCGGAACCGGCGCCGGTCACGAGCGCGACCTTGTCCTTGAGATGCATGCATTCCTCCCTTTGCGCGATTTCGCCGCCGAGATTACCTCGGCGCGATTCCGTAGCGCCGTGCCCAGCCGAGCCCATCCTCGGTGCGCCCGCGTGGCCGATACTCGGCGCCGACCCAGCCGTCACAGCCGATCTCTTCGAGGGTGGCGAAGAAGGCCGGATAGTCCACCTCGCCCTCGTCCGGCTCATGACGCGCCGGCACGCCCGCGATCTGCACATGACCGATAAGCGGCGCGAATTCCTTCAATCGCTGGATCACGTCGCCTTCCATGAGTGCCACGTGATAGGCGTCGAATTGCAGCTTCACATTCGCGAGGCCCACCTCGACGATGAAATCGGCGGCCCGTGTTATCGAGCGCAAGAAATAATTCGGCCGGTCGCGCGGATTGAGCGGCTCGATCAGGATCGTCTTGCCGCGCGCGGCGGCCTTCTCGCCGGCCGCGCGGATATTGTTGACGAAGGCGCGCGCGTTTTCCGGCACGTCGAAACCGTCGCCCGCCATGGCGTGAATTTTCGTGACGCCAAGCGAGGCTGCATAGTCGAGCGCCTGATCGACGCGCGCCTGGAATTCCATCTCGCGGCCCGCGGTGGCGGCAAGCCCGAAGCCATCGATCGCCGGATCGCCGGGCCGTGTGTTGATCAGCGCGAGCACGAGACCCGTGCGCTCGAGCCGCTCCTTGATCGCCGGAATCGCGTGCTCGTAACAGGACTGGCATTCGACCGCTTTGAATCCCGCGGCCGCCACGGCCTCGAAGCGATCGAGGAACGGGTGCTCGGCGAACATCAGCGAAATATTGGCTGCGAAGCGCGGCACGGCGTGAATCTGTATCACGAGACGGCCGCGCGCAGCCCGCGGCCGATCAGTGCGGGCGGGCGAAATCCAACACGATCTTCAACAAACCGAAGATCACAACCGCGGCCAGCATGCCGATCAAGGTGACCGCCAAAGCATGAGCGATAATGCCCGCTTGTCCCGGCGCTACGCCCGGACCTTGCGAGGCGGCAGCGCTTTGCGCACAGATGCCCAAACCGGCGGCGATAGTGGCGAATGGAAACCTCATGACACTCTTCTCTCTCGCCGATATACACGCCAGCCTTCGCGCCGGCTGTGATATGGATAATCACGAATGCGCGATCCTGCCGATTCCTTGCGGAAAATCCCTTGAGCACCTTCATCCTGATCGCCGTCCTTTGCGGCGCGGTGTTCCATGCGTGTTGGAACGCCATCATCAAGGCGCAGGACGACCACTCGCTGGCGGCGCTCGTGGTGGCGGTGTTCGCGGGCCTCTACGGCATCCCGCTCATGCTGGCGCTCCCCGCCCCTCCGCCCGCGGCGTGGCCCTATGTCGTCGCCTCGTCGCTGATTCACGTCGGCTATTTCGTGCTGGTGGGCTTCGCTTATCGCTCGGCCGATCTCGGCGTCGCCTATCCGCTCACCCGCGGCTCGGCGCCATTGCTGACCGCGCTGATCGCCTTTCTCTTTCTCTCCGAGGCGCTCGCCTGGAACGGCTGGCTCGCGATCTTTATTCTCGCCGCCGGAATCGTGACGTTGTCGGCGGACGCGCTCATTCGCGGCGGCCTCACCGGGCGCGCCGCGATGGCGGTCGCGACCAACGCCTGCGTGATCGTGACCTACACGCTGGTCGACGGCCTGGGCGCGCGGGTGGCCGGCTCGGGCTTCGTCTATGGCGCCTGGCTGCTCGCCGGCACCGGCCTTTGCGTTCTCGCTTTCGCGCTCGCGATGCGCCGGCAAGCCTTCTTCCGCGAGGCGAGAAAAATATGGCTGCCGGGTCTGATCGCCGGCTCCTTGGTGCTGCCGTCCTACGGCATCGCGCTGTGGGCGATGACGCAAGCGCCGATCGGCCTCATCGCCGCCTTGCGCGAGACATCGGTGCTGTTCGCCGCGATCATCGGGGTGCGCTTCTTCGGCGAGCCGTTCGGCCCGCGGCGCTGGATCGCGCTCGCTTTAATCGTCGGCGGAATTATTTTGTTGAGGCTGCCCGCGGCCTGAGCCGCGACCGGCGGATCACTGACGGTATTGCTGCAGCCGCGTGGTGCGAAGGCCGGCGAGGCCGTGCCGCTCGATCGAGTGCTGCCAGGCAAGAAACTCTTCCGTGGTCAGCGTGTAGCGATTGCAGGCATCCTCAAGCGACAAGAGGCCGCCCCGCACGGCGGCCACCACTTCGGCCTTGCGCCGAATGACCCAGCGCCGGGTTTCCGGCGGGGGCAGATCGGCGATCGTCAGGGGGCTACCATCGGGCCCGATGACGTACTTGGCTCTCGGGCGTTGTGCTTCGGTCATCCTACGCTCACTGAACTCAAACACGACTTGAACAAGCCGCGAAGCTAAGGCCGAGGCATGAAAATTTCACTAAAAGCTTGTTTCCAAAGGCTTAATGAGTCCTGGCGGTTTTTCGCCGCTGGGACCGAAAACCCCTGCTATTCGGCGCTTATGAACCCGGCTATTGGATCGCGCTCACCTGCGAAATCGTCAGATAGCTCGAACCCACCTACAGCAAGGGCTGCGAGCCGCTGAGATCGACGCCGGTGACCGTGCCGGTGAATTGCATGGAGACGCTGACGGGCTGCGCTGCCGCGTCCTGCGCCGCGAGCATGTTCGAAAAGGAATCGTCCCCCTTGTCCTTGCGCTCGGGAGCGGACGCAGGCGCGGGAAGGAGATCGGGCGAATTGATGCTGGCGACGCTCTGCACGGAAAAATCCCTTAACAAGACATACGGATCCGGTTCTTACTCAGCAAAGCGCGGGCCAGTTCGGCCGATTGCGAAGCCGAAGCAAATCAAGGATTTAGCGCGCGGCCGGTTGCCCGCCACGCGGCAGAATCGGCACGCCCGGCAGGACTTGCCGGGCGGGCCACTTTGCCCCGCCGCAATGCCCTCCTATAAGAACCCACATGGAAACGATCACGGACATCAACCTCGCCCTCGAAGGACCGCCCGCGAAGACGCAGGTCGTGGTCGCGATGTCGGGCGGCGTCGATTCCTCGGTCGTCGCGGCACTCCTCAAGCGCGCGGGCTACGACGTCGTCGGCGTCACGCTGCAACTCTATGACCACGGCGCAGCACGCCGCAAAAAGGGCGCCTGCTGCGCGGGCCAGGACATCCATGACGCGCGCGCGGTGGCGGCTTCGCTCGGCATTCCGCACTACGTCCTCGATTACGAGGAGCGCTTTCGCAAGGCGGTGATCGAGCCGTTCGTCGCGAGCTACCGGGCGGGCGAGACGCCGGTGCCCTGCGTCGCCTGCAACCGGCAGATCAAGTTCGCCGATCTTCTCCACACCGCGCGCGACCTTGGCGCCCGCGCGCTTGCCACCGGCCATTATGTCGCGAGCCGCGCAACGTCTTTGGGGCGCCGTGGGCTTTATCGCGCGCGCGAGGCCGAGCGCGATCAGAGCTATTTTCTGTTCGGCACGACCTTCGACGAACTCGACTTTTTGCGCTTTCCGCTCGGCGAGATGACCAAGGCGGAGGTGCGCGGCCTCGCGCACGAATTCGGCCTTGCGGTCGCCGACAAGCACGACAGCCAGGACATCTGCTTCGTTCCCACCGGGCGCTATACCGACGTGATCGAGCGGCTGAAGCCCGGCGCCGCCGAGCCCGGCGAGATCGTCGATCTCAACGGCCGCGTCTTGGGCAAGCATCCCGGCATCGTGCACTTCACCATCGGCCAGCGGCGCGGGCTCGGCATTGCGTCCCGCGAAGCCTTGTTCGTCGTCCGGCTTGACCCGGCGCGGCGGCAAGTGATCGTCGGCCCGCGCGCAGCACTCCTAACCCATCGGTTTCGAGTGGCCGACCTCAACTGGATCGGCGACGCGCCCGCCGGGGACATCGCGCACGACGGCTTGCCGGTGTTCGCCCGCGTCCGCTCGATGCGCCCGCCGCAGGCGGCATTGTTGTTCGTCGGCGACGGTGAAGCGGAAGTCGAAATCGAACGGGGCGAGGAAGCGATCGCGCCCGGGCAGGCCTGCGTGATTTACGACAGCGCCGATCCGCGCGCGCGCGTTCTCGGCGGCGGCGTGATCCGTGCGAGCCTGCAGCACACGGCCTCGCCACGCGAGCCGCTCCGCGCCGCCGTCTGATCGAAGGCCGATGGCCGACATCGACAAGAATACGGTCGAGAAGGCCTATGCCCGCTGGGCGCCGGTCTATGATCTTGTGTTCGGCAAGGTGTTCGATGCCGGCCGCAAGGCGACGATCGCCGCCGCCGAGAAGATCGGCGGCCGCATTCTCGACGTCGGCGTCGGCACCGGCATTTCGCTGCCCGACTACCGGCGCGATATCCGCCTCGTCGGCGTCGACTACTCCGCCCCGATGCTGAAAAAAGCGTATGAGCGCGTCGTGGCACTCAAGCTCTCGAACGTCGAGGCGCTGGCGGTGATGGATGCGAAGCATCTCGGCTTTCGCGACAAGTTCTTCGACGCGGTAGTGGCGCAATATGTCATCACCGCGCTGCCGGAGCCCGAAGCGACGCTCGACGAATTCGTCCGCGTGGTGAAGCCGGGCGGCGAGATCATCCTCATCAATCACATCGGCGCCGAACAAGGACCGCGCCGGCTGTTCGAGCAGTGCTTCGCGCCGGTGGCGCGAAGGCTCGGCTGGCGGCCGGAATTTTCCTGGGAGCGCTTCACGGCGTGGGCCGCGCGCCATGGCGGCGTCGAGCTGATTGAGCGCCTGCCGATGCCGCCGCTCGGGCATTTCTCGCTGATCCGCTACGCGCGGCGAGCATGATCTCCGAAAAGTGGGAACCGGTTTTCGGTAAAGATCATGCTCTCGCAAAACGTGGCGATTCCACCTAAGGCAATCGTGCTAACTAACTTGCCTTGACTCCGATTCCCTCGGCTTCTTATATCCGGCCGCCGGTTCCGATCGGAATGGCGGAGTAGCTCAGTTGGTTAGAGCAACGGAATCATAATCCGTGTGTCGGGGGTTCGAATCCCTCCTCCGCTACCAAATTTTCAATGATTTAAATGACACAATAGGAGCGTTAGACTCACAACGAGATCTGCGCGCTCGTTCATTTTTATTCGAGGTTGGCCAATGTCAAAAACAGCATGGAAAATCTTATTCGCCGCAACGCTCGTCATGGCGGCGAACGTGGCGCACGCGGCGACCTGCAACGACCCGTCGGGATTTCCCGCCTGGATCGAGGACGTAAAACGCGAAGCAGCTTCGCAGGGCATTTCACCGCGCGGCATCGCGGCACTGAACGGCGTGACCTACGACCCGGCCGTTGTTTCGAGCGACCGGCGGCAGGGCGCGTTTCGCCAAAGCTTCGAGCAATTTTCCGGCCGTATGGTGCCGCCGCGGCTTGCGCGCGGCGCGCAGATGATGAAACGCCAGGCGGCTTTGCTTTCCCGCATCGAGCGCGATTACGGTGTCTCGGCCGCCGTCATCGTCGCCATCTGGGGACTTGAAACCGATTTCGGCGCCGACAATGGGCGCTTTCAAACGATCCGCGCCTTGGCGACGCTGGCTTACGACTGCCGCCGCCCGGATAAATTCCGCCCGGAATTATTCGATGCGCTCCGGATCGTCGCGCGCGGCGACATGGCCGCGGCAGGGATGCGCGGGGCCTGGGCGGGTGAAATCGGTCAGACGCAATTTATGCCTTCGTCGTATTTGAAATTCGCCGTCGATTACGACGGCGATGGCCGGCGCGATCTTGTCCGCAGCGTTCCCGACGTGCTCGCCTCCACCGCCAATTACTTGCGCGGCTATGGATGGCAGCGCGGAGCGCCCTATGGCCCGGGCACGAGGAACTTCGAAGTCATCCTTGCCTGGAATAAAGCGCAAGTCTACGCGAAGACAATTGCGTACTTTGCGGAGCGTCTGGAGAGCGCGCGATAGGGCTCGCGCTCCGGAGTTCTCAATTCCCCTTTATCGGCGTTTCCTTCAGCGCGAGCGCCAAGGGCCCCGCGATATTCATGCTGTCGACCATCGAAGTCGGAATCAGGATCGTGGCGCCACGCTCTTTCGTCGTTTCGTAAATGATGTTCATCGAGCGCAAATGCAGCGCGGCCGGGTTGTCGGCATAGAGCTTGGCGGCCTCGACGAATTTTCCGGCGATCTCGGCCTCGGCCGATCCCAGAATAACCCGCGCCTGCTTCTCGCGCTCGGCCTGCGCTTGCCGCGACATCGCGTCTTGCAAGGCGACGGGAATGGCGACGTCGCGGATCTCCACCGAGTTCACCGAAATTCCCCACTCGGCGGTCTTGCGAGAAATTTCCGCGCGCAGGACCTCGTCGGCGGCCTGGCGTTCCGACAACAGCGCCGACAACATGGTGGCGCCGATCATTTCGCGCAGCGACGTTTGCGCCACGCGATCGATCGCCTCGCGGTAGTTCGTGATGTTCAACGCGGCCTTCTGCGCGTCATGAACGAGCCAGAAGATGATGGCGTCGACGTTGACCGGCACCGTGTCCTTGGTCAGCGCCGATTCGGCGGCGAAAGCGGTCGTCTGGATGCGCTCGTCGATCACCGCCGTCACCGCATCGAGAATCGGGATGATGAAAAAGAGGCCCGGCCCCTTGGCCGATTGGAACCTGCCGGCGCGCAGGATGACGAACTTCTCCCAGTTGTTCGCCATTTTGAGCGAAGCGGAAACGATGACGGCGAGGACAAAGAGCGCGAAAGCAAGCGAGGTATATCCGCCGAGCCCCGCAACAACGCCCAACGCGACCAAAACGACTGTTAAAGAAAGAGTAATTGCATTCATGTGCGTCACTCCCTATCCGAGCGCGGCCGCTCCCGCGTTGAGAATATCACGGCTCTGACACGGCAAGGGCCCCGATTTGGGGCCCTTGAGATGCTCTGGCAGTTCGGCTCGCCAATCAGTGCTGCGGAATATCAATTCAGCCGAAACCACGCCGAGCTGGTCGAGCGGGGGATGAAAGCGCGGACCGACGAGGTACCGAGCAAGCGCCCGAGCGGCTGCGTCTCCGGCGCCCGCGTCGGCCACGGGCTGGTCCAGCGCGGCAGATCAAGATTGAGACCGGCCGCGACGAGCGCGCCGACAATCAAGCCGAGATACAAGAGAACCGCAAAGAGATAGATAAAATTGGAGACGATCATCTTCTCGCCGGCGAGCACCACCGCCATGAAGGTCGCGATTACGGCGAGCAACACGAAAAGCCCGCCGAAACAGAGCGTCAAGGCAACGGTTAGAACGGTATTGCTGCGCGGTCTCGGATAGCGAACGGAAAGATTCTCTGGATCCATGAAACGGCTCGTTGGAAAGTCACCTGATAGCCCCTTGGCGCCCAATAACGCGCGGAACATCAATGGGTTCCCGTGGTACTCGCATTCCTCCACGCCCACATCCGGAGGCCGCGAAAGGCTTATTTCATCTGCGCTTCCGCGTGCCCGGCGGCAATCATCCTCCGCCGTGCATCCGCGCCAGCAACTCCACCGTCGGCCACGAATCCGCGGGGAAGCCGAGCTTCATTTGCGCGGCCTTCACCGCCGTCCGCGTCGAGAGCCCGAGCTTGCCGTCGATCTCGCCGGTGTAGCCATAGCGCCGCAGCAATTGCTGCAACTCCTTCGCCTGCTCGTAGGACAGCGCCACCGGCGTGCCATTGCCTTTGTGCATCGGCGCAGCACCTGCGAGCCTGGTGGCGTAATAGGCTGCGGTCAGCGAATAGATCAGCGACTGATTCCACTTAAGATAGACCTGGAAATTCTCGTAGGCGAGGAACGCCGGGCCGAACCGTCCCATCGGCAGCACGAGCGAGGCGGGCAATTCATCCGCTTGCAGCGGGCGGCCGTCGGGAAGCGTCACGCCCCAACCCGCCCATTGCGAGCGCGGATGCTGGATCGTCAGGTCCGCCTGATCCCACGCTAAATTGGCGGGCACGCGCACGTTGGTGAGCCACGGCTCGCCGCGCCGCCAGCCGAGGCTCTCGATATAATTCGCGGTCGAGCCGATGACGTCGGGCACGCTTCTAATCAGGTTGCGGTGACCATCGCCGTCATAGTCGACCGCCCATTTGTTGTATTCGGTCGGCATCATCTGGGTCTGGCCGATTTCGCCGGCCCACGAGCCGATCATTTCCTCCGGCCGAAGGTCGCCGTGGTCGATCAGTTGCAGCGCCGACAACAACTGGCCGCGGAACATTTCCGCGCGGCGGCAGTCATAGGCGAGCGAAGTGAGTGCCACGAGCGATTTTTCCTTGCCGGAATTGGCGCCGAAATCGCTCTCTAGCCCCCAGAAGGCGGTAATCACCGCCGCCGGCACGCCGAACTGCTGGTTCGCGCGCCCGAACACCGAGCCATATTGCTGGATCAGCTGGCCGCCCTTCTGGATACGATAGGCCGCGACCATGCGGTTGGAGAATTCGATGAAGGTCTGGTTGAAGACGCGCTGGCCGCGGTCGATGTTGACGATGCGCTGGTCGTAGACCATCTGGGGTGCTGCCGCCGCGAGTGCCCGCTGCGAAACGCCGGCACCCGCCGCCTCGCGCCTGAACTCGTCGAGCCAACGATCGAAGCTCGTGCTGGTGCGGCAACTCACGGCAAATGCCGGACCCGCCGAAAGCGACGCGACGAGAACCGTCGCCATTACCGCAAACGAAAGTTTAAACCGCCGCATCATGTTGCCCATCCTCGATTGAAACTCGAGTAATCGTGCTCATGGTGTAGGCCATTACGGCGCGACAAAGACCGCTCGCAATCGCCTCATACCGCGCCGCGAAGAGTGACCGCCACCGCCGCAATTCTCTAGTTTCCCGATTATAGGCAAGCACCCTCCCCCTAAAGACTTTTCTCTCTGGCGGTTCCGCGCTACCCATTTGCCAACGGGGGAGCACGCAGGGGAAAGGTGCCTTCCTCCAAACAAGATCAAGAACATAACGGGAGGATAGTCAGATGATGAAACGGATTCTTGTCGGCCTTTTGGCCGCTACCGCCATGGCAGCCGCCGGCGGCGCGTGGGCGGAGGAGCCCGTGAAAGTCGGCCTTATTCTGCCGATGACCGGCGGCCAGGCCTCGACCGGCAAGCAGATCGACGCCGCCGTCCGTCTTTATATGCAGCAGCACGGCGACACCGTCGCCGGCCGGAAAATCGAGATCATCCTCAAGGATGACGCCACCGTTCCCGATAACACCAAGCGCCTCGCGCAAGAGCTGATCGTCAACGACAAGGTCAACTTCATCGCCGGTTTCGGCATCACGCCGTCGGCGCTCGCCGCGGCGCCGCTCGCAACCGAGGCCAAGGTGCCCGAGATCGTGATGGCGGCCGGCACCTCGATCATCACCGAGCGCTCGCCCTATATCGCGCGCACGAGCTTCACCCTCGCGCAATCCTCCGTCATCATCGCCGATTGGGCGGCGAAGAACGGCATCAAGAAAGTGGTGACGCTCGTTTCCGACTACGCGCCCGGCGCCGACGCGCAAAATTCCTTCAAGGAGCGCTTCACCGCCGCCGGCGGTCAGGTGGTCGAGGAATTGAAAGTGCCGCTCGCCTCGCCCGACTTCTCGCCGGTGTTGCAGCGTGCGGCCGACGCCAAGCCCGACGCGCTCTTCGTGTTCGTGCCCGCGGGTCAAGGCGGAACCTTTGCCAAGCAATATAGCGAGCGCGGCCTCGACAAGGCCGGTATCAAGCTGATCGGCCCCGGCGACGTCACCGACGACGATATCCTCAACAACATGGGCGACTCCATGATCGGCACCGTCACCGCCCATTTCTATTCGGCGACGCATCCCTCCGCGATGAACAAGGATTTCGTTGCCGCCTACAAAAAGCTGATGAACGGCCAGCGTCCCGGCTTCATGGCCGTCGGCGGCTATGACGGCATTCACCTGATCTACGAGGCGCTGAAGAAGACCGGCGGCAAGACCGACGGCGACGCCTTGATCGCGGCGATGAAGGGGATGAAATGGGAAAGCCCGCGCGGGCCGATCTCGATCGATCCCGACACCCGCGACATCATCCAAAACATCTACGTCCGCCGCGTCGAGAAGGTCGGCGGCGAGCTCTATAACGTCGAATTCGCGACCGTCGAGGCGGTGAAGGATCCGATCAAGGCCGCCAAGAAATAACCTGAAAACGGCTGGCGCGCGGCTTCATCACGGCTGCGCGCCGCTTGTTATGCGGCTCCTCGTCGGCGAACATCGGCCATGCTGACCATTCTGTTCGACGGCATCGCCTACGGCATGCTCCTGTTCGTGCTCGCCTGCGGGCTTGCCGTGACACTCGGGCTGATGAACTTCGTCAACCTCGCGCACGGCGCCTTCGCCATGACGGGCGGCTACGCCGCTTTCATCGCGGTGAACCGCTTCGGCGTGCCGTTCCTGCTCGGCCTGCCGATCGCCTTTCTCGCCTCGGCGCTGCTTGGCATTATCCTCGAGCGCACGCTCTATGTTCACGTCTACCGCAAGAGCCATCTCGATCAGGTGCTGTTCTCGATCGGCCTCGTGTTCATGGCGGTGGCGGCGGTCGATTACATCATGGGCTCCTCGCAGGTGTTCATCGATGTGCCGGACTATCTGAAGGGCCAGTTCAACGTCTTCGGCGTCGGCATCGGCAAGTACCGGCTCCTGATCATCGTGATCTGCGGCCTCCTCACCGCCGCGTTGCAATTCGTATTGAGCTACACCCGCTTCGGCAGCCGTCTCCGCGCCTCCGTCGACGACGCACGGGTGGCGCGCGGGCTCGGCATCAACGTCAACGCCGTCTTCGCCGCGACCTTCGCGGTGGGTTCGGGCCTGGCGGGCCTCGGTGGCGCGCTCGGCGTCGAGATTCTCGGACTCGATCCGTATTTTCCACTGAAATTCATGATCTATTTTCTGATCGTGGTGACGGTCGGCGGCACCTCGAGCATCACCGGGCCGTTCGTCGCCTCGACCCTTCTCGGCGTCGCCGACGTCGCCGGCAAGTATTACGTGCCGAAGCTCGGGACTTTCGCGATCTACACCGTGATGATCGTCGTCTTGATCTGGCGCCCGCAAGGATTGTTCGCGCGAGGGAGCGCGAAATGAAGCCAGCCAACGGACGCGCGCCGTGAGCGCCACCCCCCTCAACACGCCGGACGTTGCGCGCCTCGTGATGAGCCGCGCGCGCTGGCGGTTTTCCGAAATCGTCTTCTGGATTGCCGCACTCGCGACGATTTTTCTGGTGCCCAGCCGGCACCTGATTCTCACCGAGATCGCGATCCTCGGCCTGTTTGCGCTATCGCTCGATCTCATTCTCGGCTACGCCGGCATCATCTCGCTCGGCCAAGCCGCCTTCTTCGGCTTCGGCGCCTATTGCGCCGGCCTCTTGGCCACGCATCAGCTCGTCACCGAACCCGTGCTCGCGCTCGCGCTCGCGGGGGCCGCCACCGCCGCGCTCGGTTTCGTCACGAGTTTCCTCGTGCTCCGCGGTTCGGACCTGACGCGCATCATGGTGACGCTCGGCATCGCGCTCATCCTGCGCGAGCTTGCCAACCGCTTCGACGGACTCACCGGCGGCGCCGACGGCCTGCAAGGCGTCACCATCGAGCCGCTATTCGGGCTTTTCCGCTTCGATATGTTCGGCCACACCGCCTATGCCTACAGCCTCGCGGTGCTGTTCGTTTTATTCTTGCTCGCGCGCCGCATCGTCAATTCTCCCTTCGGGCTCTCCTTGCGCGCGGTGAAGGGCAATCCGCTGCGCGCCTCGGCCGTCGGAATTTCCGTGAATGGGCGCATGGTCGCGATCTACACCATCGCCGCGGGCTATGCGGGCGTCGCCGGCGCGCTGCTGACGCAAACCGCGCAATTCGCCTCGCTCGACATGTTTTCGTTCGAGCGCTCGGCCGACGTGCTCCTGATGCTGATTATCGGCGGCACCGGCTATCTCTATGGCGGCATCATCGGTGCGCTGATCTTCAAGCTGATGCAGGACTGGCTTGCCAGTATGACGCCGCAATACTGGCAGTTCTGGATCGGCCTTGTGCTCGTGGCGATCGTCATCATTGGCCGCGAGCGGCTCGAACAGTTGCGCGGCGCGATTCGCAAGCGGATTCTCCGCCTGCGCCCGCAGAAGCACGCGGCTTAAGCGCGAGCGCCCGATGCCGATCGTGCTCGCAACCGAAAATCTCGACAAGCGCTTTGGCGGCATCGTCGCCGCCAACGACGTTTCGCTGCAGGTCGAACATGGCGCGCGCCACGCGTTGATCGGTCCGAATGGCGCCGGTAAAACCACGCTCATCAATCTCTTGACCGGCGTGCTCAAGCCGACCGCCGGCCGCATCCGCCTCGACGGCCGCGACATCACGGAGCTGAAGCCGCACGAGCGCGTACGGCTCGGCATCGCGCGCACGTTCCAGATCAATCAGCTGTTCGCCGATCTCACGCCGTTGGAAACCCTCGGCGTCGCGATTTCCGAGCGGCAGGGCTCGGGCCGCGACTGGTGGCGGCTTGCCGGCAGCAAGAAGGGCGTGGTGGAAGAATCGATCGAGCTGATCGAGCGCTTTCACCTTGCCGACGTGATGAGCGAGCGCACGGCGATCCTGCCCTACGGCAAGCAGCGCCTGCTGGAAATCGCGCTTGCCTTCGCCTGCCGTCCGCGCGTGCTGTTGCTCGACGAGCCCGCCGCCGGCGTGCCGGAAGCCGAACGGCACGAAATTCTCGCCACCGTCGCCGCGCTCCCCAAGGATGTGACCGTGCTCCTGATCGAGCACGACATGGACCTCGTGTTCAGCTTCGCCGACCGCATTTCGGTGCTGGTCAATGGCGCGTTGCTCACCGAGGGCGCGCCCGAGGCGATCGCGCGCGATCCAAACGTGCGCGCGGTTTATCTTGGCGAGGCTATCGATGCCTGAAGTGCTGCAAATCGAGAATTTATCCGCGGGTTATGGCGAGGCCGTGGTGCTCTCGAACGTTTCGCTCCGCCTCGAAGAAGGCCGCTCGCTCGCGTTGCTCGGCCGGAACGGCATGGGCAAGACGACGTTACTGAACTCAATCGTCGGCGCGACGCGCCATTTCGGCGGCGCGATCCGTCTCGGCGGCGACGACATCACGCGGCTCCCACCCGACCAGCGTGCGCACAAGGGGATTGGCTGGGTGCCGCAAGAGCGCAACATCTTCAAATCGCTCACCGTCGAGGAGAACATGACCGCGGTGGCAGAGCCCGGCAGCTGGACCGTTGCGCGGGTTTACGAGCTGTTTCCGCGGCTCAAAGAGCGCCGTCGCAATCTCGGCAATCAACTCTCGGGCGGCGAACAGCAGATGCTCGCGATCGGCCGCGCGCTCGTGCTCAATCCGCGCCTTCTGCTCCTCGACGAGCCGCTCGAGGGACTGGCGCCGATTCTGGTGCAGGAATTGATCGCGGCCTTGTCGCGCGTGATGCGCGAGGAAGGGCTCTCCGCGATCCTCGTCGAGCAGAACGCCCCGAAAATTCTTTCCGTTACCGACCGCGCCGCGATTCTCGAGCGCGGCATGATCGTGCATGAAAGCACGAGTGCTGCGCTGAAGGCCGACCCGAAGGTGCTGGAGGAATATCTCGGCGTCGGCAAGACCAAGGCCGGGACGCTCGCGCCGAAAACCGGCTGAGCGTTATTCCGCCGCTTCCGCCTTGCTCGCGAACGGGAGATCAAGCGCTTTCCACGTCTTCACCAGCGCGTCGGCAAGCTGGGCGATCAGCTCGTCGTCGTGGAACGGCGTCGGGGTCACGCGTAGCCGCTCGGTGCCCTTCGGCACCGTCGGCTCGTTGATCGGTTGCAGATAGATGCCGTGCTGCGTGAGCAGAAGATCGCTCGCGGCCTTGCACACGCCCGCTTCGCCCACCATCACCGGAATGATGTGCGTCTCCGACGCCAGCATCGGCAGACCGGCGCGAGCGAGCGCGGCCCGCGTCTTGCGCGCCTGCGCCTGCAGACGTTCGCGCTCATGGCTCGACGATTTGAGGTGACGGATCGAAGCCGTCGCCGCCGCGGCGATCGGAGGCGGTAGTGCGGTCGTGAAAATAAACCCGGGCGCGAACGAGCGCACGGCGTCGATCGTCTCGCTTTTGCCCGCGAGGTAGCCGCCGATCACGCCGAAGGCCTTGGCGAGCGTGCCTTCGATCACGTCGATGCGGTGCATCACGCCGTCGCGCTCGGCGATGCCGCCGCCGCGCTTTCCATAGAGGCCGACCGCGTGCACCTCGTCGAGATAGGTCATCGCGCGATACCGCTCGGCGAGATCGCAAATCGCCGCGAGCGGCGCGAGGTCGCCGTCCATCGAATAAAGACTTTCGCACACGATGAGCTTGGGCCGGTTTCCCGCAGCAGCCAGCAATTCCTCGAGATGAGCGACATCGTTGTGGCGGAACACCGCCTTCTCGCATCCCGCGCGGCGCACGCCCTCGATCATCGAATGGTGGTTGGCCTCGTCCGACAGGATCAGGCAATCGGGCAAGAGCTTGGCGATCGTGGCGATGCCGGTTTCGTTCGAGACGTAGCCGGAGCCGAATACAAGCGCCGATTCCTTGGCGTGCAGATCGGCGAGCTCCGCCTCTAACTCCACGATCGCGCGGCTGGTGCCGGAGATGTTGCGCGTGCCGCCGGCGCCGGCGCCCGTCCGCCGCGCGGTCTCGGCCATCGCCTCGACCACGGCCGGATGGCGGCCCATGCCGAGATAATCGTTCGAGCACCACACTACGATTTCGCGCGCGCCCGCGGGCGAATGCCAGATCGCGCGCGGAAAGCGCGCCGCGTCGCGCTCGATCTCGGCGAACACCCGATAGCGCCGTTCGCGGCGGAGGCGGTCGAGCGCGCGGGCGAAGATCTGTGGGTAATCCATGGTTTTCGGCGCCGCTCGGTTCCTGTCAATTTAGAACTATTCGCACTTTGGTGCCGCTTGTGGCTAGAGGGCAAGACACCATACCTGCGGCTGATATTCTACGATAAATAGCTGCCGTAGCGTAATAAGTAGATTAAAATCAGATAGATGTATAGAGGTTTCTAAATACCTATTTTATAACCGGCATGAATTTGCAAGCAATCTTCCGGGGCGGATTGGGAATCGATCGAGATCGGCGGTTCGCCCGAGAATTTCGCCCGATTTGCCCCAACCTCTGATCGTTAACGGTTTTGCAACCTTGAACCCGGAAATTATTGCCTAGCGCCGAAATGCGCCATCGCCGCCGGACGGCCCGCACGGAGAATTCCCAAGTGAACGGTCTCATCGAGTTCGTCAAAACGCTGGGGGCGGCGCGCGGCGCGGCCATGGGCGCGGCCACCGCGATCCTGATCGGCTTCTTCGCCTTCGTCATCATGCACTTCTCGCAACCGACGATGGCGCCGCTCTTCACCGAGCTCACACTCGACGATTCCGGGCGCATCGTGAAGGAGCTCGAGACGCAAGGAATTCCCTACGAGCTGCGCGGCGACGGCACGACGGTGTTCGTGCCGAAGACGCAGGTGACAAAGCTGCGCATGCGGCTTACCGAAACCGGGCTGCCGCGCGGCGGATCCGTCGGCTACGAGATTTTCGACAAGTCCGACGCGATCGAATGGGCCGATGGCGGCGTCACGCGCGAGCACGCCGCGATCGAAGCGCGCATCAACGAAGCGGTGGCGCGCTATCTCGGCAGCAGCACGAAATCTTTGAGCCTTCCCGATCTGGAGAGTGAAAAATGAGCGACCAACCGACGACCAATAAACAGACGGACAAAACTCCGCCGCTCCCCGATCTCGAGCGCGACGTCGACATGACGGCGCGCGTTGCCGAGCAGCTCGCCTCCTCGCATATCGGCCGCACGGTCGCCCAGGTCGAGCGCGATCTCATCCTCGACACGCTCAAGCATTGCCTCGGCAACCGGACGCACGCCGCGAGCATTCTCGGCATCTCGATCCGGACGCTCCGCAATAAGCTCAACGAATACATGACCGAGGGCTATGCCGTGCCCTCGCCGGCTTCGGGCGTGGCCTCTTCGGCCGCCTGACAACGAATCAGGCCGCCCGCTAGCGGCCTGGTGGGGAGCGACAGGGCGAGGGCCTCAAGCCCGCGCCTTTCGCTTTGGTGTTGCCGGAGTTCGGAATTCCCCGGAACAAGCCAGAAAAGTTCCCGCTAACCCCGGCTTATTAACCATCCGCTAACCATGAACCCGGCAAATTTTGCCTTGCAGGGGGAACGCGCTTTCGCGCGGTCAGGGGCATGACCGACATCACCGCAGGAGAAAAGACCGCGCCCGGTATAAGGTTGCCTGGCTTTGCCGATTTGGCGACGCTGATGCGCCGCGGCGACCTCGCGCTTGCGGTCGCTGTGATGATGATCCTGGTCGTCCTAGTGCCAGATCTGCGCAATGAATCTCTCGCCGCACGGCTATCTCGCGCTGATTTCGCTTTCGCCCCGCTGGGAGCAGACTTTCGCCGAATCGATGGTCGGCGAAGGCGACGCCCGCACCCTCGCCATGCAGCCCTCGAAGCTTTCCGAATTCGTCAGCCTCGTGCGCGAGCGCTTCTAGGAGGCCGGGCGCCAGTCCGAATCGCCGGTCTTGCTCGCGAGCGCCGCGGCCCGGCCCTTCGTGCGCTCGATCGTGGAGCGCTTCCGGCCGCAGACTACGTTATTATCGCAAAGCGAGATTCACCCGCGCATCCGGCTGAAGATGATCGGCAGCGTCTGAAGCGGCTGCAAGGGTCGAGGATCGAGACGAAGTTCTAAAGCCGTGAACGGATCGCCATGCCCGGCCCCCTCAAGGACGAATTTACGTTGGTGCCGCCGGGACAAATCTCGGCGGTGGTCACGCATCTTGAAATGCGCACGCAACTCCCACTCCGGCGCGACCACGTGAAGCAGGGGGAATACGCGCTCCGCCGCCAGCCGGCGCCCGAGCTCGGCTGGTATCGCGAGCTCTACCGCCGCGTCGGCCAGGATTGGCTGTGGTTCTCCCGCCTCGCGATGGCCGATGCGGCGCTTATCGCCATTACCCACGACGAGGCCGTCGAGGTGCATGCGCTTCGCCACCGCGGCCGCGACGAAGGGATCCTTGAAATTGATTTCCGCCGCTTCCCCGATGTCGAGATCGCGTTTCTCGGCGTCGTTCCTTCGCTGCTCGGCAAGGGGGCGGGGCGCTATTTGATGAACCGCGCGCTCGAGATCGCCTGGGGCCGCACGCCGAAGCGGGTGACGATCCATACCTGCACGCTCGATCACCCGCGCGCGCTCGAATTCTACCGCAAGACCGGCTTCGTGCCCTATTCGCGCTCGGTCGAGATCGCCGACGACCCGCGCCTGCACGGCATCCTGCCGCGCACGGCTGCGCCGCACGTCCCCATCATCGAATGATCGCTGATTAAGTTCAGACCCGTACGCGGTGAGCGCCGATATGGTCGAGCTCTGCCTGCTCGATCGCGGCGTCCTCGGCACGCTCGCGCTGATGGTCGCGCTCTTCCAGGATCTCGACCTTCTTCAACTCCTCGAACGCCTCGGCCAATGCGGCACGGGCGTCTTCGAGTTGAACCTTGAGGTCGTTGGCCGAGCGGGCGAGGTTGTCGCGGCGCTGGATCGCGGCCTTAGCATAGGTCGGGTAGGCGAAGTGGCCGGGATCGGTGATGCCGGCGCGTTCTTGCTCGGTCTTGATTTCACGCTCGAGGTCGGCGGTCATCCGCTCGAATTCGGCGATCATCGCCTCGATCTGGGCGACTTGGCGGCGCTTTTCGTCGACCTGGAAGCGCTTCAGGCGGATCAGGGTTTCACGCGATTTCATACCGGCGATACTCCACGCGTCCGGTTAGGATTCAGTTGCCCCGGCGCCGACTATCTGCGCCAGGCGGCTATATCCTTCGCCTAGATTGGTTGCCTCTTCCTTACCTTGGGCAAGAAAAGCCTCCAGGGCCGGAAATAGGCCGATTGCCTCGTCCGTCTCGGCATTGGTCCCCTGCCGATAGGCCCCGAGCCGGATCAGCTCCTCCATATCCCCGTAGATCGACAACAGCCGCTTGGCGCGGACAACGGCCGGCCAATATTGCGGGTCGCAGGCCTTCGGCATGGTGCGGGAGATCGACTTCAAGACATTAATGGCCGGGTAGCGACTCGCCCATAAATCTCGGGTCCGTCGAGTTCCGCGATCTGTTCAGCCAAGGCTTTCATCGAATCGCAGGCCCTCAAAAGGCAACGTTTTGTTTACCCGGCTCCTTAATGCTTAAGGAACCTCCCGGGCGCCGGTCCCTTCGGGCCGGCGTATTCGGGGTGTTGCTTGGCCCGGCTTCTTGAAGTTGCATGTTAACCGGGGTCTTGGGCGAATCTGACCGTACGTCAGTATCTTACGACGATTCGCGAAGATTCGCTCGTGACCACCTTGCGGACAGGAATTAGGTTCTGTTAACCATTCCTCGGTAGCGTGCGAATCGTGAATTCCGAGCCGGTAACACGGGCAAGCGGCGCCCGGGCCGGGTGAGTCCCCCGAAAAGGGCCTGGAAGGGGATTGGCATGCGAGTGCTTCTGATTGAGGACGATGGCGCGACGGCGAAGAGCATCGAATTGATGCTCAAGTCAGAGAGCTTCAACGTCTACGTTACCGATCTCGGCGAAGAGGGTGTCGATCTCGGTAAACTTTACGATTACGACATCATTCTTCTCGACCTCAACCTCCCCGACATGTCGGGATACGAGGTGCTGCGGTCGCTCAGGATCGCCAAGATCAAGACCCCGATCCTGATTCTCTCCGGCCTCGCCGGCATCGAAGACAAGGTAAAGGGTCTCGGCTTCGGCGCCGACGACTATATGACCAAGCCCTTCCACAAGGACGAACTCGTCGCGCGCATCCATGCGATCGTGCGGCGCTCGAAGGGCCATGCGCAGTCGGTCATCAACACGGGCGATCTCGTCGTCAATCTCGATACCAAGACGGTCGAAGTGAACGGCGCGCGCGTGCATCTGACCGGCAAGGAATATCAGATGCTGGAGCTCTTATCGCTCCGCAAAGGCACCACGCTCACCAAGGAGATGTTCCTCAACCATCTCTATGGCGGCATGGACGAGCCGGAGCTGAAAATCATCGACGTCTTCATCTGCAAGCTGCGCAAGAAACTCGCCAACGCCTCGAACGGCAAGAACTACATCGAGACCGTCTGGGGGCGCGGCTATGTGCTGCGCGAGCCGATCGAAAGCGAAACGCGCATTTCCGCCTGACGTCCTCCACCCAACGATCCTAAAAAGACGAAACCCCGCCGCGAGGCGGGGTTTTGTTTTGGGCGCCGCGGAGCCGCTCGATGTCAGCGTGCGGTGGCGGCGAGCTTCGGCTTCTGCGGCTGTGGCTCCGCCCGTATATAAAGTCCGCGTTTTTCGGCGAGCGGCACGAAAATGTTGGTAAGGCCGACCACCGTTTCAGCCGCTCCCATCAGCAGAAACCCGTCCGGCGCGAGCTGGCGGTAAATCCGCTCAAGCACGCCGGTCTTTGTCGCCTGGTCGAAATAGATCAGTACGTTGCGGCAAAACACGACGTCGAAGGTTCCGAGCGCTGCAAAATCCGCGAGCAGATTGAGCTGGCGGAATTGGACCATCTTGCGGATCGCTTCCGAAAGCCGCCATTGCTCGCCGACCTGCTCGAAATGCTGCATCAGCATCTGAATCGGCAGGCCGCGTTGCACCTCGAACTGGCTGTAAATGCCGGCACGCGCCTTCTCCAGCACGTCGTGCGAAATGTCGGTCGCGAGAATTTCAATCCGCCAGCCGGAAAATTTCTCCTGCACGCTCTTTAGCATCATGGCGAGCGAGTAGGGTTCCTGGCCGGTCGAGGCGGCCGCGCACCAGATGCGGAAGCGTTTCGTATGTGCGCGCGCGCTCAACAGCGCGGGAAGCACGGTGTCGCGGAAACGGTCGAACGGAATCTTGTCGCGGAAGAAGAACGATTCGTTGATCGTCATCGCCTCGGTGATTTCCGCCTTGAGCGGCTCCGAATCCGGCTCCCGCAAGCGCCGGACGAGATCGGTGATCGAAGCGCAGCTAGCGCGGCGCGCCACCGGCATCAGGCGGCTTTCGATCAAATACTGCTTTTCCGGCGCCAGCACCAAGCCGGAGCGCTCGCGCAGGAGCTTGCGCAAATATTCGTAATCGAGCGGCGTCACGAGCGATCCCCGTTGACCAGGCGCACGACCCTGGACGCGATCTCCTCGAGCGGAAGCACCGCGGAGCATTGTCCGCTATGCGCGGCCGAACCCGGCATGCCCCACACCACACTCGACGCTTCGTCCTGCGCGATGACGCTGCCGCCGCCCGCGGCGATGTCGCGCGCGCCCTCGGTGCCGTCCGTGCCCATGCCCGTGAGCACGACCGCGAGCAGCGCCGGGCCGAACGCCGTCGCCGCCGAGTGAAACAGCGGATCGACCGCGGGCTTGCAAAAATGCACGGGCGCATCGTCGCCGATCACGATCGCGGTTGATTCCGCCTGCCGCTCGAGCCGCATGTGCTTGCCGCCCGGCGCCACGTAAAGCGTCCCGGGTTTGATCGTCTCGCCGTGTACGCCCTCATGCGCGGGCCGATTGGCGGCGCGAGCGAGGTGTTCGGCGAGGATGGCGGTGAAGGTCGGCGGCATGTGCTGCGTGATCACGATCGGCAAGCGAGCAAGCACGGGCGATAGCCCGCGAATCAGCACTTGCAGCGCTTGCGGACCGCCGGTGGAACTGCCAATCGCGAGCACGCGGGGAGGAACGGGGGAAAAGGGCCGCAGCGAAATCGCTTGCGCCCGTGGATCAATCGCCTCGCCGCGGAGCCCTTTCGAATGCAACGGTGCGGAGCGCGCGCGGCGGCCGAGATGCTTGATCTTCTCGACGATCTCGTGGCGGAACGAGAGCGTGAACATGATTTCCCGGCTCGTCTCGGGCTTGGTCACGTAATCGATGGCGCCCAATGAGAGCGCCTTCAAGCTCACCTCGGCGTTACGGCGGGTGAGCGTCGAGGCCATGATCACGACGAGATCGGACTTGCGCGCCAACAGAAGCGGGAGCGCGGAAAGTCCGTCGAGCTCGGGCATGTCGATGTCGAGCACGACGATGTCGGGCTTGAGTTTCAGCACGTTATCGACGGCCTCGCGGCCGTTGCGGAACGTACCGACGACCTCGATGCCGGATTCTTCCGAAAGCCATCGCGACATCAGGCCGCGCACGACCACCGCATCGTCAACGATCATGACGCGAATGGCGTGCCCCGCTGTACTTTTGGGGGCGATCTGCGGCAAGGACATGATGCTCAACCGGAACTCAACTCACCGAACAAGAGACGTGGAACGAGCCTTCCGCCGAAAGGCGGAAGGGTGTCTTCAGATCAGGCCGACTTCCTGGAACTTCGCTTCGACGATTTCCTTGTCGAACGGCTTCATGATGTATTCGTCGGCGCCGGCATGCATCGCACGCGCGATATGCGCGAGGTCGTTTTCGGTGGTGCAGAAGACGACCTTCGGCTTGTCGCCGTGCGGCATGGCGCGGAGCGCGCGGAGGAATTCGTAGCCGTCCATCACCGGCATGTTCCAATCCAGGAGAATCGCCTCGGGCATCTCCTTGGTGCACGATTCGAGCGCCTGACGGCCGTCGGCCGCTTCTACGATGGCAAAGCCGAATCCTTCGAGGATTCGCCGAGCCACCTTTCGAATTACGCTCGAATCGTCGATTACAAGACAACGTTTCATTGTCGGGGTCTCCTTTTACGCAGCAAGCTCTGGGGTTTTCAGTTCGAGTACGCGTTCGACGTCGAGGACGACCATCAAGCGGTCGTCGAGCTGGACGACGCCTTCGGCCACGCGCGACCAGCGCGGGTCGAGATTCACCGGATTGGGGTCGCGGTTCGCGGCCGGAATTTTTAGCACCTCGCCGACGCTGTCGATGAGGAGGCCGTAGGATTCGCCGCGGTGCTCGATGCCGACCGCCATGTTGCCCCTGCCCTCTTCGCGGGCCGGAAGATCGAGGCGACGGCGCATGTCGATCGTCGTCACCACGCGCCCGCGCAAGTTCAGAATGCCGGCGATCTCGGGCGGCGCCAACGGCACGCGTGTCAAGCGATCGACCATGAATACGTCGTGCACGCGCGAAATCGGCAGGCCGAACAATTGATCGGCGATCAATACGGTCACGAATTCGATTTCAGGGGCGGTTTGCATCAGGCGGCCTTGCTGATTTCGAACGGCGCATCCTTGAGCGCGGCGATCAGTCCCTGGCGGTCGAACTTGGCGACGAAGGCGCGGAAGCCCGCTCGGAGACCGCGCTCGAGCATCGCGGGCGAGGAGTGGGACGTGAGCGCGATGATCGGCACATGGCTCATGCGCGGGTCCGCGCGCAGCGCCTCGGCAAGCTCGAAACCGCCGATCTCCGGCATCTCGATGTCGCTCACGATCACGTCGAAGCCGTCCGCCGTCTCGGCCAGCGCAAGCGCTTCCTGGCCGTCCGCGGCCGTGGTCACGTCGTAGCCCGCCGCCTTCAGCACCGGCGTCAGCATATTGCGGAAGAAGGCCGAGTCGTCGACGAAGAGGAGACGGCGCTTGCGCGCATCCGCGTTCATTTCCTTGCGCTGGAACCAGTCTTCGTGGGCAAGCGGGAGAAAATGGGCGACGTCGATGATTTCGGTCGCCTGTCCCCTGACGATGGCCGAGCCAAGAATTCCCGGCGTGGCGCTTCCGACCTCGATATTGAGGCGGTCCTCAACGATGTCCACGATCTCGTCGACGACGATGCCCATGGAGCGGCCGGCGTCGATGAAGACGAGAAGCGGCTGCATGCCTTCGGTCCTGATCCGCATGCCGTCATTGACCGGCACCAGCGGCATCAGCGTGTCGCGGTATTGGATCAGCGGGCGGCCGCTCGACCGCTGAATCTCTTTGGCGTCGATTTCCTCGAGCCGGGTAATCAGCGAGAGCGGAACGGCCTTCGGCTCGCCATCCCCCGCCCGGAAGACCAGAAGCGAAATCGGGCGATCGGTTTCCTCGACGCGCGCGTTGCTCTTGTGTTCTTGCTCCGCGATTTCGGAGCTGTCGAGCCGGCCGCCGAGCGCGCCCGCGATCCCGTTCGGATCGAGAATCAAGATTACGGCGCCGTCTCCGAGAATCGTATTGCCCGAGAACATCGCAATGTCGCGCAGCTTCGAAGCCATCGGCTTCACCACGATTTCCTCGGTATGGAACACGCCGTCGACGACGACGCCCATGGTGCGGTTTCCGGTCTGCATCACCACGATGAAAGCGCCGTCCTCGGCTCCCCCGCCGGCAAGCCGCAACAGCGAACCGAGATGCACGAGCGGTAACAGCTTGTTGCGAAGCCGCAGCACCGGCGCGTCCTTCACGCGCTCGATGCGGTGCTCCGAATTCGCGCGCACGCGCACAAGCTCCAGGACCGAGACCTGCGGGATCGCGAAGCGCTCTTTCGCCGCTTCCACGATCAAGGCCGGCACGATCGCAAGCGTGAGCGGAATCTTGATCGTGAAAGTGGTGCCGCGACCTTGCACGGATTTCAGTCCGACGCTGCCGCCGATCTGATCGATATTGGTCTTCACCACGTCCATGCCGACCCCGCGGCCGGAGACGTTCGTCACCGTCGTCGCGGTCGAGAAGCCCGGCGCGAAAATGAATTTCTGAATTTGCGCTTCCGTGAGCTTGTCGTTCGCCGAGATCAATCCCATGCGGATCGCCTTGGCGCGGATGCGTTCGATATTGAGGCCGCGGCCGTCGTCGGCGATTGCGATAATGATGTAGCCGCCTTCGTGACGGGCCGAAAGCCTGAGCGTTCCTTTTTCCCGCTTGCCGGCGGCCCGGCGTTCGTCGGGCATCTCGATGCCGTGATCCGCGGAATTGCGCACCATGTGCGTGAGCGGATCCTTGATCACTTCGAGCACTTGGCGGTCGAGCTCGGTCTCGGCGCCGTGCATTTCGAGTTCGATCTCCTTGCCGAGTTCGTTGGCGAGATCGCGCACGATGCGCGGCAGCTTCGACCAGGCATTGCCGATCGGCTGCATGCGGGTCTTGATCACGCCTTCCTGCAATTCGGCGGTGACGTTGGAAAGGCGCTGCAGCGGCGCCTTGAATTCGCTTTCCTGGCTGCGGCGCACGATTTCCAACAGCTGGTTGCGTGTCAGCACCAGCTCCGAGACCATCGTCATCAGGCGCTCGAGCGTCTCGACCTGCACGCGCAGCGTCTGCGCCTTCGACGTCGCTTCGCGCTGTTCTTCTTCGCGCCGTATCGCCGCGCGCCGGTCGGCGTCCGAGCGGCGCTCGCCCTCGGCCTCAAGAGGCTGCATGAACGTGTCCGCATCCGGACCCGGCGTCTCGCGAAACGCGCGTTCAAGGTCGTCGAGCGAAACCTCGCCCGGACGCAGCGGCCGCTCCAGAACCTGATGCACCAGCGTACCGACGCTTTGGGTTTGCTCGACCGGCGCGATCGCGGAGAGGCGCACGAGCTCCTTGATGAGATCTTCGTCGCCGCCTTCGGGCTCGGCCTGATTGGTTTCGAGTGCGGCGAGAATTTCCTTGATCCGGTCGATACTCGCGAGCACCACCGTCACGGCTTCGCTGGTGACCGGCAGGCCGTCGCGGAAACGGCCCATGAGGGTTTCAGCCGCGTGCGCGAGCGCTTCCAGCCGCGGCAGGTCGAGGAAGCCACAGGTGCCTTTGATCGTGTGGACGAGCCGGAAGACGTTCCCGAGAATTTCGGCGTTGTTCGGCTCTTGCTCGAAGCGCACCAATTCGACATCGACGACATCGAGGCTCTCGCTCGTCTCGGTGAGGAACTCGCGCAAAAGATCGTCCATGGTGGGCCCGCTGGATGCGAATACGTAGGCGCAAAGGCGACGCCGGCCCCTTCCGGAAGCCGCGTCCTGTCGGGGCGGACTTTCGGCCCTGAGCGGTTAAATTTGCTTGAAAATGCAGGAATGCCCCCACCCGGATACCTCTCCCAGCAGGGATCTCAGAGCGTCGCGGTGAGGACGATTCCTTGCCCTTCGGCGGCTATCGACACCTTGAGAGCGGCGGCGCGGGCCAACAGCCCCGCGTAATAGGGCTGGATGACGTGAGCATCGAGGGTTTCCGCCGGTGTACCCGCCAGGAGCGCTTCGGCCTTGGGCGGAATGCGGGCATTGGTGCCCTCGGCCCGCAGGCGAAATCCCATGGCTTCTCCCTCCCCAACCGGATCGACGGTGAGCATGCCGCCGCGCGGAATGGCGGACGAGGCGATCATCAGGAGGTTGAGCAGGAGCTTCACCCGGTTCTTCGGCAAGAGGACCCGCGGCAGGTTCCAGACGAGTTTCAGACGATCGTCCTCGAGAAAGCCCTTGGCGACTTCGGCGGCGTCGCCGAGATCGATTTGCGCGCCGGCCGAGCCTGCAGCACCAAAGGCAAGGCGGGCGAATTGCAGCCGCGCGGAGGCCTGGATCGCACTCTTGCGAATGAGGTCGAGCGCAACCTCCTTCATTTTCTCGTCCTTCTCGTCGGCGAGCACTTCGAGGCCATTGACGATGGCTCCGACCGGGCTGATCACGTCATGACAAATGCGCGAGCAGACGAGTGCGACGAGATCGAGGGCTTCTAGCGTGACGGGCTGGCTCATGCGCGGACGAGACTCGCGAAAAAAGCGAATCGCTTTGGGGACGAAAGAGCGGCTGTGTGATACACCGCCGCCGCACACCATGCCAGCGCGGATCAGGACATGACCGGGGACAACAAATGAGCGCCGGCGAGTATGCGCGCTTGCTGCAGCCGCTCGCCGAACTTGCCGCCGCCGCCGGTCGTTGCATCCAGGAGACGGCGCCATCCGATTTTCTCACGCGCTCGAAGGCCGACCAGAGCCCGGTGACCGCCGCCGACGAGGCATCCGAGGCAATTTTGCGCGAAGGACTCGGGCGCATCTTGCCCGGCGTGCCGGTGATCGCGGAAGAAGGGGTGGCGGCCGGAGAACTGCCGGAGCCCGGCGATGAATTCTTCCTCGTCGATCCGCTTGACGGAACACGCGAGCTTCTCGCCGGAAGGCCCGAATACGCGGTCAATCTCGCCTTTGTCAGCGGCGGCGTTCCGAAGATCGGCCTGATCTACGCTCCTGCATCGGGCATTCTCTATGCGGGCGCTGAGGGGAGCGCCATCCGCGCCGTCCTTCCGCCCGGCAGCGATTTCGACCGTGCCAAGGCAGCACCCATCCGTGTGCGCCCGCGGCCCGCGCGGTTCGTCGTCGCGGTAAGCCGGTCGCATCCCGATCCGGCGACCGACCGGTTTCTGGCGACGCTCCCCATCGAACGGTGCCTGGTCATGGGTTCGGCGCTTAAATTCGCTTCCATCGCCGAAGGGCTTGCCGACGCCTATCCGCGTCTCGTGTCGTTGAGCGAGTGGGACGTGGCGGCTGGCCACGCGCTTGTCGTCGCGGCGGGTGGAAGTGTGCGGACGCCCGATGGCGAAGCGCTCCGCTATGGTGCGCGCGCGCGAAACTTCCGGCTTGGCGGGTTCATCGCCTGGGGCGGCCCGCCCATCGCCTAGGGAACGAGTTTCTGCACGACCTTCGGCCACCCGGCCTCGGCGGCGTCCAACGCCTCGTTCGGGCCCGTGAGAAACGTCTTGCGGCTTTCCTCGCTCGTGAACAGCACAAGCTTATTGTCGTGAATGATGAAGAGCGACGGATAGCCGGACGCCGGAACGCCGCGCGCGACTCCTAATGGATCGTAGCCGTCAAAACGAGGCATGTAATCACCCGGCCGCTCGGCAAAAGCCGCCAGGTTGCCTTCGTTCCGAAAGCGCCAGACGACACCGGCATATTTCAGCTTGAAGCCGGCCAATCCCTCGCGCGCCTCGCCGTCAACGAAGTAAGCCACCGGATCGAAGCCATAGAGTGCGATGCCCGTGAGCGGGTCGGAGATCACGAGTTCGGTGGTCGCGGCCCGGCTTTGCGGTGCGAAGACGAGACCCGCCAAGGAGGCCCATAGGGCGAAGGCAAAGGCCGCCCCGCCATACGCCCCGCGAGTCCCGCGCTTTTCCACGCCGAGCGCCATCGTGACTTCCCCTCTCGCCTTCGAACCGCCAGAGTGGGGCGGTAATTATGTGCCTGATTCGCGCTGTAAGTCGGCTCGCCCTCAAGGATAGCCGGCCCCAGTGTGCGGGCGGTTAAAGGGCTTTTCGAACTTCGCATCGGTCAAACCGGAGAATTCGCATGGCGCAGATCCGCGCGATTGTGCTCCTCCTTGCGTTCGTCTTTGCCGGGTCCCCGGCGCTTGCCCAGCAACAGCCGCCGGGCACCTATTCCTCCAATGAGCTGGTCGATACCGGCCACCACTTTTTCGGCACCGTGTCGCGCGACCTCGCGATGGTGATCGAAAAGGCCTTCAGCCAGTGGGGCCAGCCGAACGGCTATATCCTCGGCCAGGAAGCCTCGGGTGCGATCTCGGTCGGCCTGCGCTACGGCGAAGGCACGCTCTATACGCGCAACGCGGGCGACATGAAGGTCTATTGGCAAGGCCCCTCGCTCGGCTTCGATCTCGGCGGCGACGGGGCGCGCACCATGATCCTGGTCTATAGCCTGCCGCGCGTGGACGGCCTTTTTCAGCGTTTCGTCGGCATATCGGGGTCCGCCTATTTCATCGGCGGCTTCGGCGCGACCGCGCTGTCCTGGGACCATATGGTGCTGGTGCCGATCCGCTCCGGTGTTGGCTTCCGGCTGGGCGCCAATATCGGCTATCTGAAGTTCACGCCGCAAGCGACCTGGAACCCGCTCTGAGACTCCCTGACTGCCGGCTCACGAGCGAAGAGCCCCCGCCTGCATTCCATGCAGCGAAAGGCCGCATTTCGGCCTCCCGCTAAGGTTAATTTTTAGTTAAGCTGGTCTTCCAATCGGGCGTGTGTCATCCAGTGAGCGACGTTTCAGTTCATCGCGTGGGGCCAGTGACGTGATCGAGTCGATCATGTTTTTCGCTCTCGGCTTTCTGGCCGCGAGCCTCGTAGCACTCATCCTGCTTTCGGCTGTCTGGCACCGGGCGGTGAGGCTCACCACCAAGCGAATCGAAGGCGCGATCCCCGTTTCGATGGCCGAGATTCAGGCCGACAAGGATCAGTTGCGCGCCGAATTCGCCATGTCCACGCGCCGGCTGGAGACGAGCGTCGAGCAGCTGAAATTCAAGACTACCGAACAGTTCGCCGAGATCGGCCGCAAGAACGAGACGATCCGCCACTTGAAGGTGCAAACCGAGGAAAAATCGGCGCTGGCCGCTTCCCTCGAGGCGCAGGAAAAGACGCTGCGCGAAAAGCTGAAAAGCACCGAGGAAGAATTCGCGCTGAAATCGAGGCAACTCCACGAAGCCGAGGCCGAGCTCAGAGCGAAGGCCACGGAAATGGCGCAACTCGCGCGCGCGCTTGCCGACAAGACCGCCGAATCCGACAGCCGGGCGGCGGAGATCAAGACGCTGGATGGCCAATGCGAGAACCTGAAGGGCCGCATCGCCAGCCTCGAGCGCGAGATCGCGAGCACCGAGGAACGGATGGTCGAGGAACGCGGCAAAGTCGATCACACCTCCCGCACGCTCGCCGACGAGCGCGGCAAGGCCGACACGCTCACCCGCCGCGTCGCCGAGATGGAAGACCGCACCGCCGAAGGCCGGCAGCAAGCGGAATCGCTTTCGCGCACCATTGCCAATCTCGAAGCCGAGACGCAGCGGCAGGCGGAACTCGCCGCCCAGCGCGAAACCGAAATCACCGGCCGTCTCGCCCAGCGCGAGGCGGAGTTGATCGAGACCCGACACGAGATCGAGGTCAACCGCGCCGAAGCGGCCGCCCTTCACCGCGAGATTGAAAGTGCCACGCGCTCCTATAACGCCACCATCGAGGCGCTGAAGGCCGAGAAATCGCTGAACGAGGGCGCGCTCACCCAAGTGCGCGAGGATCGCGATCGGCTGCAGCAGGAAGCCGCGACCCTGAAGCAACAGGCCGAATCCACATGGGCGAGCGAGCGGGTCGAGAGCGCGCTTCTGCGCGAGCGCATCAACGACGTCGCCGCCGAAGTCGTGCGGCTCGCGACGAATCTGGAAGGCAGCGCTTCGCCGATCCAGCGCATTCTCGATCAACCCGCCTCCCAGCCCGCGCACAAAAACGGCGGCGGCAGCACCAAGCACGGCGCTGCCGAGACGAATGGCGGCGATCGTCCGATGTCGCTTGCCGAGCGTATCCGCGCGTTGCAATCGCGCTCCGGCCAGACCTGAGCCGAGAGCGCTTCCGGGCTTGTTTCCACGACACCTTTCGGACTAGGTTTTCCATAGTCGCGTTTGACGCGCGATCCGCCGGAGAAGGCGGGCGATGAATCCTGCCCTCGTTCGAGGGAACTTGCGGCAGCGTTCTCAATCCAATGAGCCGGGGCTTTTCGCCTCGCGGGAGAATGTCATGCGCCTGCCGTTCCAAACGGCAGCCTTCGCGATTGCGTTCGCGCTGGCTGCTACCCTGCCGTCCTCGCCTGCGGGCGCCGAGAGCGAGTCCGTCGTCGTCTTCGCCGCCGCAAGTCTGAAAAACGCCCTCGACGAGATCGCCGCCAGTTGGACGGTGAAGTCCGGCGTCACGGTCAAGACGAGCTATGCCGCGAGCTCCGCACTCGCGAAGCAAATCGAGGAGGGCGCGCCCGCCGATCTTTTCATCTCCGCCGATCTCGATTGGATGGATTATGTCGAGAAGAAGAACCTCTTGAAGGCCGGCTCGCGCGGCAACCTGCTCGGCAACTCCATCGTGCTGGTTGCCTCCAAGGATTGGACCAAAGGCGACGTCAAAATCGAGCCAAATTTCCTGCTCGCCAGCCTCGGCGACGGGCGGCTCGCCATGGCAAGCGTCGCGGCCGTGCCCGCGGGCAAATACGGCAAGGCGGCGCTGGAAAAGCTCGGCGCATGGAGTTCCGTCGCGAACAAGGTGGCGGAAACCGAAAACGTCCGCGCGGCACTCGCGCTCGTCGCCCGCGGCGAGGCGCCGCTCGGCATCGTCTACCGCACCGACGCCGCCGCCGAGCCGAGCGTGAAGATCGTCGGTACCTTTCCCGACGACAGCCATCCGCCGATCGTCTATCCGGCGGCCGCGCTCGCGAGCTCCAAGAATGCGAAGGCCGAAGATTTCCTTCGCTATCTTGCCGGTCCGGAAGCGAAAGCGATTTTTGTAAAAAACGGCTTCACCGTGTTCGCCGCTCGCTCATCGACCTGATCGCGCGTGACAAAGAGGAGAGAATAAAATGAAAATCAGCGCCCGAAACCAAATTCTCGGTAAGATCGTCGAGGTCGTTAAAGGAACAACCACCGCGCACGTCAAAATCGACATTCGCGGCGGTACGATCATTACTGCCTCGATCACCAATGCAGCGGTGGATGACCTGCAGCTGAAAGCGGGAGGCGCTGCCACGGTCATCGTCAAAGCTTCCGATGTCATGGTGGGAGTGAGCTAAATTGATGCGACCCTCATATGTTATTTTGGTAGCGCTCGCGGCGATCACGAGTTCGGTCACGGCGCGCGCGGAAGAAAGCGGCTGCGACAAGTTCGCTTGGCCCATCCAAGCCGAGCAAAAGATTCTTCTGAATTCGCAGAAAATTGCGGCCAACTCCGGAAAATCATTCAGCGGATTGCCGGACGGCCCGATCGAATTGTCTCTCGTCCGGATCGACCAGACGGCCTTCGAAAAACCGCCCGAGCGCGCACCCAAGAATCTAGATTCCTTCGCCGGATTCTTGAGGATCGCGGCAATGCTCTCCGGCGTCGTTCAGATCAGTCTTTCACGTGCTGCCTGGGTCGATGCGATTCAAGAGGACCGGTATCTAAAACCAGCCGCGCATTCCGGCGCGCTGGATTGTCCGGGCATCCGAAAGATCGTCAAATTCGAATTGCAAGAGGGGCCCGCCATTTTCCAGCTCAGCGGGGTGGAAGCGAACAGCCTCGCACTTCTGATTGCTCCGCCCTCGACTCCGTAATTCCTCAAAGAGTAACCCGTGTATTCATTCTCCGCGGAAGAAATGGAAGCGATCCGGCTGAGCCTCCGGGTCGCCACCATTGGCACGCTCGCGAGCCTGCCCGTGGGGGCGCTTGCCGCCTACGCGCTCGCGCGCTGGCGCTTTCCCGGCAAGTTCCTCTTCGACGGCCTCGTGCATCTGCCGCTGGTGCTGCCGCCGGTGGTCACCGGCTATCTTCTGCTGATCCTGTTCGGCCGCCGCGGTCCGATCGGCGCCTTTCTCGAATCGACCTTTGGTATCGTATTTTCGTTTCGCTGGACCGGCGCGGCCCTCGCCGCCGGCGTGATGGGCTTTCCGCTCCTGGTGCGCGCGATCCGCCTTTCTTTCGAGGCCACCGATCGCCGGCTCGAGGACGCCGCGCGCACGCTCGGTGCCAACGCCCCGCTCGTTTTTCTCACCGTGACGCTTCCACTCGCGCTTCCGGGTATTCTCGCCGGCCTCGTGCTTGCCTTCGCCAAGGCACTCGGCGAATTCGGCGCGACGATCACCTTCGTCTCCAATATTCCGGGTGAAACCCGCACGCTGCCGACCGCGATCTATACCTACACGCAAGTACCGGGCGGCGATGCCAATGCCGCCCGTCTTGCCGCCGTCGCCGTCGTGCTTTCGCTCGCTGCCCTCGTCATCTCCGAGTTTCTTTCGCGCCGGATCACCGCGCGCATCGCGGGCTGAGCGATGTTCGACGTGGCGGTACGGAAAGTGTTGGGCGATTTCGTTCTCGATGCCCGCTTCAAAAGCAAAGCGGCGGTGACCGCCCTCTACGGCCCTTCTGGCGCCGGCAAGACCAGCATCGTCAATGCCATCGCCGGCTTGCTCGCGCCGGAGCGCGGGCGGATCGCAGTTGGTGATACGATTTTATTCGATGCGGATAATGGCACCGACATTCCGGCGCATAAACGCCGTGTGCGTGTGGTCTTTCAGGAAAGCCGGCTGTTTCCACATCTCAGCGTGCGGCAGAACCTGCTCTACGGCCGCTGGATCGCCGGGCACGCGAGCGGGAAGCTCGATGAGGTCGTACAATTGCTTGGCCTCGAGGATTTGCTCGCGCGCCGCCCGCGCACGCTTTCGGGCGGCGAGCGCCAGCGCGTCGCGATCGGCCGCGCGCTGCTCGCCGATCCGATGGCGCTTCTCCTCGACGAGCCGCTTTCCTCGCTTGATGAAGCGAGAAAGCAGGAGATTCTGCCCTATCTCGAAAAACTCGTGGGCGCGGCGAGAATTCCCATTCTCTATGTCAGCCACGCGCGCGAGGAGATCGAGCGGCTCGCCGACACCGTGGTGACGATGGACGGCGGCCACGTGAAATCGATCGAGGAAGTTAGGCGCTAGCTTGCGACGCGCACCAGGAGCTTGCCGAAATTCTTGCCCTTCAGCATGCCGATGAAGGCTTCCGGCGCTTTTTCCAGGCCCTCGACCACGTCCTCGCGATATTTGATCTTGCCCTCGCGCAGCCACTGACCAACGTCGCGTTGGAAGTCCTTTTCCTGCGCCGCGAAATCCCACACGATGAAGCCGCGCATGGTGAGCCGCTTGCGCAGTATCGCACCCATCAGCATCGGCGTGCGGTCAGGCCCGGACGGAAGAGTCGTGTCGTTGTAGTGCGCAACGATCCCGCACACCGGTATGCGGGCGAAATCATTGAGCAACGAAAACACCGCGTCCCACACCGCACCGCCGACATTCTCGAAATAAACGTCGATGCCGTTAGGGCAGGCTTCCTTCAGTTTTGCCGCCATGTCCGGCGCGCGGTGATCGATCGCCGCGTCGAAGCCGAGTTCCTTCACGATGTAATCGCACTTGTCCTTGCCGCCGGCGATGCCGACGGCGCGCGCGCCCTTGATTTTCGCAATCTGCCCGACGACCGAGCCCACCGGCCCCGCCGCCGCCGCGACCACCACCGTTTCCTTCGCCTTCGGCTGGCCGATGGCGAGAAGCCCGGTATAGGCGGTCATGCCCGGCATGCCTAAGACGCCGAGCGCGGTCTGCACCGGCGCCTGTTTCGGATCGAGCTTGCGGAGCCCCATGCCTTTTGACAGCGCGTATTGCTGCCAACCGTCGTAAGAGAGCACGACGTCGCCGGGCTTGTAGTCCTTGTGCTTGGACGCCGCGACCTCGCTCACCGTGCCGCCCACCATCATCTCGCCCGGCTCGACAGGCTTGGCGTAGGATTTCGCCGCGCTCATGCGCCCGCGCATATAGGGGTCGAGCGAAAGCCAAAGCGTCTTCAACAAAATCTCGCCCTCGCCGGGCTCCCGCAACTCGCTTTCCGCGCTTTTGAAATTCGCGGGGCTAGGCTCTCCCACGGGACGCGAGGCGAGCAAAATCTGTTTGTTCTTGACGGCAGGCATTTTCGGCTCCCGGTTATTCTTTGATTGTTGTCGAGACGTTGCGGTCGTTCTTCGGCAGGACGAGCGGGGGAAATGAGGCGTAGGCGTCTATCTTCCGATAGACGTCGTTCAGAATGCAATCGAAATTGAAGGCGGGAAATGTGCGCTTCAGCGCCGCGATGGTGATGGTGCGATTGTTCATGGGAAAGCAGAGCTTCGAGAGCCGCTTCGCGCCCTCCGGCGAGATGGCGTAGCCGCAGGTGCCGATGCAGTTATTGAGCCGGTAGGCGCTCGCGGGCTTGGTAGAGCGCACGAAATCCTTCAGCGTATTGTCGCCCGGATATTGCGGCGTGAAGGCGAGCGCCGAATTCATGCCGTTGGCGATTTCGATATCGAGGATCGAATCGCTGTTGTAGCCGAATGTGAGGTACTCCCAGCGGCCGAGCCCTGCCAAGGATTTCGGAAAGGCTTCGTCGAAATCGTTGCGCACGGCGGCGTCGTCCTCGAATACGAGGATCGGCTCGCCCTTCTCGATGCATTGCTGCCACAGACGGAAATGCGAAACGGCGCAGCCGATCGAGCCCTTGGTGAATTTGGCGCCGGGCATCACGATCTTCATCTTGACGGCCTCGGACTCGCTCAACGCGGCACCATCGCAGGTCTCGTAGCGCTGGAATTCGATCTTGCTGCCGCTCTTCAACTTCAGAAAATTTTCGAACTTCTGCGGATCGCGCGCGAGATTGATGACGAAATTTTCCATTCCCGGATTCTGCTGCCTTAGCCTTGCGCGCGTAGCGACTCGACTGCCTTCGGCGTAGCGAAGATTCCAATAGGTGCGCCGGTGAAAAGATGCGCGATCGCGTTCGCATAATATTCCAGCAAGATCAATTCGTTGGGATTGACGTGATAGCTGCCTTCCTCTTCCACCAAGATGTTGCGGTCCGTCAACACACGCAGGCCAATATCGATCGCATAATCGCGGTCGGCGCGCGGAATATGGACATAAGCTCCCAAAGCCTCCAGCCGGTGGATCAGGATCGAAACCCGCTCCTTGATTTCCAGAAGCGTAAGCGCATCCGCGCCGGCTTGGACCATTGCGGTGGAAACAAGTGATACGGGCAGCGCCGGCACCACCCGGCCCACTGCCGCCATCAATTTGTGACCGAGCCGATCGATTTCGGCGTGACGCGCTTCGGGCGTCATCGTGCGAAAATCGATTCCTCGCTCGGCAAGATACGCTCGCAGCGATATCGGCTCGCCGAAACTCACGCAGGTATAGCCAAAACGATGCCAATGGCCGCGGATGGCCAGCCACAGATGCTCGAAAAAATACCGCGCGAAGCTAAGCGCATTGACACCAAAGCTGGGCTTCGTTCCCGGCTCGGCACTGGCGGCGGCGGTCAGCAGACGATCCTCGAGCACGCGATCGTAATTGAGGCCGACCGGCACGAACATCACGTCCCGCGGACCCTGCGGATCGAAGCCCGAAACCATGTAGCTCAAGAGACCGAGCTTCGGCGGACGCAAGCGGCCGTCGCGGCTGAGCCCGCCTTCGGGAAATACCGCCTGCACTACGCCCGCCGCGGTCGCCATATGAACGTAGCGTGCGAGCACCTTGCGATAGAGCGCGTCGCGGGAATCGCGCCGGATGAAATAGGCGCCCATGGAACGGATCAACTCGCGGAGGCCGAAAATCTGCGCCCACTCGCCGACGGCGTAACTCAAGGCCGATGCGGTGGCGGCGATATACGTCACCAACACGTAATCCATGTTGGAGCGGTGATTGATCACGGCGACAACCGAGGAGCCCGGCGCCATGCGTGCGAAGGCCTCGTCGTTGCGGTAGCCGACCCGTACGCGATAGAGACTTTCGGAAAGGATTTTTGCGAGCCGCGCACCGATGCTGAAATACGCATAGGCACTGAATGAGGGTACGATCTCGCGCGCGTAACGCTTTACTTTCTCGGCCGCGACTTCGCGCGGCACCTTATTGTCCTTGGCGTATTGCTCGACCGCGTACAGGACCTCGGGGTCGTAAACCAACTGGTCGATCAGCACCTGGCGCTTTGTGAGCTTGAACGGCTGGATTTGCATGCTGAGCCGGGTATTCATCTTGTCGATGGCGCGATTAGCTCGCCGCCGGAGCGCCCAGCGCACGCTCGGCACCAACAGGCGGTCGAGCACGGCGATGATCGCGAGCGCCGCGAGGGCCACCACGATCCAAACAGGCAACGCCACGGTTGACGACATCAGGCCCCACCCGTCTAAAGGAGATGAGACTACCACCCGCGCCCCGCCAAACCGCAAGGCCGCCCGCGAAGAGCGCATCGAAGGAAGATGATGACATTGGCCGAATCCTCCGCGAAGGCGGTGATCAGCGAAGGCTCAGACCGGGACGGGCCGCATCGCTATCGGCGTCCTAGCCCTGCCGCCGATCGCCTTCGGCGCAGCCTCGCGGGCTATCTGCTCGCCTGGCCCTGGTTCGACCGCCTCAGCAAGTGGATTTTGCGGCGCCTTTATTTCCCCGCCTCGCGCCTGTGGGCAGCGGCGGAACTCGCCGACGGCTCGGCCGAGCGTTTCTGGGAGGCGGTGCCGATGCGGCGCCGGCTCGAACATAGCGGGCGTCTCGAATCTGTGCTCGCGCGTTGCGATCGTGCCCGGGCGCGTGCGCAGGCGCTGGAGACGGAATGGCAGCGCGTCTTCTTTGGTCCCGAGGAAAGCTCGCCGAATTATCGCAGTGCCGTCGAAGCGGCGCGTCTCGGCGGCCGCCACGCCTATAACGCCGCGCGGAGATTTTTTCTCTTTCTACTCGATCGCGAAGTCCCGCGCGCGCGGCTAGAGACCGCGACTCCCGCCGAGGTCGCGGCGGTTTATGGCAACGCGCGCCGCGATCTCGCGCCGTTCGTCGCCCCGCCCGATCCGATGCCCGAAATCGAAGTCTCGCGCGCGATCCCCGGTGCCGCCGCCACCGACTATTGGCTGCGCTTCAAAAGCCCGTCGCCGCGCCTCGGCGACATGGTCTATGCCCGCGTGCACGAGCCGCAAGGCGCGGCCGACGCGCCGACGATCATTTTCGGCCACGGCATTTGCGTCGAGTTCGACCATTGGCACGGATTGATCGACGAGGCGGACACACTCTGCAAAGCGGGCTTCCGCGTCATCCGGCCCGAAGCGCCGTGGCACGGACGGCGCGTGCCGGCCGGCTATTTCGGCGGCGAGCGCTTGATCGCGACCTATCCATTGGGGCTCCTCGATGCGGTGTTGGGGTCACTGCAAGAATGGGCCGTGCTCGCCGATTGGTCGCGCAAGATCTCGCGCGGCGCGCTCGCCTTCGGCGGCACCAGCCTGGGCGCGCAAGTGGCGCAGCTCGCGGCCGATCGCGCCCGCGAATGGCCGGCGCGCTTGCGGCCCGACGGACTTTTTCTCATCACCCACTGCGGGAGCATGGGCGAAGCCGCACAACACGGCGAGATCGCGAAGATCGTCGGCGGCGCCGAGGAGGCGGTCAAAAAAGGCTGGACGGCGGAAGAAGTCGATAACTACGCGGCACTTCTCGACCCCCGTGTGGAGCCGGCGGTGGCGCCGACGAGGATCGTCAGCGTGCTTGGCCGCCGCGACATCGTGACGCCGTTTTCGAGCGCGCTGCACTTGATCGATGGCTGGAATGTGCCGGGCGAGAACCGGTTCATATGGGACCGCGGCCACTTCTCGATCCCGATGACGCTGATTCGCAATTCCGCGCCGATCGCGCGCTTTCGCGAAGTCATGCGCTGAACGGAAAATTGCCGGATGCGCCGTCAAGCGCGCCCGGCTAGTTATCAGGCCGTTAGGCGCCTGCCACAGGGAAGAGATGATTAAAGAGCGCGAGGATCACGAGAAGGGTGATGCCGATCCCGAGGCTCCAACCGATCAGATGCTTTTCGATCGGCAATAGCGGCTCGGCATGGGCTTTCTCAAGTTCCTTTTGTACGTCGGTTTTCGACATGGATATAGCCTCCGGTTCAGGTCGCGAGCGGCGGCTTGATGCCGCTGAAGAAGATCCACGAGATCAGCAGCCCGACCCAGATCACGAAGCCGAACAGGCTCACGAAATAGACCGCAGCGAGCTTGCCGAAGCCATCCTGCCAAAGCTTGCGGAAGTTCGACAGAACGCCGATCGAGAAGAAGGTGAGAATAAAGAAGATCACGCGGAACGTATTGGCCTCACCAATCGCGGGCGTGAGCTTCGCGAGCGTCGCGGGCGAACTCGTGAGCGCGATCACGAGCCCGATCGCGAACGTCACCACGAAGCCGATGCTGAACTTCGGAAAACGCTGCCAGATTTCGCCGGCCTTCGCCTTGTCGTGCGTGACGTTGATGTGGTTCGTCCAGATATAGGCGAGCAGGAACGCCCAGATGCCGATGAAGACATCAATGAAGATCTTCACCGCCGCCGTGGTGCCCAAAATCCAGCCCGCCTGATAATTGACGCCCTCGGCGGCATTCTTGGAAAGAATGAGCGCCTCGGTAATGCCGCCTGCGGCGATGGCAGCGCCGTCGGTCTTGACCGCGAGCCCCATCCAGCTCGCAGCGACGAGCGGCTCGTGCGAGAGGAACGCCATCGCGATCCACGGCAGGATCAGAACTTCGACCACGGCGAAGATCACGACAAGCGAGGAGACGAGCACGGGCACGGCGGGACGCGCGCGGATAGCGCCGCCGGTCGCGATCGCGGCGGCGACACCGCAGATCGAGATACCCGAGGCGAGCGGTGCCGACCATTCGCGGCTGAAGCCGAACCATTGGCGGGCGACGTAATAAACCACAGCCCAGTAAATCAGATACGCCTCGACGATCGCCGCGATACCGCGCAGCACCACCGAGGTCGCGAGATTGAGCCGCGAGGCGAAGGTGACGGCGAGGAAGCCGCCGAGGATCACGATTGCGATTTTGATGTAGAGTTCGGGCCGGATCGCCTCCTTCAGCCACTCGGCAAAGCGCGGAAAGAAATTGGCGATGACGATGCCGGCGAGTAGCGCGACGATGAAGCCGCCTTCATTGGTGAGCTTGAGCGACCAGGGAATCCCGAATTTCTGCAAATCGGCCGGCGTCACCACGGCAAGATAAGCGTAACTGCCGGCGATCCAGCTCGCATAGGCAATTCCAAACACCGCCGTGAAGGTGACGGCGAAGCGCGCGACATTGGCCCTGAGCGCCGCCGCGGCCGCGGCCAACACGACGAGGAGAGCAAGATAGGTCGCGAACAGCGCGCCCGTGCCGCCGAGGTCGGAATAAATTTTTGAAGCCGGGCCGAGCGCCTTGGCGGGATCCGTCCACACCGAAGTCGTGACCACCCAGCCGAGGAAATCGGTGCCGGAGAGTCCGGCCAGCGCGAGCAGGAAGATGGCGAGACCGATACCGACCGAGAGCCAGTCCTCGCTCAAAACAAGACGGCTCTCACCCGGACGATCCAGGGATTTGCTTGCTGTGGACATCGTGTAGGCTCTATTTCACTTTTAAATAGCGTTATTAGTGCATAAATCGGACATAGCATGTGATATAGCAAAATAAAACGAAAAAAATTACGCGTTGCTATAATAATAGCATCTATACATTGTGAATTAGTATCAAAAAAATGGCGCGCAGCGTGTTGAAAAATAAGGCCCGCCGTTAAGGTCCCGCCTGACCGAGCGGAGGCTGGGCCGTTGCCCGAGGAGGATTCCGATGTCGCGTTCCGATCTCATTCCCTACGGCGCGCTTTTGTTGCGTTTGGCGCTGGGCGCGCTGTTCCTCGCACACGGACTGCTCAAATTGTTGGTGCATAAGCCCGCGGGCACGGCGGCTTATTTTCGCTCGCTCGGTCTGCCGGGTTTCGTCGGATATCTGACGATGGCCGCCGAACTCGGCGGCGGCTCACTGCTCATTCTGGGCATCGCCACTAGGCTCGTGGCGCTTGCGCTCGTGCCGCTTATTCTCGGCACCATCTACATGGTGCATGGCTCGAAGGGTTGGCTTTTCACCAACAAGGACGGCGGCTGGGAATTTCCGGCTTTCTGGGCCGTGGCGCTGGTCGCGCAAGCGCTGCTCGGCAGCGGCGCGTATTCGCTCGGTCATGCGCTCTGCATCGCATGGCGGTAGTCTTCAAAGAAAAATCCGAGAAGAGAAAGTGCGCCGCGTACAGAAGTTTCGCTGGACGGAGTGAAATTTAGCCGGGAAGCGCGCTGCTCGCTTGCTTCTCTTGCAGCTCCACCGGGGTATAGGTCCGCTCCGCCGCGTTAAATATTTCGACCTGAATCACCGGAAAATTCTGCTTGAGTTGTGAACCTGCCGTCATCGCTTCTTTCGACGTCTCGTATCGCGCTTTCAACTTCCCATCGATCGACAGCACATAACCATCGGTGGGGATCGCATCGGCTCGCGGAGCTACGGGTGGCTTTGTAAATTCGCTCATTGGCTTTGCTTCGCTCATGGGTTGTTCCTTTGTTGTGTTCCAGCCTCGGCACCGCCTCGTAAAGCGCAGCGGGCGCGCCGTCAGTCGGACGGCGTCGAATACTGGTCGGCGAGAGAGTGTTGATAGTCAGTGCGAGGAGAAAGCGACGGGAGTCGCCTGCCGTTGGTCTTAGCCGAACACGACGCTCTTTACTTACATATGCTTAGAATGGCGAGAAACAAGGTGCTGCCCCGCTCTCATGATCGTTGCTCTCAGGGCTGGCGCTCCCTAGGGAACTCGAACCCCTGTTTTCGCCGTGAGAGGGAGCGGACGCCGGCGAACGTCAGCAGTTATCAGCGAATGAACGTGCACACCGCACGCCGAGATTTGCAAATCGGAGAAGAAGCAGATTCTAGCGGACTTACTGCAACCAAGCGGCAATGGGAGATCTCTCGATCAGGAAGAGAGCACCCGCGTGAATATCTCCGTCAATCCCTCATGTCTGAATGGTTTCTTCAGCGCGGGCCGGTCGCGGTAGCCGACCCTCGTTTCCAGGTCAGTGTTGCCGGTCGAGTAGAAAAACGGCACACCGCGGGCGACGAGCGCCTCCGCCACCGGATGGCTTGTGTTGCCATTCAGATTCATATCTAGCATGGCGACGTCGAAGATCTGCGCATCAATCAGGGCGACGGCTTTATCGACCGTCGCGGCAGTCGTCACGGCCTCGCATCCGAGGTCGGCCAGCATGTCTTCAATCATCATAAGAATAAGAAGCTCATCTTCGACAACGAGGACCCGGCGACCGGAAAGCAATTTATCCACGACGCGCGATCCTTGGTATTGGGATGGTCATCGTGCAGGCGAGGCCATCCGGCGCGAAATCGAGATGCATTGTGCTTTCCAGCTCATGCGCCAGACCGCGCTCGATCACTCGCGTTCCGTAGCCCTTACGTGACGGTGTGGTCACGGGCGGACCGTCCTTCTCCGTCCAGTGTAGAAGTATTGGGGCTCCCTCTGACTTGGACTTCTTCGTCCACTCGATCTGGATTGATCCCGCCTCATTGGACAAGGCACCGTACTTCGCAGCATTGGTTGCGAGTTCGTTGAACACGATTCCAAGGGTCAGGGCTGCTGGTGGAGGGAAACGGATGTTCTCACCCTTGAGAACAATGCGCTCCCTCCGACCGTCCGCGGCCGCGAATGGCTCCACGGCATCGTGAACGATATCGAACAGCCCCGCATTTTCCCAGTTTTCCCGCGTTAATAGGTCGTGCGACCGAGAGAGCGCTAATAGGCGGGACTCGATGGCTTCCTTAATCACGTCAGGATCAGAACCCGTCCGCATTGCCTGCCATACGATCGATTGCACCGTTGAAAGGGTGTTCTTCACGCGATGGTTCAACTCGTCGATGAGCAATTTCGACTTAACTTCATCGTCTTTATGTTTGGTGAGATCAACGAAGGAGGCAAAATACTGAACGACATTCCCGCTCGCCTCACGAACCGGGCTGATAAAGACCGCGGCCCAGAACTCGCTTTTATCTTTGCGGCGGTAGAGGACTTCTGTTCCGCTATTGGACTTGCCCTCAAACTCGTTCTTGATTCGCGCCAGTGCCTTAGCATCGGCGCCATGCGCCATGAGAAAATTGAAACTTTTTGCGAGCACCTCTTCCCGGTCATATCCGGTTAGAGAGAGAAAGCTGTCATTGGCAAAAATTATCGGATTGTGGGGTTCCGTCGCGTCAGTAAATACCATCGCCATCCGTGTCGTTTCAGCGGCGACTACGAACGGCCCACGGTTCTTCCGAAAACTCTCGACTTCGGCTTCGGCACCTTTCTGCTCGTTTGACTTCTTTGTTATTTTCGACATGTCACGGGGCGATCTTTGAAGCATTAGGAGCCCAATCTGCGGCTGTTGGCTTGGACGCAACGGCGGTAGGGCGCATAAGCCCGGGCGGCGGCCTCCTCGAGGCTGCTGCCATTGCTAAAGGCGGTTATGACGGCCACATGCGCCTCGATAAAAGCAGAAACTTTTTCTGAAACCATTGCGCGCCTCGGTAGTTGCGTTAGGCCCACCTGATGCCAGCCGAATCATTCTTAACGCTCTGACGTGGTGAACATCTGCACTGAATCGCGCCGCCTCGATCCATGTATTAAGAACACTAAACAAAACACTCTCCTTCGGATGCCGCGCTCAAGCTGGAAAAAGCAACTGCCAATTCAAAGGCACTTTTCATTTCGCACCCCGAATACGTATTCCGCCGATTTCGTTCTCTCTGATGAGTGCCGTATTTCGCACTCTGCATAAATCTTCACGATCACTGGTTTTGCGGCAGCGACGTAAACGAAGAGGCCGCTTGCTAGAGCGGCCTTTTCCTTATTTGCTTCCAATTTTGGGAAGTTTAATTTTCACTGTCGATGACTGGTTTCCCAAGTTTCCGGTCGCGAACAATAAATCGCCGCCAACCACGACGACGATCAAAGCACCTAAGAGAACGCCCATTATTCCAACTGATCCGCTATTGTCAGACATTTTTTTACCTCGGCGTGGCGCCGGTAGACCAACGCTCGCATGCCGGATTCGGTTCCGTGCTGCTGGCGCTTTGGTTGTCCAGCATTATCGCTAAGACAGAAGCCGCACAGAGCGCGCGTCATTCCGTGAATGGCTACTCAGTCCTCGTGGGACCTTTCAAGTCCAGACCTGTCGCAACCGGTGAACGATAAGACGGCGGCGGAGCGACCGTCTTATCCGCAGCGCCGCCCGTCCATCCCGTAGAGCCCATGCCGCCCGGTTCTGTGCCCGAGCCAGCTCCCTGTGCCTTCGGCGTCGCAGGCTCGCCCGACGACTGAGCGAGAGCTTGGCTAGCCGGAAAACTCGCCCTTGCCCATTTGCTTTCTCCTTGCGAGATTCATTCTTTAGGAAGCTAACGATTGGGTCTGACTGTCGTTCCAAACCAATTGTGTGCGGAAAGGAACACTTTCTCACCCTTTCGCGGACCAGTTTATTTTCGGACCGATCGATTAAAGCTTTAGAACAGAAAAGGCCCGGCGCGATAACGCCGGGCCTTGTTAAAAAAGTTAGGTTTTTCGATTACATCTTGTTCGGATTCCTCGGTTGACAGCAGCCTCAATCACTCCAAGTTAGGAGCCGGAGCCATGCTGTACGCCACTGGCGTAATTGGAAACAAAAACTCAGCGACGATCCAACTGACGAAAGTAAATTGGTCGTAATCGGCCCACGAGAAAATCACGAATAAAGGAAAAAGACCACGGCGAAGGCAACCACCACAAACGTTTTACCGGCGATCAGCATGTAGAGGGAGTCGTGATCCATCAGCCCTGCGCGCATTGATCCGCGGATGCGGATGACCATTCGGCCATGCCAGGACAACCGCTCGCGCGCTCATTCGTTCCGTGCCTGCCTCCCTTCGTTCGACGGAGTGGAGCCTTCACAGGGAAAAAACGTTCCACTAAAGCGAATTCACAAACCGAAAGGCGAACATTATGGACAAAGATCGAATTGAAGGTTCGGCCAATCAGGCCGCGGGCAAAGTCAAGGAAACTGTCGGCAAGCTCACCGGCGACGCGAAATTGCAGGCAGAGGGAAACTCCGAAAAGGTCGCCGGCAAGGTGCAAAACGTGGTGGGCGGCATCAAGGACACGATCAAGGACGCGGCGAAGTCGAACAGCTAGTCTTGCACTCATTCGATTTAGGAAAGCCCGGCTGAAGCCGGGCTTTTTCTATTGCTCATGGGAATTGAGGCGCGTGACGGCGGTTGGCTATTGCAAGCGAGAGATTGGGCCTACAAAAATGAACTTACGAGCCCACTCATCTTTGGATCAGCTTTGTCCGCTGATGGCACTTAGCCGACATCCCGCCTCGTCAGTGATTTGGTCGCTTTCGTAGCAAAGCGGACATTGATTGGCACTGGCGCTGAATGGATCGGTAGCGTTTGACCCAAAGCGGACATCGACGACAGGCGAAGAATTGACGTCACTTGGGCGATACGTCGGCTAATGACTTCGTTACGACCCGTTAATCGATCACATCGGCAATTTTATTGTCCTTGGGATCGACGATGAAGATTTGCTCGCCTCTCACAAAAAAGACGTGTGATTTGATCTGCGGCACCTTGCTAATGACATCCGAAGGGAACGGCCGCAGTTCGATTCCCTGCGGAGAAGCGTCTCCGGGCGATAGGGATGCGCTTCCTGCTTCTTTCTTGATGGTCGGATCTTTGAGGAGAAATTCTTTGATAACGTGTCCCTGCTCACTCGTGATTTGGATCGAGCGGCTCGGCGGTCGCGATGGCTGTTCTGAGGGTACTTGGCCCGGTGCCTTTTGGACGAGCAACACCAGCGCAAATATTCCGAATATCAAGAAAGTGTTTTTCATGACCAAATCCTCCAAGCCAATTCAGGCTTTGCTATCGGCGCATCGCATTCCAACTTTAATTGAAAGCGTATGCGCATATTGAAGGCGTAGGCGCACCATCATCCGCCGTAGCAAAAAGTTGGAAAGTATGGAGTTACTCAGCTAGTAGCGATCTATCCCTCTACCCGCCTTTCGAATCCGGCCGCCGATCCTCGAGCGCTCTCTGCTGACGGAACCGGTCGATCGCTGCCTTCGCTAGTCGCCGGACATTGCTTTCTCCCGTACGGGCGACGGCCATAACGTGTAGGGCAATTGATGTGCGGGAATGTTCATCTACAGCAGGATCGGCATCGCCACTGCGACGAACGAATCTCCACGCTCGTTGAAACGCTCTGTTCAATCTTTGCACTGCTTCCGGTCCAAATGCGCTATCCCTGCGTGCGAGCATGAACGCTCCTTCTTGCATTGACTGATTAGCGGGGTCGACGACCAAATCTCTGATCCGATTCATCCACAGAAAAGCACTTTCACGGCTTGAAGCCGCGAACGCGAGAACAGTGGCTTATTGGTTCAGTCGTGAAGCCGCCAAGTAAGCCAATTACGCCAAGATCATTACCAATAGTGTGAATGTCATTGCAGCGGTGGCGCCAGCAACGGCAAGCGCAGCACGGCTTGAACCCTGACGGTGACTTACAGGTAAGGCTTCAAATCGGGTGATCTCTATGGCCATGAGCGATCCTCCAAGGAGTAGTCGCTTCATCAGTAACGCGATGCAGCCCGTTCGGTTCCCCGGAGAGGTAGGAGTCAGCCCCACCGCCCTTTTGCGCAAGGCAGGGCAGATTAACCCAAACTCCAGGTTCATGCGATTGCTGAAGAATGATGGGCGGCTCGCCTGAACGGCACATTAGAAGCAGCACAATACGGTTTTACCGCATTTCTAAGTGCAAAATTGAGTACTCTGGGCGATCCCAATTTACTCAATTGCGCGGTATTAGGTAGCAAGTCACCAGGCAGGTACAGATCCAGCGGTTGCTTGTGAACGGCGACAACAACGCATCTGTAATCACAGCAACTCACAATTTGAATAAATCTTTTTCGCTTTGGCTGCCCGTCGTCGCAAACTCGCAGATTAGCGCGTCTTTCTTTGACCACCAGTGATCTTGTCCGCAAGCTTGGCATCGTGTCTTTGCAAGAGCCTCTGGGATGGCCGGATATGTTTCCGGATCGACATCGATTCCAGTTGAAATCCAACGCCCCGTCTCGGGACATTTAATCATGATCGTCTTCAATGATCGCCTCTGGGTTGCCTGTTGGTTGTCGTCCACACTCCCGTGTTACCAATAATAAGTTTGCTTGAAATGCCGGCTAATCAATTTTCCGATTTCGCGACGCACCGACGGATCGCCAAGTCTGTCGTCTAGTCGCGTTTCTGGCTGAAGATGGAAGGTATCGAGCAGCACGCGAGGGGACCGCTTGTCGGCGGCGACCTCGCGCAGCGCACTCGGTTCCTCTTGCAACTCCGCCGGTTTTGCATTCTTGCGAGGCTCGCCGTGCTTCAGCATGATTCGTAGCTCATTGCCCGCATAAACTAAGTCTTAAGTAGACTGATAGTTCCGGTGCGATGTCGGAGATCGAATGTGTCGGGAATACCAGCGAGCCTGCTTTCGCGAGCTTGAAAGTGCGTCGTCTGCTTCCTGCGTAAGAGCGGACCTCAAATTCCGCTTACACAAACTGGACACCTATTCTCCGCGCCTGCCTCCAAGTCACTCGGCATTTGCGCGTTAAATTATCGACCGGAATAGAAAGCTCGAACGTGTCGGGAATACCAACGGGGCTGCCTATCTCTAAACTCGCGCCTTTGTAGGTCAGATTGCGGATCGTACAATCGATAACCGACTTGCCGTCGATCATGATCTTGGCAGCCTTCAATGTGCGTCGTCGGGTCTCTTTCCGGCGCTCGTCCATCCGTCAATCCCCAAACGCACAGTCTTTCGCTCGGCTCCATTATAAGCTATTGTAAAATTGACGAAAAGCTTTCGCTTGGGAAATGATAGCTTCGAGTCGACAACAAGAAACCAACAAGGGGGTGCGAAACATGTCCATGTCTGCTGAAACTCTTCTCGTAATTTTGTTGATAGGCGCGATCGCTGGATGGCTCGCCGGACAAATTGCCCGAGGGACGGGCTATGGCCTCTTGATGGATATCGTTATCGGTATCGTCGGCGCGTTCATAGCCAGCTGGCTATTCCCGCAGCTTGGCATTCGTCTTGGAGACGGAATCGTAGCTGCGATCATCGCCGCTACAATTGGTGCCCTGATACTATTGCTGATCCTCAAACTCCTTCATGACGGAGGCAGATGGCGAGGAGGTCGTGGTAGACGTCGGCATCGGGGTAGACGTCGGCGTCGGTAGCCGACTGACTCCGAACGAGTTTGGGCCTCTTTTGGAAGGGTAGGCGCAGCACGGTCGAACTGGCGCTTAGGTCGAAGGGTCGGTCTGTCAGCACGATATTGCACGAACGCACGACGCGCAGATCGCGGGGGTGCTCAATCGGAATGTCTGCTTCTGGCACTTAGCGGACGCGCCACTCGCGTCGAGCAATGTCCCGCTTTCGGGGGTAAATCGGACATCACAACTTGCGGGCGTCACGTCTGCTTCTGACCCTAAACGGACATTCGCAGTGTAGCCACTCAACAAAAGCACCGGACAATGCCGGGGCTTGGAATTTCATCTGTTCGAGATCGGATCAGTATTTTTGGTGCGAACGTCTGAAGCCCAGGTTGAGAACCCGGGCTTCAAATACACATATCAATTAGAATTTGGCGGTTAGGCGACCTTATTGAACGCTTTTGCGAGACCCGCTCGTATGGGGTTCTCCACTCGCCGCGGCCACTTTTTGGCCAAGCGTAGTCAGTTCCTTGGTTTGCGCGGTCAGAGTCTCGATCTGCTTGCGGGCATGCGCTGTCGAAAGCTCCATCATTTCCGACGGAGACTTCACGGTCATGATCTGCTGCGCGTAATCGAAAGCGGTGTCGGCATTCGTGCGGGCAATCTCAAGCACCTTGAGACTGTACTCTCGCATGCCATCGACGGTCGTCGCGTAGGTATTCTCGAATAGTTTGGTAGCCTGCTTCGCGGTGCCAATATGATCGGTCATAATACTCATTCCTAAAACGGCGGCTGGTCATTTTGAATCTCCGACTCGCCACCCCCAGTCTTCGATCCGCGTCCGATTTTTCTTGCTCGTACACTGCAGATACATACGTTCAGTATAGTGAATCACAAGGTGCCGTCCCGCTTTCGTGATCGTGCGCATCTAGGCTGACGCTACCTGAACCCTTTGGCACTCACACTCAGATACGCAAAACGTCTCGACAGCGATTGATCAATCCCGGCAATGCCATAGCAAGTCGGGTGCCGAGCATCACCAAATGGAAATCTTCCAGCCCTATTGCGAACACTCGCTCCTGCGTTGGTGTCGTTTGCTTGGGCCGCTCAAACTTGGAAGAATATTATGAAAAATATTGCTCCACGACATATCAACGAAGTTGAATCAGATAGGCGGGGCATCAAGGACGGCTGGTATTCGATAAACTCCACCGGCAAACTTGGTAACGGCCCGTTTTTGAAACGTGAGGATTGCTTGGCGGACATCAAGCGGCTGCAAGCAACAATTGACGCGTATCACCATCGGACGGTGAACTAATCATCGCTTGTCGCATCGAACGGACCTGCCGATCGGGCGCGCTGATGTCCGCTCCTGGGGATTAAACGGACGTAAAGTGGACATGCCGCTACTTCCACTTATGACCCATCTCGGACATATGCGCTGAGAATGCGGCACACCCCATCCTAGGGAATGCGCACCAGCCGTTTGCAAGATATAAAATTGCGCGTGCGAAAAATCTCATCGAAACTGGGCTAGAGTCACCATATCCGTCCGGTTCAAGCTAAAATGACTGCGAAGTTCATCCAGAGAGAGGCGAAAATCATGATCCTAAAACACGTCGTTATTGGCATCTTCGCGACCGCATTGATTATTGCAACGTCGATATTGCTGCCAAGCATCGCAAGCGCTCAGACAGATCCAAAAATTACAAAGGCCATGGAGTTGCTGAAATCGAAGGCGCAGGGTTTAGGCACGCCTAAGGTCGAGGGCACGGATGTCGTTGCCGGCAAGACCGTTCCGGCATTGTTTTTCGGCGCGACTAAAATGAATAACAATTTTGTCCTGGTTGACGACACCGTGAAGGAGGTCGGCGGGACGGCTACGTTCTTTGTCAAAAGCGGTGACGAGTATGTCCGTGTGGCGACCAATGTGAAAAAGGACGACGGCTCGCGCGCCGTCGGAACTATTCTCGATCCCGCCGGCAAAGCGATCGTGGCCATCAAAAAAAATGAAGCCTTCTACGGAGAGGTGACTATTCTCGACAAGCCGTATGTCGCAGGTTACGAGCCAATCCGCGACGCTGCAAAGAACGTTATCGGAGTCTTCTATGTCGGCTATTTGAAGTAGAAGCCCGTCGCCAAGCGAAGTGGCCTCGTTGGGCGCATGAAATCGGCGCTCGCACGCGCCGATGAAGTGATCGAATAAGGATGATATTTGCTTCGGTGCATGAGTCTGGTTATGGCACTTAGCGGCCATGCCAATTCATTCTTCGGATGTCCGCTTTGGGTGGTGGTCTAAAGCGGACGCCGGTGAGCCGCGGCGAACATGTGCGTGCGCGACTTTCTCGGAGCCCGTTTCGCCGATTCATAATAGACAAAAAGTAGACACGGACCGTCCGCCGACGACCGGAAATCCCTAAGCCCTTGATCGGATTGGCGCTCCCTAGGGGACTCGAACCCCTGTTTTCGCCGTGAGAGAGAGAAAAATAACACAACCGCGCACCCGTGTGGACTCACATGGATATTGAAAACACTTGCACTTTTCCATTACGATTCCCACGTGACCAACGGTGTTTCGCTACGTCTATTCCGTATTTTTTCCGTACACCGTTAGAGGAAATTGAGCGCTCGAGTGGCCCGCAGCAAACGAGATGCGAAAATCGACAGCCGCACAGCCCGCGCGCTTCTCTCCGCGCGAACGGAACCGTATTGGACTGTAATTTCGAGAGGATGCGCCATCGGCTATCGCCGCGGCAACCAGCGCGGCAACTGGATCGTTCGCTTTCGAGACGAGGCGGGCCGCCAGCACTATTCGTCAATCGGTGGGGCCGACGACCTTCGTGATCCTGACGGAGTCACCGCGTTATCCTTCGACCAAGCGCAGGAGAAAGCGAGGGAATTCTTCGCGCGGAAAGCACGAGAGATGCTGGGAGGGGCCGCGCCGATCGCTGATCGATATACAGTAGCTGATGCGATCCAAGATTATCTGAGGACCTACGTTCTCAGAGGAGGGAAAGCTATTGGCCGAATGAAGAGTGCCGCCCGCACCCACATCTTGCCGAACTTAGGTCGGATCGTGATCGCTAAGCTTTCCCGTGATAGAGTCAAACTGTGGCTCGAAAGCATTGCTGCCACGCGCGCTCGGGTTCGAATTGCAAAAAGCAAGACGATTAGATTCAAAACCGAAACTGGAACACAGGACGAAAAGCGCCGCCGTCGCGCGACTGCCAATCGTGTACTGACGATCTTAAAAGCTGCGCTTAACCACGCCCGCCATGCCGGGAAGGTCGTCGGTGACGAGGCTTGGGCGTCGGTAAAGGCTTTTCGGAGCGTTGACGCCTCACGCTTTCGTTATCTGTCGGATGACGAAACACGAATACTAGCGAATAACTGCGACCCGAATTTTCGCGTTCTCGTGATTGCTGCGATCATGACAGGTTGTCGTTACGGAGAACTTGTCGCGCTCACGGTCGACGACTTCAACCCCGATATGGGTAGCGTTCACATCAAGATCAGTAAGAATGGAAAGCCACGGCACGTAGTACTCAGCGAGGAAGGGCAACGCTTCTTCGCGCGACAGTGCGTTGCCAAGAACAGGGGCACGCTGTTGTTCACCATGTCCGGCGGCGGCGCATGGAAGGCGTCTAATCAACAGCGCCGACTTGCTGTCGCCTGCCTTGCTGCCGGTGTATTTCCGATTACGTTTCACGGACTTCGCCACACGTATGCTTCGCGTCTGGCAATGAAGGGCGTGCCGCTGCAAGTCATCGCCGCTTAGTTAGGTCACTCGGATACCCGCATGGTTGAAAAGCATTACGGCCACTTAGCACCAAGTTACATCGCCGCTGCCGTTCGAGCCGCCTTTTCGCCGCTCGGCATCGCGCAAGATGATAACGTCACGCCGATCGCTCGCCCGAACCAAGCTGCATGATGTCCAAACTGGCGACCAGAAAATATCTTTTAATCAGTAGGTCGATGGTTCGATCCCATCCGGGCTCGCCAATGTTTACAAGCACTTAGTAAGGATTGTGGACAGGCACGCGGCGTAAAAAAGCTGCCGGGGTAAACGGTGGGGTAACATTATGCCAATCGACTTTGCGCTCGTTGAGAGGATCGTCGAACCAGTAATTGGCGGCTTGCTGCTTGCGTTGCTTTTGCGCGTGATCGAACGGCGGCCACGGGTCGTCGTTTTTTATGGCCACATCGGAACTTTCCAACTGCAACCCTCAGCGCACGGGCCGGGGGGCATCGTGAATACGCACTCGGTGGTGATCAAGAATGCGGGGAAGCTTCCGGCCTACAACGTCCGCGTTCCACACTCAATTCCATTGGCGGCCTCGAACATAAATGTATCAGTATTTCCACAGACCGCTTTTTCGCAGCAACTTCTCCCGACTGGCGGTGACGAGATGCTTTTCCCGACGCTTGTGCCGGGACAAGAGGCCACAATTTCATATTTGTATTATCCGCCGTTCACTTGGAATCAAATAAACCAAGCCATTCGTTCTGACGAAGGGATGGCCCGCGTGTTGAATGTACTTCCGACTCCGCAACTTCTCCCTTGGCAGTCGAGAGGTCTGTGGGTGCTAATCATCATTGGAGCCATGACGAGCATTTATTTGCTCATTGAACTCATTCGCTGGCTGGCTTCGTCGGCCAAATTTTTCTAATTAGTTTCTTTCTATTTTCGCTTGTCGGCCATCATCTCTTCGATATAAGCGACCGCGAGCCTTGCGAAGCTTGGGAATCTCACTTTGAACGAACCAAGTAGGGTTTTGACACCGGTCCGCAGCTATTGTCGGGCCTTAGGCATTCTGGCAACCACGCGCGCCAATACGACACATAACATTCTGCTCCGATGTTGGGATACGATACTGTACATAGATGCGAATTTGAAAAAATGTAACCTTGCTCGTCCATGCATTTCTCGGTCTGAATTGGATTAGTCTGCGCTTTGATGTAGCAAGCGGCGAACGTACGGCTTCTGTCGTCATCGCATCCACACAATGCGATGCATGTCAGCATGAGCGCTGAATACCTATGCACTAAGACTCCAACTCCCACTGGCCGCAGCGAGATCACCGTAAATGCCCAAAAAATATTCTTTGCACGATTGATCGCCCCTCGCTTCGATTTGGTTCGGCTTTAGTGGTTCCGAGTGGTCGATTTCACTGCTTCGCTTAGTCCCGTCAGTTTGAGCGGTTCGCTTAGCAGTTGAATAGCTTTAGATGCCACGTCCGCGATCTTCTTGTTGCACGTCGAACAGACTTTTTTACCCGGAAGCACTTCCTCTGCGCATTCGCCCGCAGTGTGTCCGTGATTTCCCTCGATGCACTCACACTTGGGTCGGTCATTCATTGTCGAGAACCACAAGTGTAACACTTATCGACCGACATACTGAAATCAACAGCTTTTGTTTTCAACGCAATTTCGTACGGTACTCGCTTTTTTATCTTTCCCTGTATTTCATCGGATTTACCTGTTGTCAGCCGTTGTACATCACTATCGAGTTTAGCTAGCTCAAAATTATCCTTGTCCTTTAGAGTGAAATGGAAGGCGACCCCATAATCGATGTGCTCAATGGGGGGTGAAGTCCATTCCTTTCCGTCGTTTGCTTGAGACTTTTCTTCTTTTAGATATTTCTCGGGAATTTTTGATCGGTCCGGATCACTCATTGTTATGTTTAAAAGATACCCGAATTCTGTTTCCTCGATCGCTGATCCAGTGTCGTTTAGAAACTTTACGTTCCCGGTCGCATCAGTAAGAAATGCGAGCGGCAAATCAGCATCGAAAACCTCCGTCGAATAACCGACAGAGTTGCGTAATGGCCCATGGACAACGATTGGACGCCACTGCGTATCGACATGAGTACCGAAAATTGGCGGGAGAATACGACCGAGGAAAAAACCCGCGAAGAGGCCCACAATAAGTAAGGCAACGCTTTTAAAATATAATAGTTTCGACCACATTGAAGTATCCCACCCTGTTCGCGGGTTCTCAACACTAGCATATAGCTGCGGTTTTTGTTTTTGCCCGTAATCGCTTATATGAGACTGAAATGTGCACTCGTTATTCTCTGACAAAGGGACAAGCCGCGATCCTCGCGCTCATTAAGGCGATGAAGGATAACGCGGGTAATGTCCCGCCTATGCCCGCAATATATCCAGATGGTGTTGCGCCTGTGGTGCGATCCACCAACAAGGGCACCGAACTAATCAAAATGCGGTGGGGCTTTCCTTCACCGCCGATCTACGGCAACCGCCCCGTGGTGGCATCGGCCTCTTGAAAATGGCATATTGAAAATTGTTCTGACCGGCGAACAAAGAGATGGGAAGTAAATAATAGGGGGAAAATCATGCGCCGTCCGGGCTGGCCCGCCATCTTATGATTCCTAGCTTTTTGTGCCGTATCATACCTGTATTATTTGAAAACATTCGCGTCTAAGCCCGAATGGGAAGCGCAGATCATGTTTGATCGGAAATTTTTCTTTGATTTCGCCAATATTTCATCCGGTTTTGTCGGCGCTTCGGGAACACTAACTGGGCCGGGCATGGCGTATCCAAATAGTACATACGCAATTCATTGCTCCAAAGATCGAAACGAATGCCTAGTCACTTCGATTGAACAGATTGGCGAAAACCAAATCGGCAGACTCGAAATGCCCTATGCCTATCCGGTTAAAAAGTGGGATGCTTATGAAGTGATTGCTTCAGACGATTCAGCGTGCATTCGCACCACGATCAGTTTGGTTCGGAAAACAGAAGCCGTTATCTGGGTCGAAGAACCTATCAATCAAAGCAATGCGCAATGCAAAGATTCGATAAATTCGATCCGCAAATTCACGCTTGAAGACTCGCTGGGATACAAAGCGCTTCACAAATCAATTAAAAACTAACGGCGCTTACGCCATCCCGCCAACAAATCTTTCCGTCTTGTCGTCATAGATTAGCGAAACGCGCACCGACCCCCGCTCGGCGGCGATACCAGCGGGCAAGCATACGTTTTTTTTCGATCCAAACCGGGAGCGGTTGCGAGCGCTTGCTGGTGACGCGGACCATGGTGCACAATTATGCTCCCTCGGATGGGATGAAGCTATGTTGACCGATGAGCAACGCGACGAACTTGAGGCGCATGGTCCCTCAACTGTCCGAACAAAATTAATTCCAGCCGGACCCGGTCGGGGTGCAAGTGTGGCTGGCTTCAAATGCGGCGACCTTACGCGCGGTGACGTAGAGGATTGGTTGGTAGTAAAGCATGTCGAAGAAATGGGCGTGCAAAACAGCACCCTGCGATGGGCGAGGATTGCAGTATGGGCGGGGATCGCAGGTGTGGCCGTCGGTATTGTAGCTGTCGGCGTTACTATTTGGCTCGCGAAATAGTAGTCAGGAGGTTTCACCATGTTAGATTACTGGCGCGGAAAACTCGATGGGATAAAGTCAGCGACTACGGAAATTATTAGAGGAGTGAGTCATCACTACGAGAATGAGAGAAAGAAACTTCCAGAAAATGTGTCTGACACGATCGATAAGATGAGGGCGCAAACGGAGAATGTGAAGACCGCGAAGGAGAAATGTGGCGCATACGATATATGGTTGTGGAACCTCGGGAGTGCCATTGGAGAAGCCTGTTGGCAGGACGGTCATGACGCCGGACAACGCTGGACCGAGCCTCAGAAAGGCAAGATACGAATCGATTTATCGGTTGAGGAGTTGATGCAGGTGAGTTGGCTGGCGCACTGTGGATTTCAACATTGCATGAATGATCAGTTCGACGGGTTCGAAAACAAGCAGAATGCAGAAAAAGCACAAGTTGCAATCGGAAGGCTTGAGTTTCACATCCCGCGCGAAATGCGAGGAGACGACCCTCATGCACAATCATTTAACCGGCAAACGATGATTTGGGGACGTTGGCCCTAGGAAAATAGACAGTGAAACTACGCTTACGCTAACGTCCTATTGTTTCACGATCATTGAAATTTTGGGGCGGCTGGCCCGCGCAATTCGCGGCGGCCGGGAAGGGCTCGCGCCTCTAGGTCTGTGTCCCGCGCAACGCGCGGCGAAGCAATTGCCCTAATAACTTATAGGCATCTTTTACATTCATTGGTTCTTTTGGACGTTCAAACTTGCGTTTCGCGTGCCGAGCCCAGTTGGAAGTCTGTTTAAGCCGCTCGACCTCACGTTTCGGCTCCCAAGCTAATGCCAAGAACTCACGTTCCCCTCCGGCTCTAAGAAACAGACATTCCAACGCCTTGTAGATGTCAAACCAGTCGGCGCCTTTTCCGAAATACATAACAGCGTCGTCAAGCAATTCATCGTCATCGACACTTGCCGCCCAACGCTGAACCTCGCTGGGTTGTGGCGCAGGTGGAGGAAGCGGCTTGCCATCCGGTCCGAACGCTGTGGCGTAAGCACGCGCTTTAGCTCCTCGGAGTTCAATGCTCCCCGCTTCTGCGAACATAGTTCGGTGCTGCTTGCCATCTAACGTAAATTGGATGACGCCGCCGAACCGGATCGGTCTTGCCCGTTGCGATAATGCGATAACCCCATTTAGTCGCTCGATATGAGCAAGCGCGCGATCACGGACCTCGTCCACCGACGCCAGTTCGTCAAGCGAGGCGGAGCGAAGTACAGTCTCGCCACGGTGTATTTCCCACGGGTCGAAAGGTTCTTTCAAGGTATCCGCCCAATCCCCTAAGTCCGTTGGCTCGCCTTGAACGATCGCTCCCCACCCCGGTTTTGGCATGTTGCCTAACCTCCGTGATCTGCCCTTCGCTCTACCCTACACCATACCGCTCGCGGCTGGATTCGTCCTTGGGTCGGACGACTTTGAGCACGCCTTTGGCGACTCACGTCTTGATAATCGCCTTAATCCGCCCCGTCATTTCTTCATTCCTGAAAACGACGCGAGATAATCTTTCTCAGAATAATTTCGTAGGCGTGGGATTAAATTGAAATACTTATTATGCCGATTCTCACGACAACCCATTTGGGGAGTCTTTCGGAAATCGAATTCTCGCTTCCGCCCATCTCTCTACGGGGTTTTTAAATTTGTTTCGGCGCTTAAGTCTCCTATCTTCTTCGTGGGTGATTACCGCCATTTTCCAGTATCGCTTAATTAGTCGAGCCATGTTGGGTGCGTTGAGGCGACGTCTCTTATGCAGTTCTCTCACGAATCCTGCGAACTGTCGGCGTGGCGTGCCGTGTTCGACACGAAGGTATGTGCCAGTCGGTACATTGGGTTTAGCCCTATGCTCTCGGCGCGCTGCAATCGACCATCGGTCAGAGGGCACTCTCTTTGGATGCCAGACATTTGCTTTTCCATCTTCGTGCGTCATTGCATAGACATCTGCGATCAATTCAAGGAGTCTGATCGCGTGGTTCAATGACATTCCCGCGGCGATTTGTTCGTTAATGTGTCGACAAGCCAGTTGAAGTTGACGAATCGTCGGTTTGTTCTTGCTCATGACCGTCCATCACGAAAAGTCGCTTCGCGCAGTATTGTTTTCCTGTCTATCTATAGCGTTATTCTATAGTGCAGAACTCTTCCAGAGGGCCGATTCCAAATATAGCCAGTCTAACTCTTTAGGGCGTTGGCCCGCCGGAATGACGCGAGGTATGCATCTGCCGAAACAATGCTCGGCCATTTTTCTTGAAACATTTGGAACGACATTGGTCTACCTTCAAAGACGGCTTCCCACGAGTCCATTCCTAGCCACTCGCCTCTCATAAAAATTCGACTCTCTCCATTCGATTCGATAACGACCGGGCCGTCATCAACTTCCCAAAGCTGCATCGATGAAAGCGAGCGTCTATTGCCGGACATAGTCTCAATTACCTCCATGCGATCGGGTAGCGTATAAAATCGTGGATCGACTCCTTTTTGCGTATTTCGTTTTTTTGTGCTCATTTTTCCTCTCTTTCAAATCGACGGGGTGAAACGTCTCGCGCACTGACCTTCATAGTTTCGTGTATTGTGTTCGGCTGAATATGATTCAGAAGCCCGTCTCTTGCCGCGCAGATCCAGGCGTTAACCTGCAAGTTTCAAGAGCGGTTAAGGCAATCAATCCTTAGCCGATCAACAAATCCAAGATAGCTCCGCTCGATCGGCATGAGCGTTGCGGCGCGCCCGATAAGCGGCGCATATGCGAACGCAATGCATAGATCGATCAGAAATTTGCGGCGGCTAGACATGAAAAAACCCTCTCCGGATCGACCCGAGGAGGGTTGGCACTCATGCGACCCGTTTAGTTGCCTTTTGGCCGCATCCCCTTGCGGGAACCACCTTGCCCGGCTGGCAGGTTGGCGAGGGCGTCAGCCCTACTCGTGATGCATTGTCTCGATTGAGATATGATCGTTCGCCGCCGTCCCGCAAGTCGGTTGCAGAAAATAATTGTTCAGGCCTCAGGCAGATGGGACCAATCAATCAATTCAGGCATTTCTGCCGCAGAGGTCAGTGCCGCCGACAAGCGGCGAAGATCATTCATGAGCGCGCCGACTCGCTCACTGACTGGTAGAGGATTTGTTGGTGTAGTTGTTACATGCGCCTCTAAACCATCGCAGAAAACCTGAAACGTAAATTCGCGGATATTCTCCGAGCCATCTTCTTTGGCCCGAAGAACTAAGATTTTGATGGCCTGTTCTGGCATGGCGGTCTCCCCAACTTGAGTCCAATATCTCACAAATCGATGATTATGACGAAGGAGCCCGAGCGGATGACTTCTGTTTCTGGCATTAGCCGATATGCCAACTCATTCGTCCGATGTCCGCTTTTGACCCGAAGCGGACATCCATGACACGGCTGCCAAACAGAAAGCCCCGGACAATGCCGGGGCTTTGAATTTCATGCGTTCGATGTTGGATCAAACTGTCGCGCTAACTGGGCCGTCGTAGTGCATTGGGCCAGGAGCCACGAACCGAGTGTTTAGCTTCTTGCCGAGGAATTATTCGACTCGCTCTAGAGTCCACATGTTAACAACTTCCTTTCCGTCGAGCGAGCTTTTGATCGGAGCCGACGTGACCATCAACTTATTGCCACTTGTCTCGAAAGTACGAACTTCATCGGTGCCGGTCCGGGATTGGATCCACGAGGCTTCGTAATGAAAAATAATCTTGTTGCCCTCAACCTTGTAGGTGCCACTGAATGCAGCCATGGTTTTGAACAGCTCAACTCGTTCAGCGTCAGTAGGATCACGTCCCGCCGGGGCTTTGCGGTAATCTTTGACCACAAGGTGCACCATGTGCCCGTTTCGGGAAAAGCTGGTGTAACCCCCCGGATGTTCTCCGTAGGGTAGCCTCGTCTGGCCGGTTTCCACTACCTTGGCCGTGAAGCTGGCCATCTTCCATACCCCAACGATCGACGCTGGTGCGTCCTCTGCTATCGCTAACGCCGCCGATGTAAGAAAAGCCAAAAAACCCACTGCTGACGCTAAACCACGCACCATGATTTCCTCCCTGACAAAAGCGAAAAATCGGGCGCTGCATTCGATAAGCAATTAGATTTTCTCTAGCCCGAGATTAAGACTCAGCCGATGCCATTTGAGAGTCAAGCAAGGCCGCGTTGTGCAGCGCAATTCATCTTTGAACAATCCCGCGTGCTGAAAGGTAAAACAATACTAAGTGAAGTGGGAGTTAGAGATCTGTTCCTGGCACTTAGCCGACATCCCGCCTCAACCGCTATTTGGTCGCTAACGGACCAAGAGCGGACATTGATTGGCTCTGGCGCGGAATGCGTCTGTCGCGAATGACCCAAAGCGGACTTCCGCGACGCGGCCATTAAACAAAAAGCCCCGGACGATGCCGAACGCTCGCGAGGGGCAGCTATAGCCAGCTCGACGCCCAAGCTAAAAACACGGTGAATTGGCCCGGGTAGACCAGAAAATAAATAATGATCGCTACCGGAGCCACGAGCAGAAGGAAGTCACGCATGGCGGCCACCTACAGGCACGTCGCGCCCACCAGTATGCTCCGAATGAACTGGTGGCGCTAGGAGATAGGTGTTGCGTCCTGCTCAGCGTGGAGCCTCAGAGTGCGTGCATTGCGGGCTTGTGTTTCGCAGATTTAAAGCGCCCCCTATTGGGTGCAGCCAAGGCATTGACCTATGGCAGACAAGATTCTTCGGCCGCCCAATTGTCGAAGGTGCGCGGCTGAGATGGTCGAAAAATCCAGCATACTGATACCCGGTACTAAAAAGTACCGCGTAACTTTCGTTTGTGAAAAATGCGGCATTGAAACGGTTGTGACCGCCAAAGAATAGCGCTGCGGCTCGCGTGTACTTCGTTGCCACGGCGAGAATCCACGCCGAGCGTTTGCGTGGGGGATGCCCAATGGAAGAGCAACGAAAAGAACCCAGACAACGCACATCGAAGCCGGCAAAGATCATTGTCGATGGCAAGTCGGCGATCGATTGTAAGGTCCGCAATCTCACCCACAAAGGCGCGAGTTTAGAGGTAGGCAGTGTCGTTGGTATTCCTGCCATGTTCGAGCTTTCTATTCCGGTCGATAATTTGACGCGCAAATGCCGAGTCAAGTGGAGGAAATCAAACCAGATCGGCATTTGCTTTATCTGAGCCATATCACTGCGACAACTTGACTGTTGTCCCGGCGCATCGAGGTATCCCGCTGGACAGCCGCGCGAAAAACAACCCCGGTTAGCAAGCGTCTGGCGTCGGTGAGGACAAGAGGACGTCTCCGCTTGACCATTCGTTATCGAGATCAGGTGTTCCGGCTTATCGTCACGACGGTCGGCGAAGTCGGGAGCGCGGACAGCTTCTGAGCGATAAGTTTGATCGGGGAGAGTGCATGTTCAAAGAACGCCTCCGCCAGGCCCTCTTAGATCAGGCCCGGACTGGAACCCCATGACGTACAAAGAGCTAGCCGACCGCCTCGGACTTGAACCGCCGCCGACAATTCACCGCCTCAGTGAGACACTCGAGACCCTCATGAAGGACGACGTCGCCGCCAATCGCCCGATGTTGGCCGCGCTTTGCGTGAGCAAGATGCGGCCCGGCATTCCTGCCCGCGGGTTCTTCCTGGAGGCTGAGATTCTGGGGGTATTTTCTGGCGACCCGGCGGGCCCGGAGGCTCGTGCCTTCCACACGAACGAACTGCAACGTGTGCTTTCATTCTATGGAAGCTAACGTCCGGATCTGGCACTTCGCGTCAATTCGGGCCCATGCTTTGAGAGGTCGCTATTGGACTAACAACGGACAAAGGTCGGCACGGGCGCTGAATGGCTAGGTCGTGAATGACCCAAAGCGGACATTCAATAACGCGAGGTCTGTCCGAGCGCTGTTACAATTGTAGGAAAATGTGCATTTAGCGTCACTGAAGCTCCTGAATAAGCTCCCTTACATTTGGCACTCCCAATCCGGTTACAGGGTCCCAGCCCGGACCAGCAGAGTATGCACCGTTGCTTCCGCTTGTGATATCCCGAAGGCCAACGCCGCGCGGCAACTTATAAAACGACGGCCCTAAGAACCCCAACCGCGACTTACCCTGTTTCTGACGAGCCTCAGCTATCAGCGCAGCAAAACCGACCCACATTGGCGCGCTCCAGCTTGTCCCGCCGAAGCGCCATTCCTCTCCTTTTAGAATGACGAGTCCGCCCGGACATCCATCGGCGACACTACTGACATCAGGCACGAGGCGAAATGGAGAAGAAATAGGCGCATATGCAGCCTGCCAGCTCGGCCGTCGCACAAAATCACTTACCCCACCTCCGCTATCACGCCATGCCGTTTCACCGATGAGTCTGCTATTGCGGGTGTCGAAATTAAGAGTCGTGCCGCCAACAGAGACGATCCATGGATCGGAGGCTTGATACTCGACTCGAATTTCCGGGCCACGCTGATGATTTTCTTGATTTAATCCGCTCGGATTCGATCCCTCATCTCCGGACGAGACAAAAGTGGTTACGCCGAGCGCTGAAAGTTTTAGAAACCTCGTATTGGAAGACACTACTTGACCGAGGCCAACCAAATCTTCTCGGGCGCCAAGGCTGATAGAGACAAACCGCGGACCGCCGGGCGTTGCGGCGTCTTTGATAATATTGTCCAGCGCCCTATCAATATCTTTATAAAGAAGCGATCCCGTGCCATAAACACGGATGGTTGCGCCGGGTGCTATGCCACTTGTCCATTCGACGTCTAACGTTTCTTCGCCAGTTGGTGGTGGCAACTGCGCACGTGGATCTTGAGTATTGATGAATTGAATCTGTTGTAATGTAACTCTTAGATTGTTCATCTGCCAAAACTTTTGCAAATCTGCCGTCAACGGAAATGTGTCGATTAAGATTGCAATAGTTTGTCCTTTTCCAGTAATGGCGTCTTGTCCGAGGACGCTTAAATTATCGGCATTGTAAGTCCTGAGGATGTCTTTGACCCTATAAGAAGTATAATTGCACGCTGACTCCTCCCTGGTTTTTGCGTCAACGCCCACCTTGCGTGAAAAGGAATGCTTGGTTGCCTTTATCCAAGGTTGCAGGCCATTTATGGAAATAACGGCGTCTCCTACATCTCGAGGTAGCATCGGCGGCGTGGTAGCGGACGGCGTCGTATCTCCGTTATAGGTTACGTTTTTCATCGTAGCGCCCAGGCTCTTCTCGATTTGATTTACCGTTGCTGTGGCGTAGACCGACGTATGATCATGATTGACTTGAATCGAACTGAAGCCCTGCTGGGCTAGCCAGTCGGCCAGCTTCTTAGATTTCTCTTCATCACCGGAATATTTGGCCGCCAATTCGCTGGGAGAAATCGTTTCTCCCTTTGCCACCCGGGCCTTTAGGTCTTCAAGATTTTTGGTCGCAAGGTCAAAATTGAGTGACAGTGTTGCGTTGCGAGAATTAGGGCTTAATTCTTCTACGGCTGTTCGCGGTCCGTTTGGGTGTAACTGGGGCGGTAACGGAACGATGCTTTGATCAAACCGTTTTACGTTGTTGTCGGCCGGCTGAGCTAGACATTTGTTCACGCCGTAACCGATTAAAAGGAGCGCAATTGCAGCCGTAAGAAAGTTCGCACATTGCCGATCTGTGATCATCCCTTGTCCCCCCTTGAGCACCCCGGGCGAACTTATTTCAACACCCGACAATAACTGAGGTGCTTAGGCAAATACAGGCAAATAACATAGACGCGAAGAGCAAGAAAACTAAGGCCTTTGCCCAACGTTGAGTACCCCGCTCGTAATCCGACCTTACAATAAGGACACGCCGCCCTCGGCCGTTTCTCATGTTTCCAGCAAGGCAAGCTTCAGGCTCGGCAGCACAGCAGCTCTTTGGCACTTAGCGTCATTTTGCTGCGCCGCAAAATTTGGTCGCTAATGGCACATCGCGTCATTCGTGGCACCGCAATATTTTGGACGCTATTGGGTGAAGAGCGGACATAGGGCAGCCGTCCAAGTGAGAGCCACTTAGGTTTCGACCGGCCCCTGCTTGCCGGTGGTGCTTGCCACTGCCGCATCTAGCCTTCCACGGTCAGCATCACTGAGTTTGGTCCGCAAGGCTCGGATTTCGTTAGCAGCCCGGGTCAGCAGTCCATCTGGACCCTCACTGGCCGATTTAGCTGCAACACGAAGCTCGTGTTCGATGCTCATGGTCGTTTCCTAGCCGTACGAGGAAATATAAGTCGGTAAAGATAGCGAGAAAAAGATGCCAAGTCCCAAGCCACGCCCTGCGCCAATTCGCTGTTAACGCCGACCACGGCGCTGATTGCTCCGGCTGATGGCATTCCGCCCTTCTTTTGTTTTCGGCCCCGTACTCAGGCCGCCATGGAGCTTGCAGCGGCCGTTACGGGGGCGATCCTTCACCTTGTCCCAAACAGCAGGTGCCTTGCACGGCGCTCCTGTGCGCGTCCTAGCGCCGCACTGCGGCCTGAGACTGCGCCGCATCCGAGGTTCGCGAGCAAACAGACTTAGACAAAGCTCACCGTCTTTTCGGAGATAGTACGTCGCCATTTTCCAAACCCCATGACGCGCGCGTGTAATAGGTCACAAATCAGTAAGTCGTTCGCTCACATGGACGCCGCGCGCGAGCGCCATCTCGGCATCCTCTGAATTGAGACCAAGCATACGACCAAGCGCCGCGAGCGGCCCAAAGGCCGCGTAAGTGGCGCGCTGGCTCTGAGATCGCGCTTCGCTCGCTCGGTGCCGCTGCGCGGACGCTCGCTCAGCGCTCAAGGTCGAAGTCTCCTTCTTACAGAGCATGAGACTGAATCCCGTCGCCCACCATAAGAAAGGATTATTGGTCGACAATTCTGTCTCATTAGAGTCTCGGGATTATCCGCAAGTACATAATGGACGACACATTTTGTCTCATCCCGGCGCATCCGTATCCTTGGCCTGCGATTGTGCTTTGCGACGATACCATGTGGCTCGGGATATTCCTTGACCGAGCCAAGGCTTTGAACGGGTCAGCGATGAGGCTGGAAGCGATTTGGCTACCCGTTTGCGGCGTTGATACCGCCGATCGCGTTCGCGCTTTAGCACAGCCCTCCTCTTGTCTCGCTCCGCCTTCGACACATCGATCGATCCGATCGTCCGTATACCGAGCTTCATTCGATCTGCGAAAGTCAGCCCAAGTTGTTTCGCAAGCCCGTCGGCCGACCACCGCTTTGGATTTGCGATAACCTTGGCGACAAGGCATTTGAGAACGTTCGCGGGCATCCACGGAGCCCAAAGCGAACACCACCTTCGAATGTGTTGTTCTGGATCACCCGGCAACTGTGCAAGGTGATGTAGCGCAATGATTAGATCATCGTGCCCGCTATCATCATCCGGCAAGACGAAGCCTCCGTACCGATAAAGAAATAGCTTTTCGAGATCTTGCATCCGCAAGAAGCCAAAATATTTTTTACCAAATTTCTTCTTCTCGCGAGGTCGATAATGACGGGCAATCTCGGCGAGCTTGGCAGTCTTCGCTCGCTCGATTCTGGCGTGCTTAGTTACTTCGGCTTCTTCATCGTCGTCGGTCACGACATCCGCGTTTGTTTAGATGCTTCCTCCCGCTCTCGACGCCACTCCTCGGCTGCTTCGCGCGATATCATCACACGCGATCCGACGCGCATGAGACGCGGGCCTTCTCCAACATTAATCGCATTGTAAAAGGCGCTGCGAGATAATCCGTGCCGCTGGCAAAATTCGTTAATGTTGTAAGCGTCTTTTTCCATCGCCGAATGCTCCGCCGATACATCGTGGGACGGATTCGGACATACTGGGTTCGCGGACTGCGTAAAATGGGAAATAAAATCTGCAGTAATTAAAAGAACTGCGGAAATTGCGTAGTTATTTTCTGTAGCGCTCCATTTTCATGAGTTCGGACTGCCAAAGGGCGGCTTGTCGTTTGGCTCGTGGATTTTTTCCGATATACTTACTTGCGTCGTAGTATCGAGCCTCCAATCTTTCCTTCGTACCCCAAGATCGACCACGAGCCCTGCTTAAAATCGAACATGCCGCGCTCACGGTTTTTCCTCGTTTAACCAATATCTGTATCTCCGCCCACAGGAGCATTAATCGCGTGGGCGTCCATTCGGTTGGCCTACCTCGTTTCGAGTCACCGGGAAAATACTCACGCAATGCCCGACTACCCGAGGCAAATCGTTCATCACCCGTATTTTCAAACAATCGGTCGAGTTCTCTAATGATCGGGCCGTAGCGTTTTTTTTTGGATTCGGGCGCGTTCATCCTTCTGATCCCGACGAGGTCACTGCCTGTTATGGTCAAGAGGGCTTATTTCATGCCAGAGCAAAAGGCACGACGAGCGCCTCAGCGGCTCGGATCAATATGCAGACGTGCCAACTTCGAGGAATGCCTACGACACTCTGGTCACGGCTATCCACAGAAGAACACCACTGCATTTTCCGTATATTTTCCGTACAGAAGCCTTGGGGAAGGTCAGCGTGCTCGCAAATCCTTGAAAAAGCTGGCGCTCCCTACGGGACTCGAACCCGTGTTTTCGCCGTGAGAGGGCGACGTCCTAGACCGCTAGACGAAGGGAGCTTAGCCGAGAAGCCTTAGCCCCGAACGAGGACGATGATCAAGCCGGGATCACGCCGCGCGGGACCTCACGGTATCGACTTGATCACGAAGCGACCCTTGGGCTGCAACGTTTCAAGGTCATAGATCAGGACTTCGACGACGCCGGCATTTTCAACCGTGACCAGGAGCCGGTTGCTGGTGGCGGCCGTCGACATCACCCGCGCGCCGCGGGAAAGGTTCAGCGTTTCCTCGATCGGCGGCCGGCCTCTTTCCGCGCTGGCGTAAAGGCGGTAGGCGATCACGCCGAACACCGCGAGAAAACCCGCCGCCATGATGAGAAACGAGCCCAACATCAGCCGCCGCACGCGCTGCACGACACGCGCTTGCCCGGGGCTGAGATCGTCGCCGTCGGAAGGGTTCATCGGGTAATTCCGCATGAAGAAAACGCAAGGCGAGGAGCGCAAGGTCGAAGCGAGCGTTGGCGCGGACGAGGCGGATGGCCGGCTCGATCGTTTTCTCGCATCGAAGTTTTCCGAATGGAGCCGAACGCGGCTGAAGCGGCTGATCCTCGACGGTAGGGTACGCGTCGGCGGCCGCACGATAAGTGACCCCGAATATCGGGTCAAACCGGCCGAGCGGGTCGAGCTAACCGTGCCACCACCCGAGCCCGCCAAGCCCGGCGCCGAAAACATCCCGCTCGATATCGTCCACGAAGACGCCGAGCTGATCGTGATCAACAAGCCTGTCGGCCTCGTCGTGCATCCGGCCGCCGGCAACCGCACCGGCACGTTGGTCAACGCATTGATCGCCCACTGCGGAGAGAGCCTTTCCGGCATCGGCGGCGAGAAGCGGCCCGGCATCGTCCACCGGCTCGACAAGGATACCAGCGGCTTGCTGGTCGTCGCCAAGACCGACCGCGCCCACCGCGCGCTCGCGGCGCAATTCGCCGATCACGGCCGCAAGGGCGGGCTCGTGCGCGGCTATCTCGCCCTCGTCTGGGGCGTTCCCGACCCGCGCGAGGGCACGATCGATAAGCCAATCGGCCGCGATGCGAAATCGCGCGTGAAAATGGCGGTGCGCCCGGGCGGCCGCCGCGCGGTCACGCACTACAAAACGCGTGCGGTCTATCGCGACGCCAAAGGAAAGCCGGTTGCGAGCCTCGTCGAATGCCGGCTCGAGACCGGCCGCACGCATCAGATCCGCGTGCATCTCGCGAAGATCGGGCATTCGCTGCTGGGAGATTCGGTCTATGGCGCGGGCTTCCGCACCCGCGCCTCGCTTCTATCCACAAAAGCCGCGCGTGCTTTGGACGCGTTCCGGCGGCAGGCGCTGCATGCATACCTGCTAGGCTTCGTGCACCCCGCAAACGGCAAGACGCTTAAATTCGAACGAAATCCGCCGCCGGACTTGGCCTTTTTGCTAAGCGCTTTCACGTCCAAGTGATTTCGCGGCCTTGGCGCTGCCCTAAGCGGAACCTATATCTGTCAGTTGCGGTTGGCTCTATCGAGCAGCCGTTTGGGGCCCGCCAATCTTGGGGGCCCGGAAACAGGAGGCCACCTTGGCCCGTACTTCTTCTCTTCCCGCTTTCACCGTCGAGGGCGGACTTTCCCGCTACCTCGAGGAAATCCGGCGGTTTCCGATGCTGGAGCCGCGGGAAGAATTCATGCTGGCTAAGAGCTGGCGTGAGCAAGGCGACCGCGACGCCGCGCATAAACTCGTCACCTCGCATCTAAGGCTCGTGGCCAAGATTGCAATGGGCTATCGCGGTTACGGCTTGCCGATCGGCGAAGTCATTTCCGAAGGCAATGTCGGCCTGATGCAGGCGGTCAAGCGCTTCGAGCCCGACAAGGGCTTTCGGCTCGCGACCTACGCCATGTGGTGGATCAGGGCTTCGATCCAGGAATATATCCTGCGCTCGTGGTCGCTCGTGAAGATGGGCACCACCGCCGCGCAGAAACGTCTGTTCTTCAACCTGCGCAAGGCGAAGAGCCGCCTTTCCGCGCTTGAGGAAGGCGACCTCAAGCCCGATCAGGTGAAGTCGATCGCAACCCGTCTCGGCGTCACCGAGAAGGACGTGATCGACATGAACCGCCGTCTTGCCGGCGACTCCTCGCTCAACTCGCCGATTCGCGCCGACGCCGATACCGGCGAATGGCAGGACTGGCTCGTCGACGAGCACGACAATCAGGAAAAAACGCTCGTCCAGAGTCAGGAAGCGCAAAACCGGCGCAAGGCGTTGGGACAGGCGCTCGACGTGCTCACCGACCGCGAGCGGCGCATCTTTGAAGCGCGCCGTCTTTCCGACGATCCGATCACGCTGGAGGAACTCGCCACCGAGTTCGGCGTCTCGCGCGAACGCGTGCGCCAGATCGAGGTGCGCGCCTTCGAAAAGGTGCAGGAGGCGGTGGTGAGCCGTATGCGCCAGATCGAGACCCCGGCGGCGCTGGCCGCGCATTAGAGCATGATCCCGAAAAAAGCCTGCCCCCGGACTTGATCTGGGGGAACCGGTTTTCGGAAATGATCATGCTCCGGAAAAGGTCAGGGATGCGCTGATACAACCCAAAGCAACCGTGTTCTAAGACGAGCGGCAAAAACTTCAGCCGCCCTGCCCCCAGGCCGTCAGCGCTTCCTTTATCGCGTTGTCTCCCGGTGTGCCCTTCTCGAAGGCAAGCACGCCGCGGCGGCCGTTACTGTAGAAAAACGCTATGTCGAACCATGGCCGGTCGCGCAGGAGCACGATATTCTGTTCGACCTGCGTATCGGGAAGCGCGAACAGAATGTCGCCGTCCTTGATCTTCTCGGGCTCGCTCATGACCAGCACCGAGCCGTTCGCAGCCTCCGCGTTCTTGGCGCGCATGCCGCGCACGCTGGCGATTCCGCCGAATGGATCCCCGGGAGTATTGAACTGAATTTCGAGCGTGTGGCTCGCGGGAAACGAAGTATCTATGTTGCGGCGGAGAAGGATGCTGACGCTCATCTTGCGGTCCGGAATTTCGACTTCGATGCGAAGAGCGGTATCCGGCGCCCGGCCGGGGCCGACGGCAACCGTCTCGGTCCGCCACACCACCGTGCCCGGAAAGTTCTGAAACTGCTGCTGTCCGCCGGGATTTTCCTCGTAGAGCGTCGCCGCCTGACCGACGGCGGGCGCCGCTCCGGCGGGCGGGTTGACCGCGGTGGTGGAACGCGGCGGGGCATTGATCTGCGGTGAAACCCTGTCGCTTGCCTTGGGCTTGTCCGCGTCGGCCGCGACTTGCGTTCCCCCCTGCGAGCCGACTCCGACGAGTGCCAGCACCCGGTCCCGGTGAATATAAGCAAGCAGTCCCGCGACCGCGAAAAGAAGCCCAACAAGCCCGCCGACCAGGAGCTTTGCGCGCAAGCCGCGCCCTTCCGCGCGCGGACGAGCGCCGGGCGGCGGCTGCAGGCGGCGCGCGCGCGGGCCTGGAGCGAAATCGTCGGGAGAAATCTTGGGCTGCTCGGCGCGCTCCGGCGCCGTGCGCGGCGCATCCAAGCGATGCTCGACTTCCTCCTCCAGCGGGTAGCCGAAATCCTCGCGCGGCGGGCGCAAGCCACCGTTGCGGGCCGAAGGCCGCGAGTCGGGATAGGGTTCGCCGCGTTGCGGCCGGCCGCTGTTCGGTTCCTCCGCGCTTCTTGTGTCTCTTTCGCGTGGTGGCATCGCGCGCGCCTGCAGAGCGCGCGGCATCGGCCGATCGATATCGCGCGGCAGCGGCGGCGGCGCCACGCCTCCACGTGCGGCGGCGGAGACGGCCACTCGCGGCTCCGCGGGCCTCATAGCGGGGGCGCGCGGTTGAACCGCGGCGGCAGCGGGCTCGCGCGGGACCGTGGGAGCGGGCAAGCGTGGCGCGACGGAAGGCAGACGGGGTGCACGGGTCGCCTCAGGATTGGCTTGCGCCGCCTGCGTCTCGATTTTGCGGATTGCATCCTCGAGCGCGAGCCGCTCGCGCGTGATGTCGGGATCGGCGAGCGGCGGGTTGACCGCGCGCAACTGATTGAGGAGCACTTGGCGCACGCGGTCATAGACCGCGCGGCGTGCTTCGCCGGTATTGCGTTCCAAGGCGCCGATCGCGCGTGCCAGTAACGGCTGGTAATCGGTCATCTACAAAAGGTCCCGGTCGATCGTCGCCAACATAAACCTAGCTTACGATTGGAACGGATTTTGGACCAGAATCGTATCGTCGCGCTCGGGGCTCGTCGATAGCAACGCAACCGGGCAATTGATGAGTTTTTCGACCCGGCGCACGTATTTCACGGCTGCGGCAGGGAGTTCCGCCCATGTTCTCGCCCCCTGCGTGGAAGTTTTCCACCCCTCAATATCCTCATAGACGGGCTCCAATCGCGCCTGTGCGGCCTGACTTGCCGGCAAGTAGCCGATTTCGCGCCCGTCAAGCCGGTAACCCGTGCAAATCCTGATCGGGTCGAGACCGTCGAGCACGTCGAGCTTGGTGAAGGCAATGCCGTCGATGCCGGCGGTGAGCACGGTCTGGCGCACGAGAGCGGCGTCGAACCAGCCGCAACGGCGCGGACGGCCTGTGACGACGCCGAATTCTTTTCCGCGCTCGCCCAAATGCTTTCCGGTCGCGTCTTTCAACTCGGTCGGAAACGGCCCCTCGCCGACGCGGGTCGTGTAGGCCTTGGCGATGCCGAGCACGTAATTGATCGCGCGCGGCCCGAGGCCCGAGCCGGTCGCGGCCTGCGCCGCCACCGTGTTCGAGGAGGTGACGTAGGGATAGGTGCCGTGATCGACATCGAGCATGATTCCCTGCGCGCCCTCGAACAGGATGCGGCTGTTCTTGCGGCGATGCTCGTCAAGGAGCGCCCATACCCGATCCATGAAGGGCAGAACTTTTGGAGCGATGGAGGCCAGCTCCTCGCGCACGGCCGCAGGCGCGATTTCCACGAGCCCGAGGCCCCGGCGAAGCGCGTTGTGGTGCGCGAGCAGGCGCTCGATCTTGTTGTCCATCGCCGCGGGCTCGGAGAGATCCGTGAGCCGGATCGCGCGGCGGCCAACCTTGTCTTCATAAGCCGGGCCGATGCCGCGGCCGGTCGTGCCGATGCGCAGACCGACGGCGCTTTCGCGCGCGACATCGAGTTCGCGATGCAAGGTAAGAATGAGCGCGCAATTGTCGGCGATGCGGAGATTGTCAGGGGTGATCGCGACGCCTTGCGCCTTGAGCTTCTCGACCTCGGCGACAAAAGCGTGCGGATCGAGCACCACGCCGTTTCCGATCACCGACAGCTTGCCGGGCCGCACGATGCCCGAAGGCAATAGCGAGAGCTTGTAGGTGGCGCCGTCGATGACGAGGGTATGACCGGCATTGTGGCCGCCTTGAAAGCGGACCACGACGTCGGCCTGCTCGCTCAGCCAATCGACGATCTTGCCTTTGCCTTCGTCGCCCCATTGGGCGCCGACCACCACGACGTTCGGCATCGTCCCTGCTCCTTATGGATGCCGACACAAAAAGCCCCGGCACATGAGAGCCAGGGTTTCTTCTGGTACCGGATAGTGTGGCGAGTGACAAGAAGCCTCGCGCCCCGCGCGAACGTCCCTAACAGGACCTGACCGGGTTGTGAACAAATACGCCCTTGCGGTTCTTACGTTTGATGCCGATCTTCCCGTGATGACGGCATTACCGGCAGCGACGGCGATGGGCCCCGCGACCCTGCGCGTGGCGGACGAAGGACGCGCGCTTGCCCTTTACCACGATCTGATCGGGCTCGAAATGATCGAGCACGAGAGCGGCAAAATCGCGCTCGGCGCGGGCGGGAAGCCCTTTCTATTTCTCGACGTAGTGCCGGGCACGATGCCCCGGCCGCCCCACGCAACCGGCCTTTATCATGTGGCGATCCTGCTCCCCGACCGCGCGGCGCTGGGGCAGGCGATCGCCCGCCTGACGGAGGCGGACATCAAGCTCGGCGCCGCCGACCACAATGTGAGCGAGGCGATTTATCTTTGGGACGCCGACAATAACGGGCTTGAAATCTATCGCGACCGCCCGCGCGCCGAGTGGAAATGGAACGACGGCCTTGTCACCATGGGAAGCGCGCCGCTCGATTTCGCCGGCCTTCTCGCCGATGGAGCGAGAAGCGGCGCCAACGCACATGCCCCCCCTGAAACCCGCGTCGGCCACATCCATCTGCAGGTCGGCGACATCGAGGAAGCCGAGCGATTCTATTGCGGCATCCTTGGCTTCGAGCGAACGGCGGAGTGGCGCGGCGCACTGTTCGTTTCCGCCGGCGGCTATCACCATCATCTCGGATTAAATGTGTGGGAAAGCAAGAACGGCCCGCTTCCGCCCAAGAATGCCGCCGGCCTCGAGCAATTCGTGATCGAGTTACCAACTGCTGCGGACGTCGCGGCGCTGCGCGCCCGCATCGAAGTGGCCGGTTTGCAGGTCGAACAGAACGGCCCCGCATTCATTGTCCGCGATCCCTGGCAAACAGCGATCCGCATAGCTCCCCTGCAGGCACGCGATTGATCGAATGAGCGGCAATGCTTAGAACCACGCCGCGAGATTAACTCGCGCGAAAATGCCCATGCCGCCCGCCATCCGCCGCTTCGGCGGTTTTTTATTCGACAGCCCCTATCTCTTACTGTCGCTGACGTCGCTGTTCTGGGCGGGCAATATCGTGCTCGGCCGCTTCAGCGCGGGTCACATCCCGCCGGTGGCACTTTCCTGGATTCGCTGGACTGGCGCGTTCGCGATCTTCATCGGCTTCGCGTGGCCCTATATGCGGCGCGACTGGCGAGCGATCCGCGCTCATCCCGGAATTCTCTTGCTGATCTCGTTCTTCGGCATCAGCGCCTATAGCGCCGTCTCCTATTACAGCCAGCAATACACCCAGGCGATCAATGCACTGTTGATCGCCTCGACCGGACCGTTGCTGGTCGCCGGAGCCACCTTCGCGCTCTATCGCGAGCGGCCGACGCTGCGGCAGGTCTTCGGCGTTTTGTTGTCGCTCACGGGCGTGTTGGTCGTGATCTGTCGCGGCGATTTTGAGATCATGCGCACGCTCCGTTTCAACGCCGGCGATATCGGCTTCTTCGCAGCCCAGATCATCTACGCCTTCTACACCGCGCTCCTGCGAAAGAAGCCGGAGATGCACCCGTTTTCGTTCCTGGCGGTGATCATGGGCTTGGGCGTCTTGCTGCTGACGCCGGCCTATGCGCTCGAGATCGCATCGGGCCGCACGATCGTTTTCGACACCACGACAGTGCTGACGCTGATCTATATGGCGACCTTGCCTTCGCTCGTCGCCTATCTTTTCTATAACCGCGGCGTCGAGCTAATCGGCCCCAACCGCGCGGCGCCCTTCTATCACCTGATTCCGATTTTCGGCTCGGTGCTGGCGATCCTGTTGCTGGGCGAACGGCCGGAGCTCTATCACGCCATCGGCTACGCGCTGGTGCTGAGCGGCGTCGCGGTCGCAACCACGCGCCCCGCCGCCGCCCGGCCTGTCTAGAATTTCAGCGGTTTCGCCGACTGCACCTGCGGCAGCGCTTGCACCTTCGCCAGCACCTCGGGCGGCACTTCGCCATCGACCTCGATCAGCGCCACGGCATTGCCGCCCGGCGCTTCGCGGCCGACGTGAAAGGTCGCGATGTTGATGCCGGCATCGCCCAGCATCGAGGAGAACTTGCCGATGAAGCCGGGCTTGTCGAGGTTGGTGATATAGATCATCGAGGGGCCGAACTCAGCGTCCATGCGTATGCCCTTGATGTTGACGATGCGCGGCCGCCCGTCGGCGAATACGGTGCCGGAGACCGCACGCGACTGCTTCTCGGTGACGACCGTCACGGTGATCAGGCTTTCGTAGTCGCCCTCGGCCTCGCGCGTCGTTTCCTCGACGACGATGCCGCGCTCCTTGGCGACGAGCGTGGCTGAGACCACGTTGATGTCTTGCAGCATCGGGCGCAACAAGCCGGCGACGGCGGCGGAGGTGAGCGCCTTCGTCTTCATCTGCGCGACCGTGCCCTCATAGGTGATTTGCACGCCTTTGATGCCGGTTTCGGTCAGTTGACCGGCGAAGGAGCCGAGTTTCTCGGCGAGCGCGATAAAGGGCTTCAGCCGCGGCGCCTCTTCCGCGGTGATCGAGGGAAAGTTCACCGCGTTCGAGATCGCGCCGCGCAAGAGATAGTCCGACATTTGTTCGGCGATCTGCAGCGCCACGTTTTCCTGCGCCTCGCTGGTGGAAGCGCCGAGATGCGGCGTGCAGATGACGTTCGGTTGCCCGAACAGCGGATTTTCCGTCGCCGGTTCCGTCGCGAACACATCGAGGGCAGCACCCGCGACGTGGCCGGAATCGAGCGCCGCCCGCAGCGCCTTCTCGTCGATCAGCCCGCCGCGCGCGCAATTGATGATGCGCACGCCCTTGCGGGTCCGGGCGAGGGCCTTGGCGTCGAGAATATTCTTGGTCTTTTCGGTGAGCGGCGTGTGCAGCGTGATGAAATCGGCGCGCCGCAACAGATCCTCGAGATCGACCTTTTCGACGCCGAGATCGGCCGCCCGCTCCGGCGACAGAAACGGATCGTAGGCCATCACCTTCATACGGAGCCCAAGTGCCCGGTCGGCGACGATCGCGCCGATATTGCCACAGCCGATGATGCCGAGCGTCTTGCCGGTGATCTCGACGCCCATGAAGCGGTTCTTCTCCCACTTGCCGGCCTGGGTCGAGGCGTCGGCCTGCGGAATCTGGCGCGCGAGCGCGAGCATCAAGGTGATGGCGTGCTCGGCCGTGGTGATCGAGTTGCCGAACGGCGTGTTCATCACGATGATGCCNNCCGGAATATCGACATTGTCGACGCCGATGCCGGCGCGGCCGACGACCTTGAGCTTCTTCGCGCGCTCGATAATTTTCGACGTCACCTTGGTGGCCGAGCGCACGGCGAGGCCGTCGAAGCCGTCGATGATCTCGGCGAGCTTGTCCTTGTCCTTGCCGAGGTTCGGCTGAAAATCGACCTCGACGCCGCGGTCCTTGAAGATCTGAACGGCGGCGGCCGAGAGCGCGTCGGAAATGAGAACCCGGGGAGCCATGGTCATCTCCCTCAAGCGGTCTTGGCGAGCGAAGCCTTGGCTTCGCCGAACGCCCAGTCGAGCCAAGGCAAGAGCGCCTCGATGTCCGAAGTTTCCACGGTGGGACCCGCCCAGACGCGGATATGTGGCGGCGCGTCGCGATGGCCGGCGACGTCGTAGGCGGCGTTTTCTTTCTCGAGCGCGCCCGCCATCGCCTTGATGAAGGCGACTTGGCCGTCAGGTGAAAGCGCCTTCACGGCGGGATCGACGACCGCGACGCAGACCGAAGTGTTGGAGCGGGTTTTCTTGTCGCGGGCGAGAAACCCGGCCCACGGCGTCTTCGCGACCCAGGCTTCCATCGTGGCAAGGTTGGTATCGGCGCGCTTCATCAGCGCGGGCTGGCCGCCGATCGATTTTGCCCATTCGAGCGCGTCGAGATAGTCCTCGAGGCAAAGCATCGACGGCGTGTTGATGGTCTCGCCCTCGAAAATCGCTTCGTTCAGCTTGCCGCCCTTGGTCATGCGGAAGAGCTTCGGCAACGGCCAAGCGGGCGTATAGCTTTCCAATCGCTCCACGGCGCGCGGCGAAAGAATGAGCATGCCGTGCGCGGCCTCGCCGCCGAGCACTTTCTGCCAGGAGAAAGTCACCACATCCAACTTGTCGAAGGGAAGCGATTGCGCGAAGGCGGCCGAGGTCGCGTCGCAAATCGTGAGCCCCTGCCGGTCGGCCGCAATCCAATCGCCATTCGGCACGCGTACGCCGGAGGTGGTGCCGTTCCAGGTGAAGACCACGTCGTGCGAAAAATCGACCGTTGAGAGGTCGGGCAGCTCGCCATAGGGCGCTTTCAAGACGCGCGTGTCCTTGAGCTTGAGCTGTTTCACGACGTCCGTGACCCAGCCCTCGCCGAAACTTTCCCAGGTGAGCACGTCGACGCCGCGCGCGCCGAGCAGCGACCACATCGCCATTTCCACGGCACCTGTGTCCGAGGCCGGCACCACGCCGATGCGGAAACTCGCGGGTATATTCAAAAGTTCGCGCGTCAAATCGATTGCACGTTTCAGTCGCGCCTTGCCCGGCTTCGAGCGATGCGAGCGTCCGACAAGAGCATTCTTGAGATTTTCGAGATTCCAGCCGGGCCGTTTCGCGCAGGGGCCGGAAGAAAAATGCGGCACGAGCGGCCGCACATTGGGCTTGTTCGCCATGGCTTCTATCCTTCCAGATAGTCGCCCCTCGGTGGGGAGGGGTGTCCCACCGTTGGGATTGGCGGAAGAAGGACGCCGCGTCAAGTGCGGTGCACAATTCTTCTGATATGTCACCGCCCGTGGCATGCCACGGCCAAGAGCCGCCGCAAAAAGCAAAACGGCGCGGGAAATACCCGCGCCGCTGTTTCGAAAAAGCCGTTCGCTCAGTATTTGCGTACAAGCGGCGGCTCCGGAAAGAAGGTGTCGGCGAACATCCAGCGCACGCCGAGCTTAATGTCTTGCGAGTCAACGTGTTTGAACAAGATCGGATTGAAGGTCGCGTTCGAAAAATCATACCCGATCATATCCTTGGTCGAACCATTGCCGAGATTGACGTAACGATAGGCCAATTCGACGGTGAAATTCGGCGTGACCTGATATGCGAGACCCGCATGGAGCGCCCAGGCGAAGTTCCACTTCGAGTTGTTGGTCGAGAAGCCAATCGCGGTGTTAACGATGTTGGTGTCGGTGAAATTCCCAATCGTCAGGTGATCGAAGCCGATGCCAGCGCCGACAAAGGGCGTCACCGAATGCCACGTACCGAGATCGAGATAGGCGTTGGCCAGGAACAGCCATTCGGACTTCGTCGCTTCGTATCGATCCACCCCAAATCCTGTGGGGCAAGAGGGGCACGGAAAATTGTCGAGCTCACTGAAGCGCGCTCCAGCGCGATATTCGCCGGTCACATCGAAACGAAACCAGTTATTAAACTTGTAGCCGATGCCCGCCCCAAAAAGGCCCGCACTGTCAAACCCTTGTACGAGTACCGTAGTCGTATCGAAACCCGGAGCTGGACTGTCGAGCTTTTTCACATGCTGATTGGTGATTCCGATGTCGCCGCGCAGGTACCAAGCGCCGTAGTCCTCGACGATGGGCGCCCTGAACATCGGCGGCGGCATGGGTAGATCCGCGCTGCGCGCCGCGGCGGGCGCGAGAGCGAGCGCGGTGGCGCCCGCGAGCGCAAGATTCCGGAGGCTCTGCATTGAATGTTCCTTCCATTCACGCGCGCGCCGGAAAGAACGGCGTACGCCAGTTACGAATGGCAGGACGTTCGCAGCTAAAGTTTAAGAGCTGCTTAAGGTTAACGCTTAACCAAATTTATTCATCCGCCGTGTGCCCGCACGCAGGAAACATTCGCGCGCCGAAGATTCAGCAGCGGCGCGGCTTCGCGCGCGGGCGTTAACCACGCGCTAACGGAATTTAACAGGACGTTAACGAAATTTTTTCAGGCGGCCGCGGCCGTAAGCGCCTCGACGACATGATCAACGGCAGCTTCCACCAGTTCGCGATCCTCGCCCTCGCCCATCACGCGAATCACCGGCTCCGTGCCCGACGGCCGGATGACGAGGCGGCCCTGGCCATTGAGCTTCTTCTCCGCCGACGCGATCGCGGTTTTCACCTTGGCGTCCTCGAGCGGCTTGCCGGACGTGTAGCGCACGTTCTTCAGTATCTGCGGCAGCGGCTCGAAGCGGTGGCAGGCTTCCGACACGGGCTTGCCCGATTTCTTCACCACCGCCAGCACTTGCAGCGCCGCGACGAAACCGTCGCCGGTGGTGGTGTAGTCGGAGAGAATGATGTGGCCGGATTGCTCGCCGCCGACATTGTAGCCATCGTCGCGCATCGCTTCGAGCACGTAGCGGTCGCCTACCTGAGTGCGAATGAGTTCGAGGCCGTTCGAAATGAGATGGCGCTCGAGCCCCAGATTCGACATCACGGTGCCGACGACGGCGGGTTTCGCGAGTTTTCCGTCTTCTTTGAAGCTCTCAGCGATCAGCGCCATGATCTGATCGCCGTCGACGATGTGGCCCTTTTCGTCCGCGATCGAGACGCGATCGGCGTCGCCGTCGAGCGCAATGCCGATATCGGCGCGCATTTCGCGCACCTTGGCGCACAGCGCCTCCGGCGCGGTCGAGCCGCAGTCGCGGTTGATGTTGAAGCCGTCGGGATCGACGCCGATCGGGAACACCTCGGCGCCAAGCTCCCATAGCGCCTCGGGCGCGACGCGGTAGGCGGCGCCATTCGCGCAATCCAGCACCACGCGTAGCCCCTCAAAAGAGAGGTTACGCGGCAGCGTGCGCTTAGCGAATTCCACGTAGCGGTCATGCGCACCGTCGATGCGCTTGGCGCGGCCGAGCGCATCGGGCTTGGCCAAGCGCTTGGCGAGGTCGGCGTCGACGAGCTTCTCGATTTGGTCCTCGATCTCATCGGAGAGCTTGAAGCCGTCGGGGCCGAAAAACTTGATGCCGTTGTCGTCGTACGGATTGTGCGAGGCGGAAATCATCACGCCGAGGTCGCAACGCATCGAGCGCGTCAGCATCGCCACCGCCGGCGTCGGCAACGGGCCCGTTTGCAACACGTCCATGCCGACCGCGGTGAAGCCCGCGACCAGCGCGTTCTCTATCATGTAACCGGAGAGCCGCGTATCCTTGCCGATGATCACCCGGTGGCGGTAGTCGCCGCGTTGGAACACGAGACCGGCGGCCATGCCGACCTTGAGCGCGAGCTCCGCCGTGATCGCGCCATTGGCGCGGCCACGGATGCCGTCGGTGCCGAAATACTTGCGTGCCATGATCCCCTTGACCCTGCCGGAACTCGCGCCCCTCGTCGCGCGCCCTGATACTATGCCGGGGATCGCGGCGAAAGGCTCAAGAAATGTGTTTGATCGTTACCGGCGGCCTTGCGGGCCGTTAACCGCCCTTCCGCCTTGAGCCGCCGGCGGCCGCTGCAGGGCGATCGCGCGCTTCGATCATGTCGCTTATTGCGGCGAAATTTTCTTCAAAATCAGCACGGAGAAATTGCCGTCCGGCGTGAAATCGCGCTCCTGCATCTCGAATTCTGTCGGCGCGATCTTCTTCACGCCCTCCCCGCAAAAACTGATCAGGCTATCCGCCACGCCCTTGTCGGCCACGAGCCGGAATTCCCGGATCGGACCGGACCAGTTGGCGCCGGTCTTCAGGATGTACTCGATGCGCTCCTCGCTGAACGGCGCCGATTCGGTCTTCGCCGCCTTGCGTGCGCCCTCCACGGTGGCAAGAAAGTCCTTATCGAAGCAATATTTTGCCGCGCGCGCCTTTTCGTCGGGATCGTTCGGCCGCGAGTAGGTCGAGCCGATTGACGTGCCAACCGACGCGCCGACGCTCGGCTTGTAGCGATGGTCGATCAGGGTTTCCGCATTGGCCGGAAACGTTTGCTGCCAATAGAACGTGGTCCGGAGCGCCCAACGCGGGGCGAGATGCTTCTCCATTCCTTTGCCGACGTCGTACTCCTCGATCGCGGCCACGCCGTTCTTCACCAGCTCGTCCCATTTCTCACGTGGAAGGCGGTCGAGCGCCTCGTTGGTCGATGGCAGGTGCGGCGCCAATGGAATGCCGAGATCGCGCAGATATTGCGTCCGCTCGATGCCGGCCGCGAATACGCGCTGCTCGACCTCGGTCTTCACCGGCTGCCCGGCCACCGTGGTATGAAAATCGAGAATGTTGACCGGCTCCTCCGTCGGCACGGAAATGTTGTCGTCCTGGCCGTCGATCTTGATCTCCGGCATCGGAAAGGCGACCAGCACCATCACATCCTTGGCCGTGCGATTGAAGAAGCGATAGCGAACGCGGATTTCCGTCGTCGAGATGAAAAGGTCTTCGGCCCGCATCTCCACGTCGTCGTTCCGCACGAAGATAAGACCGCCGGTCGCAAGCTCCGCGGTGGAATCGTTCGCGCACACCTCGCTCCCGGCGACGCAGAGCGCGCCTGCGCAAATCATCCCATAGATCGCTCGCAAACGGAATCCGGCAGGTCGTTTCATTTCACTTTCCTCGGGCGCGGTAGGAACAGAACGTTCCGCGATTCGATGTGGGTGCCCCAGCTGGTATTCTTGCCCAGCGCCGCGATCATGGGAAGTGCCGCGATCTTCTCGGCGTGCTGGACGATGAAGGCGTCATAGCCGAAATCATCGCAGATCGCCGCGGCATAAGCGCCAGGATTCTCGTGCGTGCCGGACAGAAGTTCGAGCAGAAGTGCGGGCCGGTCGCGGGCGATGGTTTCCCGCGCGCCGTTGAGCACCTCGCGCTCGCTGCCCTCGACATCGACCTTGATGAAACGGACATCGCTGAAGCCGAAACTGTCGAGCGTGCGCACGTCGACCTGGTAGGTCTTCATGTTGCGGAACTGGCTATGCATCCGCTTCAAATTGCCGGCGAAGTGCAGAACCGCGCCTTCGTCGGAGAGCGGGACGTAAAAGCTCGCGCGGCCGGGCGCATCGGAAAGCGCGAACTCGCGCACCTCGGCACGGCCCCGCAGCATCCAGCGCGCGAAGAAGGCGTAATCGGGGTTCGGCTCGAACGCCACCACCCGCTCGGCAATGGCCGCCAGCGCATAGGCGAAGATGCCTTGATTGGCGCCGGCGTCGATCGCGGTGCCGCCGCGCGGCACGATATCTTGCAAGAGCGCGAGTTCGGGCTCGCCACTCTCCGTCTCCTCGCCGATCCGCCGCCGGTAAAACAGCGACGGCGGCGTCAGCATCGTGAGCTTCTCGCGAAGGGAGAGGGCCATTGGCAGCAGTATCGCCCGCAGCCGCGGCAAAGAAAAACAAAAAAATAGCGAGCGAGCCGTCAGGCCTGCGGTTGCGGTGCCACGTCTCCTGCCTCGGGGCGCGGGCGCGGCTTGCCGGCTGAGGGCACCGCGGAGCCGCGCGGCGAGGGATCGCTCGCGCTTTCGCGCATCGGCTTCTTGCCGATCAACAGATCCTTGATCTCGTCGCCGGAGAGCGTCTCGTATTCAATCAGGCTCTTCGCGAGCAGCTCGAGATTGGCGCGTTGCTCGGAGATGATCTTCTTCGCCATCTGATAGCCTTCCTCGACGAAGCGCTTGATCTCGCCGTCGATCTTCTTGACGGTTTCCTCCGACATGTTCTGCTGGCGCGACACCGAATAACCCAGGAAAACTTCTTCCTGGTTCTCGCCATAGGCAACCGTTCCGAGCTGGTCGGAAAGCCCCCAGCGCGTCACCATCATGCGCGCGAGCTTGGTCGCCTGTTCGATGTCGGAAGCAGCACCCGAAGTCACCTTGTCGTGGCCGAACACGAGTTCTTCGGCAACGCGCCCGCCCATCAGGATCGCGAGCCGCGAGGTCATCTGCTCGTAGGACATCGAAAGCTTGTCACGCTCCGGCAACTGCATAACCATGCCGAGCGCGCGGCCGCGCGGAATGATGGTGGCCTTGTGCACGGGATCCGTCGCCGGCACATGCAGCGCCACGATCGCGTGGCCGCCCTCGTGATAGGCGGTGAGCAACTTTTCCTCTTCGGTCATCACGAGCGAGCGGCGCTCGGAACCCATCATCACCTTGTCCTTGGCGTCCTCGAACTCGTGCTGGGTGACCATGCGCTTGTTGCGGCGCGCGGCCATCAGCGCGGCCTCGTTGACGAGGTTGGCGAGATCGGCGCCGGAGAAGCCGGGCGTACCGCGCGCGACGGTCTTGAGATTGACGTCCGGCGCCATCGGCACCTTGCGGACGTGAACCTTGAGAATCTGTTCGCGCCCGACGACGTCGGGGTTCGGCACCACGACCTGGCGGTCGAAGCGGCCGGGGCGCAACAGCGCGGGATCGAGCACGTCGGGCCGGTTGGTGGCGGCGATCAGGATGATGCCTTCGTTCGTCTCGAAGCCGTCCATCTCGACCAAGAGCTGGTTCAGCGTCTGTTCGCGCTCGTCATTGCCGCCGCCGAGACCGGCGCCGCGATGACGGCCGACCGCGTCGATCTCGTCNNAACATCTCGACGAAGTCGGAGCCCGAAATGGTGAAGAACGGCACGTTCGCTTCGCCCGCGACCGCGCGCGCGATCAGCGTCTTACCGGTGCCGGGAGGGCCGACCAAGAGCACGCCGCGCGGAATCCGTCCGCCGAGGCGCTGAAATTTTTGCGGATCGCGCAGGAATTCGACGATTTCCTCGAGGTCGGCCTTTGCCTCGTCAACGCCGGCGACGTCTTCGAAGGTGACGCGCCCATGCGCCTCGGTGAGGAGCTTGGCGCGCGACTTTCCGAAGCCGAGCGCCTTGCCGCCCGCGCCCTGCATCTGGCGCGAGAGAAAAATCCACACCCCGATCAGCGCCAGGAAAGGCAGCCACGAAACCAGGAGCGATACGAACCACGGCACGTTGTCGCCGGGGGGCTTCGCGGTGATCGAGACGCCCTTGCCGTAAAGCCGCTGCACGAGGCTGGGATCCGGCGGGGCATAAGTCTGGAACGGTTTGCCGTCATTATAGGTGCCGGTGATGTCGTGGCCCTGGATGACAACGTCCCGCACCCGCCCTTGATCGACGTCGGCGAGCAACTGCGAAAAGGTGATGTCGTTGGTGACCGCCCGCTGGCCCGGGTTCTGGAACAGCGAGAACAGCGCAAGCAACAACAAAACAATGATCACCCAGAGGGCGAAATTGCGCAAATTGGCGTTCATTGCCGGCCTTTCGCGGGAAAAATCCCCAGTTTCAGGCGTGACTTCCGAGGTTTAGCTCCTCGGGAACCTAGTCGCGGAAAGTTAAAATAGGCTCCGCACCCCTTTGAAACAAGGGAAAGGGGCGGCTCGAAGGCAGATTTCGCCAAATCCTCAACGCGTCCTCGCGGAAACAAGCCGGGTCGGTTTACGCCGCGCCGGGGCGGAATCGATGTGAATGCTTCGGCCGTCGAGCTCGATCACCGCCCCTGCCAGCGTTCGTTTGAGCGTCCGGCTTGCGACTTGGGCACCGGCAAGCGCTTCTTGCAGCGCTTCTAACTTGCGAAGTTCCGCCGGGCCTTCATGGCCAATGCCGTCGATGGCGCGGCCGAGAAGACGAAGCGCAATTTCCGCCGGCAGAGCGAAATAACTCCGCGCGTCGAATTCGAGCGCGCCTGGCGATGAGCCGCGAAGCGCCCGCTTCCATTCCTCCGCCGCCGTCTGCTCGATCGCGGCATTGGCGCGCGCGAGCCGGCGGGCCAGCAGCGATAGCTTTGCGGCGTCGATCCCTTCCCGCTCCAGGCCGGGCGCGAGCTTGCGCAGCCGCGCACGCAGGAAGCGCGGATCGCGATTGGAAGGATCGTCGGCGAAGGGAATGCGGGCTTCGCGCAAGGTCGCGACCAGCCGCGTTTTCGAAACATCGAGCAACGGGCGCAACAAAACGATGCCGTCGCGCTCGCGTTGGCGGCGAATGCCGGCGAGCCCGTTGATCCCGGAGCCGCGCGCAATCCGGTGCAAAATCGTTTCCGCCTGGTCGTCGCGCGTATGCGCGGTTGCAATCGCATCGGCGCCGACCTTGCGCGCGAGGCCAAGGAGCAGCGAATAGCGCGCGGCGCGGGCTGCTTCCTGCAAGCCGGTCTTCGGCTTCTTGCCTGCCCAGGCCAATGTGCGGTGCGAAATTTTCAGCCTTTTCGCGAGACGGGCGACCGCGACGGCCTCCTTCTTCGCCTCGCGCCGCAGGCGGTGATCGATCGTCGCTGCGACGAAGACAGGACCGTTTTTGCGGCCGGCACGCCAGCGCGCGGCGAGCGACAACAGCGCCGTCGAATCCGGACCGCCAGAAACGGCGAGGATCACGCGGGAAAAATCGGAAAAATCGGAAAAGAGAATCGAAAGCTCGCGGTCGGCGATCGCGGCGCCGCCGCCCTCAGCAGCGGACACGCTTCTGTTCCGCCTGCACCGTCGCCTTCACCTTGGCCTTCGGATATTTCTGCAACACGGCGCCGAGCGAGGCGCAGGCCGCATCCTGCTTGCCGAGCGCCGCCAACGACTGACCGAGCCGCATCAGCGCCTCGGGCGCCTTCGGGCTCTGCGGATATTTGTTGTAGACGTCGAGGAAGGTTTCCGCCGAGTCGTTATATTGCTGGCGCTGGAACTGGGTCTCGCCGAGCCAATAATGCGCCTGCGGAATCATCGCATCGCCCGCGTGGTTCTGCATGAAGTTGCGAAAAGCGTCGTCCGCCGACGCATAGTCGCGGCGCAGAATGTAGCCATAGGCAAGATCGTATTCATCCTTCGGGCTGTCCGAGGGCGGCAGCACCGCTTGCTGCTGCCCGCGAGGATCGTTTCCGCCTTTGCCCGAATATGAGCCGATGTCCATCGGCTGACCGGGCGCGCGGCCATAGATCACGGGCGCCTGACCCGGCTGTTCGGGCTGTCCTTGCCTGGTGCCGAGCTGGCGCGGCGAGCCGGGCGCGCCCGGCTGCGCATTCGGATCGAACGCATCGCCGCGCCGTCCCCCCGCTGCCGGAGGCTGGTCTGGCTGCGGCTGATAGACGGGCGCGGGCTGCACCGGAGCCGGCCCTTGCCCCGCGCCGAGCGGCGGCCGCGGCGCCGAACGGGGCGCCCCGCCGGAATCGACCTGCTGTTGCATCGCGCGCAACTGCTCTTGCAGTTGTTGATTTTGATATTGCATCTGCTCGAGCGTGCCGGTGAGCTGCCGCATCTGATTTTCGATCCGGTCGAGGCGCACGGAGAGATCGCCGGCATCGCCGCCCTGCTGGGAGCGATCGTCGGAGCGGCCGAAGAGCTGCGCTTCCGCCGCTGCCGAGGAAAGGCAGACGGCGAGAACGAGTGCGAAAAAGCGGGCGGGTGCGGAAATCATAGTGTTCATTCGAGCGCGAGGCGGAAGCGGCAATTCGCTTCCCCAAACGACCCGCGCATTCCGGTTTTTAACATAGGGCACGGAGTGCGTCCAAAATGGGGCTTCTTTTGCGACGCCTCAAACGAGGGCGCGCGGCCCGCGACAAAATCGGAAACGAGCCCGATCAGGTGCTGCCCGCATTCAGCACGGTGACCGCACGGCGGTTCTGCGACCAGCAGGAAATGTCGTTGCAGACCGCAACCGGCCGTTCCTTGCCGTAGGAAATCGTGCGCATGCGCGAGCCGTCAACGCCGCGGGCGATCAGATAATCGCGCGTGACCTGCGCGCGGCGGGCACCAAGCGCGATGTTGTATTCGCGCGTGCCGCGCTCGTCGGCGTGGCCTTCGACGGTGAAGGCATAGCGGTTGTATTGGCTCAGCCACTGCGCCTGCTTGTCGAGGGTGGAGCGCGCCTGCGGCGTGAGCTCGGTCGAATCGCTCTCGAAGAAAACGCGGTCGCCCACGTTCACGACGAAATCCTGCGCCGAGCCGGGCGTGGCGGCGGAGCCGCCAGGATTGTTGGGATCGTTTGGATTGCTCGCACAGGCGGCGACCATCAGCGCCGACCCGATGAACGCGGCGAAACGCAGGCCGCGAAGGAACCGCTTGAAATCCGTCATACCGGGTTGGCTCCCTTTATCCCCTTACCGAAATTCGAACCCCGATCTAACCGCGTGAGGGTTAATCGAATATTCCGTCAACCTTGATGGAACCTTGGCCTGATAGCGAAAAATGTAGATTTCTCCGTGGCTCATCGGGGAAACCGGCCAGCGTGGTTAGCAATGGGTTAACGGGAACTTTGTTCGGCAAAACGGCCATATCAAGGCCGCGCCGCCGGGGAGCGCAGGACTTGGCTCAAGACAGGAGCGGGGACCAGGCCGGATCCGAGGCGTAGCTCGGCGTCGGCACGCGCTGTTCGTTGTAGCCGGTAAGGTCCACCGTGAAGAGTTGCGGGCCGGCATTGCCGCCGGGATCGCGGAAGAACATCAACACGCGGCCGTTTGGCGCCCAGGTCGGGCCCTCATTGTGGTAGCCCTCCGTCAAGATCCGCTCGCCCGAGCCATCCATGCGCATCACGCCGATCGAGAACGATCCCGCCCCGCGCTTGGTGAAGGCGATGATGTCGCCGCGCGGCGACCACACTGGCGTCGAGTAGGAACCCTGGCCGAACGACAGGCGGCGCTGGCCGGAGCCGTCCGCGCTCATGACGTAAATCTGTTGGCCGCCGCCGCGATCGGACTCGAACGCGATTGAGCGCCCGTCGGGCGAATAGGAGGGCGCGGTATCGATCGCCGGCGTGTCGGTGAGCCGCGTCGTGCGCCGCGAGCGCAAGTCCATCACGAAGATGTTCGCGTTTCCGCCCTGCTGCAGGCTCATCACCACGCGCTGGCCCTCGGGCGAGAAACGCGGGCTGAAGCTCATGCCGGGGAAATCGCCGACGATCTCGCGCTGGCGCGTCTCCACGTTGAGCAAGAGCACCCGCGGCTCGCCGCGGCCATAGGACATGTAGGTGACTTCCTGGCTCGTCGGATTGAACCGCGGCGTCAGCACCAGATCGTCGCCGCTGGTGAGATAGCGCACATTGGCGCCGTCCTGATCCATGATGGCGAGGCGTTTGATGCGGCGCTCCTTCGGCCCGGTTTCGTCGACGAAGACGACGCGTGAATCGAAATAACCCTTCTCGCCGGTGATGCGCTCGTAGATCTGATCGGAAATGATGTGCGCGACCCGCCGCATGTTATCGGGCTGGCCGAAGAACTGCTGGCCGTTGAGATAACTTCCGGAGAACACGTCCCACAGCCGGTATTCGACCTTATAGCGGCCGTCCTGCCCGCGGCCGATGCGGCCGGTGACGAGTGCCTGCGCGTTGATCACGCGCCAATCCTGAAAGCGCGGGTTCGCGTCGATCGTCTGGATGCGCTCGATAAAGGAGGCCTGATCGAGCGGCTGAAACAAACCCGAGCGGCGGAGATTGTTGGTGATGACCTGATTCACTTCGCGGCCCGGACCACCCTCCTCCGACCCGCCGCCCGAAACGAAATCAGGAATCGCGATTGGAATCGGCTGCGGGGTGCCTTGCGTGATATCGAGCTTGAGCGCCGCTCCTGCCGGCGTGACTCTACCGCCAACGACAGCAGCCGCGGCAGCACCCCCCGCGACGCTCAATAGGCGCCGGCGCGAAAGCAGGGTCGCCCGAGAAGGAGTGATCGGCTTATTTGTCATGACGGCGTTCGGATTTCCTGTTGGAGCACGGAGTACGGGCGAATTCAGCCGCCCGCTATCAAGCGCGGATCAAAAGTAATCTCCAATTCATGCCAAAGGTCATATTTGTCTTGCGGCAGATTATTGAAAGGCTGCGCCTGGAAGATGGCGCGGATCGCCTTGTCGCGAGCGACCGGATTATAACTCTGGCTGGCTCTGATCTGTGGGACGCCATCGAGCGTCCCGTCGCGCTTGAGTTTGAAGATAATGGTAACGACCCATTCCTCTGGTTTGTCGATGGCGAGGGGGGGATTCCAAAGCGCTATTAGCTTGCGCCTGATTGCATCCACTTCGCTCATCGAGAGTTGTTCGGTGTCGCCGCGATCAATCCCCTTTGTCAGCGCGGGCGGCGTCTCGTTTGAAGCTTTCTGCCGCTGCGGCTCGCGCCGGTCGAGGAGGGCCGCGATTTTGTTCGGGTCGAAATCGCGCTGCTTGGTCGGCGCCGCTTTCATCTGCTGCGCGGCCGTCTTCGGCTGTTCCTTCGGCGGCTCCGGCTTTTTCGGTGATTCCGGCTTTTTCAGCGCCTCTTTCGGGTCGGGTTTCGGATCCGGCTTCGCCTCGGACTTTTTGTCCTCAACCTTCGCCTCCGGCGGCTTTTGATCTTGGGCGGGCGGCGGCGGGGTGGCAGCCTTGATCTCTTGTTTCTCGGTCACCTTCTGCACGAGATCGGTGAGTTCCTTTGGATCTCCCTTCGACTCGGCCATCTTTTCCGGCTTGGCGGGCGCCTTGCTGGATCCCGCCTTGTTCATGGTGAATTCGCTGATCGGTACGAGATCGATCGACATCGTTTCCGTCCGCACGGCGTCGAGCGATTTTGGCGTGAACGAGATCAGGCCCCACAGCAAGATTATCGCGTGAAAGACCGCGGAGACGGCAAGGCTCGGGCGAAAGCTCTGCATCAGTTCCCTTCGACCTCGGTGATCAGCGCGACGCGCCGGTAGCCCGCGGCGGACAGGCGCCCCATGACGCGCATCACGGTGCCGTAATCGACCTTCTTGTCGCCGCGCACGAAAATGCGCTCATCGCCGCCGTTCTTGGCGATCGCTTGCAGCTTGGGAACAAGCTCCTCAATTTTGTATTCGGTATTCTGTAGATAAAACTGGCCCTTGTCGTTGACCGTGACCGTGATCGGCTCGCGGTCCTGGTCGAGCGACTTCGCCTGGGTCTGCGGCAAATCGATCGCCACGCCCACGGTGAGAAGCGGGGCCGAGACCATGAAGATGATGAGGAGCACGAGCATCACGTCCACCATCGGCGTGACGTTGATCTCGCTCATCACGTGGCTCGTGCGCCGCCGGCTCCGGCGGCTCTGCCATTGACCACGGCCTGCTGCGTTGGCGGCCATATCCGATTCCGATCTCTCAGGTTCGCTCGTCGACCTGGCGCGACAGGATCGCCGAGAATTCGTCGGCGAAGCCCTCGAGCCGCTGGGCGAGGCGGCCCACTTCGCTCGAGAACTTGTTATAGAAAATCGTCGCCGGTATGGCGGCGACAAGTCCCAAAGCAGTTGCAAACAGCGCTTCCGCGATGCCCGGCGCCACCACGGCGAGGCTCGTATTCTTCGAGGCCGCGATCGACTGGAAGCTCGTCATGATGCCCCAGACCGTGCCGAACAGCCCCACGAACGGGCCGGCCGAGCCGACGGTGGCGAGCACCAGGAGCCGCCGCTCGAGCCGCTCGACCTCGCGGCCGATGGTCACGTCCATGACCTTCTCGATCCGCTCGGTGAGGCCGGCAAGCGTGCGCGCCCCGCCTTCATAGGTTCGCTTCCACTCGCGCATCGCAGCCACGAACAGGGCCGCGATCGAGTCGGTCGGGCGCGAGGAAAGCGATTGATAAAGCTCTTCGAGATTTTGCCCCGACCAAAACACCTGCTCGAAGCGGTCGATCTGGCGGCGCGTACGCGTGTAGAGGATCGTCTTGTCGACGACGATCGCCCACACCCACACCGAGGCGATCATCAGGCCGATCATCACCGTCTTGACGACGAAGTGAGCCTGGATGAACAGCGCCCACAGCGATACGTCGGCGGCCGGCAAGGCGAGCGGCGCTTGGGCGATATCGGAAGGATTCATCGAACAATTTCCCCGGCTCTTTGGCTTCGGGCCGGAGGCCGGAACGCCGCATGAGAAAAATAAAATGGATGTGTGGGGCGCCCGCCCTCCATCGGTTCAATTCGACACGGAATCTGTCCAAACTTGGGCATTCCAGCCCGTCCCGGCGCTTAAAGAGCGCCTCTTGCCCTTAATGTAAAGTTATTAGGCGCGCCGCTCGGGATTGCGCTCGGCGTCCGCCCCCATCGCCTTGCGGAGCGCCTCGGGGATGCGCTTGGGCCTGCCCTCGGAGACGAAGGCAACGCGCACCTCCCCCTCGACCAACACCTCCTCGCCGCGCATGACCCGCTGCACCAGCACGATCGAAGCGCCGGAGACTTCGTGCGAGAGCGAGCGCACTTCCAGGAGGTCGTCCATGAAGGCGGGCTTCCGAAAATCGATTTTCATCGAGCGCACCACGAAGGCGAAACTCGGCGCCTCCTTCTCGGTCTGCTCGAAAAGGGCGCGGTGATCGGCGCCGATCAGCCGCAGGTAGTTGGTGCGCCCGCGTTCCATGAAGCGCAGATAATTGGCGTGATAGACGATGCCGGTGAAATCGGTGTCCTCGTAATAGACGCGCACCTGCATCGAATGGCCGCCTGCGATTAGGCGGCCGGCAAGTTCCTTCGAGGTGTCCTGGCCGGATTTCTTCACTCGTCCTCGCCCTGATCGAAGAGCGGCATTTGTGCCGCGTCGCGGGCGGGTTCGGCAAGACCGAGATGCTTGAAGGCGTGCGCGGCGAGCATGCGGCCGCGCGGCGTGCGCTGAATAAAGCCGCGCTGGATCAGAAACGGCTCGATGATGTCCTCGATCGCGTCGCGGGGCTCGGAAAGTGCTGCCGAGATCGTCTCGACGCCGACCGGGCCGCCGCCATAGTGCTCGGCGATCAGCAATAGGTAGCGCCGGTCCATGGCGTCGAGCCCGGCGGCGTCGACTTCGAGATGGCCGAGTGCGCGGTCGGCGACGGCGCGCTCGATCGATGGATCACCCGCCACCAGCGCGAAGTCGCGCACGCGTTTCAACAGGCGCCCCGCGATGCGCGGGGTGCCGCGCGCGCGCCGCGCGATTTCGTGGGCGCCGTCGGCGGCGATCGAAAGTCCGAGCACGCGCGCGCCGCGCTTCACGATCGTTTCCAACTCCGCGACCTCGTAGAAGCCGAGCCTGATCGGAATCCCGAAGCGCTCGCGCAGTGGCGTGGTCAAAAGACCCGAGCGCGTCGTCGCGCCAACGAGCGTGAAGCGCGAGAGATCAATTTTCACCGAGCGCGCCGCCGGCCCCTCGCCGATGATGAGATCGAGTTGGTAGTCCTCCATCGCGGGATAAAGGATTTCCTCGATCGCCGGATTAAGCCGGTGGATCTCGTCGATGAACAAAACGTCGCGATCCTCGAGATTGGTGAGGAGGGCGGCGAGATCGCCGGCCTTGGCGATCACCGGCCCCGAAGTAGCGCGGAAATTGACGCCGAGTTCGCGCGCGACGATCTGCGCAAGCGTGGTCTTGCCGAGCCCCGGCGGCCCGACCAAGAGCACGTGATCGAGCGCCTCTTTCCGTGTGCGCGCGGCCTCGATGAAGACCTTGAGGTTGGAGCAGGCTTTTTCCTGCCCGATGAATTCGGCGAGCCGTTGCGGGCGGAGGCTCGCCTCCGCCTGATCTTGATCACGGCGCTCGGGCGAAACCAGCGGCCGGCTCATCGCGCGAGCTCCTTAAGCCCGAGCCGAATGAGCGATTCCGTCGTCGCCTTGTCGCCCGCCGAGCGCATAGCGGCGGCGATCGCGCCGCTCGCCTGAATTTCGCCATAGCCGAGATTGACCAGCGCCGAGATCGCTTCGCTCACTGGCAGCGGCGCGCGGCGCTCGGCGAGGTCGCCTTGCAAACGCACCACCGCCGGATCGACATTGGCGAAGGCCGGCGCCTTGTCCTTCAGCTCGATGACGAGCCGCTGCGCGAGCTTTGGTCCCACGCCCGGCGCGCGCGCGATCTGCGCCTTGTCGCCGAGCGCGATCGCATTGGCGAGGTCGGCGACTTTCAGCGTGCCAAGCACCGCAAGCGCCACCTTGGCGCCGACGCCCTGCACGCCGGTGAGAATGCGGAACCATTCGCGGTCGAGATCGGTCGCGAAGCCGTAAAGCCGGATCTGGTCCTCGCGCACCCAAGTCTCGATCGAGATCGTGGCCGCTTCGCCCGGAGCCGGCAGCGATTGCAACGTGCGTACCGAGCAATGCACGAGATAGCCGACGCCGTGCACGTCGATGACGACGGAGTCCTCATTATAGGAGTCGATGACGCCGCGGAGCTTGCCGATCATCGGCCACCTCCGACCGCGAAGCGCAACGCGGGCGCCGAGCGATGATGGGCGTGGGTGATCGCGATCGCGAGCGCGTCGGCGGCGTCCTCGCTTTCGGGGGTCGCCTTCGGCAGTAACACGGCGATCATCTTGCGAATTTGCACCTTCTCCGCCCGCCCTGCTCCGACGATCGATTTCTTCACGAGGTTCGGCGCGTATTCGGCGACGGGCAAGCCCGCTTTCGCCGGCACCAACAGAACAATGCCTCGCGCCTGGCCGAGCTTCAGCGCCGCGCGCGGATCGGCGTTGACGAAGGTTTCCTCTACCGCCGCCTCGTGCGGCGCGTGAAGCGCGATGACGGCGACGAGCCCCTCGTGCAGGGCCGCGAGCCGGAGCGCAAGCGCGTGTTTGTCGTTGGTCACGACCACGCCGCAGGCGATATACGAGAGCCGGTTACCGGCGCATTCGATCACCCCCCAACCGGTGCGGCGGAGGCCGGGATCGAGCCCGAGAATGCGGACGGATAAGTTCATGCTGTGGCGCTGGCGGCTTTGGATGGGGACCCCGAATCGCCCCGCATGATAGACCTTCCTGATGCCTCCACGGAGTTGCCGAATGCCACTCGTGTACCGGCCTGCGCGCGCGCAAGATTTGGAACGCGTCGACGCGATTGTCGTTGCCAGCATCAACGACCTCACCGAACGTCACGGCTTTGGGTCAATGGCCGTCTCGCGTCCGCCCCATTTTCAATCGTTTTCCTTGAAGGATGATGCCGCTGGCTTGTGGGTGGCGGAAGACACCGGTGAAATCCTCGGCTTCGCCTGGAGTTGGGTCTGCGGCGATTTGTGGTTTCTCGCGCAGTTATTCGTGTCGCCCGGCCAACAGGGGCGCGGCATCGGCAATGAACTGATAAAACGAACATTGGAACATGCGCGGAAATCGGGTGCTGCCAACAAGGCCCTGATCACCTTCACCTTCAATACGGTATCGCAAGGACTCTATATTCGGCACGGGCTATTCCCGCGATTTCCGATTTACAATTTTAGTGTCACGCGCGAGCACTTGATGAGCCGTTTGCGGGGCGCACAACTCCGCTGCGTACCCCTCGAGGAAACAGCCTCGCACCTGCATAGCCTTGCCCAGAGCGACGCTCGAACCTTGGGCATATCACGCGAGAAGCATCACAAATATCTGATCAACGACGGCGCGACGAGAGGCGTCCTTCTTTACGCAGGAGACGATTGCGTAGGCTACGCTTACGTTGATTCCAACGGTCAAATTGGACCCCTCGCGGTCGCGCGAGCGGACGCCCTTGGCGCTGCGTTCACGACTGCGCTGACTTTGGCCGCAGAAAGCGGTTCTGCGCAGGTGTCCGCATTCCTTCCCGGCACATGCGACACTGCACTTAGCGTGGCCGTCGACCATGGGGTGCGCATTACGCTCCCGATGGTGCTGATGGCGACGCGCGATTTTGGAAATTGGACTCAGTACCTGCCGCGTAATCCGGGTTTCATGTGATCAAAAATGTCTGCTTACGAGAAGAGGGAATTCTGGCAGGCCATCCAGCGAACCGTTGATGAGTTCACGGCCTAGCCAAAATTCCGCTCGCCAAGAGAACCCCGAGACCTGTCATCACGACGCCGATGACGGCCGCCAGATCCGGCCACTCGCCGAGCACGGGAATGGCGATCAGCGTCGCCACCACCGGCACCAGCGCCACAAACGCCGCCGCTTTCGAAGCGCCGAGCCGTGCGACCCCGGTATTATAGGCGACAAGCGCCACGAGACCCGAAAAGATGCCCTGCACCACCGCTTGAAAGAGAACCTCGTGCAGATGCCCGGCTCGCACTGCCTCCATCACCGGCGGCAATCCGAACGGCAGCATCATCAATAGCGACCAGAAGGCGACGATGCCGGTGGCCTCGATCGGCGTGAGCCCGCTGCGGCGAAAGGCGAGCGTGTAAATCGCGTAGACGAGCGCCGCCGAAAGCAGGAGCGCGTGGCCGAAATTCGCGCTGGCATCGGCTGCGAGCAGGCTGCGGCCGGCGATGACAAAGACGCCAACGGAGCAGCAGACGAACCCGGCCACCCGCAGCCAGCCCAAGCGCTCCTTGAAGAACAGCGCCGAGATGATCGCCACGAGCAGCGGCATCGTGCCCGGCACCAGCGCCGCGAAATCCGCCGAGGTCGCGTAGCGGGTGCCGGTGGCGGCGAGCAGAACGAACGGCGCGCCGCCGCCCGCAATACACAAAATCAGCAAGCCAATTTTACCGCGCGCGAAAATACCCGCGCGCCATATCCACGGCGCGAGGATGAAGGTCGGCGGGAGCACACGTAAAAACGCGATGCTCGCGGGCGGTAGCGAATGCGTCACCGCCTGGCGCGTAAGCACGATCCACACGCCCCAGATCAAGACCGTGGCGAGAATTGCTGCATAGCCGATGAGGTGCGAACGCCGGGCGGGATCGGTCATCATTGCAATGTAGCGGTCGGCGCCGGCCGCTCCACCCGATTTCGCGCGACTTCTACCTGACTCACGCGCTCAATTTCTGCATCAGCGTGTCGGAAATCTCGAAATTGGCGTAGACGTTCTGCACGTCGTCGTTTTCTTCGAGCGACTCGATCAGTTTCAAGACCTTCTCACCCGCCTCGTCGTCGACGGCGATCGAGTTCTGCGGCCGCCACACGATGCCCGTCTTCGCGGGCTCGCCGAACTTCGCCTCGAGCGCGCGCGCGACTTCGTGCAGATTTTCCGCCGAAGTAATCACCTCGTGGCCGGCCGGCGAGGAGGAAACGTCGTCGGCACCGGCCTCGATCGCGGCCTCCAGCATGGCATCGGGCGTGGCGTTGCCGGCGGGGTACTGCACCACGCCGAGGCGATGGAACAGGAACGAGACCGCGCCGGTCTCCGCAAGGCTGCCGCCATAGCGGGTGAAATAGGAGCGCACCTCGGAAGCGGTGCGATTGCGGTTGTCGGTGAGCGCCTCGACGATGACCGCGACGCCGCCCGGCGCGTAGCCTTCGTAGCGGATCTCTTCGTAATTCTCGCCCTCGCCGCCCTGCGATTTTTTGATCGCGCGCTCGATATTGTCCTTCGGCATGTTTTCGGCGCGCGCCGCGAGCACCGCCGCGCGCAGCCGCGGGTTCATCGCCGGGTCCGGCATGCCCATTTTCGCGGAAACAGTGATTTCGCGCGCGAGCTTGCCGAATAGCTTCGCGCGGGCCGCGTCGGCGCGGCCCTTCTTGTGCATGATGTTCTTGAATTGCGAATGCCCGGCCATGATTCCTCCGTGCGCCGAGGCTTATAGAGCGGCGCGAAGCAGAAATAAAGAATTCGGAGGCCGATAAAACAAAAACCCCGCGCGGGAAGCGCGGGGTTCTCGCAAAAGCAGATTTGCCTTATTTCTTCTTCGCGGGTTTTTCGGCTTTCGGCGCGGGCTTGTCTTCTTTCTTCGCGGGCGGGCTCGCCGCCTCGCCGCCGGTCTTGATGAAGCCCGCGAACTTCTTCTGGAAGCGCGAGAGGCGGCCGCCGCGGTCGAGCAGCTGCTGCTGACCGCCGGTCCAGGCCGGGTGCGTCTTGGAGTCGATATCGAGCTGCAAATTGTCGCCCGCCTTGCCCCAGGTCGAGCGCGTCGTGTATTCGCTACCGTCCGTCATCGTCACCTTGATGGGATGATAATCGGGGTGAATGCCGGGCTTCATGACTGTAAACCTCTTTGTCGTGGAGCGGCGCGGGCCTAGACCTCAAGCGCCTCAATTGCGCGGCTACATACAGGAGAGCGCACGATGACTCAAGCCGCGAACGAAAGCGCCGAAAAGGCGCCAACGCCCGCGAAGGCCGCGCGTAGGCTGAGCCCGCTCCTGGCGCTCGTGCCCTATGGCCTGCGCTATCGCGGCCGCATCCTGGCCTCGCTCGGCGCGCTCGTGCTCGCCTCGGCAGCAACGCTCGCGGTGCCGCTGGCCGTGCGCCGGATGATCGATTCCGGCTTCGCGCCGGAGAACGCGGGCTTCATCGACCGCTATTTCGAAGTGATGCTCCTCGTCGCCGCCGTCCTCGCGATGGCAAGCGCGCTTCGCTACTACCTCGTGATCACGCTCGGCGAGCGCGTGGTGGCGGATTTGCGCGAGGCGCTTTTCGCGCATGTGATCGCGCTCTCCCCGGCCTTTTACGACCGCGAACGCGTCGGCGAGATCGTCTCGCGGCTCACCGCCGACACCACCCAGATCAAAGCCGCTTTCGGCGCCTCGGCCTCGATCGCGCTCCGCAACTTCGTACTGTTCCTCGGCGCCATGGCGATGATGGTGGTGACGAGCCCGCACCTTTCCGCGCTCGTCCTGATCGCGATCCCCTTGATCGTGCTGCCGCTCGTCGGCTTCGGACGAATGGTGACGCGCCGCGCGCGGACGGCGCAGGACACGCTCGCCGACGCTTCCGCTTTCGCGGTGGAGGCGATCGGCTCGGTGCGCACGGTGCAGGCGCTGACGGGCGAGGACGCGGCGCAGAAGCGCTTCGGCGCCGCGGTCGAGCGCTCCTTTGTGGCAGCACTACAATCGACCAGCGCACGCGCCTGGCTTACCGCAGCGATCATCTTCCTCGTCTTCGCGAGCATCGTCGGCGTGTTGTGGACCGGCTCGCAAAACGTGCTCGCGGGCAAGATGACGGCCGGAACGCTCAGCCAGTTCGTGCTCTACGCCGTGTTCGCCGCCGGCGCCTTGAGCGAGCTTTCGCAGGTGTGGAACGAACTCAACCAGACCGCGGGCGCGGCGGGCCGGATCGCGGAATTGCTGAGCGTCGAATCGCAAATCCGCGCGCCGGCGCGCCCCGTGGCGCTCGCAAAACCCGCGCGCGGTGAAATCCGTTTCGAGGGCGTGTCCTTCGCCTATCCGACGCGGCCGACCACGCGCGTGCTCGACGGCATTTCGTTCTCGGTGCGGCCCGGCGAGCGCGTCGCGGTAGTCGGCCCCTCGGGCGCGGGCAAGAGCACGCTCTTTCAGCTGTTATTGCGCTTTTACGATCCGCTCGCCGGAAAAATTCTGTTCGACGGCGTCGATCTTTCGAAAGCCGACCCGCAAGAAGTGCGGCGGCAATTGGCACTCGTGCCGCAAGACGTTGCGATCTTCGCCATGAGCATTCGCGAAAATATCCGTCTCGGACGGCTGGAGGCGAGCAACGGCGAAGTCGAAATGGCCGGCAAGCTCGCGCTCGTCGATGAATTCGTGCGCACCATGCCGGAGCAATACGAAACCGAAACCGGCGAGCGCGGTGTGACACTCTCGGGTGGCCAGCGCCAACGCATCGCGATCGCGCGCGCGATCCTGCGCAACGCGCCGGTGCTTTTGCTCGACGAGGCGACATCCGCGCTCGACGCCGAAAGCGAGGCGCTGGTGCAGGAGGCGCTCAAGCGCTCGATGGAAGGACGAACGTCGCTGGTGATCGCGCACCGGCTCGCCACCGTGCTCGGCGCCGACCGCATTCTGGTGCTGGAGCACGGGCGTCTTGTCGAGGAAGGCACGCACGAAAGCCTGATTGCGGCGCGCGGCCTTTACGCGCGACTCGCCGAGTTGCAGTTCGGCGCCGCGGCTTGAAAGTCGCTTAGCGATCCGGCCGCCACGCATAGCGAAAGGTCGGCTTGTCGGAGAGCGGATTGACGCCCTCGCCGGCGCGGACGAACCTCTCGCGCTCATAAAAGCGGATTGCGCGCGCGTTCGATTGATTGACGTCGAGCGTAATGCCGGCGGCGGCGAGGCGTTTCGCCTCGTCGAGGAGCATCTTCGCGACTCCTCCTCCCCAGCTCTCAGGGCGAACGACGATCTGATCGAGATAGCCGGATTTCGCCTCGATCACGACGAAGCCAACGATCCCGCCGGCTTCTGCAACGACGATCGAATTACGCGGCACAAGTTCCTCAATCCAGCGCTTCCGCCACCCATCGAGGCGTGCGCCAAAATCGATCTCCGGCATCGCCGCGTCCCACGCGTGGCGCCAGAGCGCGAGTACCGCCTCAAGATCGTTCTCCCGATAAGGACGCAGAGCGACGCTCGGCACGCCTCAGCGTTCCGTGAGCTTCAGTTCGATGCGCCGGTTGCGGCGAAGGGCCTCTTCGCCCGTGCCGGCGTCGAGCGGCTGGAATTCGCCGAAACCGGCGGCCACAAGATGCTGCGGCGAGATGCCCTTCGAAATCATGTATTGCACCACCGAGGTCGCCCGCGCCGAGGATAGTTCCCAGTTCGAGGGAAATTGCGCCGTCGAAATCGGCCGCGCGTCGGTGTGGCCGTCGATGCGGATGATCCAGGCGATATCCGCGGGAATATTCTTTTCAAGATCGCGTAGCGCATCCGCAACTTTGTCGAGCGCGGGCAGCGCTTCCGGCCGCAAGGCAGCGGAGCCGGCGTCGAACAGAACCTCGGACTGAAACACGAAGCGGTCGCCGACGACGCGGATATCGGGCCTGTTCCCGAGAATCTCGCGGAGCCGCCCGAAGAATTCGGAACGATACCGCGTCAATTCCTGTACGCGTTGCGCAAGCGCGAGGTTCAGGCGCTGACCGAGATCGGCGATCTTGGCCTGGCTGTCCTTATTGCGCGCTTCGGAGGCATCAAGCGCCTCCTGGATTGCGGCAAGCTGGCGGCGAAGGGCCGCGATTTGGCGGTTGAGAATCTCGATCTGCGAGGCGGCGCGCTGGCTGAGCTCAAGCTCGTTTTCAAGCTGCGTCGATAGAACCCTGTTGCCACCCTCCGCGCCCTGGCGCAACCGGTCGCGCTCACCCTCCGCGGACTTCAGGTTCGCACGCAGCGCCGCCATCTGATCTTCGAGCGAAGTCGAATTGGCGCGCTCCAGCGATAAGAGCTCCGAGAGCTGTTTGATCTGCGCGGTGAGACGGGTGAGGATGTTTTCCTTGCCGGTGATTTCCTGCGTAAGAAAGAATTGCGCGATCACGAACACCGACAACAGGAACGTGAATACGAGGACGAGCGTCGACAATGCATCGACGAAGCCCGGCCAATAGTCGATCGTGCGGTCGCGTCCGCGCCGGCTGAGCGCCATCAGCGCCTCCGCTCGGTCGCGGGCGCGCGCGACAACTTCTCCAACAGCTTGCGGATTTCCGATTGCTGCTCGCCGTGATCCTCGACCCAGCTACGAACGATCTGCTGCTCCTGGCGCATGTGCTGAACGAGCGCCTTCAGACTATCGGCCAGCTGGATAGTCCCCTCGCTTGCCTGCTGCGCGCCGGAATCCTTGATGGTCTGTTCGAGGCGTTCGATCGCGGCGGTGAATTGCTCGATCATCAATGACGGCGTGGCGGCACCGTCGCCGACATGCAAGTCGCGCACCGTGGTCGAAAGCCAGTCTTCCAAATCCGTGTAGAAGCGATTCTGCGCCTGGCCCGCTTGCAGGTCGAGAAAGCCGAGCACGAGCGAGCCGGCAAGACCGAACAGCGATGAAGAAAAAGCGATGCCCATGCCGCCGATCGGCGCGGACAGACCACTTTTCATATTCTCGAAGATCGACCCGGTGTCGCCGCCGACCTCGAGCGACTGAATCACTTTGCCGATCGAGCCGACCGTCTCAAGCAACCCCCAGAACGTGCCGAGCAACCCGAGGAAAACCAGGAGGCCCGTGAGGTAGCGCGCGATGTCGCGCGACTCGTCCAATCGCGTGGCGATCGAGTCGAGGATCGCCCGCATCGTGGTCTGCGAGATCGCCATGCGGCCGGTGCGCTCGCGCAACAGTGCCGCCATCGGCGCGAGCAACACGGGCGGGCGGGCGACCGCGATCCCGGGATCGGCGACGCGGAATCCCTTCACCCAGCGGACCTCGGGAAAGAGCCGCAGCACCTGCCGGATCGCGAGCACGATCCCGATCAGAAGCACGCCGAGAATGACGCCGTTGAGCCCGGGGTTGGCGAGAAAGGCGGCCCAAATCTGCCGGTAGAGGACGACCGCCAACAACGCGAACAGGGTTAGGAATACGAGCATCCGCAATAGAAAGACTCGCGGCGAGGAAATCTTGATTGTCGGCTCGAAATCTCGCGCCATGGCTATCGCTCGCGGTGTCGCCGGATAAGGGTACGGGACCTTAATGCCGCGAGGAGGCGGCGAAATCGCGGCAGCGTCAAGCGGCTCCTAAGGCCGTGAGAAGCGCGTGATGAATCGGCTCGTTGCCCGCCACCACCGACCCTTTTTCGAGAACGTCATGGCCGCCGTCGAGATCGGTGATGAACCCACCCGCTTCGCGCACGAGCAGAACGCCGGCGGCAAGGTCCCAGGCCGATAGACCGCGCTCCCAAAAGCCGTCGAAGCGGCCGGACGCAATCCAGGCGAGATCGAGCGCGGCGGCTCCCGTGCGGCGGATCCCCGCGGCCACGCTCTGCACGGCGGCAAGCTCGGCGCGGAAGCGCTCGGCGTCTCCGCGCCCGCGATGCGGGATGCCGCAACAGACGACGCAATCCGAAAGCTCGCGCCGCGCCGCCACGCGAAGGCGGCGATTGTTGAGATAGGCCCCCTGGCCGCGCTCGCCGACATACATCTCGTCGTTGATGGGGTTGTAGACGACGCCCGCGATCGGCGTGCCTTCCCGCAACAGCGCGATCGAGATCGCGAACAGCGGAATGCCGTGAAGGAAATTGGTGGTGCCGTCGAGCGGATCGACGACCCATTCATGCTGCGGGTCGGTTCCGGCGACGCGGCCGCGCTCTTCCATCAAGAATCCGAAGGTCGGCCGCGCCTTCGAGAGCTCGCGATAGAGCGTCTCTTCCGAGCGGCGATCGGCGGCCGAGACAAAATCGGCCGGCCCTTTTTGCGAGACCTGAAGGTTTTCCACTTCGCCGAAGTCGCGCGTCAGCGCGCGCCCCGCCTTGCGCGCGGCCTGCACCATCACGGTGATCAAAGCGGAGCGGATCATGACGGGCTCATCGCTCTCGCCTGTCGCGAGGAAGCGCCCCGATTACTCCGCACGGCGCACGTAGGTCGTCTCGTTGGTGTCGACGATAATCTTTTCACCGACCCCGACGAAGGGCGGCACCAGAATCCGCAGACCGTTTTCGAGTTTCGCCGGCTTATAGGAAGAGGCCGCCGTCTGGCCCTTCACCACCGCATCGGCTTCCACGATTTTGAGCGTGACGTAATCGGGCAGTTTGATGCCAATCGGCTTGTCGTCGTGCAATTCCAACGTCACTTTCATTCCGTCTTGCAAAAATGCGGCACGCTCGCCGACGAATTCAACCGAAAGCTCGATCTGCTCGTAGGTATCGTCATCCATGAAGACGAGATTGTCGCCTTCGCGATAGAGATATTGAAAGTCCTTCTGCTCAAGCCGCGCGCGCTCCACCCGCTCATCCGAGCCAAAACGGTTGTTGAGCTTGCGGCCGTCGATGATGTTCTTGAGCTCGACCTGGTTGTAGGCAGGGCCCTTGCCCGGCTTCACCGCCATGGTCTTCACCGCGATCCACAGCGAGCCGTCATATTCGATCATCATGCCGGGGCGGATTTCGTTGCCGTTGAGCTTCATGGACGTCCTCTGCGCGATGAATGCGTTGTCGTGCCAGTCCCAAGGCAACGCCGTCAAGGGCGGCCCTGGACGCGCCGAGAAGGATCTAGACGATTTGTTCCGGCGCGGAAATGCGCGCCGCGGCTTCCGCGATGACCGTTTCCACGCGCGCTCGATCGCTCCAGACAGCGGCGCCGAGCGCAATAAAGTCGGCGCCGGCGCGGGCGAGTTCCACTACCTGATCGGCTGTTTCCGCAAACGCGATGCAGGGAATTTCGAAGATTTCCGCCCACCACGCCACGCGCTCGACGATCGCCTGGAGCGATGGAGACTTTCCCGCGGCGTCCGGCTCGCCGAACATCACATAGTCGGCGCCCGCCTCGCCGGCGGACATGGCATCGTCGCGGGTAACCAAGCCGCCCGCGCCGGCGACGAGCTTGGACTTTAAAATCGGCACGGCATTGCGGAGTGCCTGCGCGCCGGAAAGATGCGCTCCATCGGCGCCGATCTTCACAGCAAGATCGGCGCGCTCCTGCAGCAGGAAGGCGATGTTCTTCTCCTGCACCAACGGCAGAAGCGCGCGAGCGCGGGCGGAAAGCTCGGAATCGCTCGCGGGCGAAAAGCGCGCGATCACCGCCGCGATGTCGCCCACGGCGCAAGCCACTGAGAGCAAATCCGCGAAGAGAGCCGCCTCATCGATCAACGGCGTGATCAACATCAAGCGCGCGGGCGGCCGTTCGGCTTTGTTTTGATTCATCCGATCAACCGCGCGCGTAAAAGGCAAGCGAAAGCGCGCTTCAAGCCGCTTTCTTCTCCAAGGTCGCCGACCAGCGCCCTTCGGAAGCAAGCCCGTTCATGCGAGCGCGGTGGGCGAATGCGCGTTGCGCCGCCGCCACGTTTTCCGCTTTGCCCAACCACGCCTTCTGCGGCGCGGCCTGCAGTGCCCGGCCATAAGAAAAAGTGAGCTTCCAAGGCAAGCCGCCGATCCGGTTGATGGCGTCGAGATGCGCGGTCGCCTCCTCCTCGGATTGGCCGCCGGAAAGGAATGCGATGCCGGGCACCGCCGAGGGCACGCAGGCCTTCAACACGCGCACCGTTTTCTCGGCGACCTCTTCGACCGACGCGCGCTTTGCGCTTTTCTTGCCGGAGATCACCATGTTCGGCTTCAGCACCGTGCCTTCCAACGCCACCTTCGTTTCGAACAGCTCCACATAGAGCGTCTTCAGCACCCACTCGGTCACGGCGTAGCAGCGGTCCGCATCGTGCGCGCCGTCCATCAGGACTTCCGGCTCGACGATCGGTACGATCTCTTGTTCCTGGCAGAGCGCCGCGTAGCGCGCGAGCGCGTGCATGTTCGCCTTGATGCAGTTCCAGCTCGGGATACCCTCGCCGATGTCGATCACCGCGCGCCACTTGGCGAATTTCGCGCCGAGGCCGCGATATTCGGCGAGCCGCTCGCGCAGCCCGTCGAGACCTTCGGTGATGACCTCGCCGGGCGAGAACGAGAGCGGCTTCGTGCCCTGGTCGACCTTGATGCCGGGAAGCGAACCCGCTTTCTCGATCAGCTTCACGAGCGGGGTACCGTCCTTCGCGTTCTGGCGAATCGTCTCGTCGTAGAGAATGACGCCGGAGATATGGTTCTTCATCGCCTCGGCCGAGCCGAACAGAAGCTCGCGATAATCACGCCGCGCATCGGCCGAAGATTCGACGCCGATCGCATCGAAGCGCTTCTTGATGGTGCTGGTGGACTCATCAGCGGCGAGGATGCCCTTGCCGGGCTTCACCATGGCGTTGGCGACTTTGTTCAATTCCGAGAGGTTCATGGCGTCTTCCTTCGTTCCCGGCTTATTGTATCCGCAAGGCCTCGACCCCCGGCAAGGGCTTTCCTTCCAGCCATTCCAGGAAGGCGCCGCCGGCGGTCGAGACATAGGTGAAATCGTCGATCACGCCCGCATGGTTGAGGGCGGCGAGGGTGTCGCCGCCGCCGGCGAAGGAGTGAAGTTTCCCCTTGGCGGTGAGGTGTGCCACCCCCCGCGCGAGCGCGATCGTGCCGGTATCGAAGGGCGGAATCTCGAAAGCGCCCACGGGCCCGTTCCACACCAGGGTGCGCACGCGGGCGAGTTTCGCCAGAATCGCTTCCACTGATTTCGACCCGATATCGAGGATCATTTCGTCGGGACCGACCGCTTCGATCGAAACGGTGCGCACGGGCGCATGGGCCTCAAACTTCTTCGCCACCATGGCGTCGACCGGCAACAGGATCTCGCAGCCCTTTCCCTTCGCATCGGCAAGAATTTTTCGGGCCGTTTCGAGAAGATCGGGCTCATAGAGCGACTTGCCGATATGCCGTTTCTGCGCGGCGAGGAAGGTGTTCGCCATGGCGCCGCCGATGAGGAGCAATTCGACTTTGTCTAGGAGATTGCGCAAGAGCGCGAGCTTCGAGGAGATTTTCGCGCCGCCCACGATCGCGGCGAGCGGCCGCTCGGGCGTGGCGAAGGCGCGGGTGAGCGCCTCGATTTCCCGCTGCATCGTGCGGCCGACATAAGCCGGCAATTTGTGCGCGATCCCCTCGGTCGAGGCATGCGCGCGATGCGCGGCGGAAAAGGCGTCGCTCACATAGATATCACCGAGCTTGGCGAGCTTGTCGACGAATTGAGGAGCGTTCTTCTCCTCCTCGGCATGGAAGCGGGTATTTTCGAGCAAGAGCACGTCGCCGGGCTTCATCGCGGCGACGGCCTTTTCGGCTTGCGGACCGACGCAATCCTGCGCGAAGGCGACGGGCCTGCCGAGAATGCCGGCGACCACGGGTGCTACCGGCGCCAGCGATTGCGAGAGATCGGGCCCCTTCGGACGGCCGAAATGCGAAAGGAGAATCGCCTCGCCGCCCCGCTCGATCACCGAGCGGATGGTCGGCATCACCGCGCGGATGCGGGTGTCGTCGGTGACGCGGCCCGCTTCCATCGGCACGTTGAGATCGGCGCGGATCAATACGCGCTTACCCTTTACGTCGGCCTGATCGAGCGTGTGGAACCCCGGCATTGGCGCCGTTCGCTTTACGCTCCCCGCTATGGAAACGCGCAGCTTGCGCCGTTGTTTCAACGAGCGGGCGCTTTTTTGCTTTCGTGCGGACGAGCCGGCGGAAGACCGGCGTTTCGTCGTGCGCTGCGGCATCGGTTCAGCCGAGCTTGCCCATGGCGACGGCGGTGTCCGCCATGCGGTTCGAAAAGCCCCATTCATTGTCGTACCACGACATCACCCGCACGAAGGTGCCGTCCATCACCTTGGTCTGGTCCATGTGGAAGACCGAGGAATGCGGATCGTGGTTGAAGTCGATGGAGACGTTGGGCTGGGTCGTATAGGAGAGGATGCCCTTCAATTGCTGTTCGGACGCGCGCTTGATCGCGGCGTTGATCTCGTCCTTGTCGGTCTTGCGCCTGGCCACAAACTTGAAATCGATCACCGAGACGTTCGGCACCGGCACGCGGATCGAAACACCGTCGAGCTTGCCCGCGAGTTCCGGCAAGACGAGACCGATCGCCTTGGCCGCACCGGTCGAGGTCGGGATGATCGAGAGCGCCGCCGCGCGGGCGCGGTAAAGATCCTTATGCACCTGGTCGAGCGAAGGCTGGTCGTTGGTGTAGGCGTGGATCGTGGTCATGAAGCCTTTTTCGATGCCGACGGCGTCGTTCAGCACCTTGGCGACCGGCGCGAGACAGTTCGTGGTGCATGACGCATTCGAGACGATCCTATGGTCCTTCGCGAGCTTATCGTGGTTGACGCCGTAGACGACGGTGAGATCGGCGCCTTCGGCGGGCGCCGAGATCAACACGCGCTTGGCGCCGGCGGTGAGATGCGCCGACGCTTTGTCCTTCGAGGTGAAGATGCCGGTGCATTCGAGCGCGATGTCGACCTTGAGGTCCTTGTGCGGCAGCGCCGCCGGATCCTTGATCGCCGTCACCTTGATCGGCCCGTGCCCGACATCGATCGTATCCGGGCCGGTCTTTACTTCGCCCCGGAAGCGGCCATGCACGGAATCGAAGCGTAGCAAATGCGCGTTGGTTTCCACCGGCGCGAGGTCGTTGATCGCGACCACCTCGATGTCCTTGCGGCCGGACTCGGCGACGGCGCGCAGAATATTGCGGCCGATGCGGCCGAAGCCGTTGATGGCGACGCGAACGGTCATGCTCTCTCCTTGCGCGGCAATTCGCGCTTATCTCCTAGCGCGGCGAACGCCGCGGCGACAATCGCTTCCGTGGTAATTCCGAAATGACGGTAAAGGTCCTTATAGGGGGCGCTGGCACCAAACCCGCTCATGCCGATGAAGGTTCCGCTGCCGATCACCGCGTCCCAGCCAAGCCGGGTCGCGGCCTCGACCGCGATCTTGATCGGCGCATCGCCCACGATCGCCGCGCGATAGCTCTCATCCTGCGCGAGAAACAAATCGAGGCAGGGCACCGATACGACGCGCGCAGCGATCCCTTGTTTTTCCAGCTCGCTCTTCGCCGCCACGCAAAGCGAGACTTCCGAGCCCGAGGCGAATAGCGAGACCTGCGCCTTGCCCTTGGCGGGTGCGAGTTCGTAGGCGCCGCGCGCGCATTTGTTGGCCTCTTCGAAGGCGGCTCGCAGCGCCGGCAAATTCTGGCGGGTGAGCGCGAGCACGCTCGGGCCGCCGGTATATTCGAGCGCGAGCTGCCAGCACTCGGCCGTCTCCATGAGATCGGCCGGCCGAAAGAGGTGCAAATTCGGGATCGCCCGAAGTGCTGCGAGATGCTCGACCGGCTGATGGGTCGGTCCGTCCTCGCCGAGGCCGATCGAGTCGTGCGTCATCACGTGGATGACCCGCTGCTCCATGAGGGCCGCGAGGCGAAGCGAAGGCCGGCAGTAATCGGAGAACACAAGGAAGGTGCCGGAATAGGGAATGACGCCGCCATGCAGCGACATGCCGTTCATCGCCGCCGCCATACCGTGCTCGCGGATGCCCCAATGCATAAAACGGCCCTTGAACTGACCGGGACCGATCACAGCCATCGCCTTCGTCTTGGTGTTGTTGGAGCCGGTGAGATCGGCGGAGCCGCCGATCATCTCGGGCACCGCGGCGACGAGCGATTCAAGCGCGAGCTCCGAGGCCTTCCGCGTCGCGATCTCCTGCGGCTTCGCCGCGGCGTTTTCTTTCACCTGGCGCACGGCACCAGCGAGCACCGCCGGCAGCTTGCCGGCCATCCGGCGCTCGAACTCCGCCCTCTTGTCGGCGGGAAGCGCACTGACGCGTTCCTTCCATTTCTTGCGGCTCTCCGCCGCGCGCGCGCCGGCTTTGCGCCATTCACCCAAAATATCGGCGGGAATTTCGAACGGCGGATAATTCCAGCCGAGCTTCTCGCGCGCGCCTTTGATTTCCTCGGCGCCAAGCGCCGAGCCGTGGGCTTCCGCAGTGCCCGCTTTATGCGGCGCGCCGAAGCCGATCGTAGTACGGCAAGCAATCATCGTCGGCTTATCGGACTTTCGCGCCGCCTCGATCGCCTGTTCGATCGCCGCGGGATCGTGCCCGTCGATTCGGCTCGCGTTCCAGTTGGATGCCTTGAAGCGCGCGACTTGATCGGTCGAATCCGCAAGCGAGAGCTTGCCGTCGATGGTGATGCCGTTGTCGTCGAAGAACACGATCAACTTCGAAAGCTTGAGGTGCCCTGCGAGCGCAATCGCCTCTTGGCTGATGCCTTCCATCAGATCGCCGTCGGAGGCGAGCACATAGGTAAAGTGATCGACGATGTCGCCGAACTCTTCGGCGAGGATGCGCTCGGCGAGCGCCATGCCGACCGCGTTGGCGAGCCCCTGGCCGAGCGGGCCGGTGGTGGTCTCGACCCCTTCGGTGACGAAATTCTCGGGATGCCCCGGCGTTTTCGAGTCGAGCTGGCGGAAGCGCTTGATCTCCTCGATTGTCATCGCCGGATAGCCGCAGAGATAAAGCAGCGAATAGAGCAGCATCGAGCCGTGGCCCGCCGACAGCACAAAACGGTCGCGGTCGGGCCAGGCGGGATCGGCGGGGTCGAACTTCAGGAACTTCGTATAGAGGACGGTCGCGACATCAGCCGCGCCCATCGGCAGGCCCGGATGACCGGATTTCGCCGCCTCGACCGCGTCCATGGAAAGCGCGCGAATGGCGTTGGCCATGCGGTCGTGGTTCGCGCGCGTGCTCACGTCGATCTCTCTAGCAGCCTCTGTTTTGAAGGCCGCGGACTGATAACACGCGAGGCCCCGGAGTCAAAACGAGCGAGGCCCTTTTCGCGCGTGAAATGGCACTCTCCCGCGCTTTTCCTTCTGGTCATAACTTCGCCCCCGGCGTTGACGCATGATGCGCGCGGACCTTTACTCGTCGCTCGTGGGAGTGAGTCGACTTTGAGCGCGATGGATGCGGCCATCCGGCGTCTAGACGCCGCGATCGATACGCTGGAAGCGGCGGTGAACCGCGGCGTCGAGCACGGCCGTCGCCGTGAAGCCCTTGAATCGCAATTGCAGGCCTTCGGTAGCGATCGCTCGCGGCTCGCCTCCGAGCTCGATCGCGTGCGCGCGCGCTCCACCGATCTCGATGCCGCGAACCGCGAGGTCTCCCGCCGCCTCGAACACGCCGCCGATACCATCCGCGCCGCGCTCTCGGCGCAGGACCGCTAGATCCGGAGCCCGCAATGGCACAAGTCAGCGTCACCATCGGCGGCCGCGTCTATCGAATGGCCTGCGACGACGGCCAGGAAGAGCATCTGATGCGGCTCGCGCGCGAGCTCGACCAGAAGCTCGCGCAGCTGCGCGAGGCGTTCGGCGAGATCGGCGACACCCGTCTCGCCGTGATGGCCGCGATCATGGTCGCCGACGACCTGTCCGAATCCCGCCGCCGCATCCGCGCGCTCGAGCAAGAAGTCGAGGGCCTGCAGGAAACGGGGCTCGCCGCCGCCGATCGCATCGAGGCGGCCGATCGCGCGGGAGCGCAGACCCTCGAAAAAGCCGCCGAGCGGATCGAGCGTCTCGCACATGCGCTGAACGGCGGCCTTGGTGGCGGTGGAACGGCGCTCGGTTGAGGATTAGGGCTAGCAGCACGCGAGAAAGATGACTACATTGATTGCGCGGTGCTGCGGCGCTCGTCAGGAGACCATTCCTCGGGGCCATAACGATCCAAAGGGAGCTGTCCCTGGCCTTGCCCCTGGGCTCGGCTATTACGGCACCCACCTATTCGTAGGTTTTCCGGGATCGCTGTCTCCAACGGCTCTCGTGGCCCGCACTTTATTCTTCCACTATCTTTCAGTCGCATGACCCTCGCCGAGGCGAAACCCATCGCCGACAAGAAACGCGAACTGCGCGAGGCGGCGATCGCCCGGCGCGATCTCATGCCGCCCGACGACCGCGTGCGCGCGGCCCGCAAGATCGCGGCGTCGACGTTTCCGGTCGCGGTGTCAGAAGGCGCGATCGTTTCCGGCTTTTCGCCGATCAAGACCGAGTTCAACCCGCTGCCCTTGATGCGGGTGCTGGCGAAGGCGGGCGCGCGCTTCGCATTGCCGAAAGTGATGGGTCGCGGCAAACCGCTCTCCTTGCGCAGCTGGGACTTCGGCGAGCCGCTGGTCTCAGGCGTGTGGGGTATCCGCGAGCCGGGGCCGGAAGCGCCGGAAGTCGCGCCCGACATTCTGCTCGTTCCCTTCGCGGCCTTCGACCGCGCCGGCTACCGCATCGGCTATGGCGCGGGCTATTACGACATGACGCTCGCCGGCTTGCGCGCGAAGAAAAAGATCGTCGCGATCGGCATCGGCTTCGCGTTGCAAGAAGTGGAGAAGGTGCCGGTGGAAGCCCATGATGAACGGCTCGATTACATTCTCACCGAGGCTGGTCTCGTTTTCGCGGCGGGACACGCTTGATGCGCTTTCTATTTCTCGGTGACGTGGTCGGGAGGCCGGGCCGCGAAGCGGTGACGAGCCGGCTGCCGAAACTGCGCGAGCGCTGGAAGCTCGATTTCGTCGCCATCAATGGCGAGAATTCCGCCGGCGGCTTCGGCATTACGGAAGCGATCTACAACGAGCTTTGCGACGCCGGCGCCGATGCGATCACGCTCGGCAACCACTCCTGGGACCAGCGCGAGGCGCTCGTCTTCATCGAGCGCGCGCCGAAATTAATTCGCCCGCTCAATTATCCCGCCCGAGCGCCGGGCCGAGGGGCGGTGCTGCTTACGGCGAAGAGCGGTGTCCGCATCCTCATCATCAACGCGATGGGCCGCGTGTTCATGGACCAGCTCGACGATCCGTTTGCCGCGGTCGAGCGCGAGCTTGCCGCCTGTCCGCTCGGCGCGGGTTGCGACGTCGCCGTGTGCGATTTTCACGCCGAGGCGACGAGCGAGAAGCAGTCCTTCGCGCATTATTTCGACGGGCGCCTTTCGCTCTTTGTCGGCACTCACACTCACGTGCCGACCTCGGATTACCGTGTGCTTGCCGGGGGCACCGCCTATGTCAGCGACATCGGCATGTGCGGCGATTACGACAGCGTGCTCGGCATGGCGAAGGAAGAGCCGATCCGCCGCTTCCTCACCAAGATTCCGTCCTCCCGCTTCGAGCCGGCGACCGGCGAAGGCACGCTGGCCGGCGTCGCGGTCGAGATCGACGAGAAGTCGGGTCACGCGCTTCGTATCGCGCCGCTTCGCCTCGGCGGCTGTCTCGAAGAGACGAGTCCGAAATTCTGGGAATGACGTTTGAATATTAAAACTCCGGCTCCGCTTTGAGGCGGAGCCGGAGCATTTCGTTCAAGCGGCGCGATGCTTAGTAGTAGCTAGAGCCATCCGGCCCGCAGACAAACACGCGCTGATAGCCCGACGGCGTCCACATCGACTGCCAGCACTGATCATAGGCGGCGTAATCGCCGAACGCGGCATAGGGAAGCCACCGACCGTTGTGACGGTGATGATGGCGGTCGTTCCCGGCCCAACGCTGCCCATTCCGGCGCTGCGCATTGTTGTTAATGGCAAAGTTTCGCGCGTTGTTACGGACGGAGAAATTCTGCCCATTTGCTATTACCGCGAGCGGGGCGAGCGGCAAAATTTCGCGTGCCGCCTACATTTGCGTTAAAGCGCGCTCCACTTCCGCTCGCTCCGTTGAAGCTGTGCGAAGCAACGCCGGCGCTGCGGCCTCCGCCACTCCCGCCGTGGCTATTCGCGGCCGAAGCGACATTCGGAATCACGAGCGCACCGAGCGCGGCCGCGGCCGTCAGAACCAAGAGAACTTTTCTCATGACACGTACTCCTTCTCGTCGCCCATAAATCGTGGGCTTGATACGAAGATAAGTACGAAGTCGGCGTTTGGATCGGATTCTGTCCGAAGTTTAATCGTGCAATCGCGGATTTGTGTTCGTGTGTGAACGCCGGTTCGGGAACGCGACGGGATTGGGGCAATTGAATCCGCCAGGCAGCCGTTTGCTGCGCTGCTTCTTAGACTTTCGCCACCGATCTCGGGTTTGCCCGAGATCGGTGATCTAATACCCAAGTCGGCTAAAGCCGACTTGGGGCGGCAAGCCAAGCTTTGCGATCAGCGCGTCGAGTACGGTGCGCTGTCCCTTCAAGATTTTCCGCCGCGCCTCGTTTGGTGAAAACCACGCAGCGCGATCGATCTCGGGGAAATCATTGATCTTCCCCGATTTCGGCGGCCATTCGAGCGCGAACGTGTTGCTCGTAAGTTTCGTCACGTCGAACTCGCCCTCCACCGCCCACACCGAGACGATCTTCGCGCTCGATTGCCGGAACTCACCGAGCGGGATGAATTCGCCCGCGAGCGCGGCCCCCGTCTCCTCCTCGAATTCGCGCCGGGCGGCAGCGAGCGCATCCTCGCTCTCCTCGTACAATCCTTTCGGAATCGACCAGGCACCCTCGTCCTTCTTTTTCCAGAGCGGTCCGCCCGGATGCACGAGCAGCACTTCGACCGCGCCACTCTTGTGCCGATACATCAAGATGCCCGCGCTTCGCTGCGGCATGGACGGTCCTTCCGCTCAGTGGAGAGCGTTGAAATCCAACGCCGCCCGGCCAAAATTAACTCCGCCGTTATCTCGCCTGTTTTATAAGCGTGTGTACGGAACAATTTACGGCATAATGACGTTTTCAGACGTCCCACCGATCTCGGGTTTGCCCGAGATCGGCGATCTAATACCCAAATCGGCTAAAGCCGACTTGGGTGTGACAGTGGGGAGTGTTTGCGTGAAAATCCATATCGGCTTCGACGTCGCCTACGAGTGCACCGAGCCCACTCCGACGATCCTGATGCTTTCGGTGCATCCGAGCCGCATCAACGATCTTCTCTTTCCCGATCACCTGTATATCCAGCCGCATGTGCCGATGGCGCGTTATGTCGACATGTTCGGCAATGTCTGCACGCGGCTGGTGGCACCCGCCGGAGAAACCCGCGTTTCCACCGAGGCGGTGATCCTCGACAGCGGCGAGCCCGACCCGGTCGAGCCGGACGCGGTCCAGATCGCGGTCGGCAAGCTGCCGCACGACGTGCTGATCTATTTGATGGGCAGCCGCTATTGCGAGACCGACCGGCTCATGGACATCGCCTGGTCGCTGTTCGGCAAAACGCCGGAAGGCTGGCCGCGCGTGCAGGCGATCTGCGATTTCGTCCATTCGCACATCAAATTCGATTACATGCGCGCCCGCGTCACCAAGACCGCCGCCGACGCCTACGAGGAGCGCTGCGGCGTCTGCCGCGACTACGCGCACCTCGCGATCACGCTTTGTCGCTGCATGAACGTTCCGGCGCGCTATTGCACCGGCTATCTCGGCGACATCGGCGTGCCGCCGGATCCCTCACCGATGGACTTCAGTGCCTGGTTCGAGGTCTATCTCGGCGGCCGCTGGTACGTCTTCGACGCGCGCCACAATGTGCCGCGCATCGGCCGCGTCTTGATCGCGCGCGGGCGCGACGCCACCGATGTCGCGATCTCCACGACCTTCGGTGCGCACATTTTGAAGTGCTTCAAGGTGGTGACGGTGGAAGTCGAGAATTTGCCGGCGCAACTCGTGGCCTGACGCGAGGCCGAACCTAGCGGTCCCGCCCGCCGAAGGCCGCCTTCAACAAACCCATTTGTGTTTCGACCGGATTCACACCCGGCCTAATCGGCATCGGCGCGGTCTCGATCCCGCCATAGACGAGCTGATCGAGCCGTGCCACTTGCTCATGCAGGCGCCGCGAGTTGGTGATGAGCTGCAATAATTTCTTCGGCAATGCCGCGAGCGAGTCCTCGTGCGGCAGCTGATAGGACGCGAGCTTCACTTTCATCTTTTCGGCGCGCGCCTGATCGAAGGTGAGTTCCCCTTCGTTGACCGCGCGCTGCAACAAGAGCCACGACGCGAGCTGCATCAGCCGCGTGGTGAGTCGCATCGACTCGGTGGCATAGGCAAGGGCCGCGGAACGGTCGAGCCCCTTCGCTTCCCTGCGGCCGGGGCCGTCGAGGTAGCTCGCGGTCATCTCCACGAGAGCCATGCCTTCGCGGAACAACGCACTGAACGCTTCACCCGTGGCGCGCCGCTTCGCCAACACGACGGGATCCGCCGAACTCGATACTTCGGACATACGCTACTCCCACCCGGCTCTATTGATCCGACGAATAGGTGCGGCTTGTAAAGCCGCCCTGTCCCGCTTTGCGCGGGCTCCCAATGAGCTTGCAAATCGCGCGCCGCACCCGCCGTACCGGGCCGGGACACAAAAAAAGAGCCGCTGGAAGCGGCTCTTGAGAGTTTTCACAGGGAGGCGTCAAACAGAGTGGACAGGAGCCACTCGCGTCCAGAAGTTGGACAATTCGATAGTGGGCGGGAAACCTTAATAATTGGTTAATTTTCACCTTTGCACTCGAAAGGCAGCGAGCGCCGGTCCCGATTCAGCGCTTGAAGAAGGTGGAGGCGGCATCCTTCGACGACTCCTTGGAGCGGACGACGGCTTCCAGCCGCGCGATTTCCTCTTTTAGCGCGCTAATGCGCTCCTTCAGCTCTCCCACCGACAACAGGCTGAGGTCCGAGCCGATTTCATGAACAGTCTTGGGGCGGCGGATCGGTTCTTCTTCCATCTCTTTCCTCCGAGAGGCGGACAAGGTTAACGGAAAGGCGGTGCCGTTGTCATCGCGGGACGAAGTTCGTAGGAGAAATGTCCCGTTTCAAGCCGGAGTTTCCATGCCTCTCCCCGCCCATATGACCGCAATCGCCATCAGCGCTCCCGGCGGCCCCGAGGTGCTGAAACCCGAGGAGCGCGACGTGCCGAAACCGGGCGAAAGCCAGATTCTGGTCAAGGTAGCGGCCGCCGGCGTCAACCGTCCCGACGTGATGCAGCGTCAGGGGCTATATCCGCCGCCGCCGGGCGCGCCCGACATTCCCGGCCTCGAGATCGCGGGCGAAGTCGCCGCGATCGGCGGCAAGGTGAAGCGCTGGAAGGTCGGCGACAAAGTAACTTCGCTCGTCGCCGGCGGCGGCTATGCGGAGTATTGCCTCGCCGACGAGGCGGTGGCACTTCCCGTGCCGAAAGGCTTCTCGATGATGGAAGCCGCGGCCATTCCCGAAACCTTCATGACGGTGTGGCACAACGTCTTTCAGCGCGGCGCGCTGAAGCCAGGCGAAACGATTCTGATCCATGGCGGTTCGAGCGGCATCGGCACCACCGCGATCATGCTCGCCAAGGCCTTCGGCGCCAAGGTCATCGTCACCGCCGGCTCGCCGCAGAAATGCGAAGCGTGCAAAAAACTCGGCGCCGATTTCGCCATCGACTACAAGACGCAGGATTTCGTCGCCGCGACGAAAGAGGCAACCGGCGGCCGCGGGGCCGATCTCATCCTCGATATGGTCGGCGGCGATTACGTCGAGCGAAATCACGACGCCGCCGCCGTCGAAGGCCGCATCGTGCAGATCGCGACCCAGCAGGGATTCAAGGTCGCGATCAATCTTCTGAAGATCATGCAGAAACGGCTCACCCATACCGGCTCGACGCTGCGTCCGCGTCCGCTCGCCGACAAGGCGATGATCGCGCGCGACCTCGAGGAAAAAGCGTGGCCCTTGCTCTCGGCGGGCAAGATCAAGCCGGTGATCGACTCTACCTTCCCCTTGAAGGATGCCGCGAAGGCGCATGCGCGCATGGAGTCGAGCGCCCATGTCGGCAAAATCGTACTCGAAGTCGGCGCCTGACCTTGCCTTGCCGCTGCCTTAAGCTATCGCTAGGGATCGCTTCGTCCGGTTTGGGACGGGCCGCGTTCGGGGATCTACGCTTGCATTGCAGCCGACTTGTCGCGTGTTTCGTGCTTGCCGTGACACTTGCCGCCTCAGACCACGCCTTCGCGGTCGAAGCGGTCGCGGTCCGGCCGGGCACGCCCGCGGTCGACCTCATTCCCGCCGCCGAACGCTATCAGACCGACAATGACCGCCTGCAGGTTTCGACCGCGCCCGGCACCGACGGCATCGTACGCCGTATCGAGGTGCGCTCGGCGAGCGGCAAGACCGCAACCGACTGGGCGGTGTTCGCGCTTTCCAACAATACCGACGAGCAACTCGATCGCCTGATCGTGGCGCCGCACTACCAAATGGCGGGCTCCGGCCTGTTCTGGCCCGACCTCGGTAGCGTGCGGATCGCGAGCGTCACGCCGAGCCAGGGCTTTCGGCCCGAGCGGCAGGCATCGAACGACGCCGACATCTACCTGATCACGCTCGATCCGGGCAGCACCGTCACGCTCGTGATCGAGCTTGCCGCCCCCGATATTCCGCAGCTCTATCTGTGGGAGCCCGAGGCCTACAAGGGCAAGATCAACTCCTTCACGCTTTATAACGGCATCGTCATCGGCGTCTCGGGATTGCTCGCGCTCTTCCTCACCATTCTCTTCGTGGTGAAAGGCTCGATCATGTTCCCCGCCGCCGCCGCGCTCGCCTGGGCGGTGCTCGGCTATATCGGCATCGATTTCGGATTCTGGAACAAGGTGTTCGCGCTGTCGCCCGCGACTGAGCAATTCTGGCGCGCCGCGGGCGAGGCGATCCTCGCGGCGACCTTGATCGTGTTCCTGTTCGCCTATCTCAATCTCGGGCGCTGGAACGTGCGCTACTCGCACGTCACCGCCGGCTGGCTGATCTTTCTCGCCGCCCTCGTAGCGCTCGCGCTCATCGATCCCGCGATCGCAGCGGGAATCGCGCGCCTTTCCTTGCTCGCGGTCTCCATCGTCGGCTTCGGTCTCATCGTTTATCTCGCGACCCACGGCTATGACCGCGCGGTCCTGCTCATTCCGACCTGGTTCCTGCTCACCGCGTGGGTGCTCGCCACCGGCTTTGCCGTCGCCGGGCTTCTCACCAACGACCTGATCGCGCCGGCACTCCTCGGCGGTCTCGAGCTGATCGTGATGCTGATCGGCTTCACTGTGATGCAGCACGCCTTCGCCGGCGTCGGCGCCGAGGGCATCGTCAACGACGTCGAGCGCCGCGCGCTTGCGCTCACCGGCTCCGGCGACGTGGTGTGGGATTGGGATGTCGGCCGCGACCTGATCTACACGAGCCCCGAGGCGGAGCAGCATCTCGGCCTCAAGCGCGGCACGCTGGAGACCGCCGCCGCCGGCTGGCTCGAAATTCTCCACCCCGCCGACCGCGACCGTTTCCGCATGGCGCTCGACGCCATTCTCGAGCAACGGCGCGGTCGCATCGCGCAGGAACTCCGCCTGCGCTCGGAAAGCGGTCATTATCTGTGGTTTGCGCTTCGCGCGCGCCCCGTCGTCGGCAGCGACGGCGAAGTGTTGCGCGTCGTCGGCACCCTCACCGACATCACCGAACTCAAGATCGCCGAGGAGCGGGTGCTGCACGACGCCGTGCACGACAATTTGACCGGCTTGCCCAACCGCGAATTGTTTCTCGACCGCCTGGAGGCGGCGCTCGCTTTCGCCCGTGTCGATGAGAAAATCCGCCCGACCGTGATCGTCATCGATCTCGACCGTTTCAAACAGGTGAACGCGAGCGTCGGCCTTACCGTCGGCGATTCGGTGCTCTTGACCATCGCCCGCCGCCTCGGCCGCCTGTTGAAGCCGCAGGACACGCTCGCGCGCGTCGCCGGCGACCAGTTCGGCATGATCCTGATGTCGGAGCGCGAGCCCGAGCGCATCACCGCCTTCGCCGACACCATCCGCCGCTCGTTGCGCGCACCGATCGGCTTTGGCGCGCGCCAGATCTTCCTCACCGCCTCGATCGGCCTCGTGCTCGTCGATAGCCAAGCGCGCACCCGCGACGAGACGCTCAAGGACGCGGAACTCGCGATGTATTCCGCCAAGCAACAGGGCCCCGACCGCATCGAGGTGTTCAAGCCCGCCATGCGCTCGCAGAAGATCGACCAGCTCACGCTCGAGTCGGATTTGCGGCGCGCGCTCGAGCGCGAGGAAGTCTTGATCCTCTACCAACCGATCATCCAACTGGAGGACCGCACCGTCGCCGGCTTCGAGGCGTTGTTGCGCTGGAACCATCCAAAGCTCGGGCGCATCGGCCCCGCCGAGTTCATTCCGATCGCGGAGGAGACCGGCCTCATCGTCGACCTCGGCCATTTCGTGCTCGAGCGCGCCGCGCGCCAGCTCGCGGCCTGGCAGCGCGCGATGCCGAACGCGCGCCGCCCGATCTTCATGAGCGTGAACGTCTCCTCGCGCCAACTTTTGCGCCACGACCTCATTCAAGACATCAAGGGCGTTCTTTCGCGCAACGTCTTGGTGCCGGGCACCTTCAAGCTCGAGATCACCGAGTCGCTGGTGATGGAAAATCCCGAGCTTGCGGCGCAGATGCTCGCCCGCATCAAGGAGCTCGGCGCGGGCCTCTCGCTCGACGATTTCGGCACCGGCTATTCCTCGCTCGCCTATTTGCAGCGCTTTCCGTTCGACACGATCAAGATCGACCAGCAATTCGTGCGCGGATCGCGCGGCGGCGCGCGGCCCGTCATCCTGCGCTCGATCATCGCGCTCGCCCACGATCTCCACATGGAGGTCGTGGCCGAAGGCGCCGAAACCGATTCCGACGCGGTCGAGCTTTATCAGCTCGGCTGCCACTTCGCGCAGGGCTACGTGTTCGGCGAGCCGATGACGGCGGAGGACGCCCGCCAGCTGATCGCCCCGACGCCGAAGCCCGACCGGCGGCTCGCGGCAAAAGCAAGTTAAAAGCCGGAATTTTCTTCAGGCGTGACCGGCCTCGGATGAAAGTTTCGCCGGGTCGATGCCGATCTTGCGCAACGCGCTTTCGTATTTCAATTCCGCGCGCGTGCTGAAAACCAGCTCTGGATCGGCGTCGCAATTGAGCCAGCCATTCGCGTGAATTTCGATTTCCAGTTGCCCGGGCGCCCAGCCGGCGTAACCGAGTGCCAGCATCGCACTCTCTGGCCCCTGCCCGCGCGCGATCGCCTTCAGAATGTCGAGCGTCGCCGTGAGGCAAATTCCATTGTCGATGGGAAGCGTCGAGTTCTCGATGAAAAAGTCGGCGGAATGAAGCACGAAACCCCGCCCGGTCTCGACCGGACCGCCTTTCAACACCTTCACCTCGCCCGCGCGCAAGGGCAGCTCGATCAGCTTGTTGTCCGGAATGACATCGAGCTGCACGAGCAGATCGCCGAAATCGATGTGCGGCGCCGGCTGATTGATCACGATCCCCATCGCGCCTTCCGACGAATGAGCGCAGAGATAGATCACGGTGCGGGAAAAACGGTCGTCGCGGATCGTGGGCATCGCGACCAGAATTTGGCCGTCGAGATAGCCAGGTTTCTTGCCCTTGCCGGCTTCAAGGTGGTTGCGGCCGATCCGCATGATGCGAATCTAGCGCGACATTACGGCAATGCAAATCCACTGAGGCTGCCTTATTCACGCGAACGTGCTTGGGTTTTGAGCAAGCATTGTAGTCTAGGAACTGCATGAACCGCTCTGCCTTATTTTTCTTCGCCGCAATCGCCGCCGGCGCCGGGCTCACGCCGGCGCACGCGCTCGAATCGCCCTGGGTCGTGGGAACAGAGGTGGATGCGCGCCTGCTCGCTGACCATGGGGCGAACGCGCCGATTCGCGCCGGCGTCGAAATCCAGTTGAAAGCCGGATGGAAGACTTATTGGCGCTATCCCGGCGATGCGGGCGTGCCGCCGCGCTTCGACTGGTCGGGCTCGGAAAATCTCGCCGTGCTCGAGGTCAAATGGCCGGCGCCCGAGCGTTTCGTCGACGAGAGCGGCGCGAAGTCGATCGGCTATCACGGCGATATCATTTTCCCCCTCATGGTCCGCCCGATCGATCCCGCGCGGCCCGTCAGGCTCAAGCTCAAACTCGACTTCGCCGTGTGCGAAAAACTTTGCGTTCCGGCCGACGCGGAGCTCATGCTGGAGATACCGGCCGGAGAAAGCGCTCCCCTCGGCCTGCTCGACGAGGCCGGACGGCGCGTGCCAAGGCGTATTTCGCTTGGAGACAATGCCGGGGGTCTCGCCGTTACGCGTGTGGGCCTCGAGCGCGGTGCCGCGCCGCAGGTGCTCATCGAAGGATCCGCCCCCGAGGGTTCGGTCGACCTTTTTGCCGAGGGACCGGACGATCGCTGGGCGCTGCCGCTCCCCGAAAAGATCGAATCGAAAGACGGCAAGCTCCGCTTCCAGCTCGTCATCGACGGCGCGCCGCCCGGCGGCCCGCCGATTCCGTCGAAACTCGTTCTCACGCTGATCGCCGGGGACAAGGCAATCGAGGTCGAGACCCCGCTCGACTAAGCCGCGCGCTCGAATAGGATAGGCCCGGCGGGGTTCAGATAATAAGCACGCCGTTCAAGAAGAGGACAAAGGCAATGACGATCAAGGTGGGCGACAAGATTCCCGATGCGACCTTCCGCGTGGTGACGGCCGACGGGCCGCAGCCGCGCACGAGCGCGGACATCTTCAAGGGCAAGAAGGTCGTGCTGATTGGCATGCCCGGCGCCTTCACCCCCACCTGCCACCGCAATCATCTGCCGGGTTTCGTCGAGAAAGCCGGCGAGTTCCACAAGAAGGGCGTCGATACCATCGCGGTCACCACCACCAACGATCATTTCGTCATGAGCGCCTGGTCGAAGGTGGCTGGCGCCGACGGCAAGGTCGAGTTCCTCGCCGACGGCAACGGCGAGTTCGCCAAGTCCATCGGCTTGAATTTCGACGGTTCCGAGCGCGGCATGGGCGGTGTGCGCTCGAAGCGCTACTCAATGCTGGTCGAGGACGGGGTCGTGAAGGCGCTTAATATCGAGGAAAATGCCGGTAAGGCCGAGATCACCAGCGCCGATAATCTGATGAAGGTGCTTTGACGGCGGGCTTGCGCGCTCAGGCGATGATGTCGGGGAACAATTGATCCTCGATTCGGTTGATCTGGTCCTTGAGCTGCAATTTGCGCTTCTTCAGGCGCTGAACCTGCAGCCGGTCGTAACCGGGGGCGCTCAACATCGCCTCGATCGCCGCGTCGAGATCGCGGTGTTCCTGTTTCAACCGCTCGAGCTCGGCGGAAAGCTGGCGTTCTTCCTCGCTCTTCATGGCCCCGCGCCGCATATCCGGCCGGGCTCTACCCGGACGATTCGAGTATCGCTCCAAAATCCCGGGGCGGGTAGTGGATTTCGGCGCTACAACAGCCATCCATCATCGACTTCGGCCGAATGTCGTGGCAGAATTCTCGCCAGTTGAGCGTCGGAATCCTGAACCGGAGGGTCTTACCCATGTCCATTCAGGCGGATCTTGCCGAACTCGAGCAACTGCACCGGGCTCTAGAGCGCGAACTTCAAGAAGAACTCGCCCACCCCGGATCGGACGATTTCAGGTTGGCCGAACTGAAGCGGCGCAAACTGCAGCTCAAGGATCGGATCGAACGGTTAAAATTCGAAACAAGTGTCACCGTTCACTAAAAATCTTCTCGCGCATCGTGTCGCACCGCCGGCTTCAAACGCCGGCGGTTTTGTTTTGGTGGATCGGCGCGAATCGTGCGCGCCGATAATCTGAATTTTTATCGCTAACGGGTAGGGCTAACGCGCCAACCCGCAACACTTGAAATAAATTTTCGACTAAGTCTCGCCAACTCGTTGAGTTGGAGTTGATGATGTTGCGTATCGGCGTTCCGGCGGCGAATTGGCCCCGAAAAAAATCGGTCACGCGATTCCTCGATTCGATCCTCCGCGCCAACAGACGCGGCGACCGATTCATCTTCGCCTCATCGAGCAAATCAAAAACAACCCAGGAGGCATCGCGGCGGCTCTCGCCGCAAGCGTTGCCGTCGCTGCCCTGCCGACCCCGAGCTTTGCCGTCCCCGTGACGCCTCCCGCCCCCGTGTTCGGCGCCGCTGCCTTTCCGTGGCCGATTTTCGCCTGCGTCGGCGGAATCATCACGTCCGCGTTGGTTGCGAACGCTCGCGACCATCGCGAATTGACCGCGCCCGAGGCGTGGAGCTGCGGCGTGCTGTTCTGGTTCGCACAGCCGAAGCAGAACAAGAGAAAGCACCGCTAAGCTTCAGGCAAGAAGTTTTCCGAATTCTGGCCCGCGCCGCATGATCGGCGCGGGTTTTTCTTTGTGGCGGTGGGCTCGGATTCCTATGGATGTCGGCATCCGCACCATGAGGTGAGTGGTATCTGGATAGGGAGCCTCATGGCCGCAAATGCTGTGGAGTTTCGGCCACACCTTCGGAGAATTTGTATTTTGCCGCTGTTCATTTGATGGCTAAAGCTTGGCCTGAAAGGCTGAACATCGGGCTTGGCGGAATTCACAGGGTATCAAATGAGAATATCTAAAATTACGGCTGTCGCATTGGCGATGGCGATTGCACTCAGCCCCGTCGCGGCATTCGCTCAAGTAGTAGTAGCAACTCTGGGACACGTTTTCGGCGGCATAACAACGCCCTGGTGGATCTTCGTTTGCCCCACCGGCGTCGTGACGGCCGCGGTGGTGAAGAACGCAAAGCGCCACAAGGAACTGACCGCACCGGAAGCTTGGACCTGCGGCGTTCTATATTGGTGGACCGAAGGCACCGGCAAATACGGCCGCTAAGCCAGCTTCTTTCCATACTCTTACAAGTTTAGGCCGCCCCAGTGGGCGGCCTATTTCTTTTCAAGAGCGGTTCCGCGAAGAGCCGCTCTTTTCGTTTCCCCTCAAACCGTCTTCACCATCTCGCGCAGCTTGAATTTCTGAACCTTGCCGGTCGAAGTCTTCGGCAATTCGACGAAGACGACGTGCCTCGGGCATTTGTAACCCGCGAGATTCTGCCGGCAGTGCGCGATCAATTCGTCCCCTGTCGCCTTGGCGCCGGGCTTCAACTCGATGAAAGCGCAGGGCGTCTCGCCCCACTTGTCGTCGGGCCGCGCCACCACCGCCGCCGCCTGCACCGAGGAATGCTTGTAGAGCGCGTCCTCGACTTCGATTGAGGAAATATTCTCGCCGCCGGAAATGATGATGTCCTTGGAGCGATCCTTGAGCTGGATATAGCCGTCGGGATGACGCACACCGAGATCGCCGGAATGAAACCAGCCGCCGGCGAAGGACTTCTCGCTCGACGATTTATTTTTGAGGTAGCCCTTCATCACGATATTGCCGCGAAACATCACTTCACCCATCGTCTCGCCGTCGCGTGGTACCGGCTTCATCGTGTCCGGATCGATCACCTCGAGGTCCTCGAGCGCGCCGTAGCGCACGCCCTGGCGCGCCTTCTTGGAAGCCTGCTCGGCGGGCGAGAGCGTGTCCCATTCCGCGTGCCAATCGTTCACCACCGCCGGGCCGTAGGTTTCGGTGAGGCCGTAGAGATGCGTGACATTGAAGCCCGCGCCCTTCATCGCCGCCAGCACGGCTTCGGGCGGGGGTGCTGCCGCGGTGAAGAATTCGACCAGGTGCGGCAGCGGCTTTTTTTCGTTTTCGGGCGCGTTCAACAGCGTCGCCATCACGACCGGCGCACCGCAGAGATGCGTGACCTTATGGGCCGCGATCGCCTCGTAAATCGCCGATGCTCGCACCTGGCGCAGGCACACATGCGTTCCGGCCGCGACCGAGATCGACCACGGGAAGCACCAGCCGTTGCAGTGGAACATCGGCAGCGTCCACAGATAGACCGGATGCTTTTTCATGCCGCCGGTGACGACGTTGCCGACCGCCAAGAGCGCCGCCCCGCGATGGTGATAAACGACGCCTTTCGGGTCGCCGGTGGTGCCGGAAGTGTAGTTGAGCGAGATCGCATCCCACTCGTCACCGGGCGCCGCGCGCACGTAGTCCTCGCCGCCTCCCTTGAGAAATTCCTCATATTCGAGCGAGCCGATGCGCTCGCCCTCGCCAGTATATTCGGGGTCGTCGTAATCGATCACCAAGGGCTTCACTTTCGCCGCCGCCAGCGCCGGTTTCATGATCTTGGAAAATTCGCGATCGGTGATGACGACCTTGGCCTCGCCGTGATCGAGCGAGAAGCCGATGATCGGGGCATCCAGCCGCGTGTTGAGCGTGTTGAGCACGGCGCCCGTCATCGGCACGCCGTAGTGGCACTCCAGCATCGCCGGGGTGTTGGCGAGAAACACGGCAACGGTGTCGCCGCGCTTGATCCCGCGCTTGGCGAGCGCCGAGGCGAGCCGCCGCGCCCGCGCGTAAAACTCGCGGTAATTCCTTCGAAGCTTGCCGTGGATGATCGCCGTATGATCCGGAAACACCGCCGCCGCGCGCTCGAGATAAGAAAGCGGCGTCAGTGGCTGGAAGTTCGCCGGATTCCGGTCGAGATCGGTGTCGTAGGCGCTCTTCGTCACGGGCTCCCCCTCGGTGTCGCGACGGGAACGCTAGCGTTCCGGCGCGCCGGCCTCAAGCGCCGGCAAGGATCGAGGAAAGGCCGCTGCGGATCAATTCGAGCGAGATCAGGAACACGAGCGAGTACGCAATCCGGTAGAACCATTCGGTCGGCGTGATGCGCACGAGCCAGACGCCGAGAAAATTGGTGGCGATCGCGAGCGGAATCAGCACCAGCGAAGTATTGATGTTGGCGGGCGAGAACTGGCCGAGGGCGAAAAACGGCACCAGCTTCATCCAGTTTACGATCGCGAAGAAGATCGTGGCGGTGCCGACAAAGCGGAGCTTCGCCATTCGTTGCGGCAGCACGAAGACCTGAAACGGTGGGCCGCCCGCATGCGACAGCGCACCGGTGAAAGCCGATGCCCCGCCCCAGAAGACGCCGAGCCATGCGCTCGGCCGGCCGCGCTCTTTTTTCGGTGCCGGCAAAAGCCAATAGCCGAGCACGAAGGTGAACGCGATCAGCCCGACCGCGAGCCGCACCTGCGGGTCGGAAACATGCGCCGCAAGTGCCCAAGCGGCGCCCGCCCCCACGACGGCGCCGGGTAGCATTACTTTCACGTTCCATGCATCCCAGTCATGGCGATAGACCCAGACCGAGATCGCGTCTTGCACCAGGAGGATCGGCAGCACGATCGCCGCCGCCTGCACCGGCGGCACCACGAGCGGCAACAGCGGCGTCGCCACAAGCCCGACACCGGCGAAGCCGCCCTTGGCGAGGCCGAGAAAGGTGACCGCGACGATGGCCGCAAGATAAAAGACCGGATCGGAAATCACATGGGGAAGGGATTAGAGGCGGGAATCGCAATAAAGCCGAAAGCGCTTGTACGAGCCAGCCCTGCCCGCGCATGGCAGAAGTGATATTCTGGCCGCCCTTGCAAAGCGGCTCTATCGCCGCACAATCGAAGCAAGGCGAGGATACGCCGGGAAGTACGCCATGGATACCAAGACCAAGAGCCGCTACCCGGAAATCTACGCCCGTTCGCTCCGCGACCCGGAGGGATTCTGGGGCGAACAGGCGGAAGCGATCGATTGGATCGAGAAGCCGAAGAAGGTTTTCGACAACAACGCCGGCATCTACGGCCGCTGGTTCGTGGGAGGCGTGTGCAACACCTGCTGGAACGCCGTCGACCGTCACGTAAAGGCGGGCCGCGGCAAGCAGGCGGCCTTCATCTACGACAGCCCCGTTTCCAACACCAAGCGCACCATCACCTATGCCGAGCTGCTCGACGAGGTGAAGGCGTTCGCCGCGACCCTCCGCGACCTCGGCATCCGGCAGGGCGATCGCGTCATTCTCTACATGCCGATGGTGCCGGAAGCCTTGATCGCGATGCTTGGCTGCGCGCGCATCGGCGCCATCCACTCCGTCGTGTTCGGCGGCTTCGCGCCGAAGGAGCTGGCGACCCGCATCGACGACGCCAAACCAAAACTGATTCTCACCGCCTCTTGCGGCATCGAGCCTGGCCGCATCGTCGCCTACAAGCCGCTGTTGGACGAAGCGATTAGACTAGCGAAGTCGAAGCCCGACGGCGTGATCCTTCTGCAACGCCCGCAAGCGGAAGCGTCGATGACCTCCGGCCGCGACTACGATTGGGCATCGCTCCGCGCGGCGGCGCTGCGAGATGGAAAAAGCGCCGATTGCGTGCCGTGTGTTGCCACCGACCCGCTCTACATTCTCTATACCTCCGGCACGACCGGAATCCCCAAGGGCGTCGTGCGCGATCACGGCGGCCACATGGTCGCGCTCAAATGGTCGATGAACGGCGTCTACGGCATTCAGCCGGGCGAAACGTGGTGGACCGCCTCCGACATCGGTTGGGTCGTCGGCCACTCTTACATTGTCTATGCGCCGCTCCTGCACGGTTGCACTTCGGTCGTCTATGAGGGCAAGCCGGTGGGGACGCCCGACGCCGGCGCCTTCTGGCGCGTGATTTCCGAGCACGGCGCGGTCGCGCTCTTCACCGCGCCGACCGCCTTTCGCGCGATCAAAAAGGAGGATCCGCAAGGCAAGCATGTCGCGGGCAAGAACCTCTCGAAATTCCGCACGCTGTTCCTCGCCGGCGAGCGCGCCGACCCCGATACGATCAAATGGGCCGAGAACATCTTGAAAGTGCCGGTGATCGATCACTGGTGGCAGACCGAGACTGGTTGGGCGATCGCCGGCAATCCGATGGGCCTCGACCCGCTGCCGGTGAAATATGGCTCCCCCACGGTGGCGATGCCGGGCTACGACGTGAAGATCGTCGACGAGCAATCAAAGGAGATGCCTGCGGGCAAAATGGGCTCGATTGTGGTCAAGCTGCCGCTGCCGCCCTCGTGTCTGCCGACGCTGTGGCAGCAGGACGAGCGCTTCAAGGAAAGCTATCTCGCGGAATTTCCCGGCTATTACAAAACCGCCGACGCCGGCTTCAAGGACGAGGACGGCTATCTCTTCATCATGGGCCGCACCGACGACATCATCAATGTCGCCGGGCACCGGCTCTCGACCGGCGGCATGGAAGAGGTTCTGTCGTCGCACCCCGACGTCGCCGAATGCGCGGTGGTTGGCGTCGCCGACGAATTGAAGGGCGAGGTGCCGTGCGGCTTCATCGTGTTGAAGGCGGGCGTCACCAAACCCTCCGCCGAGATCGAAAAGGAAATCGTGGCACTCGTGCGGGATAAAATCGGCCCGGTCGCCGCCTTCAAGCTTGCGATCACCGTCAACCGCCTGCCGAAGACGCGCTCCGGAAAAATCCTGCGCGGCACCATGAAGAAAATCGCCGACAAGGAGCCCTGGACGATGCCCGCGACCATCGACGATCCGGCGGTTCTCGACGAGATCGGTGTGGCGCTGAAGGGGCGGGGATACGGAAGTTAACTGTCGTCACCCTGAGGTGCGAGCGAAGCGAGCCTCGAAGGGTGACAATCGCCATCCTTCGAGGCCCGCCACACAAGTCGGACGCTGCCGACTTACGCTTTAAAACCTGCCGATGTCGCGTATACGCGACATCGGTGGCGGGCACCTCAGGATGACGACAAAGGAAAGATCCGTATGGCCACGCTCACCGGCAAAATCGCCATCGTCACCGGCGCCGCGCGCGGCATTGGGCTCGCCTGCGCCAAGCGCTTCATGGCCGAGGGCGCCAAGGTCGTGCTCGCCGATATCGACGAGCACGAAGGCCTGGCCGCGAGCAAGGACCTGGGAGACGCGGCGCGCTTCGTGCGTTGCGACGTGGGCGAGGCGAAGGACGCGGCGAACCTGATCGCCGAGACTTGCCAGGCCTTCAGCGGCGACATCGATATTCTCGTGAACAATGCCGGTATCGTTCACGGCGCCGATTTTCTCGATTTGAAAGAGTCCGATTTCGACCGCGTGCTGCGCACGAACCTCAAGGGCGCTTTCCTCGTCGGTCAGCTCGCCGCGCGAAACATGATCGAGCAGGTGAAGGCGGGGAAGAAGCCCGGCGCGATCGTCAACATGGCCTCGATCAATTCGACCGTCGCGATCGCGAACCAAGTGCCCTATTCCGTCTCCAAGGGCGGCCTTCTGCAGCTCACGCGCACGATGGCGCTTGCGCTCGCGCCCTATGGCATCCGCGTCAACGCGATCGGTCCGGGATCGATCATGACGGACATTCTGTCGGCGGTGGCGACCGACGCCGAGGCGAAGCGGCGGATTCTGTCGCGCACGCCGCTTGGCCGCATCGGCGAGCCGGACGAGGTCGCGTCCGTCGCGGCTTTTCTCGCCTCCGACGAGGCCAGCTACATCACGGGTGAAATTATTTACGTCGACGGTGGCCGGCTAGCGCTCAACTACACGGTGCCGGTGAAGGACGAGGAGCTCGGCTGACCGGCCACTACTCGCTCTTCTTCGATCCGCCAAGCTTGGCGAATACCGACTCGACGTCGACCGGCGCTTCTTTTTGCGGCCGGCCGCTTTCGGCCTCACGTTCGGCGGCAGCGGCCGCCGCGGCTTCCGCTCGCGCGGTCGTCTCCGAAGCGGGCAACAGCGTCGTATGCCGCTCCTCGACCTTGGCCGGCTTTTCCTTCGCCGCGCGGCCGACCTCGTGATCGAGCTCGATCTGCGAGCAAAGGCCGAGCGTCACCGGATCCAGCGGCTGCAACGTCGCTGCGTTCCAGTGCGTGCGGCTCCGCACCGACTCGATCGTCGATTTGGTGGTGCCGACGAGGCGCATGATCTGCGCGTCCTTCAATTCCGGATGGTTGCGCACGAGCCATAGAATCGCGTTCGGTCGGTCCTGGCGCTTCGACACCGGTGTGTAGCGCGGACCCTTTTTCTTCGGCTTCGCCTCGGGCAGCGCCACTCGCTTCTCCGAGACATTCAATTTGCGGCTGGGATCCTTTTGCGCGGCGTCGATTTCCTCGCGCGTGAGCTGGCCGGTGGTGATCGGGTCCATGCCCTTGATTCCCTGCGCCACCTCGCCGTCGGCGATGCCCTTGACTTCCAGCGGATGCAGTTTGCAGAAATCGGCGATCTGCTCGAAGGTGAGCGTGGTGTTTTCGACCAGCCAAACGGCGGTCGCTTTAGGCATCAAAGGGGCATCGTGCATGGCAGTTCTCTCGGAATTGGGCTTCAGGTAAGGCTTTTCGGGCTCCGTCCGTCCCTTCGGACAGAGCCTCGGTTGTCCTCGAATTCACCGGGGTTGGCCGTTATATAGGGTGATCGAAGCCCGGACGCAAATCGATGCCGATGAATTCGCTCGCTAATCCGACCGCCGCCGAGAAACCGCCGCTGCGCATCCTGCTGTGCGCGCCGCGCAGCTTTTGCGCGGGCGTCGTGCGGGCGATCGACGCGGTCGAGCGCGCGCTCGAAAAATACGGCGCGCCGGTCTATGTCCGCCACGAAATCGTTCACAATAAATACGTGGTCGAGTCGTTGCGCCGAAAGGGCGCGATTTTCGTCGAGGAACTCGACGAGGTGCCCGACACCGGCCGGCCGGTGATCTTTTCCGCGCATGGCGTGCCCCGTGCGATCCCCGAGGAGGCCGCACGAAGGCTCCTGTTCGCCATCGACGCCACCTGCCCGCTCGTCACCAAGGTGCATCGCGAGGCCATGGTTCACTTCAAGCGCGGGCGCGAGATCGTGCTGATCGGCCATGCCGGCCACCCTGAAGTGATCGGCACCATGGGTCAGCTGCCCGCGGGCGCCGTGGTCCTGGTCGAAACCGCGCGCGATGCGCACGCGTACCAGCCGCGCGATCCGCAACAACTCGCCTACGTTACGCAAACCACGCTCTCGATCGACGACACCGCCGGATTGGTCGCGATTTTGCGCGCGCGCTTTCCCGCGATCGTCGGTCCACACAAGGAAGACATCTGTTACGCCACCACCAACCGCCAGGAAGCGGTGAAGCGCGTGGCGCCGCAGGTCGACGCTATGATTGTGGTCGGCGCGCCCAACAGTTCCAACTCGCAGCGCCTGCGCGAAGTCGCCGAGCACGCCGGTTGCGCGAAAACCGCGCTGGTGCAACGTGCCGCTGATATCAACTGGGCGATGTTCGAGCATATCGCGACCCTCGGCCTCACCGCCGGCGCCTCCGCACCCGAGGTGCTGGTCGAGGAAATCATCGACGCCTTCGCCGCGCGCTACGAGGTGAATGTGGAAACCGTTGCCGGCGGCCCGGCCGAGGACGCTTTCTTTCCGCTGCCGCGGGGTCTCCGCGAAGACGCGGCGGAGTGAGCGCGATGGACGAGCCGCGCATCCTCACCATCGGCCACTCGAATCATCCGATCGAGCGCTTCCTCGCGCTCATGCAAGGCGCGGGCGTGAGCGCGCTCGCCGACGTTCGCTCGTTTCCGGTCTCGCGCTATGCGCCGCAATTCAACAAGGATGCGCTGGCGAAATCGCTCGAAGAAAAAGCGATCAAATATCTTTATTGCGGCAAGGAATTGGGCGGCCTCACGCACGAGCGCCCTTCGACCCCCGAAAACCGCCGCGCGGGGCTTGAACGCATCGTCGCCGAAAGCGCGCGCCATCGCGTCGCGCTGATGTGCGCGGAGCGCGACCCGCTCGATTGCCACCGCTTGATGCTCGCACGCGCGCTCGCCGAGCGCGGCGTCGCCGTCGGCCATATCCTCGCCTCCGGCGAGATCGCGAGCCAGCGCGCGACCGAGGACCGGCTGCTCGCGCGCGAGGGACTTGCCGGCGACGACCTCTTCCCGCGCGAGGCGAGGCTTCGCGACGCCTACGGCGCCCGCCGCGGCCTCCGGCCGCCGCGCGCCGATCTCGGGTTTACCCGAGATCGGTACGAAATAGGCACAAGTCGGAAACATCCGACTTGTGCGGCCAAGTGAGCGCGCCATGGCCGTCTATACCCAGGTCGACGAGGAGGAGCTCGAGAAGTTTCTCTTGGGCTACGATCTCGGCTCCGTGATGTCGTTCAAGGGCATCGCCGAGGGTGTCGAGAACACCAACTATTTGCTGCACACGGAGCGCGGCTATTACATCCTGACGCTCTATGAAAAACGCGTCGTCGCGGCCGATTTGCCGTTTTTCATCGGCCTGATGGAGCACCTCGCGACGCGCGGCATCAATTGCCCGCAACCGGTCAAGAATCGCAAAGGCAATGCACTCGGCGAACTTGCCGGCCGACCCGCGATGATCGTGACATTTCTCGAAGGTGTTTGGCTGCGCCGCCCGAACGTGCAGCACTGCACCGCGCTCGGCCGGGCGATGGCCGAACTGCATCAGGCCGGCGCGAGCTTTAAGCTCCACCGCGACAACGCGCTCGGGCTCGCCGGCTGGAAAAAGCTCGCGCCTCTCGCTACCCCGCGCGCCGATGAATTGGCGCCGGGTCTCGCCAAGCTCATCCTCGACGAACTCGCGCATGTGGAGCGGAATTGGCCGCGCGCGCTGCTCGCGGGCGTCATTCACGCCGATCTTTTCCCCGATAACGTTTTCTTCTTGGGCGAGAAGCTTTCGGGCCTGATCGATTTTTACTTCGCCTGCAACGATCTCTTCGCCTACGACATCGCGATTTGCCTAAACTCGTGGTGCTTCGAGATCGACGGCTCGTTCAACGTCACCAAAAGCCGCGCGCTGTTCGCGGGCTATAATAGCGTGCGCAAACTCGAACAAAGCGAGGTGGAAGCGCTTCCTCTGCTAGCGCGCGGCGCTGCGCTTCGCATTCTACTGACCCGCACGATCGATTGGCTCAACGTTCCGCCCGGCGCGATGGTGCGGCCGAAAGATCCGCTCGAATATCTGAAAAAACTCCGCTTCCACCGCCGCATCGACCACGCGCGCGACTACGGGCTTGCCGCATGAGCAGGGTAATTATCCACACCGATGGCGCCTGCTCCGGCAATCCGGGCCCGGGCGGCTGGGGCGCGATCATCCGCGACGGCGGCAAGACCACCGAGATCAAGGGCGGCGAGGCCGCAACCACCAACAACCGCATGGAATTGCTCGCGGCGATTTCCGCGCTCGAATCGTTGCCCGACAACACGCCGGCGGAATTGCACACCGACTCGCAATACCTGCGCGATGGCATCACGCAATGGCTGCACAATTGGAAGAAAAATGGCTGGCGCACCAGCGACAAAAAGCCGGTGAAAAACGTCGATCTGTGGAAGCGCTTAGAGGCCGCCGCCGAACGCCACCAGGTCACCTGGCATTGGGTGCGCGGCCATGTCGGGCACGACGAGAATGAGCGCGCCGACGAACTCGCGCGCGAAGGCATGCAGCCCTTTCTTGGGCGCTAGTTCTTAGGGCCGCCGCTCGCGCTTCCGCACATACATCGCCGCATCCGCGCGCGCGAGCACGGCTTCGACCGTGTCGCCAGCGGCGAGCATGGTGAAGCCGGCGGAAAGCCCGAGCTTGAAGCGCTTGCCGCCTCTCTCGAACGGAGAATCCGCGATCAGATCCTCGAACCCGCGTGCCTTCGCCTCTGCCTGGTCGGCGCGCAAATTCCACAACAGCACCACGATCTCGTCACCGCCGATGCGCGCGACCACGTCGGAGGCGCGCACATGGCCCGAAATCAACCGCGCGATACGGCCGAGCGCCCAATCACCCGCCGCGTGGCCGTAGCGATCGTTCACCGCCTTGAAGCCGTCGAGATCGAGAAAGAGAAGTGCTGCCGTCGCGCCGTAGCGCTGCACATAGGCGAGCGCGCGCTCGAAGGCGCGCTCGAAGCCGCGCCGGTTGAGGAGGCCGGTGAGCGGATCCTCGTCGACACGCGATTCGAGTTCGGCAACGCGCGAGCGTGCCTTCGCAAGTTCCTCCTTTAGCGCATCGAGCTCAGCCGCGAGCCGCATCGGCAAGGCTTGCGGCTTCGCGCCCGCTTTCGATTTCGCCGGCGCGACCTCAGACTCGCGCGGAGCCGCGCGCGCGCGAACGCGCTTGTCGCCCGATGGCTTGCGGCGCAGAGCCCGCAGGCGGCCCCGATTCATGAAATTAACTCCGTTCCCGAAGCGTCGCTTGCCAGCACCCCTTCCACTCCTATAATCCGCTGCTTTCTTGCACCAGGGGGGTGCCAAAGAATGCCCGCAGGGAAGCGTCCGGTCGCGATCGTCATGGGCAGCCAGTCCGACTGGGAAACGCTTCGCTTCGCGGCGGCGGCGCTCGACGAGCTTGGCATCGGTCACGAAAGCCTGATCGTGTCGGCGCACCGCACGCCCGACCGCCTATTCAAATTCGCCAAATCCGCGCGCAAGAAGGGCTTCAAGGTCGTGATCGCGGGCGCCGGCGGTGCCGCCCACCTTCCCGGCATGACCGCTTCGCTCACCTCGCTTCCCGTTCTCGGCGTGCCGATGAACACGACGGCGCTCGAGGGCAAGGACAGCCTTCTCTCCATCATGCAGATGCCGGCCGGCATTCCGGTCGGCACGCTCGCGATCGGCAAACCCGGCGCCATCAACGCGGCGCTCCTCGCCGCCGCCGTGCTCGCGCTCTCCGACGCCAAGCTCGCCAAGCGCCTCGATCAATTCCGCAGCCGCCAGACCGCTTCGGTCGGCAAACGCCCGAAGAACTGACTGAGGGCCCATGGCCGGCAATTTGCCCGTGCTCAAGCCGGGATCGACACTCGGCATTCTCGGCGGTGGTCAGCTCGGCCGCATGCTCATTATCGCGGCCGCGCGCCTTGGCCTCCGCTCCCACGTCTATTCGCCAGAGCCCGATTCCTGCGCCTTCGACGTCGCCAGCGAAAAAACCTGCGCGCCCTATGACGACGACGATGCGCTTACGCGCTTCGCCAAAAGCGTCGACCTCATCACCTACGAGTTCGAGAACGTGCCGGCGGAGACGGCGGATTTTCTCGTCACCAACCGGAGTGTGGTTTTGCCGGATCCCGCGATCCTGGCAACGACGCAAGACCGGCTCGCGGAAAAGAACTTCCTGATCGATTTCGGCATCGGCACCGCGCCGTTCGCGGAAATCGGTTCCGAGGTCGATGTCTCCGTCGCCGTCGTGCAAATCGAACCGCCCGCAGTATTGAAAACGCGGCGGCTTGGCTATGACGGCAAGGGACAGGTGGTCGTGCGAGAAGAAGGCGACGCGGCGGCGGCCTGGAAGGAGTTGGGAGAAGTTCCCGCGATTCTCGAAGGCTTCATCGAATTCGAGCGCGAGATTTCCGTCATCGCCGCGCGCGGGCGCGACGGCAGCTTCGCCGCCTACGACCCGATCGAGAACATCTACCGCGAGCACATTCTGCACCGCTCGCTCGTCCCGGCCGCGCTCTCCCCCGCCGTCGCCAAAGAGGCGGTCGGCATCGCGAAGAAAATCGCCGACGAGCTTTCCTATGTCGGCGTGCTCACGGTCGAGATGTTCGTGGTCGAGAAAGACGGAAGATTTCAGCTGCTCGTCAACGAAATCGCGCCGCGCGTGCACAATTCCGGACACTGGACGATCGACGGCGCGAGCGTAAGCCAGTTCGAGCAGCATATCCGCGCGATCGCCGGCTGGCCGCTCGCTAAACCCCGCCGCCTCGGCAAGATCGAGATGACGAACCTGATCGGCGACGAAATCGAAGGCTGGAAGAAGTTTCTCGCCGAGCCGGGCGCTGTGCTCCATATCTACGGCAAGCGCGAGGCACGGCCGGGACGCAAGATGGGGCACGTGACGCGGATAAAGCCGGAGAAATAATTTCCGCTCAACGGCTAGGCCCCGCCTCCGCCATCGGCTTCATCACCGCGTAGAGATCGTTCTTCGCCTCGAAGCCGATGCCGGGAATATCTGGCATTTTCACCCGGCTATCCCGGATCGGCGTGTCGTCGGCGAAGCCGCCGAAAGGCGCGAAGACCTGCGGGTAGGATTCGTTGCCACCCAACCCCAGCCCCACCGCGATATTGAGCGCGAACTGGTGGCCGCCATGCGGCACGCAGCGGCGCGGCGACCAGCCGTGCGCTACGAGCATCTCAAGCGTTCGCAAATACTCGACCAGTCCGTAGGACAGCGCCGGATCAAATTGCAAAATGTCGCGATCGGGCCTGAGGCCGCCGTGGCGAATGAGATTGCGCGCGTCTTGCATCGAAAACAGATTCTCGCCGGTCGCGAGCGACCCCTCATAGCGCGCGGCGATCGCCGCGTGCGAAAGATAATCCAACGGATCCACCGGCTCCTCGTACCAGCGTAGCTTCAGCGACGCGATCGCTTCAGCATAGGCGGTGGCCGTGTCGAGATCGAAGCGTCCATTGGCGTCGACGCACAGATTCTCACCGCGTCCATTGAGCACCTGCAAGACGGCCTCGATCCGTTTCAGGTCCGTCGCGAGATCAGCGCCGCCGATTTTCATCTTCGCGGTGGAATAGCCGCGATCGAGATAGCCCCGCATTTCGGCGGCGAGGCTCTTGGCGTCGTCGCCGGGATAATAATAGCCGCCGGCGGCATAGACCCACGCCGATGGATCCGCGTTGCCGCCGTTGTAGCGATCGGCCAAGAGCTTCCACAGCGGCACGCCTTCCGCTTTGGCGAGCGCATCCCAAATCGCCATGTCGAGGACGCCAACCGCGACCGAGCGCTCGCCGTGGCCGCCCGGCTTCTCGTTCTTCATCATCGCGGCCCAGGCCTTGGCGGGATCAATCAGGCCGCGCCCGTCTTGCAGCTCGCTCGCACCCGGCTCTTTCAGGCGCGGAATGAAGCGCTCGCGGAGGAGCGCCTGCTGCGCGTAGCGGCCGTTGGAGTTGAAACCGAAGCCGACCACCGGCCGCCCGTCCTTCACCGCATCGGTGAAGATCGCGACCACGCTCGCGGTCATCGCCGAGAAATCGATGAAAGCGTTGCGGATCGAGGATTTGATCGGAACGACGATGTCGGAAATGCCGGTGATGCGCATGGCCGGCAAACTATGCTCTGGGGCGGGATTTCCGCAACGATGGAGCCTTATGGAACAAAGTGGACTTTCCCGGACTTTTCTGGTACGCACCGCGCGCTCCGTGAGGCCCGCCGCTTTTGCCGCGGGAGGCTCGGCCGAAACCCGATCCTAGACTTGGAAAGAGGAAGACACGTGCAGGTTCTCGTTCGCGACAACAACGTCGATCAAGCCCTCAAGGCGCTCAAGAAGAAAATGCAGCGCGAGGGGATTTTCCGCGAGATGAAACTGCGCGGCCACTACGAAAAGCCCTCCGAGAAGCGCGCCCGCGAGAAGGCGGAAGCGATCCGCCGCGCGCGCAAGCTCGCGCGCAAGCGCGCCCAGCGCGAAGGGCTTCTGCCCATGAAGCCCAAGATCGTACCCGGCGCGACCGGCGGCCGCGGCGGCCGGCCCGGCGGTTTCGGTGGTGGCGGTGGCTTTGGCGGTGGTGGAGGCGGCGGCTTTGGCGGCGGTGGCGGCTTCGGTGGCGGTCATCGCTGATCTATCCACTCATTCAATGATCTCGCGCGGGCAGGCTCAAAACCTCGCCCGCGTTTTCATTTCTGGCTAGAGCCCGCGCTCGGCGAGAAAACTTCGGATCATATTCATCGCGCCATATTGATCGAGGTCGACGTGACTGCCCTCGGGAAAGCGCACGAATTTCTTCGGCGCGCGGATGAGCGCATAAAGCCGCTCGCCATATCGGATCGGCACGACGCGATCACGCTCGCCATGAATGACGAGCACGGGAGCGCTGACACGACCGACCCGCTCGTCCGAGCGGTAGGTATCCTTCAGCAACAGCCGCACCGGCAGGAACGGATAGGCAACAGCGGCGACATCGACGATCGAGGTGTAGGGCGTTTGCAACAGGACGTGTGCCACCGAGCTTGTAGCCGCGAGCCAAATGGCAACGCCGGTGCCGAGCGATTCGCCGAAAACCGCGATCCGGCTTGCCGGATAACGCGCGGCCACGAAGGCATAGGCGGCAACAGCGTCGGCGAGTAACCCCGCTTCGCTCGGGCTTCCGCTCGAGCCGCCATAGCCGCGATAGGAAAGCGCCAGCAGACCGTTGCCGTTCGCGATCAGGCCGCGAAAGCGATTGAGGCGATTGACGAGCGCGCCGCCATTGCCGTGGAAATAGAGAACCACGGGCTTTCCGTCCGCCGCCCGCACGTACCAGGCAACGAGCTTTTCGCCGTCGGCGGATTCAAACGTGACTTCTTCGGCTTCGGGAAGTCCCGCTTCGGCAGGCGGCGTGCGCGTGCGGTCGGGAAAATACATCAGCGCGCGCTGGGCGAAATAAGCGAGCACGACCACCGCGCCATAGCCGAGCAGCAGGAATGCGAGGATTGATTTAAATATCGCCATGGCCGCTGGATAGCACGCCGCGACGATGCCCGCGTTGTCCTCAGGGTTGTGCGCAAACGCGAATTATGCGCTAGCTTTGCGAAATATATGCCGCGGGAGAGCAAGGTCTATGTCGACTTCAGGTTGGATTATTCTCGGTATTGTCGGTTTTCTGATCGTCACCGCGATCTTCATCTATAACGGGCTCATTACGCTCCGACAGCGCGTCAATCAGGCCTTCGCCGATATCGACGTACAATTAAAGCAGCGCCACGACCTGATCCCCAACCTGATCGAAACCGTGAAGGGCTACGCCGCGCACGAGCGCGGCACGCTCGACGCGGTGGTCCAGGCCCGCAATGCCGCCATGGCCGCGCAGACGCCGGGCCAGGTCGCCGCCGCCGAGAACCAGCTCACCGGTGCCATTCGCGGGCTGCTTGCACTCGGCGAGGCCTATCCCGACCTCAAGGCGAGTGCGAACTTCCAGCAATTGCAGGCCGAATTGTCCGACCTCGAGAACAAGATCGCCGCGGCGCGCCGCTTCTTCAACAACGCGGTGCAGGAATACAACACCGGCATCCAGCGTTTTCCGGCGGCGATATTCGCGGGCATGCTCGGATTCAGCCAGCGCGACTTCTTCGATCTCGGCGCCGACCGCGGCCAGCTGCAAGAGCCGCCGCAGGTCAAGTTCTGACGTAGCCGTTGCGCGGCGAAGGCCGCGGGCCGCTCATGGAACACGCCTACGGACTTTACTCGCACATCCGCTCGAACCGGATACGCTCGATCTTTCTCCTGACAGGGCTGTTCCTGCTCGTCTACATCCTCGTTTACGCGGGCGCGCTCGTCGTCGAAGCTTTCCTGTATGGCGGCGACCAGCTCGCGCTGATCATGCTTCGCGCGAAGTCCGATTTCTTTCTGGCACTCCCCTTCGCGACGATCGGCGCCATTGTCTGGATCGCCATCGCTTATTTTTTCAATCAGAGCATGATCGACGCCGTCAGCGGCGGCGAGGAGGTGACGCGCAAGGAACAACCACGGCTTTACAATCTACTGGAAAATATCTGCATCTCGCGCGGCATTCCGATGCCGAAGCTGAAGGTGATCGACACCGACGCGCTCAACGCATTCGCGAGCGGACTGAACCGGCGGCAGTATTCCGTCACCGTGACGACCGGCTTGATGCAGCGGCTCGACGACGCCGAGATGGAGGCCGTGCTCGGCCACGAGCTGACGCACATCCGCAACGGCGACGTGCAAATGATGGTGGTCGCCATGGTCATTGCCGGCGTTGTTTCGTTCTTCGGCGAGATGGTTTTTCGGCTGTTCTTCCAGACCGGCGGCTCATGGCGTGTTGGCCGCTCGAACGGCGACCGCAAGGGCGGCGGCGCGGTCGTTGCCATCGTGATCGCGGTCGTTCTGATTGTGATCGCCTGGCTCTTGTCGCAGGTCATCCGCATGGCGCTTTCGCGCTCGCGCGAATATCTCGCCGATGCGGGCTCGGTCGAACTCACGAAAAATCCGGACGCCATGATCTCGGCACTGCGCAAGATCGAGGGCCGCGGCGAACTGCCGGGCGTCAATTCCGCCGTGATGGAAATGTGCATCGACAATCCGCGCGTGGGCTTCAGCAACCTTTTTGACACCCACCCGTCGGTCGAAAGCCGCATCGACAAGCTCGTGCATTTCGCCGGCGGCCACGATCCGGGACCGATCGCCCTGCCTCCGCCGGAAGAAAACGCCGACGAAACGGCGGCACCCGACTCCGCAGACACAAAAGCCGGTCCGTGGAGCGAGCCGGCGCCGCCGGAAACGAAAAGCGGTCCTTGGGGCAAAGCATGATCCCGAAAAGTTGAAACCGGTTTTCGAAAATGATCATGCATTCCTAAAAAGCATGATCCCGAAAAGTGAGAACCGGTTTTCGGAAAAGATCATGCTTCACTAAAATATCAGGGGCGCGCGCCGATTCGACCTAAAGCAAGGGCGGCCTAGAGCGCCTTCACGATGTTCTCGACCATCTTCTTCGCGTCGGCGAACAGCATCATCGTGTTGTCGCGGAAGAATAGTTCGTTCTCGACGCCGGCATAGCCCGAGCCCATGCCGCGCTTGACGAAGAGGACCGTCTTCGCTTTTTCCACGTCGAGGACCGGCATGCCGAAGATCGGCGATTTCGGATCGGTCTTGGCGGCGGGATTGGTCACGTCATTGGCGCCGATCACAAAGGCGACGTCGGCCTGCGCGAACTCGGAATTGATGTCCTCGAGCTCGAACACCTCGTCGTAAGGCACGTTCGCCTCGGCCAACAGCACGTTCATATGGCCGGGCATGCGGCCCGCCACCGGATGGATCGCGTATTTTACTTCGACGCCTTCCGCTTTCAGCTTGTCGGCCATTTCGCGCAGAGCATGCTGCGCCTGCGACACCGCCATGCCGTAGCCGGGCACAATGATCACCTTCGAGGCATTCTTCATGATGAAGGCGGCGTCCTCCGCCGAGCCCTGCTTCACCGGCCGCGTCTCGACGTGGCCGGCGGGGCCCGCGGTTTCGCCGCCGAAGCCGCCGAGGATCACCGCGAAGAAGCTGCGGTTCATGCCCTTGCACATGATGTAGGACAGAATCGCGCCCGAGGAGCCGACCAGCGCGCCGGTAATGATCAGCGCCGTATTACCGAGCGTGAAGCCGATACCGGCTGCGGCCCAGCCGGAATAGGAATTTAGCATCGAGATCACGACCGGCATGTCGGCACCGCCGATCGGGACGATGATCAAAACACCGATCAGGAACGAAAGAAGCGCGACCGCCCAGAACAGCGTGTGGCTTTCCGTGCGCACGAACATCACGATCGAAGCGAGGATCGCGAGTGCGATCGCGATGTTGATGACGTGGCGGCCGGGCAGCATGATCGGTGCGCCGCTCATATTGCCGTTGAGCTTGAGGAAGGCGATTATCGAGCCCGTGAAGGTGATCGCGCCGATCGCGGTGCCGATC
>PLBP01000013.1 GCA_003135415.1 Hyphomicrobiales bacterium
GCATGGTTTGGCGACCTCGAGTTTACAGAGGTCATGCGTTCCGACTAGGGAGATGGCCGGGCAGGCAAGCTTGCGCAGCCTGCCTAAGTTGGCTGCGAGCCGGCCATGACGGCGTGAAGGACTTGCTAGTCCTTTCACTCGAGCGCGCTGAAATGTCCGCGCGCCTGCAGCCAAGCGAGAAGCAACAGGCCCGGGATCGCGGCGAGCGCGCAAATCGCGAAGAAGGCGGTCCAGCCCGTTGCCGCCGCGACAAAGCCCGCGCCCGAAGAGAGATACGTGCGTCCGACGGCCGCAAGCGCCGTCAACAGCGCGAATTGCGTCGCCGTGTGCAGCGGATTTTTGCAAAGCGCCGAGAGATAAGCGACGAAAATCACCGTGCCGATCGCGCTGGTGAAATTTTCCGCGACGATCGCGAAGGTAAGCCAGCCGATGTCGTGGCCCCGCGTCGCCTGCCAGGAAAAAGCGAGGTTGGCGACCGCCTGCAGGATGCCGCCGATCCACAGGCTCATGGCAAGCGGATAGGCGCGCGCGAGCAAACCGCCGGCGAAGCCCCCGATCAGCGTCGCCGCTAAGCCGACACCCTTGATGATCGCTGCATATTCGTTCCGCGAAAATCCGAGGTCGATCACGAACGGCGCGGTCATGGCGCCGGCGAGCGCGTCGGTGAACTTGAACAGCACGACGAAGGCGAGAATGGCAAACGCCATCTCGCGCGAGAGGAACTCGGAAAAGGCGCCATAGGCGGCACGGAAGACGCGCGTGAGCGGAGTTTCGCTCGCGTGCGCCACGTTCGCGGCAGCCGATTTCGCCGGCTCGGTGGCGAAGAGTGCCGCGAGGATGCCGATCACGACGAACGCCGCCGTCACGATATAGCCAACGCTCCAGGCCGCATGCTTGTCGAAACCGTAAGCTTCGAAGCCGCTCACCAGGAACAAGGCGCCCGCGGTCGAGGCGAGCATGCCGATGCGGTAGGCCGCGACATAGGAGGCCATGCCCGCCGCCTGCTCGCTTTCCTCAAGGCTCTCGACGCGGAAGGCATCGATGACGATGTCTTGCGTCGCCGAAGCGGTAGCGACCAGAAGCGCGCCGATCGCGACGAAGCGGAGCGACGTCACCGGATCGCAAAGGCCCAGAAACACGATCGCCGCGATCAACAGGAGCTGCGAGAAGATGAGCCAGCCGCGCCGCCGCCCCAAGAGGCGCGACAGCAGCGGCACATCGAGCGCATCGACCAGCGGCGCCCACAGGAACTTGATCGTGTAGGGCGTACCCACGGCGGCGAACAGGCCGATGGTGCCGAGATCGACGCCGGCCTCCCGCATCCATATCAACAGCGTCGAGCCCGAGAGCGCGAGCGGCAGGCCCGAGGAGAAGCCGAGAAACACCACCACGAGCACGCGTGGGCGGAGATAAACGCTCCACGCGTTCAAAAGCCCTCGATCGGATGCGGCGGGAACGCTTTCGGCCATCGGCCGCTTGATCACTCGGCGGCGCCGAGCTTGAGGCCGAGCGGCGCCGGGATTTCAGGGCGCTTGCCGCCCGCGGCTGGCCCCTCTTCGAATTCCAATGCCTCGATCCGCGCGCCCCGCTTGCTGAGCTTGTCGGCGGAAATCAGCACTTGCTCGATGTCTTCGGAAGCCTGCCCGAAATGCTTTTGCAAATTGAACGCGCGATCGCGGAGCCGCCCGATATCGTGCATCAGCTTGCCGACTTCGCTGCGGATGATTTCGGTCTGTTCGTACATGCGCGCGTCCTTGACGATCACCTGCAGCACCTGGATCGAGAGCATCAGCAGCGAAGGCGAGACCAACATCACGCGGGCGCGAAACGCCTTCTGCATCAAATCGTCGAAATTTTCGTGGATCTCCGCGTAGAGCGATTCCGAAGGCACGAACATCAAGGCGATATCTTGCGTCTCGCCCGGCAGGAAATAGCGCTCGGCAATGTCGGCAACGTGCTTCGAAATGTCTTGCCGCAGCCGCTGCGCGCTTACGCGCAGCTCCGCATCGCTCTTCGCCTCGCGGAAGGCGGTGATGGATTCGAGCGGAAACTTGGCGTCGATCACGAGCGGGCGCTGGTCGCCCGGCAAGAACACGACGCAATCCGGCCGCTTGCCGTTCGAGAGCGTGTGTTGAAAGGCGAAGGCGTCCTTCGGCAGGCCGTCGGCGACGATCGCTTCCATGCGGCCCTGGCCGAACGCGCCCCGCGACTGCTTGTTGGCGAGCACGTCCTTCAGCGTCACGAGGTGAGACGAAAGCTCCGCCAGCCGGCTTTGCGCGGCATCGACCACGGCGAGACGCTCGTGCAACTGGCCGAGACTTTCGGTCGTCGCGCGCGTGGCGTTGGTCATGCCCTCGCCGAGCCGGTGCGATACCGAGTCGAGCCGCTCGGTCACGGTGCGCGCGAGTTCGGCCTGGCGGCCGCCCAGGACCTCGGCGAAAGACTGAATGCGTCCGGTCATTTCCGTCTGCGAGCGGACGAGCTCGGAGATTCTGGTCTCAAGCTCATCGGCGCGCATGGTCTGCTCGTCGGCTTCCAGCGCGCGTGTCCTGCCGGAGCGCCAAAGGCCGATCGCAAGCGCCAGCAACAGCACGAGCGCGAGGGCGCCGATGGCGAGAAGAATTTCCGCGACGGTCACCGGCCGGGTGCCGAGCATGAAAAGTACGTCGGACATGAGAGCCTTCTAGCGTGATTCGGGAGCGCTGAGAACGAAGGGCGAACGATAACCCCCGACTCTCGGACAAGCCAGTTTCAGGCTAAACTTGCGAAAGCGCGCGGTTTTCGGAGGCCGTCGATGAAATACGTCGAGGAAGTCCTGCAGCCGGGCGAAACGGTTCTGTTCGTCAGCACCATTCATTGGCTGACCTACGCGCCCGCGCTTCTGTTGTTGATCGCCGCGATCGTAACGGCGTTCTGGTCAGCGGGCGGGAACGAGTTCGTCTGGCGGGGGATTTCGCTTGTTTGTTTCGCCGCGGCTTTGTTGAGCGGGGCGCGCGCTTGGTTCAAGCGCTGGACCACCGAGATCGCGGTCACCGACCGGCGCATCATCTACAAGCGCGGCTTCATCCGCCGCCACACCATCGAGATGAACATGGAAAAAGTCGAGAGCGTCGACGTGAACCAGTCGCTGCTCGGGCGCGTCTTCGGCTACGGCGACGTGCTGGTGCGCGGAACCGGCGTCGGCTTCGAGCCCTTGCAAATGATCGAGTCACCGATCGAACTCCGCAACGCCGTGACCGCCCGATGAGCCGTCCGCGACCGCATTGACGCGTCCATTCTCATCGCTTATCTCGCCCCCATGTCCATTCGCCCGATCGTCCAGCTCCCCGACAAGCGCTTGCGGCTCGTTTCCGAGCCCGTCGTCAAGATCGACGCCGAGGTGAAGAAGCTCGTCGCCGACATGTTCGAGACGATGTACGAAGCGCCGGGCGTGGGGCTGGCTGCAATCCAGGTCGGGGTGCCGAAGCGCGTCGTCACCATTGATGCCACCCGCGGCGAAGAGGAAAAACACCCCGTCGCCTTGATCAATCCGGAAATCGTCTGGTCTTCGGACGAGAAGTCGGTCCACGAGGAAGGCTGTCTCTCGATTCCCGAATTTACCGACGAGGTGGAACGGCCTGAGAAAGTCAAAGCGCGCTTTCTCGATCTCGAAGGCCGCACCATCGAGGTCGAGGCCGAGGGACTGTTCGCCCGCGTGCTGCAGCACGAGATCGATCATATCAACGGCGTCCTCTTCATCGACCATCTTTCGAAGCTGAAGCGCGACCGGGTCGAGAAAAAATTCGTCAAGGGCGCGAAGCGCGAGGCCGCCGAGTAGTCTTCGGTGCGGCCACATTCGAGGAACGATGCGCATCATTTTCATGGGCACGCCCGATTTCGCCGCGCCGGCGCTCATCGAGCTTGCAGGCGGCGGCCACGAAATCGTCGCGGTCTATACCCGCGCGCCGAAGACGGCGGGCCGCGGCATGGCCGCGCGCCGCTCGCCCGTGCACGAAACGGCGGAGCGGCTGCGCCTGCCCGTTCTCCATCCCGAGACACTGAAAAGCGAAGCGGCGGCGGAAGCTTTTCGCGCGCACAAGGCCGATTTGGCGGTCGTGGTTGCTTACGGGCTTCTGTTGCCGAAGTCGATTTTGGAGGCGCCGAAATTCGGCTGTCTCAATATCCATGCCTCGCTCTTGCCGCGCTGGCGGGGCGCGGCGCCGATCGCGCGTGCGATCATGGCGGGCGACGCCGAGACCGGCGTTTCCATCATGCGCATGGAAGAAGGGCTCGACACCGGCCCGGTAGCGCTTACCGAACGCGTGCCGATCGCAGCCGAGACGACCGCCGGCGATTTGCACGACCGGCTTGCGAAGCTTGGCGCCGATTTGATGGTTCGAGCGCTCGCGGCGATCGCGCGCGGTGCGTTTGAATTCAAGCCGCAACCCGAGGCGGGCGTCACCTACGCGAAAAAAATCGACAAAGGGAAGACGCGGATCGACTGGTCGTGGCCGTGGAAAGAGGTGCATGACCACATTCGGGGTCTTTCGCCGTTTCCCGGCGCCTGGTTCAAAATCGACGGCACCCGCGTGCGGGCGCTCCGCTCGACCCGCGACGAAGGTATGGGCAAGCCGGGCACGGTTCTCGACGGTCGTTTGACGATCGCCTGCGGCGAGGGTGCTGTGCGTCTCGTGGAAGTGCAGCGCGCGGGTGCGAAGGCTATGAGCGCCGAGGATTTTTTACGCGGCTCGCCGATCCCCGCCGGCACCGTGCTCGCGTGAGCTGATCCGATGCCGCGCTACAAGCTCACTCTTGAATATGACGGGACACCTTTCGTCGGCTGGCAGCTGCAGGAAAACGGCCCATCGGTCGCAGGTGCGCTCGGCGAGGCGATCGAGCGCTTTACCGGCGAGCGGCCGGATGTGAGCGGCGCCGGCCGCACCGATGCGGGCGTCCATGCGTTCGGCCAAGTCGCCCATATCGATCTCGCAAAAGAGTGGGACACCGACACGGTGCGCGACGCCTTGAACGCGCATCTGCGGCCGCACCCGATCGCGGTCATTGCAGCCGAGCGCGTGGCCGATGATTTTCACGCCCGCTTCTCGGCGACGGCGCGGCATTATCACTATCGCATCGTCAACCGCCGCGCGGATCTCGCGATCGAGCGCGAGCGCGCTTGGCGGATTGGAAAGCCGCTCGACGCGAGCGCCATGCACGAGGCGGCACAAAAGCTCGTCGGCCACCATGACTTCACTACTTTTCGCTCGGCCGAATGTCAGGCGAAGTCGCCGCAAAAGACGCTCGATCGCTTCGACGTTGCGCGCGAAGGCGAAGATATTCGCATCGAAGCGTCCGCCCGCTCGTTCCTGCATCATCAGGTGCGCTCGATGGTGGGTTCGCTCGCGCTGGTGGGCGAGGGGCGCTGGCGCGTGGACGATCTTGCGAAGGCGCTAGAAGCAAAAGATCGCTCGGCTTGCGGCCCGGTCGCGCCCGCGCACGGGCTTTATCTAGTGCGCGTCGATTACGCCGGTGGACTGTCGAAATAGCGCTGCAAGATTTTGCGATAGATCGCGCAGAGGCGCTGCAAGTCCTCGACCGGCACATGCTCGTCGATCTGGTGCATGGTGTTGCCGACAAGCCCGAGGTCGATCACCGGGCAATAATTCTTGATGAAGCGCGCATCCGACGTGCCGCCCGAGGTCGAAAGCACCGCCTTCACGCCGATCTCGGCGACCGCCTTCACCACGAGATCGACGAAAGGCCCGCGCCTCGTGAGATAGGATTCGCTCGGCGGCTCGTAATCGAGCCGGTAGCGCGCGCTTTTCGCGGCACTTTTCAATCGCTTCTCGATCGTTTTTTTGAGGCTCGCGATCGTGTGCTTGTCGTTGAAGCGGATATTGAATCGCGCCTTCGCTTCTTCGGGAATGACGTTGAAAACGGCGCTGCCACTTTCGACCGAAGTCACTTCCAGGTTCGAGCGCTGGAATTCTTTCGTGCCCTTGTCGAACGGCTTCCCGGTGAGCGCCTCTAACATCGCGATCAAGGGCCGCATCGGGTTTTGCGCGCGGTCCGGATAGGCGACGTGGCCCTGCTGGCCGAACACCGTCAGCGTCGCGGACAGGCTGCCGCGGCGGCCGGTCTTGATCGTGTCGCCGACGCGTTTCACGCTTGTCGGCTCGCCCACGATGGCATGATCGAATTTTTCGCCGTACACCTTCGCCCATTGCAGGAGCTTCACGGTGCCGTTCACCGCCGGGCCTTCTTCGTCGCCGGTGATGAGAAACGAAATCGTGCCTTTCGGCTTTCCCTTGGCGGTGAAATCGAGCGCGGCGGCGGCGAAGGCCGCGATCGCGCCCTTCATGTCGGTGGCGCCGCGCCCGAACAGGTTTCCATCGGCGATTTCGCCGGCGAAGGGCGGGTGGCTCCAGCTCGATTCGTTCCCCGGCGGCACGACGTCGGTATGGCCGGCGAAAACAAGATGCGGCTTGCCGCCTCCGATCTTGGCGAAAAGATTTTCAACGTCTGGTGTGCCGGGCGAGGTAAATTTCTGCTGGTGCACTTCGAAGCCAGCGCGGTTTAGTCGCGCGCCAAGATATTCGAGCGCGCCGCCTTCCGCTGGCGTCACCGAGCGGCAACGGATCAAGGCCTTTGCGATTTCGACCGGATCGGCGTGCTCGCTCATCCGCGTCTTTCAGTCCCGCAACAGCTCGTTGATACTCGTCTTCGCGCGCGTCTTCTCGTCGACGCGCTTCACGATCACCGCGCAATAGAGCGAGGGGCCGGGTTCGTTGCCGATCGGCTTTCCCGGCAGCGCGCCCGGCACCACGACGGAATAGGGGGGCACCTCGCCCATGAAAATCTTGCCGCTCGCACGGTCGATGATCTTGGTGGAGGTGCCGATATAGACGCCCATCGACAGCACCGAGCCCCTGCGCACGATGACGCCTTCGGCGACCTCGGAGCGGGCGCCAATGAAGCAATCGTCCTCGATCACCACCGGGGCCGCCTGCACCGGCTCCAGCACGCCGCCGATGCCGGCGCCGCCGGAGATGTGGACGTTCCTGCCGATCTGCGCGCAGGAGCCTACGGTCGCCCAGGTGTCGACCATCGTGTTCTCGCCGACATAGGCGCCGAGATTGATGAAAGAAGGCATCAGGACGACGCCGGGCGCGATGAAGGCGCCGCGCCGCACGATGGCGCCCGGCACTGCGCGAAAACCCGCCTTCTTGAACCGCGCCGCCTTCCAGCCCGCGAACTTCGAGGGCACCTTGTCCCACCACGCGGCCCCTCCGGGGGCGCCCTTGATCACGCCCATGTCCTCGAGACGGAAGGAAAGCAGCACCGCTTTCTTCAGCCATTGATGGACATGCCAGCTTCCGTCGGCGCGGCGCTCGGCGACGCGCGCCTGCCCGCTATCGAGGAGCTCGATCGCTGTCTTCACCGCCTTGCGCAGCGGTCCCTTGGTCTTCGGTCCGATCTCGGCTCGCCGCTCGAAGGCTTCGTCGATGATTTTGGCGAGTTCGGCGGACATTTGCACGCTCCTGGGCGCGAGGATTTGTCGGGTGACGGAGAGAAAAGTCAACGGTCGGTTTCGCGAAACCGGATCGTCGTCCCCGTGCGCGCGGTGATCTCGATGACGGCGAAGCCGCGGGGTGAAAGTCCGCGCGTCTCGCACCTTCCATGCTCGCGAATTTCGAATTTGGTATTGCGCGTACACAACTCAGTACGGCCGCCCCATTGAAGCGCGCGGCCCGCGTTTTCGATCGGGGCGCCGCTCTCTTCGATCGCCTCGGCAAAGCTGTAGACCTGCTGAACCCCGCGCGGGGGAAGATCCGGCCGCACGCAGGCGCCGGGTGTGATGCGCCACCAGCCGCGCACGGCGACTGCGTTCGGCTCGTCGACGCCGAGTGCCGCCATGACGGTGTGGGCGGTTTCGTTGCACCACAGGAGCCCGCGACTCGCACTCTCGCGCACGGCGTCGATCAGAAGATCGAGAAAGGCGGGCGACGCCGCGGTGTCAGAGGCAAGCCCGCGCTCGCGCAGGAAAGCCGCGAGCGCCGTATCGGTGCGCGGCCCGGTGAGCCCGTCGATCGGCTCGACGCCGTAGCCCGCGAGCGCGAGCAACCGCTGCACCGCCGCGAACCGGGCCTGATCGGCGGCATAGTCGGCGGGCTCGGCAAGGAGCACCGTCGGCGTTCCCTCGATATCGCGCGGGCGCACTTCGGCGAACGGAACGATCTTCTCGCCCGCTTTGGCGCAGTGCGAGCCGGCGATGAGAAAATCGCCTTGGCCTACGCAAAGCTCGATCTGCGCGGCGTTCAGCGGCTTCACCGGGCCGTAGACGGCAAGCGCGCGGGCGTGAACGTAAAGCCGCTCGGCCTCGATCTTCCCATGCAGCACGACGCGGCATTGGCCGGGATCGACGCGGAACCATCCGCGCGTCGCTTGCGCGCCGCCGCTCTCGACACCAAGGGCAGCTTCCGCCGCGAAGCTCGTGCGGTTGCAAAGCTGAAGATCGGCGCGGGCAGACGAAGCGAACGCGACGAACGCGGCCGCGAAAAAGATACGTTCAACGCTGAATAAGCGTGCCGGCGCCATGATCGGTGAGGAGTTCGAGCAGCACCGCGTGCGGCACCTTGCCGTCGAGAATGACGACGCCCTCGACGCCGTGGTCGAGCGCCTCGATGCAGGTTTCGACCTTCGGGATCATGCCGCCTGAAATCGTGCCGTCGGCGATCAGTCTTCGCGCGTCGGCGAGCGTGAGCTGTTTGATAAGTTTTTTCGATTTATCGAGGACGCCCGGCACGTCGGTGAGCAGCAACAGCCGCTTCGCCTTCAGCGCGCCGGCGATGGCGCCCGCGAAGGTGTCGGCATTGACGTTGAAGGTGCCGCCTTCGAGGCCGGCGGCGACCGGCGCCAGTACCGGGATCAGCTCGCGGCCGAGAATTTGATCGAGCACGGTGGTATCGACCTTGGCGGGCTCGCCGACGAAGCCGAGGTCGACGACCTTTTCGATCTGCGAGCCGGGATCCGCCACGGCGCGCGAGAGCTTCCGCGCCAGCACCATGTTGCCGTCCTTGCCGCAGAGGCCCACCGCCCGCCCGCCCGCCTCGTTGATGAACCCGACGATCTGCTTGTTGATCGAGCCCGCGAGCACCATCTCGACGATCTCGACGGTGGCGGCGTCGGTGACGCGCAATCCGTCGGCGAATTTGGATTTGATGCCGAGCCGTTTCAGCATGTCGCCGATCTGCGGCCCGCCGCCGTGGACGACGACCGGGTTCACGCCCGACTGCTCCAACAAAACGATGTCGCGGGCGAAATCGCGGCCGATCGGCTCGTCGCCCATGGCGTGGCCGCCATATTTCACCACGACGATTTCGTCGTCGTAGCGCTGCATGTGCGGCAGCGCCTGCACCAGAACGCGCGCCTGCTGGTGCGCGTCGGCGGGGATATCCGCGGCTGTTTTGGGGGTTTTGGTGTTCATATGGCGTTCAGACGCAGTCTTCTAGAGACTAAGCCCAGGGAACGGAAGAGGAAGTAAAAGTAAACAGCCGTTAAGGAAAGGAATATCCGGCCGCGCCGCGGAACTTGCCGCGTAGGGCGCCGGATGACCGGCCTTGCAAGGGCTCCGCTCCATCCCTGACGGGGAAGCATCGCTTGAGCCGCCGGAGTAAATCCGGCGCATGAGGAAGTTTGCGTCATGTTGTTTCCGAAGGCCGCCTTCCGTCTTCCGCGCAGCCACGGGGACTTTCGCCCGGCGCATATCATTGCGCTATTCGCCCTTCTGATCGGCGCGGTGTCGATTCCGGTGCTCACCCACCGGCTGCCGCCGCTCTCCGACTACGTGAATCATCTGGCGCGCATGCACGTCATCGATGCGATTGATTCCGACCCTTACCTTGCCAAGTTCTACGAGATTCAGTGGCAGATCATACCCAATCTGGTGATGGATTTGATCGTCCCCGTGCTCGCGCGCGCGATCAGCGTCTACCACGCGGGACAGCTGTTCCTGATTTCAACTTTCGTGCTCGTTCTTTCGGGCACGCTCGCGCTCAATCGCGCGCTATCCGGACGCTGGTCGGCGCTGCCCTTGGCCGCGACCCCGCTTCTCTACAACGCCGTAATGCTTGTCGGCGTGATGAATTATTTTTTCGGCCTCGGCGTGGCACTTTGGGCGCTTGCGGCCTGGATCGCGCTGCGCGAACGCGCGTGGTACCTGCGGCTTAGCGTAGCGGCCGTCTTCGTGATCGTGCTGTTCTTTTGCCATTTGTTCGCGGTCGGCCTCTTCGGGCTCGGGCTTTTGGCATTCGAGTTGCAGCGGTTGTGGACCGAGCGCGAGCGTCCGCTTGCCTCGAGGTTCGCCGACTTTTGCGCGACGGCCATTCCGTTCCTGCCGGCGATCCCGCTTCTGTTGGCGAGTCCCACCATGGGTCTCGCGCATGACTTCACCTGGGAGCCGACCGGCAAGATCGACGGCATCGTCTTCGTGTTCGACGTCTATAACGACGCCGTCGCCTTGATCCTCGCCGGCATCGCGGCGCTCGCTTTCGCCTGGGCCGTTCGTCACCGCATCATGCGCTTCCATTTGATGGGGTGGCTGTTGCTGGCGATCGGCGCCCCCGTCTATCTCGCGATGCCGCGCGTTCTGTTTTCCACCTATATGGCGGATCAGCGTCTGCCCATCGGCCTCGCGTTCATGATCATCGCCTGTCTCGATCTCGAGCTCAGGCACCGGATCGTGCGGCGCGGTTTCGCCGCGATGCTTCTGGTGCTCGTCGCCACGCGCGTCACCGAGGTTCAGCTGTCGTGGAACAAGCTCTCGCGTCCGGTTGAGGCGGTCTACAAGACGGTTCATGAGATCGAGCGCGGCGCGACCGTGCTCGTGTCCTATGCCGATCCTACCGGCGGCGACGACGTGCGCGACTACGGTCTGGTGCACGCGGCCTGCCTTGCCATGATCGAGCGTTCGGCGCTGGTGACCACGGCCTTCACCGTGCCCGGCAAGCAAATCATGCACATGCGCGAAGAATACGCCGACCGCGCTGACACCGAAGATGGCACGCCGCCCTCGCTCGAACAGCTTTTGCTCGCTTCCGATAAGGGGGAGGGCGAGCACTATTGGGACTTCTGGCCGAAGCACTACGATTACGTCTATGTGCTGTTCACGGAGAAGGGCGCGGAGAATCCCGATCCCGTTCATCTGCGCCTCGTCGCCGAAGGCCCGCGCTTCCAGCTCTATCGCTCGGCGCAGTCGGCCACCACCGCCTCCGCGACGGCAGCGGTCGGCAAACATCCGGCTCATCACGACGGCAAGGAAGAAGTCGGCGCCGAGGACGATAACGATAACGAGGATTAAGCGCGAGAAGGCCTAAGCGCTCGCGCCGCGCTCGGCGAGCAGCCGTGCGATGGCACCGCGCAGTTCCGCGATCCCCGTTGCCTCGAACGACGAGACCGGGAACACGGTCGGGAAGGCGGCCGGCCGCTTTTTGATCGCGGCTTCCGTCTCGGCGACGCAGGTTTCGGTATTTTGCGCCGCGATCGTGTCGATCTTCGTCAACAGGATCGCGTAGCTGACGGCCGCGCGATCAAGGAAGTCGAGGACCTCGCGATCTTGCGGCTTTAAGCCATGGCGCGAATCGATCAGCACGAATACGCGGGCGAGGTTCGCTCGTCCGGACAGGTAATCGCGGACGAGCCCGGTCCAGCTTTCGATTTTCTCGCGCGGCGCGGAAGCGAAGCCGTAGCCCGGCAGATCCGCGACCACGAGATCGCCGCCTCCGGTGAAGAAATTGATCTGCTGCGTTCGCCCCGGCGTCCTCGACACGCGCGCGAGCGCGCGCCGTCCGGTGATCGCGTTGAGAAGGCTTGATTTGCCGACATTCGACCGCCCGGCGAAGGCGATCTCGATGCCCCTGGACGGCGGCAATGATTGCACCGAGCCGGCGCCCGCCACGAATTGCCATTCGCCGGCGAACAGCTTGCGGCCGGTCTCGATTTCACGGCGGGTGAGTTCGTTGTTTTCCAAGGGGCCTCGATCCGTCACCTAAGGTGACTCAAGATGACGGATCACGATGTTTGAACGCTCGTCAACTCGCCGGCGTTCGCTTGAACATCCCCTTCAGATTGTCGAACAGTTCGATCTTGGCGCCGTTCTTGCGCATGATCACGCCTTGCTGCAGCACCGAGAGCGTGTTGTTCCAGGCCCAATAAATCACGAGGCCGGCGGCGAAGCTGCCAAGCATGAAGGTGAAGAAGAACGGCATCCAGGCGAAGATCATCTTCTGCGTCGGATCGGGCGGCGATGGGTTCATCTTCATCTGCACCCACATCGTGATCCCCATGATGACCGGCCAGACGCCGAGATGCAGGTACTGGCCGAGCACGGGCAGCACCGTCGGATCGAACGGGATCAAGCCGAACAGATTGAAGATGTTGGTTGGATCGGGCGCGCTTAAATCCCTGATCCAGCCGTAGAATGGCGCGTGCCGCATTTCGATGGTGACGAACAGCACCTTATAGAGCGCGAAGAACACCGGAATCTGGATCATGATCGGCAGGCAGCCGGCGAGCGGATTGATCTTTTCGCGCTTGTAGAGGTCCATCAACTCCTGCTGCTGTTTGACCTTGTCGTCGGGATATTTCTCGCGCAGCGCCTGCATTTGCGGCTGCACCACCTTCATCTTCGCCATCGAGGTATAGGATTTGTTGGCGAGCGGAAAGAATACGAGCTTGATGAGCGCGGTCACGAGCAAGATCGCGAGTCCGAAATTGCCGAGCAGGCGGTAGAAATAGTCGATCGCTTTGAACAGCGGTTTGGTGATGAAATAGAACCAGCCCCAGTCGATCAGAAGATCGAAACGCTTGATGCCGAGTTCGCGTTCATAGCCGTCGACGACCGTCACTTCCTTGGCGCCGGCAAACAGCTGGTTTCGTACCGAGGTCTTGGCGCCAGGGGAGAGCGTCGTCGCATCGCGCAGGAAATCGGCCTGATAGGTACGCACCGTACCGACCGTGCCGGCGGAGAAACGCCCGGCGAAATTCGCGTTCTGATCGGGAACGAGGGTCGCGGCCCAATACTTGTCGGTGATGCCGAGCCAGCCACCTTGCGAGTTCACGCGCTCCATCGGCTTCTCGATGTCCTTATAAGCGGGATCGTTAAGCTTGCCGTCAAGAACGCCGATCGGACCTTCGTGCAAGATGTAGTAGCCCTGCACCTGCGGCAGTCCGTGGCGCGAAGCGAGCCCATAGCCGTAGATCGTCACGGGATTGGCGCCGGTGTTCTCCACGTCGTCCGTGATCGTGAACATATAAACGCGGTCGACCGTGATCGTGCGCTTGAAGACGAGCCCCTCGCCATTGTCCCAGCGGAGGACGAGCGGCCGTTCGGGCGTGAGCGGCGCCGTGCTCGCGGCGCTCCATACCGTGTCGGCGTCGGGAAGTTTCGCGGTGCCGCCGGCGCCGTTCGACCAGCCGAACTCGGCGTAGAACGGATCGTGACTGCCCGAGGGCGAGAGCAACACGATATTCGGGCTCTTCGGATCGACGGTCTCGTGATAGTCGAGGAGCGAAACGTCGTCGATGCGCGCGCCCTTGAGCGCGATCGAGCCCTTGATGCGCGGCGTTTCGATTGCAACACGCGGAGAAGCGGCGAGCGCCTGCTCGCGTGTGACGGTGCCAGGCTGGGCGATGCCGCCCGGCGTCTGCGGGCCGCCGGGCAGCGCTTGCCCGCCTTGGCCCGTCTGCGCGGTCTGGCTTGGTGTCTGTTGCTGTTGAAGCTTCTGCGCCTCGCGCTGCTTTTCCATTTGCGGCAGGCCGACGAAGACTTGCCAGCCGACGAGTACGGCGACCGAAAGGCCGATCGCCAGCATCATGTTGCGATTGTCATCCATCGCCTTCTCCGTCAGCCTGACCTGTCGTGAACTTTCTTCAACGCCCGTTCGAGATCCTTGACGAGCGCCGCGAACGGCGCCCCGAGCGCCTCTCGCCGCGCCACCAGCACATAATCAAATCCCGGCTTTCCGGCGGCGGACATTACGTTCTTTGCAGCCTCGCGCAGCCGCCTGCGAATGCGATTGCGCTCGACCGCGTTGCCGGTCTTCTTCGTGACCGTGAGGCCGATACGCGGCTCAGCGGCATCATGCCGGTTGCGCACCTGCACGAAAAAGGCGCCCGCCGGCGCGCGCTTGCCGTCGCGGGCGGCCAGGAAATCCGCGCGGCGCTTGAGGCGCTGCATGATCGTTATCGAAGTCCGGCCGCAATGCCTTTAGGCCGAAAGCCGCTTGCGGCCGCGCGCGCGGCGCGCGCGGATGACCTTGCGGCCGCCCGTCGTCGACATGCGCGAGCGAAAACCGTGCCGCCGCTTGCGCACGAGCTTGCTGGGTTGATAAGTGCGTTTCACGTTTCGATCTCCGGAACCCGCGCGGCTTATAGGGGTCGCAAGCCCCGTCCGTCAATGCGAGGCCGGCGGTGCTCTGCGTTCATGTCTTCGCCGCAAAGCTGGGCTTCGCATGGTTTGACGATGCTTAGGGTGGGGCGCATGATTCCATTTGTAATGTTCTCGGCCGACCGGCCCGTAGAGAATTGATCGAATGTCATCGAAATCGGGCGAAAGCGTAACCGGCGCGCGAAGAACAGGCTTGCGGCTCGGCCTTTCCGGCAAGCTTCTTCTACTCACCATCGTCTTCGTGACGGTGGCCGAAATACTGATCTATGTGCCGCTGATCGGGAACTATCGGCTGACGTGGCTCTCCGACAAACTTGCCGCCGCGCGCACGGCGGCGCTCGTGCTCTACGCCGCCCCCAACCGGATGATCCCCGAGGATTTGAAGCGCAGGCTGTTGGAAAGCGTCGGTGCCAAGACCGTGGCGCTCAAAATGGAGAACATGCGCCTCTTGCTCGCCTTCTCCGATATGCCGCCCGAGGTCGATCATCAGGTCGACATGCGCGACGTCTCGATGATGAACACGATCGTGGACGGGATCCGGACCATGTTCAGCCGCGACAATGACCTTTTGCTTGTCGTTGGCCCAGCGCCGATGGGCGGCGAGTTTGTCGAGATCATCATCGACGAGCGGCCGTTGCGCGAGGCAATGTGGAAATACTCGAAAACCATCCTCTTCGTCTCCCTCGCCATCTCCGCGATCAGCGCGACGCTGGTTTATCTCAGCTTGTTGTGGCTGTTTGTGCGCCCGATGCGCCGGCTCACCCAGCATATGGTGGCCTTTGGCGCCGATCCCGAAAATCCAGCGCGCATCGTCGTGCCCTCCGGGCGCGCCGACGAAATTGGCGTCGCCGAGCGCGAGCTTGCGGTGATGGAGCGGGAGTTCGCGCAGACCCTGCAACAGAAGAGCCGCTTGGCAGCACTCGGTCTCGCCGTGTCCAAGATCAATCACGATTTGAGGAACCTCCTCGCCTCGGCCCAGCTCCTGTCCGATCGCCTCGCCGAGATCGCGGATCCGAGCGTCCGCAGCCTCGCGCCGAGATTGATGGCGGCGCTCGACCGCGCGATCGCCTACTGCCAGCAGACGCTCGCCTACGGCAAGGCGCAGGAGCCGCCACCCGAGCGGCGGCCTGTCGATGTCACGCAACTTCTCGAAGACGTGCGCGAGACGCTCGGGCTCGAGCCCGGCTCGCCGATCGGCTGGGCGCCTTCGGTCGAGCGGGGGCTGATCGTCGATGCCGATCCCGACCAGCTTCTGCGCGCGTTGTTGAACCTTGCGCGCAATAGCAAGCAGGCGCTGGAATCGCGTGCGCCGAACGATCCCAAGCGCGATCAGATCCGCATCATCGGGCGCCGCGAGGGCAGCGTCGTAGTGCTGCAGGTTTCCGATACCGGTCCCGGCATTCCGGAACGCGCCCGCGCCCATCTGTTCGAGCCGTTTCATTCCTCGGCGCGCCGCGGCGGCACCGGCCTTGGACTCGCGATTGCGGCTGAACTCATTCAGGCACAGGGCGGCGAGATCCGTCTTCTCGACGGTACAATCGGTGCGACGTTTCGCGTCACCATTCCTGACCGGCCGGTCGCGCTCGACGAGAAACGCGCCGAACGCGCGCGCGCCTGACACGGGAATAAGCGGGAAGTGCGTAAGGTTCTTTAGTAATGTATGAAGTATCCCTCCTCTCCATCGCCACCGCGGTGCCCGAAAACATCATCGAGCAGAGCAAGGTCGAATCACTCGCCGCCGATGTCTTTCCGGACCTGTTCAAGCGCTATCCGGTAATGATCGACATCTTCCGGAATTCCGGCATCGAGCGGCGCCACACCGTGCGGCCGCTCGAGTGGTATCTGCAACCGCGCGATTGGAGCGACCGCTCGAAGGTCTTCCACGAAGACGGCCTCGCCTTGTTCGAGCGGGTGGCGAAGGAAGCGATCGCGCGCGCGAACATTGAGCCCGCTGAAATCGACTGCGTCGTCACCATCTGTTCGAGCGGCGTCGCCACGCCGACGCTGGAAGCGCGGGCGGCCAAGAATCTCGGGCTCCGCGACGACGTGCGGCGTGTGCCGGTATTCGGCCTCGGCTGTGCCGGCGGCGTGAGCGGATTGTCGCTGGCGGCGCGGCTCGCGTCGGTGGCAGCGGACACCACCGTGCTCGTCGTCGTGCTCGAGCTTTGCTCGCTCGCCTTTCGCGTTGACCGCGGCACCAAGGAGGACGCCGTCGCAAGCGCCCTGTTCGCCGACGGCGCCGCCGCAATTATCTTGCGCGCGAACGCAGATACGGGCCTCGCGCAAATGCGCGGCTCGGCGGAGCATATGTGGCCCGACACCACCAACGTGATGGGCTGGATCTTCGATCCGGTCGGCTTCGGCGTCGTGCTGTCGCGCTCGGTGCCGATCTTCATCGAACGTCGCTTCCCGCCGGTCGCGAAAAAACTGCTCGCCGCGGTCGGCCTCAAGAACGAGGACATCGGGCGCTATATCTGCCATCCGGGCGGCGGCAAGGTCGTCGACGCGGTCGAAATGGCGCTCAAGCTCAAGCGCGGCTCGCTCGATCACGAGCGCGACGTCCTCCGCGAGTTCGGCAACATGTCGGCGCCGACCGTCTTGTTCGCGCTCGAGCGCGTGCTGCGCGCGCCGCGCAAGGGCATGCTCGCGCTTTCGGCGCTGGGGCCGGGCTTTACAGCAAGCTTGCTCGCGATCGATCCGGCCCATGCCTGACGCTTTGCCGGTTCTCGGCTTCGTCACGGTCCAGCGTCTGGCGGAATTGTGGTGGTCGGCGCGCAATGAAAAGCTCTTGCGAACTCGCGGCGCCCAAGAAGTGGGTGCCCGGCATTATCCCTTTATGGTCGCCCTGCACGCGCTCTGGCTCGCGGGTCTTTGGATCTGGGCGTGGCCGCGGCCGGCGAATTGGTGGCTCGTTGCCGCCTTTGCCGCGCTGCAAATCATCCGCGTGTGGGTGATCGCGACGCTTCGAGAGCGCTGGACGACGCGCATCATCGTGTTGCCCGGCGCGCCGCGCGTAGCGGCGGGGCCCTATCGTTTCCTGAAACACCCGAATTATCTCGTGGTGGCGATCGAGATCGCGCTTCTGCCACTCGCCTTCGGGCTTTTTGCCTATGCCGCGATCTTTTCGTTTGCGAACGCCGCCATGCTCGCCTGGCGCATTCGCGCCGAGGATCGCGCGCTTGCAAATCAAGAACGGCCTGTGTAGTCCTCCGCCTTCCCCTGAGGGCGCCCGTAGCTCAGCTGGATAGAGCACCAGACTACGAATCTGGGGGTCGGGAGTTCGAATCTCTCCGGGCGCGCCATCTTTATCCGGGGATCGCTCGCGGGCGATCAGATTTCCGGCAAGGATTTGCTTTATTTTCCGTTTCCGTTTCCGTTTCAGCGTGAACTATGGGTAATCTGCGGCAAAACGCGAATCTGTTTTACGCCACGCCAACATCGCCGCGAACAGAAGAACCATGAACCCGCGAGCGATCGTTCAATACTTGCACCGCTTGCAGAAAAAAATCAGCTGGCAAGCCGTCAGCATCGTGCTCAGCATTCTCATCATTGCGAGCGCGTCTTACGTCCTCTACCGCCTTCTGCAAGACATCGATCTGCGTGAGGTTTACCTTGCCCTTCGCCGCACGCCGACCTATGCGCTCGTACTCGCCGGTATTTTCGTCGCGCTCGGCTACATTACGCTGACCTTTTACGATTACTTCGCGCTCCGCACGATAGGCCGCACCGAGATCCCCTACCGCACCGCGGCGCTCGGCGGCTTCACGAGCTATTCGATCGGCCACAATGTCGGCTTCTCGGTGATTTCAGGCGGCGCTGTGCGCTACCGCATCTATTCGGTGAGCGGCCTCGATGCCGTTGAGGTGGCGAAAATCTGCTTCATCGCCGGCCTCACCTTCTGGCTCGGCAACGTCGCCTTCCTCGGCCTCGGCCTCATTATCGACCCGGATGCCGCCAACGCGATCGACAAGCTGCCCACCTTCGTCAATCGCTGGCTTGGCGCCGCGGCGCTGCTGGCGTTGCTCGCCTATGTGGTCTGGGTCAGCGCCGCACCGCGCTCGATCGGCATCGGCCGCGAGCGCTGGCACGTCACCTTGCCGGGCGGGCGGCTGACACTGATCCAGATCGCGCTCGGTATCGTCGATCTCAGCTGTGCTTCCGCCGCGATGTACATGCTGATGCCGAACGCGCCGCAGATCGACTTCGTCTCGCTCGCGGTTATTTTCGTCACCGCCACCTTGCTCGGCTTCGCCAGCCACTCGCCGGGCGGGCTCGGCGTGTTCGACGCCGCCATGCTGATCGCGCTCATGCATTTCGACCGGCAGTCGCTGTTGCGCTTCGGCAAGGAGAACATCCTCGGCGCGCTGCTCCTGTTCCGGCTTTATTATTACATCGCCCCCTTCGCGCTTTCGCTCGCGATCCTCGGCGTGCGCGAATTCATTCTCGACCTGAAACCGGTGGCGCAAAAAATCCGCGAGCAAAAAGTATTCGCGCGCCGCAAGAAGCGGTGCCCGAGCGGATCGAGGCGGAAAAAATAGTAGCGGGATTACTGCTTAGAGGGCGCGGCGGTTCCCGGCATGATACCCTTCGGCAGTTTTATCACTTGAATATTGGCAGGCAAGACGAATAGCGCCGGATCCTGACGCGTGCGCTGCTACTCGGTCACTTCCATGACCGAGCGGCGCTTGCCCTCGAGTGTCGTCTCCGTGCGCAGCGGAATATTGTCGCGCGAAATGCAGGCGGTGACCGGATCGCCGGTGAAGCCGACCTTGCTCTCGACTTGCCAAAGCTCGCAGCTCTCGCCCGCCACCGTCGCGGTGCCGACGCGTTTGCCTTCCCCCATGACCTGCCCGTAGCTCGCGTCTTTGCCGATATCGATTTCCATCGCCATGTTGCTCATGCCGGGAATGGCGCCCATCATGATCATCTTGCGCGCCGGCAAATCCACGATGCCAGTGATCATAGGCACTGCGCCGTGCGGCTGGATTTCCATGCGCATCTTGCCGCCGGAGTGGTGGATCGTGACGGCGGAGCCGCCGATCATCGTCGCCTTGGCTTGATAATCGACGCTGGGAAGCGGGATGGGCTCGGCCTGGGCCGTGGCGAGACCGCCGCTCAAGATCGGATAGAGAGAGAGGAAACGATCGCGGCCGCGCGCAGGAAATGTCGCATTTCGAATGGCTCCGTTTGCCCCGCCCCGGGGCCGGAATGTCATGCTTTGCGCCGGCTGACAAGAACGGCACGCTAATTCTGCAAAGGAGAATCCTCGATTCGCCCTCTGCTGCCGCTCGCGCTAGAGGAGCGGCATGAATGCCGCTCCTGAAAAGCCGCCGGAAAGCACGATGCGTGCGTCGCCGCGCGCGAAGCGCGTGAGAGGATGGTGGCTCGCGGCGCTGGCGCTGTTCGCGATCCTCCTGCTCGCGGCTTTCGGCTGGCTTCCCTCTTACATCGCGCTTCCCGCGATCGTCGCCGTCGCCACCTTGATGGCGATCGAAATACGCTTCGCCTCGCGCGGCATGACCATCGATGCAGCGCCGCGCCTCGTTCCGGCGGCGGCCGATCCGACGGCAGGCCTGGTCGCACTCATCAACGCGTTGCCGGAGCCCGCGCTCCTCGTCGATCGCACCAGCACCCTGATCGCGGGTAACGTGCCGGCTGCCGCGGTATTCGGCCGCATCCGCGCTGGCGAGCCGATCTCCTTTACCGTCCGCAACCCGCAGATCATCGAGGCAATTCGCGCCGCCGCTAGCGGTCGGACAGAGCGCTTCGAGATCAACGAGCGCTTTCCGGCCGAGCGTGCGCTCGAGGCGCACGTGGCGCCGATCGTTTTCGCCCACGAATTGCCGGAGCTTTTCCTGCTCTCGTTCCGCGACCTTACCCAGGAGCAGCGGCTCGCCCAGATGCGCACCGATTTTGTCGCCAATGCGAGTCATGAATTACGCACGCCGCTTGCCTCGCTCCTGGGCTTCATCGACACTTTGCAGGGGTCGGCGCGCAATGACGAGAAAGCGCGCGAGAAATTTCTGAAGATCATGGGCGAGCAGGCACACCGCATGTCGCGGTTGATCAACGATCTGATGTCGCTCTCGCGCATCGAACTCGGCCTTCATCTCCAGCCGCAGACGCGCGTCGATCTCGCGAGGATCATCGCCCAGGTCTGCGACACGATGGGCTCGCTCGCAAAGGAGCGGGGCGTCGCGCTCACGCTGAAACGCGAGGCTCAGGAGGCTTTCGTGCTCGGCGACCGCGACGAATTGATCCGCGTATTCGAGAACCTCGTGGAAAACGCGCTCAAATATGGCGCCTCTGGCAAACGCGTGGAGGTCACGCTATCGGCGGCTGCGGGCGAGGCCGCGGTTTCCGTGCGCGACTTCGGCCCCGGGATCGCGCCCGAGCACCTGCCGCGGCTGACCGAGCGTTTCTATCGGGTCGATGTGGAGCAAAGCCGGGCGCAGGGTGGTACCGGCCTCGGGCTTTCGCTCGTGAAACATATCCTCGCCCGTCACCGCGGCGCGCTCACGATCGAGAGCGAGCCAGGGAAGGGCGCGATATTCACAGCCCGCATTCCACTGGCCGATTCCGGAATTGCAAAAACGGAAGCCGCCACAGCTTCTTGATCCGTCATCCAACTGTCATCTGTCTTTCATAGAACCGTGACCGGAGGAGCCTACGAGTCTCGAAAGCAAAAATACAGAACAGACAGGAAAACGATCATGAGGCTCACATCCATTCTCCTATCCACAGCTTTCGTAATCGCGGGCTCCGCGCTCGCGGGTGAGACACGCGCTGCCGACATCTCGGGTGCCGGCGCGACCTTCCCCTATCCGATCTACGCCAAATGGGCGGATTCCTATAAGAAGGAAACCGGCATTGGCTTGAACTATCAATCGATCGGCTCCGGCGGCGGCATCAAGCAGATCAAGGCGAAGACCGTCACCTTCGGTGCGACCGACATGCCGCTGAAGCCGGCCGATCTCAACGAATCGGGCCTGGTGCAATTCCCGACCGTGATCGGCGGCGTGGTGCCGGTGGTCAATATCGATGGAATTTCCTCGGGCGCGATCAAGCTCGACGGCAAGACGCTCGCCGACATCTTCCTCGGCAAGATCGCCCAGTGGGACGATCCCGCGATCAAGAAGCTCAATCCGAACGCGAAGCTTCCGAGCCAGGCGATCGCCATCGTGCATCGCTCCGACGGCTCAGGCACGAGCTTCCTCTTCACCGATTATCTGTCCAAGTCGAATTCCGAATGGAAGGACAAGGTCGGCGCCAACACCTCGGTCGAATGGCCGGGTGGCATCGGCGCCAAAGGCAACGAAGGCGTCGCTAACAACGTCGTGCAGACCAAAGGCTCGATTGGCTACGTCGAGTACGCCTATGCGAAGCAAAACAAGTTGACCGCCGTCGACATGATCAACAAGGATGGCCACGCGATATCGCCGAACGCCGAGGCGTTCCAAGCGGCTGCCGCGGGGGCCGATTGGGCGCATGCTGAAGGGTATTACGTCATCCTCACCGACCAGCCGGGAGCCAAGAGCTGGCCGATCGCGGGCGCGACCTTCATCCTGATCTACAAGCAACCCGATGACGCGGTTGCCACCGGGGAAGCGATCAAGTTCTTTGACTGGGCCTACAAGAACGGCAGTCACATGGCGGCTGAGCTCGATTACGTGCCGCTGCCTGCAAGCTTGGTCGGCCTCATCCGCAAGACTTGGGCGGATAACATCAAGGGCCCCGACGGTAAGCCCATCTATGCGAGTTCGATGTAACGCGTGAGATCCGTACGTAGCGTTCGCCTAACGTAGCGTTCGCGTAGCGTGGGAGGCCGGATCCGCCGCCGGCCTCCTTTCCGCGTGAAGAGTTGGGTTTATCGAGTGAGCAGTCGGGTTAGGTAAGCCAATGGCCGAGTTGACGATGGGAGCGGTGCAATTCGCGGAGCGCTCGAATCTCAAGCGCTTCATCGCCACCGATTCCTTTTTCAAGTATCTCACCCGCGCCGCGGCGATCACCGTTCTTGCTATCCTGTTCGGGGTCTTCGTCTCGCTTACGCTCGGCGCCTGGCCCGCCTTTCGCGCCTTCGGCCTCGATTTTCTCACGGTGCAAACCTGGAACCCGGTGACCGAGAAATTCGGCGCGCTCGCTCCGATTTACGGCACCATCCTCACCTCGCTGATTGCCATGCTGATCGCGGTCCCGGTCGGTATCGGCATTGCGATCTTTTTGACCGAGCTCTGCCCGCGCCTGCTTCGGCAGCCAATCGGAATCGCCATTGAACTGCTCGCGGGCATCCCCAGCATCATCTACGGAATTTGGGGCCTTTTCGTTTTCGCGCCGTTCCTGCAACAGCATGTGCAGCCCGCTTTGATCGGCTTCTTTGGCGGCGTCCCGATACTCAATCAGTTTTTCGCGGGGCCGCCTTACGGCATCGGAATGTTCACCGCGGGGCTCATTCTCGCGATCATGGTCATTCCCTTCATCAGCTCGATATCGCGCGACGTGTTCGACACGACGCCCGCGGTGTTGAAGGAATCCGCTTACGCGCTCGGCTGCACCAAGTGGGAAGTCATCTGGAGCGTGGTGCTGCCCTTCGGCCGCTCCGGCGTCCTCGGCGGCGTCATGCTCGGGCTTGGCCGTGCGCTCGGCGAGACGATGGCGGTCACCTTCGTCATCGGCAACGCGCACAGGATCAGCGCTTCCATTCTCGCGCCCGGCACCACGATCTCGGCGACCATCGCCAACGAATTCACCGAAGCGGTCGGCGATCTCTACACCGCATCGCTGATCGCGCTTGGATTTATCCTGTTCGTGATTACCTTTATCGTGCTCGCGATCGCCCGCTACATGCTCTCCCGCCTCGAGCTGAAAACCCGGTGACGCGATGATGAGCCTTTATTCCCGCCGTGTCGTCCGCAACAAGGTATGGCTCAGCCTCTCGGTTGGCGCCGCGGGCTTCGGCCTGCTGTGGCTCGTACTCATTTTGTCGACGCTCGTCTGGAATGGCATCGCCGGCCTGAGCTTGAGCGTCTTCACCGAAATGACGCCGCCGCCGGGCAGCGCCGGCGGCTTGCTCAATCCGATCGTCGGCAGCCTGATCATGACGCTGATCGCGGTCGCGATCGGAACGCCGATCGGCATGCTCGCCGGGACCTATATGGCCGAATACGGCCGCTATGACCGCATCACCTACGCGATCCGCATCATCAACGACATTCTGCTCTCCGCCCCTTCGATCATCGTGGGCCTCTTCATCTACGAAATCCTGGTCGTCACGATGGGGCATTTCTCCGGTTTCGCCGGCGCGGTGTCGCTCGCGGTGATCGTGATTCCCGTCGTCGTGCGCACCACCGAGGACATGCTCTTGCTCGTGCCCAATCAGATGCGCGAGGCCGCGTCCGCGCTCGGCGCGCCGCAATGGTTCGTGATCTCGCGCGTCGCCTATCGCGGGGCGCAGGCGGGGATGGTCACCGGCGTGCTTCTTGCGGTCGCGCGCATCTCGGGTGAAACCGCGCCGCTTCTGTTCACCGCGCTCAACAATCAGTTCTGGGGCGTGAACCTCAACGCGCCGATGCCGAGCCTGCCGGTGGTGATCTTCCAGTTCGCCTTGAGCCCCTATGAAGACTGGCAACGCCTCGCCTGGACCGGCGCGTTGATCATTACCGTTGCTGTGCTGAGCCTGAGCATTCTCGCGCGCGTGTTGTTATCGAAGGGAGTAGAGCGGTGAATTCGATTGCGGTGCGCGCGACAGCCGACGATATCCCGATCACGCGCGAAAAACTTTCGATCCGCGGCCTCTCTTTCTTTTACGGGGATAGCAAGGCGTTGCACGGCATCAATCTGAAGCTTCATGAGCGCCAGGTTTCCGCGTTGATCGGGCCGTCGGGTTGCGGCAAGTCCACGTTGCTGCGGATATTGAACCGCATCTACGCGCTCTACCCCAATCAGCGCGCGGAAGGCGAAGTTTTGCTCGACGGCGAAAACATCCTGCGTCCCGACCAGGACGTGAATTTCCTGCGGGCGAAGGTCGGCATGGTGTTCCAGAAACCGACGCCGTTCCCGATGTCAATCTACGAGAACATTGCCTTTGGCGTGCGTCTCTACGAGAATCTTTCTCGCGCCGAGATGGACGATCGCGTCGAACACGCGCTGACCAAAGCAGCACTTTGGGAAGAGGCGAAGGACCGGCTCGGCACTTCCGCGCTGGGTCTTTCGGGCGGCCAGCAGCAGCGTCTTTGCATCGCGCGCACCATCGCGGTGAAGCCCGAAGTGATCCTGCTCGACGAGCCGACTTCGGCGCTCGACCCGATCTCGACCGCCAAGGTCGAGGATTTGATCGACGAATTGAAGCGCGACTTCACCATCGTGATCGTCACCCACAACATGCAGCAAGCGGCGCGCGTCGCCGATCGCACGGCCTTCCTCTATCTCGGCAATTTGATCGAGGAGGGCCCGACGAGCATGATGTTCAACAATCCGAAGGACCGCCGTACGCTCGACTACATCACGGGCCGCTTCGGCTGAGGTATGAACCCATGAAAGAACACATTGTTTCATCATACGAAAACGAACTGCGCGATCTTACCCGCAAGGTTGCCGAGATGGGCGGCCGCGCCGAGCGGCTCGTCGCTGATTCGGTCGCGGCCCTCCTGAAGCGAGATACCGAACTTGCCGAGCGCGTGATCGTGCAGGACAAGGCAGTCGACGCGCTTCAGCGTGAGATCGAGGAAGATTCGATCGCCATGATCGCCCGCCGCCAGCCGCTCGCGACGGATCTGCGCGAGATCGTCTCGGCGCTGCGTGTAGCCGGAGATCTCGAGCGCATCGGCGATCTCGCCAAGAACACGGCAAAGCGCGCGCTCGCGCTCGACGGCGAGTATCGGGCGCAGAAGCAATTGCGCGGCGTCGAACACATGAGCGAAATCGCGATCGAGCAGCTGAAAGCCGTGCTCGACGCCTACAGCAATCATGACGACGCACGCGCGATCGAGGTCTGGAAGCGCGACGGCGAGATCGATGCGATCTACACCTCGCTCTTTCGCGAGCTTCTGACCTACATGATGGAAGATCCTCGTCACATCACGCTCTGCACCCATCTTTTATTCGCTGCGAAAAACATCGAGCGGATCGGGGATCACGCCACCAACATCGCCGAAACCGTGCATTATCTCGTGATCGGCGAGCAGCTCTCCGACGAGCGCCCGAAGTCCGATACTTCGAGCCTGACCAAGATGAGCACCTCGCGCTGAGAAAGATGCTGGCATGAAGCCGCGAATCTTGATCGTGGAGGACGAGGAGGCACTCGCCACGCTTCTTCGCTACAACCTCGAAAGAGAAGGCTTTGAGGTCGAGACGGTCGTGCGCGGCGACGAAGCCGATACGCGACTGAAGGAACAGGCGCCGGATCTCGCGATCCTCGATTGGATGCTGCCGGGCCTTTCCGGCATCGAACTCACGCGCCGGCTCCGTACGCGGCCCGAGACCGCGCGGATGCCGGTTCTGATCCTGACCGCGCGCGGCGAGGAGGCCGAGCGCGTGCGCGGCCTCTCGACCGGTGCCGACGACTATGTGGTGAAGCCCTTCTCGGTGCCGGAGTTGGTCGCACGCGTGCACGCGCTGTTGCGCCGCGCGAAGCCCGAGCATGTTGCGAAATCGCTGAAAGCGGGCGAAATCGAGATCGACCGCGAAAAGCGCCGCGTGCATCGCTCGGGGCGCGAGATCGAGCTCGGCCCGACCGAGTTCCGCCTGCTCGAATTTTTGATGATGAGTCCCGGCCGCGTCTTTTCTCGCGAGCAATTGCTCGACGGCGTCTGGGGCCGCGACGTCTATATCGACGAGCGCACCGTCGATGTGCATGTCGGGCGTTTGCGCAAGGCGCTCTCGCGCGGGCGCGAGACCGATCCGATCCGTACCGTGCGCGGCGCCGGCTATTCCTTCAACGAGCGCTTCGTGTCGGAGCGTTAGCTCCGCATCGCGCGCCGTTCGCGGCGGCGGTCGGCGAGCGGCTGATAAGCGATGCGCGAGTGATAGGGACAGTAAGGAAGTGCGGCCTTCGTCTGCGAGCCACAATAGGCGAAGTCTTCCGCGCCCGGGTCGCCGATCGGCCAGCGGCAGGTCGCTTCCGAAAGCTCGGTGATCGAAACGCGCGGGCCCATCGGCACCACATGGGCGAGCGGGTCGGCATCGCTCTCGAATTCCGCTTCATAGGAGGGCATCAGCGCCGTGTTGCCGTTGAAGCGCATGCGCGGGCGCATCGAAGCCGGGCGCGCCTTGCGAACGCGCGGCACCGCCGAGGAAGGACTTTTTGCCCGGCCCGAAAGCCCGAGCCGGTGGACCTTGCCGATCACGGCATTGCGCGTAACGCCGCCAAGCTCGGCCGCGATCTGGCTTGCCGACAGACCGTCGGCCCAGAGTTTCTTCAGCATTTCGACCCGTTCGTCCGTCCAATTCATCGTCAATTCCCCCGTGGGACTTGGCTTGCGCGGCCGCCGCCGCTCTGATCGGCAGAATCCCTTCAAGACGCCGGAATCGGGTTTTCCCCGCCCCAGCTGGTTGCCGTTACGCCAACGCCTGAAAAGAACGTCCGCCGCACGAGATGTCGTATTCGACGGCTCTCACGCTACTATAGGCAGACTCGCCGCGACAAGAGTCCCGGGAACGTCAGCGCCTGTTTCCCCCAGGATGTGCGCTGTTGTCCCCAAAAACTGCGGTGTTTGCAGGGCAAATGCGCTTGGTGCGGCGAGTTGACAGGGTTGGCGGCTCCAATAAATTGCCCAAAGTGCCGCTCGTACCGCCGGGCGGCATCTTTCGTTTAAGCGTTTCCGGTTTCGCCGGTCATTTGGAGGCGGTCTTGATCGCTCCGTTGTTGCCGACTTATGCGCGCGCCGACCTCGCTTTCGAGCGGGGCGAGGGCACTTGGCTGCTTGGCACTGACGGCAAGCGCTACCTCGATTTTTCCGGTGGCGTCGCCGTGAACGCGCTCGGCCACGCGCATCCGGCATTGGTGAAGGCGCTCACCGAGCAGGCGCAGAAGGTCTGGCACGTCTCCAATCTATTCCGCATTCCCGAAGCCGAGCGGCTGGCGAAACGGCTGGTGGATGCGAGCTTCGCCGATACGGTGTTTTTCGCGAATTCCGGCGCGGAAGCGATGGAATGCGCGATCAAGATGGCGCGCAAATACCACGCCGTCTCCGGCAAGCCGGAAAAGAATCGCATCATCACTTTCGACGGCTCCTTTCACGGCCGCACGCTCGCGACGCTTGCCGCTGCCGGCAATCAAAAATATCTCGACGGCTTCGGCGAGCCGATGCCGGGTTTCGATCAGGTGCGCTACGGCGATCTCGAAGACGCGAAAAAAGCGATTACGCCCGCGACCGGCGCGATCCTGGCCGAGCCGATCGAGGGTGAGGGCGGCATTCGCGTGCCGCCGCCTTCCTTCCTGCGCGGCTTGCGCGAGCTTTGCGACAACAACGGCTTGTTGCTCGTGCTCGACGAAGTGCAGAGCGGCATGGGCCGCACTGGCAAACTTTTCGCCTATGAGTGGGCGGAGATCGAGCCCGACATTCTCGCCACCGCCAAGGGAATCGGCGGCGGCTTTCCGCTCGGCGCCTGCATGGCAACGGCGGAGGCGGCGAAGGGCATGACCGCGGGCACCCATGGCTCGACCTTTGGGGGCAATCCGCTCGCCATGGCCGTCGGCAACGCCGTGCTCGATGTGATTCTGGCGCCGGGCTTTCTCGAAAAAGTTCGCCACAGCGGCCTCCTGATCAAGCAGCGGCTCGCGGAGTTGCGTGACCGCCATGCCGCCGTGATTGCCGAGGTGCGCGGCGAAGGCTTGCTCATAGGGCTGCGCGCCATTGTGCCGCAAGGGGATTTGATCGCGGCGGCGCGCGAGGAAGGCTTACTCACGGCCGCGGCCGGCGAGAACGTCGTGCGCCTGTTGCCACCCTTGATCATCGGCGAGGCCGAAATCTCCGAGGCGGTGGGGAAGCTCGACGCCGCTTGCCGGAAGATCGAGATTTCGCTCGCGGCGTCGAAACGCGGAGCCGCCGAATGAATGCGCCGGTGAAGCATTTCCTCGATCTGTCCGAAATTCCGGCCAAGGAATTGCGCCGAATGATCGAGCTCGCGCGCACCTTCAAGAAGAGCCGCCGCTCGCTCATCGCGAAGAAGCCGCTCGAGGGCCGCACGCTGGCGATGATTTTCGACAAGCCCTCCACGCGCACGCGCGTATCCTTCTACGTCGCCATGCGCGAGCTCGGCGGCAACGTGATCACGCTCAGTGGCGAAGAGATGCAGCTTGGCCGCGGCGAAACCATCGCCGATACCGCGCGCGTGCTTTCGCGCTATGTCGATCTGATCATGATCCGCACCCTCGACCATACCGTGGTCGCGGAGCTCGCGGCGCACGCGACCGTTCCCGTCATCAACGGCCTCACCAAGCTCTCGCACCCCTGCCAGGTGATGGCGGATGTCTTCACCTTCGAGGAGAAGAAGGGCTCGATCCGCGGCCGGACGATCGCCTGGAGTGGCGATGCCAATAACGTGCTCGCCTCCTGGGTTCATGCCGCCGCACGCTTCGATTTCGGGCTGAAGATCGCCACCCCCAAGGAACACGGTCCTCGTCCGGCGTTGCGCGATTGGGCGCGGCAATCGGGTGCTGCCATCACCTTCTTGCGCGACCCCGAAGAGGCGGTGGCGGGCGCCGACTGCATCGTCACCGACACCTGGGTTTCGATGGGCGATCGCGACGGCAAGAAGCGTCACAACGTCTTCAAGCCCTATCAGGTGAATAGCGCGCTGATGAAGCTCGCCAAGCGAGATGCGATCTTCATGCATTGCCTGCCAGCGCATCGCGGCGAGGAGGTCACCGACGAGGTGATCGACGGGCCGCAGTCGGTCGTCTTCGACGAGGCGGAAAATCGCCTGCACGCGCAAAAGGGCATCCTCGCCTGGTGCCTGGAAGCGGAGGCGGTGTGAGCGCCGCGGTGCCGGTTCGCCGTCCTCGCGCCGAAGCCGAGGACGACTGCGTGCTTCCCTTCGCGGTCGAGCCGCTCGACGTGCGCGGCCGTGTGGTGCGGCTGGGCGCGGCACTCGACGAATTGCTCGCGAACCACGGCTATCCCAATGCGGTCGCGCGCCTCGTGGCCGAAGCCTCGGCGCTCGGCATGCTGTTGTCCTCGACGCTGAAGTTTTCCGGCCGCTTCACGCTGCAAACCCAGACCGACGGCCCCGTCGACATGCTGGTCGTCGACATCGCTGCCCCCGATCGCGTCCGCGCCTATGCCCGTTTCGACGAGCAACGCGTGGCGGCGCTCCCAGGCGCCTATGACGCGGGCGCGCTTACCGGCAGCGGCCACCTCGCGATGACCATCGAGCGCGCCGAGGATCCCAATCGCTATCAGGGGATCGTGGCGTTGGCCGGCGGCAGCCTAGAGGACGCGGCGCATCAGTATTTCGCGCGCTCCGAGCAGATCCCGACGCGCGTGCGTCTCGCCGTCGCCGAGGAAATTCACCCCGGCCGCCCTTCCGGCTGGCGCGCGGGCGGGTTGCTCGCGCAATTCCTGCCGCGCGAGCCCAAACGCGCCCGCGTCGCCGATCTCGATCCGGGCGACGCGCCAGAGGGCGCGCCGCGCCACGAAGTCGCCGAAGATGACGCCTGGCTGGAGGCGCAGGCGCTGGTCGAGACCGTCGAGGATCACGAACTGGTCGATCCGGATCTTTCCAGCGAGCGCTTGCTGTACCGGCTCTTCAACGAGCGCGGGGTGAAGGTTTTCCGCTCGCAGCCGGTTGTCGCCCGCTGCCGCTGCTCGCGCGAGCGGATCGCGCAGCTTCTCAACACGTTCGATCCGGCCCAGCGCGCCGGCATGATCGAGAATGGACGCGTCACCGTGAAGTGCGAGTTTTGCGGCCGGAGCTACGACTTCGATCCGAAAGAGATTGGCATCGAGCAATCGTCTTGATTAATGCAACACCCGCTTGCCGTGCGGGCTGTCGAGCGAGAATACCGGAATCTCCACATCGAAGTTTTCGCCCGTATCGCTCACCATCTGGTAGCTGCCGGTCATGAGGCCGGTGGGCGTGGTGAGCGGCACGCCGCTGGTATATTCGAAACGCTCGCCCGGCTTCAGCTCCGGCTGCTCGCCGACGACGCCGGGCCCTCGCACCTCCTGCGTATTTCCGTTCGCGTCGGTGATCTTCCAATGACGCGACTTGAGCTGCACCGTGACCGTGCCGAGGTTCACGATCTCGATGGTGTAGGCCCAGAAAAAGCGCCCATCCTCCGCCGACGAGCGGTCGGCGAGATATTGCGGGGTAGCGGTGACCCGAATGTCACGGGTGACGACGCGGTACATGCTTGCCAGTCAATCCGGTTCACGCCCCGCGCGCAACCACCGGCCCGCTCAAATCGCCTTCAGCCCACGCGCGAGATCCTCGGCGAGATCGTCGGGATGCTCTAAGCCGACCGACAGCCGCAACAACCCGTCGCCGATGCCCATCCCCGCCCGCGCCTCCGGCGTGAAGCGCTGATGCGTGGTGGTCGCGGGATGCGTGACGAGGCTCTTCGCGTCGCCGAGATTGTTGGAGATACGGATCAAGCGGAGCGCATTGGCAAAGCGGAACGCGGCCGTCTTGCCGCCCGGCACTTCGAACGAGACGAGCGTGCCGCCGCCTTTCATCTGCGCCTTCGCGAGCTTCACTTGCGGGTGATCGTCGCGGAAGGGGTAGAGCACCTTGGCGATCTTTTTCTCGCCAGCGAGGAAGTCGGCGAGCTTCACCGCACTCGCCTGCATCCGCTCGACGCGGAGCGAAAGCGTCTCGATGCCCTTGAGCAGGACCCAGGCGTTGAACGGCGAAAGCGCGGGCCCGGTCTGACGGAGAAACGTGTGCAAATGCTCGGCGACAAATTTCTCCGACGCCAAGATCACCCCGCCGAGACAGCGGCCGCCGCCGTCGATGTGCTTGGTGGCGGAATAGACCACGATATCGGCGCCGAGTTCGAACGGGCTCTGCAACAAGGGTGTTGCCAACACGTTGTCGACCACAAGCCGCGCGCCGGCGAGGCGAGCGAGCTTTGCCACCGCCGCGATGTCGATGATTTCGAGCGTGGGATTGGTCGGGCTTTCGAGAAAGAAGACCTTCGTCTCCGGCCGCACCGCCGCCTTCCATGCGGCGAGGTCAGTGCCCTCGACGAGGGTCGATTGGATGCCGAAGCGCGGCAACAGCTCCTCGATCACGTAGCGGCAGGAGCCGAACAGCGCCCGCGCCGCCACCACATGATCGCCGGCCTTGAGCAGGCACAAAAGCGAAGCGGTGACCGCCGCCATGCCGGTGGCGGTCGCTCGCGCTGCTTCCGCGCCTTCGACCGCGCACATGCGAGCTTCGAACATCGCGACGGTGGGGTTGGAGAAGCGCGAATAGATGTAGCCGGGCTCCTCGCCCGCGAAACGCGCCTCGCAGCTCTCCGCCGTGTCATAGACGAAGCTCTGGGTGAGAAAGAGCGCCTCGGCGTTTTCGCCGAACGGCGTGCGGGAAATGCCCGCGTGAACGAGCCGCGTTTCGGGACGCAGCCCCTTGGAATCGAGAATCGGACGGGGAGCGGAATTCATGGCGTGCCTCCAGAAAACAAAAAAACCCGGTACCGGGGGATACCCGGCCGAGTTTCGGCACGTCTCCCCGGCCTTTTAGCGAATTATTTTACGTGGCTGCAAGCCGGCCGGCTCAAATGACCACGAACGACAAGGGGATTAGCGCGCGAGATAGCTTGGCGTCAAGACGGCGCGCGGTTAAGCCTTTTCCGGGGGCAGGAGCGAATGATGGCGATGGCGGCACGGAGCGAAATGCCGGCGGCGGAAGGCATTCTGCCGGGCCACGCGATCACGGCGCTGCATGAGCGGGGCGTAATCCAGGGCCCTGCCTTCGAGCCGGGCCAGGTACAGCCCGCGAGCCTCGATTTGCGTCTCGGCCGCCACGCCTGGCGCGTGCGCGCGAGCTTTTTGCCGTCGACGCAGACGAGCATCGAGGAACGGCTCGCGAATTTGTCGCTGCACCGCTTTGAGCTCGACGCCGAAGGCGAGGTACTGGAGCAGGGCTGCGTCTATCTCGTCGAGCTTGAAGAGCACTTCAAATTGCCCGGCGATCTCGTGGCCTCGACCAACCCGAAAAGTTCCACCGGACGGCTCGACGTCTTCACGCGTGTGATCGGCGACCGCGTCGCTGCCTTCGACGCGGTGCCGGCGGGCTATGAAGGCCCGCTTTATCTCGAAGTCAGCCCGCGCACTTTTCCGATCCTGGTGCGGCGCGGCTCGAAGCTCGCGCAAATTCGTTTCCGCCGCGGCGATGCCAAGCTCGACGGCAAAGCGCTCGCGGATTTGCAGGCGCGCGAGCGGCTGGTGGACGCGGTCGATGCGAACTTGGCATCCGGCGCGGTCGCGGTGTCGGTCGATCTTTCGGGCAAAGGCTCCGCCGGCTTTGCCGGCTTTCGCGCCAAGAAACACACGGGGCTGATCGACGTCGACAAGCGCGGAGCTTACGACGTCGCCGATTTTTGGGAACCGCTGCCCGCGCGCGGCGCGCGTGGTCTCGTGCTCGATCCTGACGCCTTCTACATTCTCGCCTCGAAGGAAGCAGTGCATGTGCCGCCCGATTACGCCGCCGAGATGGTGCCGTTCGATCCCTTGGTCGGAGAATTCCGCGTGCATTACGCCGGCTTCTTCGATCCCGGCTTTGGCCACGCCGCCGCCGGCGGCAGCGGCGCGCGCGCGGTGTTGGAGGTGCGCTCGCGCGAAGTGCCGTTCATTCTCGAGCACGGCCAGATCGTCGGCCGGCTCGTCTATGAGCGCATGACCGAGCGGCCGAAGACGCTTTACGGAGATATGCCCGGTTCGAACTATCAGGCGCAGGGTCTGAAGCTCTCCAAGCACTTCAAGCCGTTTCAACCTTAAACTTATTGCGCGGGTTTTGCCTTCGCGACGCAGGCGTTGAGCCGTTGCGTCAGTTTCTCGCCACCGCCGTTCCAGCCAGCGAGTTCCTCGCGCCCGATCCTCTCGATATTTTCGCGCGAATAGTTGCCGCCCAATCGCTTCTTGGTGCCGCCGAGCACCAGAATGGCGAGCGTCGCGTTTTCCTTTTTTAGAAAGTCGCCGTCGATGTCGAGCGCGTTGACGTCCAGCACGTTCATCACCGGATCGCCGGCCTTGCCGCGGAGCGCCTGGTGGAAGGCGATCGAACCCTCGCCGAACTGCTCGATCGGCCCCGCGTCGCCTGCGATGCCGAAGGCGATGTGTTCCTCGCCGGGGGTCTTGAAATGGCCGATCACGATGTCGCCGATTTCGATATGGCCGAAATCCCCGCCCGGAAGCACGAAAAACGGAACCTCCGAGGCGTCGATAAAGCTTGACGGCTCGCAGCCGTCCGCCCGCACCGCACCCGGCCGCGTCAGCGCGGTGGCGGCGACGAAATAGCCGGGGTGGCGCGACTCGGCGCCGCGCACGCACGGATAGCCATCGCTTGTGCTCGGAATAATCGCGCGCTTGGTGAGCACAGTGAGTTTGCGCTCTTTCCAATAGAACATGTTGTAGCCGCCGGGGGCGTTCGCAGCGACCGATTTCAAATCATAGGATTTGAGCTCGTGGTCGCGGATCAGCGGCCAGACGTCTTTCCAGGCATCGGCGAGGTCAGGGATGCCTTCTTTCGGCGGCTTGTTCGGATCGACAAGCCGCGCGCGCTTGTCTTCGAGAAAAACGCGAATGCCGCTCGGGTTAAAACTGTCGAGCGCGCACACGCCGCGTAACTTGACCTTGCCGCCGGCATCCATGCGACGCTCGCACACACCTTGGCCGTAAGGATCCTCGGGGTGGTAGGCGCGCTCGCTGCCGTCTGCATCGACCGCGAGCCGTGTGATCACCGCCAGGAGCTGCCTTGGTGCCGCGAGGGCACCGTCCGGCTGGCGGTTGAGCAATACGGAATATTTATTCGGGGAGCCCGCGTCTTCGCGCTCCAGCACCATTTCGAAATTCTGCATCCGGCAGGTGTCGTCGGTGCTGGCGCCCGGCTGAGGTCGAAACGAAATCTTCGCCGGCGGGAGCGGCGGCGGGAGCTGGGTGATGATCTTGTCCAGGAGTTCGCGCGGCGGAATATCCTGCGCGCTGGCCTGCGCCGGCAGGAAACAGAGTGCCGTCAGAAAAAGCGCGTGCTGCATGCGCATGCTAATTTTCCTAACCGCGGGCGATCTTAATTTCTATCCATCCATGATATAAAAGCGAAACTAGGCGCCTCTGAGGAGACGCCTCGCGGGCGTAGTTCAATGGTAGAACGGCAGCTTCCCAATCGGAAAATAAAAAATTGCAGCGCGACTCATAGCTGCTCATGCTGACCGCCAAGCGCCCGTGACTGCATAGCTTTTCTGAATTTTCGGCTCCAAAACATACACACGGCAACCCACCTCTACGCGCCTCTACGCGCGTAGTTTGGGAGCCAAATCGGAGCCAAAAATGCCAGTCGTGCATCTTACGGACGTTGTCGTGTCGCGACTCAAAGAGCCCGGCACATACTTTGACGAAACGACCCCCGCGTTCGGAATTCGCGTGGGAAAAAATCGCAAGACATGGATCGTGATCAGAGGTCGCGAGCGCGTGCGCACGCGCATCGGCCGCTATCCGGCTGTTTCCCTCGCCAAAGCCCGCAAGCAGGCGCTCGTGCTTCTTGGTTCACCTGTCGAACCAAAGATCGAAGTTCCAAAATTCGACGATGCCGTGCAGCAGTTCTACGCCATCCACGTTTCAACGATGAAGTCGAAAACGCAGTATCAAATCAAACGTGTGATCAATCGCTACTTTGACAAGCCGCTACAGCACAAGCGCCTGGACGAAATTACCCATCACGACATCACGAAGGTTACGGACGAGCTGGCAAAGCGCGTACCGGGCGAGGCCTTTCACGTCTTCAAGTACATTCGGATATTTCTGCGGTGGTGTGTCCCGCGATACATCAAGCACTCGCCGATGGAGGGTTTGAAGTCGCCTACTAAGTACATTCCCCGCAAGCGTGTCCTGGCGAAGGCCGAGATTGTCGCGGTATGGAAGGCGGCCGAGGAGGTTGGATACCCATTCGGTACTGCCATTCAACTTTCGCTTCTATGGGGAACGCGGTGGGGTGAAATGATCTCTTGTCGCCGCGCCTTCATCGATACAGAGGAGCGAACCATAACGCTGCCGGAAACCAAAAACGGCACGCAGCACTGCTTCCCCTATGGAAACCTTACGGCCAATCTTCTTGAAATTATTCCGCGCTTCAACAGCACCGACCTGCTGTTTCCCGGCCGGGATATGGCGAGCCCGTGGAACGGCTCTGGGAAGGCAAAATGGGAGTTGAAGGAAATTTGCCAGGTTGCTCCCTGGCAGCTCTTGGACTTGCGGCGAACCTTCGCCACTAAGCTTGCGGAGCTGAAGGTGCCTCCTCACATTGTCGAGCGGTTGCTAAACCACAAGCTCGGGACCTTGCAATCGGCTGGTGTGATTACGGCTGTCGCTGACGTATACAACCGCGCGCTCTACATGGATGAAATGCGCGAAGCCATCGAAAAATGGGAAAATTATCTCTCGGCGCTACTTAAAATGTCGCAGGGCGACAAGCTTCCTAATGCCGCCTGAGAGCATCTATGTGCTGCTATGTGTCCGTTGTTGGGGTCGGTATTTGAGGCTATGCTCATCGGTGCCTGCTAGCTGGTTTTCGGTGGGCATCGCGATGCTCCCTTTTTAGGGAGTGTCCGATGACACAAAGACTAGTTACGAAGAAGGAACTGAGATCGTTATTCGGTGTTCCATACAGCTTTGCGCACATCGCGCGTCTTGAAGCCGCCGGCCAATTCCCCAAGCGGGTACGGCTCGGAGCCTGCAGGGTGGCGTGGTTAGCGGAAGAGGTGCAGACCTGGATAGACGAACGCGTCGCTACCCGCGACATGGCATCATCTCCTTCTTGAAGGGTAAGAGCCCCGGTGTCCAAACCGGGGCTCTTTTATTTTCGGACAGGATTTCTCTTTTGAAAGGGCGTTTCTGTTCCGATCCTCCGATTAAGTCAGGGTGGTACAGCATTGACCACACAACTCGCGGCGCTCAAACTGTTGCAGGCAATCTCGGGGGGGACCTACCAATGCAACTGAAACTAAAGCGCTCGCAGCGCATGGGCGGAATGATGGGAGGAAAGGTATTATTTGCGCTCGATGCGCGGGCCGACCTTTCTAAAGACGAGCAAACGCTGGTGAGCAAGTACGGCCTCGGAAAAATCGTGGTGTACGACAGTGAGGCGCGCAAGAAACACGGCGAGGCCGCGTACGGCAATTTCGGCGATGCTGCAAGCACGCAAGGGCTTGGCATGTCTTCTGCTGGTAAGAGCTTGTGGAAGAACGCGCGCGGTATTGCGAGCGCCGCATTGATGGCGCTGTCCCTCCGTGTCACGGTCGACAGTCTAATGAGTGGCCAACACATTGAGTGCAAAGACCTCGATGAGTTACTCGGTGCCGAGGCCGCGATCCTCGACGCCTGCAAGCACCTCAAAGCATATCTCGAAACATCACTGACCTTCGACGGCCGGGAGGAGGTCGTTGAGTTCTAAGCTTCCGCCTTATCAACCACCGTCTCCGTTCACGCCATTTCTACGGCGATTTACCGACGAGCGGGCGCGCGATCTCTCAGAGACTAGGGCGCTCTACGAAGACGTGCGCTCCGCACACTTGGCCTCGATCTGGTCGAAGGACGATGCCATAGATCGCGTCAACGGCTTCGTCGCGGATTGGGTCGGCAAAGTCGTCAGCCTCCCCGAATCGCCAACGATTCTGGAAGCCCTCGATCAATGCCAAAAAGCTGTGCTGGCCCTCGAAACGACAATATTCACTTCGCCGAAGATCGATTGGGACATCGCTGTTCTTTCCCTTAAAGAGCAAGTCGATCTTCGCCGATTCTTGCGAGCGCAGGAGCACTTTCTAGCAAACGATAATCGTGTCAGCGAAATACTCACGACTGCGCTTGGCAACGTCTTCGGGGGGATAGTCACCGAGCTGCCCGACATCCCGGAAAGCGGCGATAATCTCACCTTGACCGTTCCATTGGTCACGCTGATGCGCAATCCCGGCAGCACAGTGGACAAGATCATCGGCACGATCTTGACGAACGAATTGGCTGAGGTCGGCTTGTTCACGGTGCTGCAACAGCGTCTCTATGCGAACACCTGCCTTGCCTCCGGACTATCGCCCGATGATGAAAAACATCGAAAGCCATACATCACTGCAGACGAGTCAGAATTGGCGCCCATTGAATTAGTGGAGACCTACCTCAGCGGAACACCTTTGGTCGATCTGCTGCTTACGCCGGTCCCATTCCATATCCCGATGTCGGCCCGATTCCAGCATCATTGGATCGTGGCGCCACCGGGCACCGGCAAATCGACCGCCTTGCAATATCTGCTCGCCTGCGACCTCGATCTTGTGGCGAACAACGAAGCCTCGGTCGTGGTCATGGAGAGCAACCGCGATCTCATAAAGGCGGTCGAGGGTCTCAAGGTGTTCGCGCCCGGTGAGCCGCTTGAAGGCAAGCTCTTGAGTATCGACGCCGAGGATGTCGAATGGCCGATCGCGCTCAATCTCTTCGATGTCGGCTTGGAGAACATGGACTCATACGCGCCTGTCGACCGCGAAGCCCTGCATAATGCCGTCCTATCACTCTACGACTATATATTCGGCGCCTTGCTCTCGGCCGACTTGACGAGCCGGCAAAACACGCTGTTCAATTTCACCATCCAGTTGCTGCTTAACATCAAGTCGGCGACGCTCGATACGTTCATCGACCTCATGCAGCCCGGCGGGCTCAAACAATTTGAGCAATACCTACCGAAGCTCGATCAAGACGGACGGCGCTTCTTCGATCTTAAGTTCAATAGCGGTCAGCTCGAACGCACCAAGGAGCAAGTCGTCGACCGGCTGTTCGCCGTGAAGCGCATTCGCACGCTGTCGCGCATGTTCTCCGCGCCCAAATCCAAGCTAGACTTCTTCAAGGAGATGGGGAGTGCAAAGGTCATTCTTATCAATGTTCCCCAGAGCCTCTTGCAAGAGGATGGCGTCGAGATTGTCGGTCGGTTCTTTATCTCCATGATCTTGCTTGCCGCGCACAAGCGGCAGCTTCTGCCGAAAGACCAGCGGCTACCATGTTTCGTTTACATCGACGAGTGCCACGACTTCATCAAACGCGATCCTAAAATCACGGTCATTCTCGATCAAGCACGCAAGTTAAATGTCGGGCTAATCCTGGCTCACCAGCGATTGGGACAACTTCAACCTTATGTGCTTGACGCACTATATGGCGCAACCGCGATTAAGTTTGCATCCCAAGTGAGTGACGCCGCCGCGCATGCGCTCGCCCGCGACATGCGTACGACCCCCGAGTTCATTCTAAATCAGCGGCCGTACCATTTTGCGGCTTACGTGCGCGGACTTACCGATACGGCCATATCGGTCGGAATTCCTGCAATTGATATGAATGCTGCCCCTCGCATGACAGAAGAAGAAAGGCGTTTGGTCCGGCAGGGCATCCGAGACAAATACGCCGTGCCCCTTGGCGCAGTTCAGCCGGTGGCTCCAATACAGACTCAGCATTCAGCAATGCCAATCAACACGGATAGCAATGTCGAGACTGACGCCGCTGCGAAGGAATGGTAGCGACTTTCAATGGCTGGTTATTGGTTCTGTAAAAAAAGAGCCCCTGAACGGGGCTCAGTATTCCGCGGCGAGCATCAACGTGAGCACGCGCGTGGTTTTTTTCGGATCGGCGGGATCATCCGATCCGTATTCGCAGCGTTCGTCGTAGTAGTCGATCTTCCAAAAGAACTTTCGATTACACAGTTCGAAGCTGCCGAAGTCATGCTCACCGTGAGGGTCGTTGTCTTCAGAAAATGACTCAAAGTTCGCGACCTCATTGAGAGCAGCGCACTTAACCATATCGGGAAGGGCGTCGACTCCGGCAGTCATCATCAGCTTGCCCCCGGAGAAGCTTTTGCGGAAAGCGTCATTGAGTGTTGCAATCTTGCTCGACTCCACGGCGGCCTCCTAGATCAGGCAGGCGAGAACGAGCGCCGAGGTAACGGTGTTGCCGCCGCACGCTTCGCAGTAGCCGCAGTCTTGGTCGGGCTCCAAATCGGTCATGTGATCGCAGCCCTCTGCCATGCAGATGGCCGGGCAAACGCTATCGGTGGCTGCAAGCCGCAACAACTGATCGAGTGTCTTGAAGCTCCGCATCTCGCAAAGCTTCATCAGCTTTGCGCCCTTATTGGAAAGAACAATGGTGGACATCTTCTCCTCCTCGCTACCGGCATCCGAACCAGTCGGGTGCCGGATTGCGAGGCAGAGGGATCGCCCACCTACGCGGCTGCCTGATTGCCGCCCGCCGCGCTGTGAAAGAATGTCAATGCGAGCGCTACCGCGTCGAACAAGCCCATTCTGGCGTCCTCACTCATCCACGGCTTGCGGAGTGGCGGCAGGTAGCGATCGAATGCTGGAATGTTTTTGGCGATTGCCTCAGCAATGGAATGTTTATTGACGAGGCCGAACGGCTCGAAGGCTTTCCGCACTTGCGCCCGCGAGTACGCGAACACTGGGACTCCCCGGTCGTCGGCTAACTCCCCAATTCCCGCATTGAGGTCCCTCAGCCGATACGCGCGGCGTGTACCAGCGGGAGACATGTCTTGCAGGACCAGCGCGTCGGGTCGGTATCGTTGGAGCTCAGCCGCAATCCCGACAAGACAACGCTGATTCTTATGTCGCCCGCGTATCTCTCGGACATTCCAATCAACCGGTGAAAGCGGACCCTCGAAAATGACAAACGCGAAACCGCGCGCGCTCGGATAGACCGCCATCACCAAGTCGTATCTTTTGCGGGCGTTCATACCGTTCTACGGCGCGATTTCGCCCTCGCGAATACCTCTTCGAAGAAATCGAGCTTGAGACGAGTCGTCTTAGAGGGGTCGCCCTGCAGCTCGTCATACAGATCGCGCATCCGAGCGATCACGTTCTTTCTAACCTTCACATGCAGGCCCGGGAAAAGTTCTATTGGCGTAGTTCCGAATATGACTTCGAACGCATATGCAACTTTGAGACTTGGGTGCCGGCCGTGTCGCTCAAGACGAGAAATCATCGCGCCGGTTTTGCAACCCAATAGCGTAGCAAGCTCCTCTTGCGTGAGGCCCCAACGACGGCGATACGAGCGCAGATAGCAGTCGAGTTTCTTTTTCATAGGGCGTGTCAACGCGCGCAATGGCTGGCAGACACGAGCGCCTATGTTCGCCGAAGTCAGCCAAATGCGGCAGGGGTGAAAACTTGCAAAATCGGCAAGTCGCTTACCCCGTGCCTGTCTTCGCTCAAGTTGCCGCCTGGGATGGAATTGAGATGCCTGGGTGGATGTGGGGACATGGGGACTTGCCGGGAGGGGCAGGGCATCGACCGGTCGCGGAAATCCGACCGCCTGACCTCACTTGAATTATCTCGCGAAAAACCCCCTAGGATGTCCCCGAAGTCCCCACATCCCCCGATGGAGCGGGTGAGGTAATGCCGGTGATGACGTAGACGCCGTAGCGAGCGCAGAGGCCCTCTATTTTGGCGCGTTCACTCACAGGGACAACGTAGATGCCATGACTTTTATAGGTCCGCAGATTGAGGCGACGGCGGAGAACGCCCCCGATCCACCGGTTCGTGATAGGGCGCTCGTATTCAGCACCATAGCGCTCGATCAGGCCAACCGTCACGTCCGCTAACGGTACGAAAGCTCGTTCCGAAGTTAGCATCAGCTCGGCGAGGATTTCGAGAACCTGAGCCTCCACAAGGAGTCCGCGCTCGGCGACAAGCCCAGCCTGAATCTCGGACGCGATGGATCGCAAATCTCCGCGCAGTTTGGGGTCTCCGACGACGCTCAAGAGCGGCACCAAAATCTGATTGAGGCGCGGCTCAAGCGTGGGATCGATCAAGCTCTCATCCAGCTTCGTCTTGAACCTTCGGTGGAATCGATAGAGTAAAAGCTTATTACGCAGTTCGCGTGCTTCCTCTTTCATGGCGTCGGGGAGATTGATCGGGATGTCCGGGCGCAATTCACGTGGCCCCATTTCCTCGGTGATGAAACGACTCTCCAAGCCTTTGTCGTCGTAGCTGCTGCGAGTCGCTACAATCTTCGGGCCGAAGACCTGGAATGCCTGTGGGTTGAACTCACGTTGTCGGTTCATCATGGTGCGTAGAATTGGCATGCCGCGCACATTGCCGTTATTGAGAATCTTGACAATTTCCGCCTTCTCGTCGCTGAACCGGAAATCGGCCTCGTCCAATATAAGCGTCCCGCGAAAAGCATTGAGAGTATGGAAGATCGGCGAAACGGTGGAGGCGCCGCTGGCGAAGAATGCCTTGTAGCAGAGCGAACCGATCGTCAGCAGCGCGCGTGTCTTCCCGCTGCCGAAATCTCCGCGCAGGCGCAAATATGGAAGCTCATTGAACGCGTCATGGAGCCACGTGAGAAGAACATAGTGAGTCGCGATTTTCTCGAAGGTGGGGCTTAGATCGACGTAACGATGGATAAAATCCTGTATCTCGGCGACAAGCTTATCCTCGCTGCCGTAGATGTGTGGTTCTGAAGGCAATAGTATAGCTTCGTTGAGGATGAGGTTGTTGTCCGGTGAAAACGGGACAAGCGTTATTCCGCGACTCGTTGTGACGCGATCTTGAAGCGTCCAGCGCCCGGCGCTGAATACTGCGAAAAATGTACGCCGCCCGCCGGCATCGTACGCCAATTCGACGATCACACCGTCATCAAGGATCGCCGATGTTGTAGGGATGGCCGACTTTTTTTCAACCTCCTTCTCGTTTTCATTCACACTTGGAGCCTATATCGCTGCTGCAAATGGCATCAGGCGTGAATTCTTGACGAAACGGAATATGCACTCGCCTCCAATAAATTCTGACCGCCAGATAAGCTCCTTGAGATGGCCGATAATATCGAAAGCAATGTTCCAGGATTTATTCGGCGGGTCATGCCTAAAGCCAGCGAGTCGGAGCTGCGCGAAGCGACTGCGACGTTCGACGAGTACATGGCTGTGGTGTGGGAGATATTTCAGCGGATCAAACGCGAGGAGGAATCCAGCGATTCGCCAAAAACGGGAGTCCACGATAGAGTCGATGATATTCAACCATCTATATGAAATCGTATTTTGCGTACATTCGAGTATCAACGGTCAAACAGGGTGAACACGGCTCGTCGCTACAGGAACAGCGTGACGCCATAACTAATTTCGCTACGCGTCACGGATTTAGCATTGTGACTTGGTTTGAAGAGAGAGAGACCGCAGCGAAGATTGGCCGTCGCGAATTCTCGCGCATGGTTGCGGCGCTCAAGAAAGGAAAGGCGTCGGGCGTCATCTTTCACAAGATCGATCGAAGCGCTCGAAATTTGAAAGACTGGAGCGCTGTTCAAGACCTCTCCGATTCTGGTATCGATGTCCGATTCACACAAGAGAGCATTAATCTCGGATCAAACGAGGGAAAGCTAACCGGCGATTTTCTCGCGGTGATAGCTGCGCACTACATCCGAAATCTTCGCGAGGAGGTCCTCAAAGGCATGCGGGGCCGGTTGAAGCAGGGGCTCTTCCCATTCAGGGCTTACACCGGCTACCTCGATCAAGGGGGCGGAAAGCCAAAAACCTTGGACCCCGAGCGAGCGCCTTACATCCGTGTGGCATTCGAACTGTACTCGACGGGAAAGTTCACGCTCAACTCCCTCTCTGATCAACTCTACGAACGAGGCTTCCGAAGCAACACCGGCAAGAAAGTCGGGGTGAACCGGATGGCCGAAATCCTTCGCAACTCATTCTATATTGGTATTATTCGCATGAAATGTTCAGCTGAGACTTACATCGGCATTCATGAGTCGATTGTTTCAAAGAGCCTATTTAGCAGGGTCCAGGACGTGCTCGACGGAAAGCTGAGTGCTCGGCCGCTCATGCATGATTTCTTATTCCGCCGGATGCTCAAATGCACGCATTGCAAGTACAGCCTTATAGGCGAGGTCCAGAAAGGCCATGTGTATTATCGCTGTCACACGCGCACCTGTCCGACGATCTCGATTCGAGAGGAGGTGGTCGACGCAACAATTAACGGCCATTTGGTCCCTCTCGGCCTCTCCGAGGTTGAGGTCGTCGAAATGAGGGCGCGTGCCATTTCGATGCAAGCAGATACCGAAAAAAATCGTGAGGATCAGGCTCGCGCCGTGAACCTCCGCGTGGATATCGTCAGCGGGCGTATTGCGCGGCTCATGGACGTATATCTCGATGGCGCTGTTGACCGGCAGGCGTTTGAGGGGAAAAAGCTCGAACTCCACATGGAGCGAAAGGGCCTAGAGGAGCAGAGAGACCGAATTGTCCGTGGTGAACAGGTATTGGTTGACCGACTTCTCGAATACCTCGAACTTCTAGAAACCCTGCCGTTGAGCTACGCAATGGCAAATCAGATAGAAAAGCGGAAATTGATCAAAACTGTCACCTCGAACCTTAGTGGAGACGGAAATAATCTAGGCGTTGAGCTGAAATCTCCCTTTCGAGAGCTAGCAGGTCTCACTTCTGTCCGCTTTGGTGAACCACACCGGGACAGACCTCGAACTTTGCGCGTTAAAAATATATTCGACCTCCTTGTGGAGTATTGTAAGACGCATGCCGAAGAACGCAAACGAGAGGAAGTATCTCTCATCGCGGCGTAGGCGTCATAGTCAACGAGGACTGTAAAAATCGCACGAGGTGAGAACTTGCCAAAATGGCAGCGAATCTCCTGGCATCACCTGAACTTGCCGAGAATCCAGTTTACAAATGCGCGCCAGCCGGTCGGCTTTTGAGCACTGAAGTATTTTTTCTTTGCAATACGATCTAAAGCTCGTCCGTAATCGATTTCGGCTTGCGACATCCGGGCGGCCCATACGACTTTGCTGCGCTTTATCCAATAGTGCGACTGACAGGGAAAGCTCCAATTTCCGATTGAAGGATAGAGGGAGACCAATTCCCCATCGAAGCTTGCCTGCCAGTCGGTAGAACTAAGCGGTGTGACAACCTTACTTCCGCATCCACAGCAGCAATTATGTGCTGCTGTAGAAAACTCCGTCGAAATATAAATCTTCCCGTTCTCTAAAGTCGAAGGGATATACTGCACACGTTCACATTTGAGTGTTGCGACTCGTGTCATGACTTATCTTCGTTGAGAAGATGGTTTCCGTCGATCGTATAGGCGCTAAAATGTTCGTGCTCTAGATCGGAATAGAAGCCGAAGAGTTTCTTCCATTTAACCACGGCGAGAGCGGCATTGAGCGCGTTGAGATCGGCGATCTGAATGTTCGTTGCGTATTCGTTTTTGGCGGCGGGATCAGAAAAAGGAATTCTATTGCTCAGGTGATCGTGCTTGGCCGGAGTGACGGTAGTAACACGCAGTATGCCGCCAAGACTGTTATCCGCCCGTAGTTCCGCGCCCATTCCGACGTCAATGAATGGAATTTTGAGTTCCAGCAGCTTTTCAACGATGTGTCGTTTGTCCGCGCCCCTGTCGAGACAGAGGAACACGAAATCCATGCCCTTCAAAAGATCGAGATTCGAGGTCTCAAGGTAGCTTTCGACGGGCATAATGTTCCGCCGCATTTTGGAGTACAGGTCTGCGAAATAGCGCACCTTGAAAGGAGGGGTGCGAATCTCGTTGCCTGAAGCCGCGCCCGGCGATCTAAACGCATTGTGCTGAACAAACTTATCTCCGTCGAAAAGGTGTATCTCCTTTACGAGCGTCTTCGCCACAAGGTCGAGCACGTATGATCCGGTTCCGCCAAGGCCCACGATAGCGATTTTGCTCAATGCCAGCTTCTCGCTGGCAGCGCCAATGCCGGCACGACTGGATGCCGTATCGAGATACAAGAAGACAGATTCTTCCTCTGAAGTTTCAATTAGAGGATGGGTACGCGCCGTTACATTGGGATCAATCACCCGGGCGTGGCCCTCCAATATCTCCACGTAGGCCGTCATCTTCTCGTGATAATTTTTATACGCTCTCTGCTGACCATCGGCCGTGAGCTTGCGCGAGAAGGAGAAGTCGATCTTCAGACCTTGGCCTAAATCTTCTACCGCAGTGCTGTTAACCAGCTCACCGAGCTTCGATCCATCACTCCGACAGGGGTGCGATCCGATGAATCGCACGGTGTGATCAGTAGGTACGATCGTTACATCATCGGCAAGCTCAAGCTTGGAGACCAACGTTCCCGTCTGAACAGTCTTAGCTTCGTCGACGTATGGAACGTCCCTAATAAGGAGATGGACGGACGGATGAATTTCTACCTTGTAACCTTCATCCCTCAGCTGTTTCAGATCGCCGCTACGACTTATCAGTCTGTGTGACATTAAAGATGGTGCCGTTCTTGATCTCTACCGATTGCCCCTCAACTAGCGTACCCTCTCGCGGCTCCTTCGCGTTTCGGTACGTGACCGTAAACATGATGTTCGGGCCGGTCGGCACCGGGTTGAATGCCAGCGCGACTACCGCGGCAAATGAAAGCCTCTCTTCAGCTACCTTTTTCTCCTGTCCGTTCACAATGACCTTGAAGGTCTTTTCGTGTTCTTTGTCTTCGTTAGGATTTGCCATATGAATCTCCTTAGTGATTATTTTAAAAGGTGGTGCCTGGCGCACGTTGTCTAAATTCTATCACATCCAGCTGAATCAGCATTACATCCAGGAATCACTTGGCCGAATATACCACAGAGACAGGCGAGAATTCTATCTGTAAGCAAGCTATCAGCCACCGTCACCTATAGACCGAGGGCTTTCATCTTCGCGCGAATATGCGGAGAGCTTTTTGATTCTCTAGGAAATCCTCCTTTCTCATCGAAGAAGGTGATTTCTTTAGGCGGATGGTTAGCCTTTTTCGGAAACAAGGCTGCAATCTTTTCGATGTTCGTGTATGGCTCAACTTCCAACTTACTCCCTTCAATCGCTGGATTTTCTTTTATAAGTTCGCCTACTGCTCCGGCCGCTATTTGCCAATATGTGGTAACTGCTATTTCGTGTTCAACAACAGACCCCTCATGAAATTTTTCGAGATGCTCCAGTAATTCTTCCGTTGAGTTCCATAGAGTGTCCCACTTGAGCGATCCTTCCGAGTAATCAATTTTTGTCGATTCGTGCAGCATCAGGAAAAAAGCTATTTTTAAGAGAGGGAGACCTTTCTCAGCCTGCATAGCGAATACATCAAGCCAGTTTCCCTCAAGTTTCCCGTACAGATGGGGGTAGTCTTTGAATCTTTCTTTCCTTTCTTGTTCCCATTCAGCCTCTGACTTTTCGTTAGCTACTGCTTCTTTTTCTTCCTCTTTCTGGCGATAAATGCGCCAAAGAATGTAGGCAATTATCGCGAGAAGAATTACTACTATTATGCTCATAGATGGCAGCGCGGAATATCTCCATTATCCAACAAGATATGATTTTGGCTAGGCGTGTAAATTTGCCCAATGAACCAGCGTGAACATGGTGATACTAACAAGCTGCGAGCGAGGCGGCAGCGCCACTACTCTACATATCCGTTTTGCGCCCAGTCAGAGCCACGTTTGGAGGCGGGGGCATCGGGACCCAACTCGTCAATAAACTGGCTGGCTACAGTGGTCGCAATGGCGCCTATCCCGGAAGCTACTCGCGCTCCGATCTTCCATGCAAATTTACGTCGCATGCGAACGGTAGACGAGATCACGAGAGTTTCTGTGCAGCGCGTAATCGCTACATAAAATAATCGACGTTGCTCTTCCAGCGTCGCCTGTGCTTCTTCGGCCGTTTCATCTGCGTTTACAAACGGTATGAGACCTTGCGTGCACCCAGAAATTATCGTGACCTTGCTGGTCAATCCTTTGGATTTATGCAGACTCATCACGCGTACGTAGTCAACCTCTTCAGGCATCGACGGCTGTGTCACGCTGGTTCTAAGACAGTCGAGTAGATCATTAACCGATTCCATTTCGGGGAGGTCCAAAAGTGCTGCTTCACGCATGACGCTGCACGCATCGCTACCGGCAGGCACCAACGTGTCAACTAGATCAGAAAGATTGCGTGGCCGCAGATCCTCCAAAATCTGGATTAGTTCGCGATACTTTTGGACTAAATCGTTTGTGTGGGGCAGTGTCAGCGCGCCTGCGACACAAGCATCGAGTGCAGCCTTAGGCGAAACGTTAGATTGTTCGCAGTGCTGCCTTAAACGCTGATATGCATTGCGCCGCGCCGATGGACTGCTGTGGCCAAGCCACCAACGGAGAGCGACTCTATCCTCACCGTCGACAAGCAGCGATAGAAGAGCGAACGCGCGTTGGGCGTCGTCTTCCTCCAGAGCCTCTTCGTGATAAAAACTATGCACGGGAACATCCCGCTCTTGAAGTCGATCTCTGATCGCATATCCGAGTAGCCGTCTCGGAGTAAGGATCAATATCTCGCCGGGCGAAATACCTCTCGCCACAAGTGTGCGAACATACTCCGCAATGCCATTCGCCTCTTCCTCAACGCTGTCCCATTGCACTAGGTGAATTTCCCCAGCGGCGTTGCCAGGAAGGGGCTGCAAATGGGGTCCGGCAGCTCCGGGATGATTGTGGCCAATGAGATGGTCGGCAAACGCGACAACACGGGTGGGACATCGGCGACATTCGCGAAGAACCTCATCGTGTGTACCCGGGTGACGCGTGTCATAGGACTGTATGCCATCGGGATTTGCGTGCCTGAATCGATAAATCGATTGGTCCACATCACCGACAATTGCGATTGCGCGATTACCTGATAAAAGTTGGAGTAGGTCTTGCTCGGCCCTGTTGAGGTCCTGATATTCATCGACGATAACGTGGTCAAATGCCGCTCGCGCTTCGCAGCCAGGGTTGTTGCGCAGAAAGCGGAGAGCCTCAGGAACTAGTTCACCAATAAGCATGGCTCGGTGGAAACGAAGCCAACTGATCAAGGCTGTTTGGAACGCTCGATCCATCGGGTCTTGCGGCCAACCCGCTGCATCCGATTGGAGTCGAGCCCACGCCGCCTCAAATGCGCGTATCCGCTTTGTACAATCTCGCTTCGGGCCGAAGGCGCCCATGATGACCAAGTCATCGAGCATCGTGCCGCCTTCAAACTGAAGGACGCCATATTTTGAAAAGGTAATGACCGGGCGGGCGACTCGTCCGAGGTACTGAAACACTGCCTGCTGGCTCAATAAACCAAAGCAGAACGCATGAAGCGTTCCTGCTCGTATGTTCTCAGAGCCAGGCACGCCAAGGTCATGCAGATCATCGACAAGGCTGGCTGCTGCATTGCGTGTGAAGGTAACCGCCAGAATGCGTCTCGCGTCTTGGCCACCTTCCAGAAGCCGCGCTGCTCGCCGCTTCATTGCGAAAGACTTGCCGGTACCGGGCCCGGCCATCACTCGCAAAGGCGTTCTATCCGTGGCCGCAATATCTCTTGCGGTCCCAACTAATCCATCATCCCAAGCCATATAGGCATCTTACTCGAAGCGCAGTTCGTTGCCACACGAGCGTATAAACGCGTGGTCTAGCCAGGCGGCAAAGTCAGCGCACTGAAAGGCTTTGATGGCATGCCGTCGATCATGAGCTTGAGATAAATGCGGTGGTTCGGAAGCTGCAGTAGGTCTATCTGCTCGAAGCGCTGCACGAATTCACGTTCAAGCAGCGGCGCATCGTCAGAGCCGACGCGAAATGAAATAAGAGTGCCAGCATTGCCTAGGACCGCGTGCCTGATGTCCGGGTCCAACTGGTGCAAATATTGATTGGCGACAGTAAATCCGACACGGTATTTGCGAAGCTCGGAAAACATATTGACGAGTGCGAGCGTCGTGAAGCTCTGGAATTCATCGACATAGACGAAAAAGTCGCGCCGCTTCTCCGCCTGTATGTCCGCACGACTGAAAGCCGCAAGCCCTATCGTAGTCACCAGCAAGCCCCCGAGCAGCGACGAACTGTCATCGCCCAGCCTACCCTTGGCGAGATTCACTAGAAGCACCCCGCCCTCATCCATTACTCTCCGAACGTGCAGGTCTTTCTCTGGCTTTGTTAGAATCCGGTTCAGCAGCGGATCGGCCAAGAACGCACCGATCTTATTTTGTATTGGCGCGATACCATCCGCGCGGTAGCCGAACGTGAATCGTTCGAATTCCTTTTCCAAGAAATTCCGAACAGTCTCGTTCTGGAGCGAATGGGCGACTTTTTTGCGATATTTCTGATCTGTCATCAGCCGGAGGATGTCGTGCAGCGTAGCGTCCGGCTGCTCCAACAGGGCGAGCAGGACATTGCGCAGGATGTGTTCCATGCGCACGCCCCACGAGTCCGCCCACATCTTCTTGAGAACCTCCATGAGCCCGGACGCAGCGAGCGAAATGAACTCTCCGCGTACTTGCCGCAGGGGATTGTACCCATATGGCTGTAAAGGATCGGACGCGTTGAGGTAGATGGTATCCATGCGACGAGAGACGGGAATTTGCGAGGCGACTCGCTCGACCAAGTCCCCATGCGGGTCAACAAGCACGAAGCCATTTCCGCGCTTCAAGTCCTGCAATGCCATGCCTTCAATAAGCGTCGACTTGCCCGTGCCGGTTTTGCCGATGATGTAGATGTGCGAGAACCGGTCTTCGGTCTTGATGCCAAACGCGCGGTTGTCGTTGCGGAAGTCGACGCGGGCGATATTTATGATTCCTAATGAGGACATACGGTTTGCGCATCATCGTGCACTCACGGCATCCCGCTAGGCGGATAAATGTGCCAACGGTGAGCATTCAGCCGTCTTGATATTTCCGACTGATCTTGTTTAATTTTTTCTTGGAGATTCAGATTCGAAAATTGAGACAGAAAAGTTGTTGTAATTCACTTTTCTTCAAAATCTGACGCTAAGCGAAGTACTATCTCATTCGGAGACTCGTTCACTAAGGACGTAATATAACTAGCTAGATAATTTAGCTCCTCCTCTATGAAGAGATGGTCCCTACGACAAGGACGAATGTCCTGCGTAGGTGAATCTCGAACTGAGGTGGAACAATGAACATGGTCTTGTCGTCCGCCCTATAAGGCCGACGAAATTGGAGGAAGTCGGGTTTGGAAACGTCCTCAGTAAGCCCATTGAAACATATTGAGCGGACGAACGAATTTCATATAGCGGGCCGGATACAGCATGGGGATACAGTATGCTGTCTCGTATCGCCTTGGCACTTCAGAAGACCTGATTGAGCATCGCAGGAATTAGGCAACCAAGCTCGGTTGCCGCTCCGGCGCTGGAGGCGCGTGCGCGTTTTGCTTTGGCCTGCAATGCATCAAACCATTGTTGATCTTCAAGCGATGGCAGCGGAACTTCGAGCGCTTCAAGCGCTTGCACGCCGAGCGTCCGGTTGCGACCGGCTCCGCCCGGTGAAGCCTCGCCGAGGCGCTGTAGCCCCTCATTGGTGAGGAAGAAAAAGCGCAAAAACTCCGACGTGGCCAGCTTGGGCTCGGGCACACAGGTAAGAAATCGATGTGAACCTACGCGGCCATCATCTTCTTCCTTTGCGATGGCTACCGCACCTTCCCAAGCAAAGACGATATTGAATAAAAGATCGCCTTTCTCAATTCGGAACAGTCGCTTCGTGCCAACGTCCAACCCAGAAAGTTCTGGCTTATGGAATGTCCCTTTGCCGAATGAGCGTACCCCTAGTTCTGGATATCGGGCCTCAAGATCGATCTCGACTGCTCGTCTAACGAGCGGAGCCACAACGCTCATGCAGGCGCGGGGTGCTCCGGCGACGATCTTTTGAAATCCCTTTGTGAGTACTGCGACGAGCTCGGCCTCAATGGCTATTCCTTTGCGATTCCGGGCTTCGATTCCTGCAGATGCCGCATCAAGGTTCTGTAGGATTCGGCGCTGATCTGGCACCGGAGGCAATGGAATTGTGTGATTTAAAAAACGATCTTCCCTCAAACGTACTCGGTTGGTCGAGCCTTCGCTTGAGACGCGACAAAGATCAACAAACCAATCTGTTTTGCTCAGCCAGCCCAGAAATTCCGGGAGTAAACGCTTTTCGTGCGCTTCAAAAACGGGAAAATCCTGAGAAACGACTCCTCCATCTAGGGTATCTGGCACAATGCCAAATGCTCCGTGACGCGCATCGATCTTAGAAACGATAAATTGCCTAGCTCGGACTTTGATCTGACTGCTCGCAGCGATACCCGAACCCTTGACTATCCGTCGGAGTATAACGCCTGCACCCCACATTCTTACGGTGACTTGGCGATAGTCCGTATCGGGATCAAGATTGATCCAATCAGCTTTCTTTGTGAGAACATCGCCCAATCGAACCTGCGGCCAACGCGCGGTGTTCATATGCGCCGCTCAATCACTAATTTAATTTCATTGAGGATCGCCAGGACCTCACGTTCCTTGGTGATCGCGCTCTCAATGATTTCTGTGGGCGGCCGATGATCAAACGCCTCTTTGGCATGAGGATTTTTCAAATCGAGATTTACGGACACACCAAGTCCGGCATCGTCGCGTTTGATTAGTTCGGAAGCTTTGGCCTTCCAAGCACGAGGCCCTTCTTTCCGGTCATTCCACCAAGCAAGGCACTCAGCAAATTCTTCGTACTGCAAAGCATTTGTTTTCGAGTATTTGCGCTTGCCATTCGGTGCCGATTGTTCCCAATACCAAATTTCATCCGTTGGTCCCGACGTGTCGAAAAAGATCAAGTTAGTTGCAATATCCGTGTACGGAGAAAATACGCCTTCAGGCAGCCGAACCACGGTGTGAAGGTTGAATTGAGTGAGTAGGTCTGCCTTGATGCGCGCCGCAACCCCGTCACCGAACAAAATGCCGTGCGGCACGATCACACCGGCGCGGCCGTGTCCGGCGCGCTTCAGCCGCCGCATTATCAGTTGCAAAAATAAGAGCGCTGTCTCCGCAGTGCGTCGATCCTCAGGGAAATTAGTAAGAACACCCGTTTCTTCCTCACCGCCGAAGGGCGGATTGGTCAAGATAACCTCGACGCGGTCACGCTCACCGATCTCGGCGAGACGAAACCGGAGAGCATTGCCAGGATCGATCTGAGGGGATTCAAGCCCGTGAAAGAGCAGATTCATCTGTGCGAGCATGAACGGCAATGTCTTTGGCTCGCAGCCGCGCAGCGAGGACTTTTGAAGAACCTTCCGCTTTTGAACCGTGTCGGCTTGGCCGGCGAGATGGTTGTAGGCCTCGGCTAGAAAACCGCCTGTTCCACATGCTGGATCAAGAACGATTTCACCAAGCTTTGGATTTACTACCTCGACCATGAATCGAATGACCGGGCGCGGCGTGTAGAACTCGCCACTATCGCCGGCCGCGTCGCGCATTTCGCGCAGAAGGCCTTCATAGAGACGGCTTAGTGTATGGATTTCTTCGGACGAATCGAAGTGGATAGCGTCGACGAGATTGATCACGTCGCGCAGAAGATATCCGCTTTCCATACGGTTTGAGAGACCCCGAAAAACGGTCGCGACCACATCGCGCCGATCGCGGCCTCCGTTCCGACCCCGCAGGCTCCGCAAGTACGCAAAGAGTCCAGGCCCTTTGCTCCCGTCAGGCCGGACCGCCTCATCAGCTATGATGAATTTGATAAGGTCCGGTCCGGTAATGCCATCATCCTGAGCAGCCCAATCGCGCCAGCGATAAGGTGGATCGATCGCCGATTCGAAATCCTTGTCGGCAAGGGTCGCCTCATCCTCCTGGAGCCGTTCCATGTCGTCCAAAAACTTTAGAAACATGATCCAGGTGAGCATTGGTAGGCGATCAAGGTCGCCGTTGAGCCCCTTATCTTTGCGCATAATCTTTCGCGCCGACTTCACGATGCTGTCGAGGCGCTGAACCGTTGTTTTGGGGTCGTTATTCTTTTTTAGTCGGGCCATAGTCATTTTTCTTTTGGTTGAGGGTTAGGCCGCGTAGATCAATCCGGCCATGGCGTCGACCGCATGCCGCATTTTCTCAGGTCCGCCGAACCGGCGCGCTATCTCGCTTGGATTGCCAAGATCAGAGAGGGGCGGCACCTTAAGTATATCGGGTAGGACGAATTGCGCTGCGCCATGGGCAGCATATTTTTCGAGCAATGCTCCAAGAACAGCGCGGGCATCAGGGCCGTAGTGCTCGAAGAAGTCCTGCCGCTCGTGCCGAAGGCGCTGCGCCCGTTCGCGGCGCGTGCGCAGAGGAGCATTCCAAGCAAGGTGGCATAGAAGATCGAAAGGATCATCGTCAGGGCGTCCTACGTCGGCGGCTAGGGTTTCAAGATCGATGCCGCGTTCGGCAAGCACCTCGACGACAGCTTTTCGCTTATCGGCAACGGCCCATTCCGCCAGAAGCTGCGCTGGGGAGGGATAGAGCGCCCTTACCTTTTCGCCAGTCCAATCGGTCAGAGCCTTACAGGTCAGTCGCTTGCCGTCAGTATCGAGCTCATAGACGAGGTGATGGATAACCTCGACGGTTCCACCGTCGACGTAGAACTTGTGGGATTCCTCTCCTTCTGTCTCGGGTGGCAGTCCTTCCGAAATATCTCCGGCGGGGCCTTCATCCGGGGATTCGGCCGGCGGCCGATCCTCGGTCTCCGTGGAAATGATTTCGCCGTCAGGCCCAATTTGCGTGACAGTCTCTGTCGTGGGCTCTCCATCAAATTCCGGATCGGCGAAATTAGCAGTAGCGGTGCCAGTATAGTCGATGATGTTGAAGAAGAGCTTGCCGTAATCTTCGCGCAATCGCGTACCGCGTCCGATAATCTGCTTAAACTCGCTCATCGATCCGACGACACGAGCAAGAACAATGTTTTGGCATGTCGGCGCGTCGACACCCGTGGTCAAGAGTTGCGAGGTTGTTAAGACAACCGGAGTTTTGGTTTCGACATCCTGAAATTTCGCCCGATGTGCTGCACCAATGTCGCCCTCGTCTGCGGTGACGCGGCAAACATAGTCTGGATACTTCACTACGAGGTCTGAATTGAAGTTGCCAAGCGCCAGACGCATTTCGCTCGCATGTTCCTGATTCACACAAAACACGATGGTTTTCGCAAAGCGATTGCTATTCTTCAAAAACTCAGAAAGGTGTCGGGCAATGGCCTCGGTGCGAGCACGAAGCGCGACAACACGCTCAAAATCTTTGGTACCGTATTCTTCGTCAGGAATTTCTCGTCCATATCTATCGACTTCACCTTTACTCGGCCGCCAACCGGCGGCATCGTAGTCGGTGATCACACGATGGACCCGGTACGGAGCGAGAAAGCCATCCGCGATGCCTTGAGCGAGGCTGTACGTATAAAGCGGCGCGCCAAAGTAGGTATATGTATCGCGGCTGTCCTCCCGCAAAGGCGTTGCGGTCATGCCGAGTTGGGAAGCCGAGCCAAAATACTCTAAAATGCGCCGCCAACTGCTTTCATCCCGCGCGCTACCTCGGTGACACTCGTCAATAATCACAAGGTCAAAAAAATCAGGCGCGAATTCGCGGAATAGTCCTTCCCTGTTGGTGTCTTCCGCGATGGCTTGATAGATTGCGAAATAAATATCGCGCGCCTTGCTTACTCGTCCCTCTGTGATTTTAAAACGCGCATCGCCAAACGGCGCAAAATCTTTGGCCATTGGGTCGTCAACCAGAACGCTGCGATCGGCGAGGTAGAGAATTTTTGGCTTGCGGTGATCGCCACGCCGATTCCAACTGGCACTCCAAAGCTTCCAACAAATCTGGAACGCGACCTGAGTCTTGCCCGCGCCAGTGCAGAGCGTGAGAAGTGTGCGCGGCTGCCCCGTGATTATCGCTTGAACGGCTCGGTTTACGGCTAGTTCTTGATAGTAGCGTAAAGGCTTCCCGGGATCGGGGCGCCCAGGCGTGAGCATTCTTTCGGCGGCAACATCATCGGAAAGCCCCAGCCCTTCACGCTGGCGACGCCAAAGCTCGGCGGGTGTGGGGAAATCGGTTCGCTCAGTTTCTCGACCCATAAACAGGTCAATCTCTATAATCTTACGGCCATTGCTCGCGAAGGCGAATTTAAGTCCTAGGATCAGGGCATAGTCCTTCGCTTGCTGGACCCCATCGCTCGCTAGTTTGTAATAGGACTTGGCCTCCACAACAGCGAGCGGGTAGTCCGCACTGTAGCGAAGGATGTAATCAGCGCGCTTCTGCTTGCCGCGCTTCGCACGGCCACCCACAAAGACGACGCGCCCATCGGTGAATGTGCGCTGTTCGTTGATCATATGCGGCGAGCTTTCCCAGCCCGCTTTTTGAAGCAGGGGGACCACGAATTTTCGGCAGGTGTCGGCCTCGGTAAGCATGTGTGGTATTCTATAACGAATTCAGTCGTTGTCGCTGTTGCATGATGAGCTGATACGCGAATGTGCGCTTACTATACAAACTCGGCTGATGATCGGGCTGATGATGGTATGATAGGAAACTAACATGAAGGCCACGGAAGCCAAGCTTTTAGAGTTCCTCAAAAAGTCGCCGCAGTTTGTCATTCCTATTTACCAGCGAACCTATAGCTGGACCGAGCGCGAATGTCGCCAATTATGGGATGACATTTTGCGCACCGGACGCAACGACAAAATCTCAGCCCACTTTGTGGGTTCAATCGTCTATGTGGAAAAGGGCCTGTATCAGGTCTCTACGCAATCACCACTGCTGGTCATTGACGGTCAGCAGCGCCTCACCACCGCCACGTTGCTCATCGAGGCATTGGCCCGTGCTTTGGGTGAAAGCGAGCCGCTGGATGGATTTTCGGCAAAAAAGCTTCGCAACTATTACCTGCTCAACCCGCTGGAAGATGGAGATCGCCGGTACAAGCTGGTGCTCTCGCAGACCGACAAAGCATCACTTAAGGCCCTGTTGGACGATCAGCCAAAACCCAAAGAGCATTCTCTTCGCGTAGAAGAAAACTTCGCGTTATTTCAGGATTGGGTAGGCGAAATCAAGGAGGGGCTAGAAGCGCTGTGCAAGGGACTGTCGAAGCTTGTGATCGTCGACATCTCGCTTAACCGCGAGCAGGATAACCCGCAGCTCATATTCGAAAGCCTCAATTCTACCGGTCGTGAACTGAGTCAGGCCGACCTGATTCGAAATTTCATTTTGATGGGATTGGAGCCGCAACTTCAAACCCGACTTTACGAACAGTATTGGCGGCCGATGGAAGTTGATTTTGGTCAGGAAGCCTACGCCATTCACTTCGATGCGTTCATGCGCCATTACCTCACGGTGAAGACCGGCGAGATTCCTAACGTGAGGGAAGTGTATGAAGCGTTCAAGCAATATGCCCGCTCACCAAAAGCGGGCGACATGGAAGCGCTGGTCGCGGATATCCGAATCTTCGCCGCTTACTTCTGCAAAATGGCACTGGGAGTTGAGCAGGATGCCAATCTCAAAGTGGCATTCCAAGACATCCGTGAGTTAAAAGTAGACGTTGCCTACCCGTTTCTGCTGGAGCTGTATCACGACTATGCAATAGGTGCGCTAGCCTCAGATGATTTGCTCCAGGCAGCACGGTTCGTGGAGAGTTATGTATTCCGCCGAGCAGTATGCGGCATCCCAACAAACTCGATGAACAAGACATTCGCAACTTTTGGCCGGGGATTGAAAAAGAACCACTACCTCGAAAGTATTCTGGCACACTTCCTATTGTTGCCTTCCTACAGACGCTTTCCAAACGACGAGGAATTCAAGCGCGACCTTCAAACTAAGGACCTCTACAACTTCCGCAGCCGCAGTTATTGGCTGCGCCGGCTGGAAAACCATGGCCGGAAAGAGCGAGTACCGGTAGATGAATACACAATCGAGCACATCTTGCCGCAGAACGAGAACCTTTCAGCTCCATGGCGTACCGAACTCGGCCCCGATTGGAAGCGCATCCAGCAAACGTATCTGCATACACTCGGTAATCTCACGCTGACTGGCTACAACTCGGAATACAGCGATCGACCCTTCGCCGAGAAACGCAACATGGAAGGCGGCTTTGCCCAAAGTCCCCTGCGTTTAAACCAGGAATTAGGAGACCTTGAACATTGGAACGAAGAGGCAATCATGCAGCGGGCGGTGAAGTTAGCCGGACAAGCAGCAAGCGTGTGGACGGCACCGAAGCTAGAGCCATCGGTGCTCGAAGCGTACAAGCCCACGGCTGGCACCGCTGGCCACACCATCGACGATCACCCGCATCTCGCACCCGGTCCGATCCGCGAGTTGTTCGAGGCATTCCGTAAACAGGTGATTTCGCTCGACCCGTGCGTGACCGAAGAGTTTCTTAGGCGTTATGTCGCGTATAAGGCGGAGACAAATTTTGTAGATGTAGTCCCGCAGGCGAAGCGGTTGCGTTTGTCGCTCAATGTTGCGTTCGGTGAGATCGACGATCCACGCGGGATTTGTAAGGATGTGTCGGGAGTTGGTCGCTGGGGAAACGGCGATGTAGAAGTCGGTCTTTCCGCCATCGAAGAACTGCCTTACGTCATGGGGTTGGTGCGGCAGTCGTTCGAACGGCAAATGGGTAATGGGAGCGATGTTTAGCCAAGCTTTGTCCGCTGGCTGATAAACATTCGCGGATATTTCCGCCGGAAACTCACCCCGCTCAAAAATGACCGCCTATCTAGATAAACTCGCATTGCGTTATACTGACCGTCATGTTCGGCGATATAACAGTCAAGAGCAGGCCATTACGACTGGCGTTCTTTATTCCGCCGAACAAACTGGCGCTGCGCAAGGCCATTCAGGTCAATTCAACACTTTGGGGCGGCGTCTTTAATCCAATCATCCCGCTATTTAGCCGAGCGCCAAAAGCGTGGAAGGAATATTCTCATCAGAAGATTTCGATAAGTGATCGCGTACTAGGTTATGTTCGGGCGTTCGACCCCGATATTTTAGTCAATTGCACAACCGAGCAGCTACCATCCTATCTTCGTGATCTTGGTAGGCTTACGATTTCAATCGATGACATATGGTCCGACTTTACTAATGAGAACGGAATTCCGAAATACGGTGTCGGCGTCTTTGAGCTCTTGAATGGAATCTACAAAGAATTCTTTGAAGTTAAGCGACGCTTTCCCTCCAAAGTCTTGTTGCCGACCTTCCCAGAAGCGCATTCGCTGTTTTGGATGGCGGTTGTCGGCCAACTTCCCCAGGCCATGCAGGATATCATCGAAAAAAATTATTCAGAAGCAATCGACATTGAGAAACCAGAAATGGGAGCCGCAAACTACGAGTCCATTATACAATCGAGCTCTTTCTTCCCGCGCCGAATTACGCGCTATCGGTTGGAGAGCGAGAATGTCGGCCGCCGGCGTGACGATGCTTACGGCTTTTGTATGGACGCAAATAAATTTCCAGACATCGTCGATTTTTGGAACCTACGAGCTCTTGGCCGGTCAGTCATTCCCATTCCGAAGCAATTCGTCGATGTACCAGAATATCTGCTTTTCATTCGAAATTTTGTGAAGTCTCAGTACCGCGTAAGTCGACACAATCCGGCACTCACTTACGGCACGACCATTGTTCGAAGTTTTTCATCGAAAATGTCGGAACTGGAAGCTCTCGCGAAGGCTTTGGATCTCGCAACGCTCATGCCTAACGATCCAAAAGCCAGATTGGTAAGCTTACAACATTGGTATCCGAGAATTTGGGACGAATGGGCGATGGGCAGAGACGGTGCCACGCCCGACAACGTATCTTCCGAGGCCGAAGAATTTTCCTTTCCGGATACCGATGGCTCAGTCACGTTTAATCTCGTCAGACCAGACTTCGTTACCAAGACGTTCACTGATACACCGCGATATGCGAATGAGATATATCCAAAATTCTACGGGCAAACAGATACAGTTCTCGCTGACGTGTTGCCATATGACCACGGCCAGGAGGTACTTCGAGTCGCCGGCGGCTCCATTGCTCTCCAAGATGAGTTTCGCATAGGCCATACAGGTCTTATTCATCTCGTTAAATGGAAGCAGAAAGCCCGATGGAAAATTCCACTCGCTGAAGAAATATTTTTTGCGTGGCTGAGAGATAAGGGATTTGAAGCTAGTCTGTCGTCGTGTGGGCGCCTGGCTAAGCAGGTTCATTCACAACTGGAAGGCTGGACTATGGCTCTCACCCACGAGCCACTGCTTAAGTTATTTGAACGAATGAACAAGGGTGGCGAAGATGGAAAGGGAGCTCCGTTAGGTGCCGTTAAGAATTCGCTGAAGGGCGTCGACTCTGCAGGAAACCTCTACCTGTCCCTCGTAAAGCGAGACGTATTCCAGCTCGGCTACAAAACACAATGTATCCATTGTCAGCGTTCGTCTTGGCATAGCCTGGGCGATATGGCGAAAGAACTCGTTTGTCCGCTTTGTCACAAGAAATTGGACGCAATCAGTGCGGTAGATAGTGAAAATCAAGGAGCTTGGCACCTGAAAACGGCTGGGCCTTTTAGTGTTGGTAATTATGCGGAAGGAAGCTACTGCGTTCTCCTAGGCTTGAATTATTTTGAACGAGACCACTCTCTTCAAACCACGCCCGTTATGAGTTTCAAGGCTAAACATAAAACCTCCGGGAAAGAGCTAGAGGCCGATTTCGGCCTTATGTGGCAGGAAACGGTCTACGGAGAGACGCAGGATGGTTTGTTGTTTGCAGAATGTAAGAGCTACAACAAGTTCGAACGGAAAGACTTCGATCGAATGCGGACTTTGGCTAAGCAGTTTCCGGGGGCGATATTAGCATTTTGCACACTTCGAAAGACCTTAGAACCCGGAGAAATAAAAGAACTGAAATCAATTACCAAAGCGGGTATGAAGCGGTGGAAAACTGAAAGACCTATCAATCCGGTTCTCATTTTAACGGGACAGGAATTATTTAGTCATATCGGTGCACCTTATTGCTGGGATGGAATATCGATTCCTGGATGGGCAAAGAATACACATACACTTCTGAATCTTTGCAACGCAACCCAGTCTATATATTTGAGCGTGCCACATTGGCAGGAAACCTGGGGAAAGGAATATGAAAAAAAGCAGAAAAAAACTAGAAGCGTCCCCGTCCTGAAATGACTCCACAGCAGGTTTCTCCAAGGGGATGATGTGTGAGATAATTTGCTTATATGACCATCCTCATAGGATTGGCAGCGGTCATCGTTCTGGCGCTTATAATTCTGGGAATCTACGGGGCCGTGACTGCGCTTAATGGCACTCAAGAAGCTGAGAAAAGCAAGACGATCTATCAATACAGCTCCAAGAAATATTTTCTCACACGCGCCGAGCATGAGTTCTATAACGTGCTAGGACAAGCGGTAGGCAATGATTTCCGTATTTTTGCGCAAGTTCATCTTTCGTCGATTCTCGACGAACGGATCAAGGGACAATCATGGACCGCTGCCCGCGCACATATAAACCGCAAGTCTGTTGATTATTTGTTGTGTGATAAGGAAAATATTTCACCGAAGCTCGCCATAGAACTGGACGATAAGACACACGAACGTCCCGATCGAATCGACCGAGACACAGAGGTAGAAAGAATTCTAAACCAAGCTGGTCTGCCTCTATTGCGCATTGAGAACAATGTCGGCTTTGAACCGACGACCATAGCCTCTCAGATTAGGGCGGCACTGGAGAAGAAATAGGGTCGGACGCGCCCGTGAGGGGTGAACTCCAAACTCACTCGTAACGGCCGGCCACTCTGCGGCTTCCCCATGCAACAAAAGTTGATCTGCGCCGCATAGCGGAATATTCGCGCCCGAGCGTGCACGCGGTGGAACATACCGCACGGTTACGGCGAACGCTTTTGCTTCTACTTCCCGTGTCCTCTTCGATGAGGACACTACGGATGAAATTGCATAAGCGTTCAAAATATCGAGTTATCTATGCAGACCCGCCCTGGCCCGAGTACGGCGGAGGCAAGATTAAGCGTGGTGCCGACCGGCACTACCCTCTTATGCCAATCGCGGCGATTCTTCGGCTTGGCGATACCTTGCAGCGGCATATCGACGAAGATGGATGCCACCTCTACCTGTGGGTGACGAACACGCACTTGGCCAACGGACTGCTCGTCATGGACGGGTGGGGATTTCGGTACAAAACGACGATCACCTGGTTCAAGGATCGCTTCGGCCTAGGGCAGTATTACAGAGGCCAAACCGAACATTGCCTCTTTGGAGTGCGTGGCCGGCTGCCCTATCGCACCACGGACGACGGTAAGCGCTCTCAGGGCATCACCGCTATTCATGCTCCCCGCACGACCCATTCCGCGAAGCCCGACGAGATGCGGCGCATGATCGAGCGGGTTAGTTATGCGCCACGGTTGGAGCTATTCGCACGCCGCGAAGCCGAGGGCTGGGATGTTTGGGGCAATGAGGTCCGAAGCGATGTCCTGATTGCCGCCTAGCCAATAATCCATGCAAAAAACCAAACGCCGCTCGCGCATGCACCGGATCAGCAGTGGCAAGCGCATCGAGTTGACCGAGCGCGATATCGAACTGTTCGAGTTGCTCAATCGCTATCACTTCCTCCGGTCAAATTTTATGTACGCCTTTCTCGGGGGCAATTCAGAAACGCGCTTCAAGGAGCGGCTCGGGCATCTGTACCACGATGGTCGGTATATCAATCGACCCGAGCAACAATGGCAGTTTGCGAACTGCCGCTACATGCCCGTCGTCCATGAACTGGACGACCGAGGCGAGCAGGTACTCCGTGAGCGCGGCCTAATTCGCAGCGACAGCCCGCTTCTCAAAAAGGGTCGCATGGGCGCATATCGGCAGTTCGCGCACGAACTCATGATTTGCGATTGCATGGCTTCGATAGAGCTTGGGGTTAGGCAGAACCAAAATCTGCGATTCATTTCGTGGCAGGAGATTATCACGAAGGCACCGGAAAGTACGCGCAGGCTCGATAATCCGTTCGCGATCCCTGTTTCGATCTCACATACATTTTCGCGCACAGGATCAGCGCAGCGCGCGGACATCAAGGTCGTGCCGGATGGATTATTCGGCCTGGAGTACGCATGTGACGGGCAGAAGATGTATCGCTTCTTCGCGCTTGAAGCGGATCGGAACACATTGCCCGTTATCCGCTCGGACCTACACCAGACTAGCTATCTCAGAAAGATTTTAGCTTACCGGCAGATCTCGGTTCAAAACATTTATAAATCGCACCTCGGTCTTCCCAATCTGCTTGTCCTAACCGTAACGACGAATCAGACCCACATGGCGAATATCATGTCGCTCGTGGGAGAACTGGCGCACGAGGGAAAGGCCAAGTTGTTTCTGTTTAAGACAATGAGCAGCGTCGGCGACTCTAAGAAAGCGCCCGAGCCCACGGTACACATGCTTACCGATGCGTGGCAGCGTGTTGGGTACGAGGCATTCCGAATCGATCAGCCATAAGCTGCAAGATTTGCAATCCGCCGAAAGCTGGACGATTATAGCGGAGCCAAATCGGAGCCAAAAATTAGAAAACGTACGTTTGCGGGCGTAGTTCAATGGCAGAACGGCAGCTTCCCAAGCTGCATACGAGGGTTCGATTCCCTTCGCCCGCTCCAATTTTCCAAAAAAACAGCTGCTCGCCCCGCGGCCGCCGATTAGCGCGAAGTGAACGCGGGCTTGATTGACGCGCGCGGGAGCGAGGACTAGCTAAAGCGAGATGACCCAACTCGTCGAACGAAAGCTCTTCAGCAAGAACGCGCTTTACATCGCGGCCGCGCTCTTCGGCCTCGCGCTCGCGGCGAGCATCGTGCTGTGGGCGAAGCTCGGCACTGCCGTCTTCTTCGAGTCGATCCGCACCGGCCTTGCCTATTGTTTCGGATGAGGGCCGGATTGCCGAGCGCCCAAACGCGTATTCTCGCCGTGCTCGCGGCCTTTCTCGCTGGCGCGCTGGCGCTGTTCACGGCCGTGTGGCTCACGCTGCCGAAAGAGGCGACACAGGTCTCGAGCGTCGGCGGCCCGTTCCGGCTCACCGACCAGAACGGCCGCGCGGTGAGCGAGCAGGACTTCAAGGGCGAGCCATTCGTCGTCTTCTTCGGTTTCACCAATTGCCCGGATATTTGCCCGACCACGCTGTTCGAAATGTCCGAAGTCCTGAAGCGGCTTGGGCCCGACGCCAATAAGATGGCGGCGCTCTTCATCAGCGTCGATCCCGAGCGCGATACGCCCGAGAAGCTCAAGGATTATGTGTCGAGCTTCCACCCGCGCATTTTCGGCCTTACCGGCACGCCGGAAGAGATCGCCACGGTTGAGAGGGAATACCGCGTCTACGCGAAGAAAGTCCCGCTCAAGGACGGCGACTACACCATGGACCACACCGCCGTGGTCTATCTGATGGACAAGGACGGCCGCTTCGTCGCGCCCTTTAACCTGAAGAAGAGCGCGGACGAGGCCGCGGCCGATCTGCGGCGGCGGCTGTAATCTTCCGGGCGTCAGCGGAAAGCAAGCTTACGGGCGCTTCCTGGCAGGTCATCGGACGGCCCAAATTCACGCATTACTGGACCCGCCCGCGCTAGAACGTTTGCCCTCACGTATATTAAAGTCGCCCCAGCATGAAGACCTCCAGAATGAACCGCAAACCGCGATCGGCGCGGGCGACGAAAAAGGCATCGGCCTTCGCGCTCGCCGGGCTCACCGTGCTCGCCACCGCGGTTTCGTTCGCGGCCTTTGAGCCGGCGCTGCCGCCCGCGCTCGCGCAGCAGACCGCCGGCGTCTTCGTGCCGGGATTTTGGGATCCCAAGCGCCGGCCGGAACGGCCGGAAAGTGGGCGCCTCACCACCATCCGCTTCCTCACGGAAGAGGATTATCCGCCCTTCAACTTCAAGGGGCCGGGCGGGCAGCCGGCGGGCTTCAATGTCGATCTCGCCCGCGCGATCTGCGCCGAGCTCAATCTCGTCTGCACCATCCAGGTGCGCCGCTTCAACACGCTGCTCGATTCGCTGAACGACAATCGCGGTGACGCGGCGATCGCCTCGCTCGCCATCACGCCGCAAAACCGTGCCCGCGCCGATTTTACCGATCGCTATTACCGCACGCCCGCGCGTTTCATCGCACGCAAGGAAGTACTTCTCGATCAGATCACGCCGGAGGCGATCGCCGGCCGGCGCGTTGCCGTCGTCGCCGGCACCGCGCATGAAGCTTATCTGCGCGATTTCTTTCCGGAGACGGTGATCAGGGCCTATCCGAATGTCGAGACCGCGCTTGCCGCCTTGAAGCGGGCCGAGGCCGAACTCATGTTCGGCGACGGCGTCGCGCTCGCTTTTTGGCTGAACGGCACGGGCTCGGCGAATTGCTGCGTCTTCCGCGGCGGCCCTTTTACCGAGAGCCGGTATTTCGGCGAAGGCGTCGGGATCGCGGTCAGGCGCGGCAACGAGAATTTGCGCCGCGCGCTCGATTACGCGCTGTTCCGGGTGTGGGAAAAAGGCACCTACACCGAACTCTACTTGCGCTATTTCCCCATCAGCTTCTATTGAGCGGCATCTGGAGCGAAATGATGCCGGCCGACGCCGCGCCAGTGACGAATTTGAGGGAGGCGGCGGAGAAATCCGCCGCTTGGCCGTTCGAGGAAGCGCGCAAGATCGTCGCGCGGCTGAAACGCGCCCCCAAGAATGCGCCTAAGAACGAGGTGATTTTCGAAACCGGCTACGGCCCTTCCGGCCTGCCGCACATCGGCACCTTCGGCGAAGTCGCGCGCACGACCATGGTGCGCCATGCCTTCCGCGTGCTCACCGACGATAAGGTGAAGACGCGTCTCATCGCTTTCTCCGACGACATGGATGGCCTCCGCAAAGTGCCGGACAACGTGCCGAACAAGGAATTGCTCGAGCAGCATCTCGGCAAGCCCTTGACGGCAGTGCCGGATCCCTTCGGCACGCATAAAAGCTTCGGCGAGCACAACAATGCGCGGCTCCGCGCCTTTCTCGACCATTTCAACTTCGATTACGAATTTCTCTCTTCGACCGAATGCTACAAGTCCGGCCGCTTCGACGAAGCCCTCCTGAAGATGCTCGCGCACTACGAAAAGGTGATGGCGATCATGCTGCCGTCCTTGCGCGAGGAACGCGCGCAGAGCTATTCACCGTTTTTGCCGGTGAGCCCGCGCACTGGAATCGTCTTGCAGGTGCCGGTGATTGCCCACGACGCCAAGGCCGGAACCATCACCTATGAAGACCCCGACACCAAGAAGCCCGAGACGACGCCGGTCACCGGCGGTCATTGCAAGCTGCAATGGAAGCCCGACTGGGCCATGCGCTGGGTCGCGCTCGGCGTCGATTACGAAATGGCCGGCAAGGATTTGATCGACTCGGTGAAGCTCTCGGGCGAAATCTGCCGCGCGCTCGGCGCGACACCACCGGAAGGGTTCAACTACGAGCTCTTCCTCGACGAGAAAGGACAGAAGATTTCGAAGTCGAAGGGCAACGGCCTCACCATCGAGGAATGGTTGCGCTATGCGAGCCCGGAAAGCCTTTCGCTCTTCATGTATCGCGAGCCGAAGGCGGCGAAGCGGCTTTATTTCGACGTGATCCCGCGCAATGCCGATGAGTATCAGCAATTTCTACAAGGCTACGAGCGCCAAGACGTGAAGCAACAGCTTGGCAATCCGGTCTGGCATATCCATTCGGGCTCTCCGCCGAAGCCGGAAATGCCTGTACCGTTCTCGATGCTGTTGAGCTTGGTGATCGCCTCCAACGCGGAAAACGCCGATACGCTCTGGGGCTACATCGGCCGCTACCGGCCGGGTGTCACGCGCGAGACGCATCCGAAGCTGCATCAGCTGGTTGAATACGCGATCCATTATTTTCGCGATTTCGTGCTGCCGGCAAAAAAATTCCGCGAGCCGACGGATGCGGAACGCGCGGCTCTCGCGGATCTCCGCGACGCGCTGTCGCAATTACCCGCCGACGCACCGGCCGAGAAAATTCAGGATGTGGTCTACGAGGTCGGACGCCGGGAGCCGTTTCTCGACAAGACCGGCAAGATCAAAACCAAGGACGGCAAGCCCGGCGTCGCGCTCGACTGGTTCAATATGCTCTATCAGGTGCTGCTCGGCCAGGAGAAGGGACCGCGCTTCGGCTCCTTCGTCGAGGCCTACGGGATACAGAATACGGTCGACATGATCGACGGCGCGCTCGCGCGCTCGAGGGTTACTGGCTCGACCAGATGATGCGCGCGATCCAGAGAATTTCGGAGGCCGAGAGCGTGCGGTCTCTGTGACCGGGCGTGAGCAAAACGAGCTGCACGCTTTTCGCCGTCTTCCGTTTCATCTCCACCGCGAGCACTTCGTCGTCCTTGGTTTTCATCACCACCCGGTCGCCCTTGCGAACGATTGCTGCCGGCGAAACGATGATGATATCGCCCTTGCGATAAAGCGGCCCCATCGAATGGTCGGAAATTTCGAGCGCGTAAGCGCGCTCGTCATTGACGTCCGGGAACGGAATCTCGTCCCAACCCGCCCCCGCCGGAAAACCGTGCTCGTCGAAATATCCGCCTGACGCCGCTTGCGATAGACCGATGACCGGCACGGGCTTGGCGGGGCGGCGACCTTTTTTCTGGGTCAATAGCGCGACGAATTCGTCGATGCTGGCGCCCGTCGCCTGCAGCACCTTCGCGATCGACTCGGTCGAGGGCCAACGCGGGCGGCCCTCCGGGGTGATGCGCTTCGAGCGGTTGAAGCTCGTGGGATCGAGCCCCGCCTTTTTCGCGAGCCCCGATGCCGAGAAGTCGTAGCGCGCGGCGAGGCGATCGATCGCGCCCCAAACCTGCGGGTGGGTGAGCATGGTCGCCATCGGTTCACCCCGGCTGAACGGATCGCCCTAGGAATAATCACCTGTAGGGCCGCCGTCCAGATAATTCGCTCTCGCAGCGAAAAATTAGGTCACACGCACGCTTGCGGGGCCGGATCAAGCTCGATAGCGTTCGCATGAACTCGCAAAACCGCCCTCATTTGGAATCCGACCGTGATTCGTTTGATCGATTATGCGCGGCCGTTCGCCGCGCTCATCGACCCCGAGGAAGCCCACCGGCTCGCCGTCAACGCCCTCAAGGTCCTTCCCTCGCTCGCGATCGGGCGCGACGACCCCATTCTCGGCCTTTCCGTGTTTGGGCTCGACTTTCCCAATCCGCTGGGCCTAGCGGCGGGCTTCGACAAGAACGCGGAAGTGACGGACGCGATCCTTCGTCTCGGCTTCGGTTTCACCGAGGTCGGCACGCTGACGCCGCGGCCGCAGGCGGGCAATCCGCGGCCGCGCCTGTTCCGGTTACCGGCGGCGGAAGGCGTCATCAACCGGCTTGGCTTCAACAATGAAGGCTTTCAGGCTGCGGGCGGGCGGCTCGCCGACCGCGCGCATCATGACGGCGTTGTCGGCGTCAATATCGGCGCTAATCGCGACCAGCGCGACCGCGCCGCCGATTACGTCGCCGGGATCGAAACCTTCGCGCCGTTCGCGAGCTATCTCGTCGTCAACGTGTCCTCGCCCAATACGCCGGGCCTGCGCGATTTGCAGGCGGCGCCCGCGCTCGATGATTTGCTCGCGCGCGTGATCGAGGCGCGCGATCGCGCCGCCGAGCGGACGGGCCGCAAGGCGCTACTGCTGAAAATATCTCCGGATCTGTCGCTCGCCGAGCTCGACGATTTGATCGCGGTTGTGCGCAAGCGGGGCGCCGACGGGCTCATCGTTTCGAACACGACCGTGGCAAGGCCGGCGACGGTGCGCGATCCCGCCGTGCGCGAGACGGGTGGCCTCTCGGGAAGACCGCTGTTTTCGCTATCGACCTGGATGCTGGCGGAGACCTTCCGCCGCGTGGGCCATGAAATGCCGCTCATCGGCGTCGGCGGCGTCGATTCGGCGGAGGCCGCCTGGACGAAAATTCTCGCCGGCGCCTCGCTCGTGCAGCTCTATTCAGGGATGGTGTTCCACGGCTTCGGGCTCGTCGGCAAAATCAAGAGCGGCCTCGAAGACCGTCTGCGGCGCTCAGGCTACGTCTCGATCGTCGATGCGATCGGCGCCGAGGCGCGCGCGATCGCCGCCGAGCCGTGGCCGACTTGATCAGGAGCGGTTGGATCCCGCGCGCGCGAGCCGCACGATCAGCCAGATCGGGAAGACGAGCACCGCACCGAGGATGAAATAGCGCCAGACGGAATCGATCGCGTCCCAGCCAAGATTGATAATGCGGCGGACGAGGCGCTCCAGGCTCCACCAGATGTTCCAGGGGTCGAAGCCGAGTACCGACAAAAGCACGCCGATCACGACGGATAAAAGAACGAGCCGCACGACCACCCAGAAGGGCGAGCCTCCGAAAAACCGCTCCAGTGGATTATCGGCCATGATCTCCTCCGCTTCGCCGCGCCCGTCTAGCATGGCGGCTGCAGGTAGGCGAGACGAGGCTTGACCGCAAGAGGCGCAGCAGCGCTTGTTTCCATATTTGAGAACCTTCATGCGCCCGGCTTCGCTCTTTATTTCTTCCGGCAATCCGCTGCTCGATAAACGCTTCGAGTGGGCGGATGGCTTGCTCGGGCGCGGGGAGCCACAGGCCGCCGCGGATTTGCTCGAAGAGACACTGGCGCGGACGCCTGAATTTATCGCCGGATGGTTTTTACTCGGCAGCGCGCGCGAGCAAGCGGACAACCGCCACGGCGCGATCGATGCCTATCGCCGTGCGCTCGCGCTCGATCCCGAGGACCGGCTGGGAATTGCCTTGCGGCTCATCCGGCTCGGCGAGCGCGAAACACCCGGCGCGATGCCGCACGCCTATGTCCGTACCTTGTTCGATCAATATGCTGCGCGTTTCGATGGCGAACTGCAGAACGCGCTTCACTATCGCGGCCCCGTGCTTTTGCGCCGGGCCATCGACAAGGTCCTCGGCGCGAATACGCGCTTCGTGCGTGCGCTCGATCTCGGCTGCGGCACCGGCCTAATGGGCGCGGCGATCCGGGCAAGGGTGAACGAGCTTGCCGGCGTCGATCTTTCTCCCGCGATGCTCGCGGTAGCGAAACGAAAGCGCATTTATGACCGGCTGGTCGCCGGCGACCTGATCGCGTTTCTCGAAACGGCGGATCGGCCCTTCGATCTGATCGTCGCGGCCGATGTGTTCGTTTATCTCGATGACCTCGCGCCAGTCTTGCGTTTAGCGGCGCGGCAGCTCGCCGCTTCGGGCGCGATCGCCTTCACGGTCGAGACGCATGCGGGCGACGGCGCGATCCTGCGCGACACCTTGCGCTTCGCCCATGGCGAGGCGCATTTACGCCAGGCCGCGGCCGAAGCCTCGCTCGATGTCGCCTATCTCGACAAGGCCTCGACCCGGATCGAAAAGAATTGGCCGGTGGAAGGGCTTCTCGCCGTGCTGCGTGCGCCCGCCGCTCAGTCGTAGCGGAAGAGCAGCGTCGCGATCAGCCCGGTCATGAGCGCCAAGAGCGCCGTGCCGAGGCCGTAAAAGAAGCGATGATTGCGTGCTTCCTGCGCGACCACCGCCTCGAAGCCTGTCTTTACCACTTCGATCGCGGTTTGTTGTTGCGCGAGCACGGCGCCCTTCGCGATCAACAAGGTTTCGACTTGATAATCGCCGGTCTGCGCGGTGCCGGGGATCGGCACGCCGGCGCGAAAAAACCGCGGCGTCAAAAATGTCACCGCCTTGGGATCGGCCGTATAGGCGCCCTCGTTCGTCTTCACGCGCAGGAACGCCCCGCGAAAGGAATCTTCCGGGGGCACCTCGGGGGCGTCGTTCCCGGCCGGCGGCGGGAGCACGTTATTGACGAGGCCGATGCCATACCGGCGCAGCATTTCGGGCGGACCGATTTCGGCGACCGGCTTATTACTCATCACCGCGAGGTAGGTAGGCACTTGGGCGAACTCGCGCGAGTCCGTGTTTACCCAAAGGCCCAATATGCGCTCCTTGCGCCGGGTGACGAAGGATCGCGCGGGCCCCCGCACGCTGACGACGACGTCATAGGCGCCGATCTGCGTATCCGCGGGCGCGCCATCGATGGAGCCGAACAAGACGAGTTCCGTGCCGGTGAAGTTCGAGGTGATGAGCACGCGGTGGGTGGAAACCGAGGTCACCAGCCGCTCGGCGTAAGCGGGCGGCGCGAGACATGCGGCGCCGAAGGCGGCGGCCGCCCAAAAGCCGATTTTGCCGCCCCGCCTCATTCCCAGATTTCCTTCGGAACCACCGAGAAAGGCTCCACCGGCGCGCTGATGAGGTCGGCTGCGACGCGCACGCCGACGGCGATGATGATCAATCCCAGCAAAAGGCGAAGCTGTTCGGCACGGATCGCCTGGCCCGCGCGCGCGCCGAACTGGGCGCCGAACACGCCGCCCACCATCAGCACGAGCGCGAGTACGGCGTCGACCGTACGATTTTCAACCGCATGAAGAACCGTTGCCACCAACATCGTCAGCAAAGTGAGAAAGAGCGACGTTGCCACCGAAACGGTCGTCGGCACGCGCATGAGATAGATGAGCGCGGGAACCAGCAGGAAACCGCCGCCGACGCCCATCACGGCGCCGATGAAGCCCGCGGCGAATCCGATCACCGTGATGGGAATCGCCGAGACATAAATGCGCGATTGGCGAAAGCGCAGTTTGAACGGAAGGCCGTGGAACCAGGCGTGCGTTCCCGGGCGCCGCAGGATCGGCGGCATGCCGCGCCATGTACGCAGAATCGCCCGCACACTTTCCGTCATCATCAGCGCGCCCACGGCGGTGAGGAGCACGATGTAGGCAAGCGCGATGAAAAGATCGAGCTGGCCGGCGCGCCGCAGAAACGCGAAGAACCACACGCCCGAAGCCGTCCCCAGGATCGCGCCCGACAGAAGCACGAAGCCGAGTCCGAGATCGACGAGGCGCTTCCGCCAATAGGTGAATGTGCCCGAGAAAGAGGATGCCGCCATATAACCCGGCACGCTCGCGACGGCGACGGCGGGAGGGATGCCGAGGAGGATCAACAGCGGCGTCATCAGGAAGCCGCCGCCGATGCCGAACATGCCGGAGATGAATCCGATCGCGACGCCGAGGCCGAGGATCAGGAAGATATTGACCGGCAGCTCGGCGATCGGAAGATAAATGGGCACTGGTGATATCCGCGAAGCTCAAGCGGCCGCCTTTTCGGGCCGCGATCCTGCATCAAAGGCCGCCTGCAGCACTTGTCAATAAAAGTCGCGGGCGAAGGTTAGTTCTTGACCGATCGTTTGCGGGGTGCTGCCGCCTCGGCCTTCTCCCATTCGGGCTTGAGCCGGGGATTGTTAGCGGCTTCATCAAGCGGGGTCGCCGACCAAGTTTGTACCGCGAGCTTTGCCGCGGTCAAAGTCTGCGCATCCAAGCGGCCCGCCACGTCGTCGCGCTTCTTGGCGGCATCCGCGTCGCCCTGGTTTGCGGCGAGCTTGAACCAGCGGAACGATTCCGCCATATTTGGGTCCACCCCGAAACCGCGTGCATAGAGCACGCCAAGATTATATTGGCTGTCGCGCACGTTGCGGTCGGCTGCCATCCGGAACCAGCGGGCGGCTGACTTGTAGTCGGGCTTGCCGTCGATACCCTCGGAATAGAGCACGGCGAGATTATGCATCGCCTTGGCGTGCCCCGCCTCGGCCGCGATCGTATAGTAGCGGCGCGCCTCGGCACTGTTTTTCGCGGTGCCATAGCCTTTTTCATAGATGCTGCCGAGCCGGTAAGCGGCCGGCGCAGAGCCGCGCGACTGGGCGATCTCGAACCAGCGCCGGGCCTCGAGCGTATTCGTTTGCACGCCGCGGCCTTCGAACCAGCGCGAGCCGATTTCGTAGGCGGCGATGGGATCGGCGGCCATCGCCGCCATCCGCAAGGCGGTCGTTCCGATCGAGCCCGGAAGTTCCGCCGGCGCACGCGCGGGCGTGACGGCGCTTTCCACGAGCGTATTCGCGGGTCTCGCGTTCTTGATCGAGCCGGTCGTCTCGGGATCGCTCTCGGGCTTTGCCAGGAGACTCGACGAAGGCGCTTTGCCCACGACGCCGGATGGCGGTGCGCTTGCGATCGCGGGATCCGGATCGGAGGAGATCGCCGATTGCTTTTCCACCGGCGTGGACTCCGTCTCGGAAGATCCGGAGGGCGGCGCCGGCGGCTCGGCGTGAAAGAACAACGGCATCCACACGCCGCTGAAGCGCACGGCGCCGAATATAAGAAGCATGGCCATCAGGCCAATGAACAGCGTCCGCACGCGACCGGGCTTGGCCGCGGTCTTTGTATTGGTGTCTCTTCGCGCGGAAGCGGGAACATTCTGCTCGGCCGCGGCGGCTTGCGCGGCACGCCGGGCGGCGGCGATGAAGTCGGAGGTTCGCGTCGAACTCTCCGGCAGTTTTGACACGATACCGCCGAGGGCTGCTTCCGATTGGGCGATGCGTTGCGCGGCACTTTGCGGTCCGCGCGGACGCGGGATGCCGGTTCCGGGCTCAAGCGGATAATCGCCACCTTCTTCGCTGGCGCTGGTGACCGATGCGGTTTCGGGATCGCCCGCGATCGGACGCGGCACGGCGCGGACGGCGGGCACACGCGGCGGGGAGGCCGGCTCTTGCTTTACCTCCGGTGGGCGTGGCGAGACCTCTGGCAGCTGCGGCGAGATATCGGGCGAGCGCGGGGCGGGTGTTGATTTTGCTTGGGGCTCGGCTTCGGCAAGCCTGCGCTCCTCAATCTCCGCAAATCTTGTGGCCGCGGGCGACGATGAGCGCATGGCGCGCTCCGCGACATCGATCGCATTCGCGCGCACTTCATGAATTTGGCCGAAAAGATCGTTCAGGCCGCGTTCCAGATTGCCGAGGCTCCCGAGCCTCATCTCGGCGGACGCGAGCTTGTCGACGAGACTTTTCATCGTGGCTTCTAAGCCGCCGGGCTCGCCCCGGTCACCGCGTTCAAGCGCGCCCTCGATCTGCTCAAGCCGGTTCCGGATGTCGTCGAGCACAGCCGAACCCGCCGGCTGGCGTGCCGCCGACTCCACGCGTTCGGCGAAAGTGTCGATGCGCCGCCCCAGCGCACTCACGACGTCGAGCACGGCGCCTTCGCCGGGCGAGGCGGAGTTCTCGAACTTGTGCACGAGCATTTCGATCTGGCCGACGAGCGTCTTCAGCGCGTCGCTTGGAAGCGCGTTCGCCAACAATTCGCGGATCTCGCCGGTCTGTACCTGCAGACGGTCGACGGTGGCGCCGTCTATGCCGCGCGCGTTGAGCTGATCGAGCTTACCCGAGAGCATCTGCAGATCGCGCTCGACGGCGGAAAAATTCTCGGCCGGGCGCACGTCGGCAAGCGCGCCGCGGATTTCCTTCAGCGCGTCGATAATTTCGCCCGCGCTCTCGTCCGATGCTCCGAGCGAAGTACGGTCGATCCGGCGCGCAAGCGCCTCGATCGTGCGCTCCAGGGTTTCGATCGAGCGGCGAGGCGCGAGTTCGGAAAGCGTGCGCGCGAGCTCGGCGACCTCGCGCCGCACCGTTTCGATGGATTCGGCCTGCACGCTTACGCGGCGAAGTGCCTGCATTTCGTCGGCCATGGTCTTCAATTGATGCTCGAGACCGGAGAGATCCGAGCTCGCGCGATGGCCAAGGCCGAAGCGCGTATCGATCGCGGCCAATCGCCGTTCGAGATCGCCGCCGCGTACGCCCTGATCGAGCGCCATTTGCCGCACGGTGATCTCGGCGATCGCGGCATCGAGCTCGGCGATCGAGGGCGAAGCCCCAGCCGCAAGCGGAGGCGCGACATAGCGCGTGTTTTCCTGCTCGACCCGGCGGCTCATCGCTTCGATGGCGCCGGCGATGTCGGAAAGCTTGCGCTCGATTTCGGGCTCGCGCGTGGAAGCGCCCGGACGATGTTGCGAAAATAGCGCCTCTAACCGGTGATCGAGCCGGTCGATTGAGGTCTTGATATGATGCGGCGTGCCTTGATCGTTGGCGCGAATGTCGCCGATCAGAGTTTCGATCCGCTGGGTGAGGGTGTCGAGCGAGTGGAGAACGCTCTCTTCCCGCCCGCCGCGTTTGTCGCTTCGCGTGCGCGGCTCGTGCTGCATGAAATGTTCGAGCCGCTCGGAGATATCCTCAAGCCGCTGTTCGAGGCGCTCGCTTCCAGGGCGCCGCTGGACAGGGACGCGCGCCGAATTCGGTTCGCTCGCGGTTTCGCGGATCGCTGCTTCCAGCCACTCGCCGACCGAAAGGCCGGAACGGCGCGCCGCTTCCCGAGCCGTGGCCCAGGTGTCGGGCTCCACGGCATTGACGCTCCAGGGGACGCTCGCGGTCATGGCCGATCCGTTCAAGGAACACGGAGCCCAAGGTCGGGCGAACGATGACGCTCCTTGCGCAACCCTTTCATTCACAGGGTAAATGGGGGGTTAATTCCCGCCTTTGCCGCTAGGAAAAGACGCCGCAGAGGACATCGGAAACCAACATCTTGACGTTGACGTAAACTGCTATATCACGGCTCCCACGCTTGGGAGAAAAAGCCATGCGCGGTGACATCGATTCCGCCGGCGAGGGCAAACGCCGCAAGGACACGCCGAATCTAGTGGAAGGGTTCGACCCCGATGTCTGGGGGGCGCGCGCCGACCGCGACACCTTCAGCATTCGCGACCTGACGCGCGAATTCGACGTCACCGCCCGCACCCTTCGCTTCTACGAGGAGCGGGGGCTGCTTTCGCCCCGCCGCGAGGGCCAGGAGCGGATCTACGGCCGGCGCGACCGGGCGCGGCTCAAGCTCGCGCTGATGGGCAAGGTCGTCGGCTTTTCACTCGACGAGATTCGCGCAATGCTCGATCTTTACGACCTCGGCGACGGCCAGGCCACGCAGCTCAAGGTCGCTCTCGGGCGCTTTCAAGATCAAATCGCGCGCCTGAAATCCCAGCGGCAGCATCTGGACCGGGCAATGGCCGAGCTGCAACGCGCGAGCGACCACATCGCAAAAAAAATCGCCGGGCGCTAAAGCGCGGGCAACGAAAAGCCGAATGAAAAGCCGGAGGAGAAAATGCCAAGCTATAAAGCGCCCGTCGACGACGTCCTCTTTCTTTTGAAGGAGGTCTTCCACATCGAGCGCTACGACAACCTGCCGGGCTTCGCCGATGCCAGCATCGAAACGCTTGCGGCGATCCTCGGCGAGGGCGCGAAGCTTTGCGAGGAAGTGCTGCAGCCGCTCAACCGCGTCGGCGACAAAGAAGGCTGCAAGCGCAACGCCGACGGCTCGGTGACGACGCCCAAGGGCTTCAAGGAAGCCTACCAGCAAATGTCCGAGGGCGGTTGGATCGGCCTCTCCGCCGATGCGGCCTATGGCGGCCAGGGCCTGCCGCATACCGTCGATGCCGCCATGAGCGAATTCATTTCCGCCGCTAACATGGCCTTCGGCATGTATCCCGGTCTTTCGAAGGGCGCATACCGCGCGCTCGCGATCCACGGCAGCGACGAGCAAAAGAAAAAATATCTCCCCAAGCTCGTCTCCGGCGAATGGTCGGGCACGATGAACCTGACCGAGCCGCAATGCGGCACCGATCTCGGCCTGATCCGCGCCAAGGCCGTGCCGCAAAAGGACGGCAGCTACAAGATTTCCGGCACCAAGATTTTCATTTCGGCCGGCGAGCATGATCTTGCGAAGAACATCGTGCATCTCGTGCTCGCGCGCATCGAAGGCGCGCCCGAGGGGGTGAAGGGCATTTCGCTGTTCGTGACGCCGAAGCTGAAAATTAATGCTGACGGCAGCGTCGGCGGCCCGAACGGGGTCAGCTGCGGCTCGATCGAAGAGAAAATGGGCATTCACGGCAACTCGACCTGCGTCATCAATTACGACGAGGCGACGGGCTGGCTCGTGGGCGAAGCAAACCGCGGGCTGAACGCGATGTTCGTGATGATGAACGAGGCTCGCCTCGGCGTCGGTATCCAGGGCCTCGCACTTTCCGAGGTCGCCTATCAGAACGCCGCGCAATACGCCAAGGACCGCCTGCAGGGCCGCTCGATCTCGGGCGTGAAAGCGCCCGGCAAACCCGCCGATCCGATCATCGTGCACCCCGACATCCGGCGCATGCTAATGACGATGCGCGCCTTCAACGAGGCGGCGCGCGCGCTGATGCTATGGACCGCGCTCAAGGGCGATGTCGCCTTGCAGTCCGACGACGAAAAAACCCGCCAGGCCGCCGACGATCACATGGGCTTGCTCACGCCCGTGATCAAAGGCGTCTTCACCGACAAAGGCTTCGAGAACGCCGTATTGGCGCAGCAGGTATTCGGCGGCCACGGCTACATTCAAGAGCACGGCATGGAGCAGTTCGTGCGCGACGCCCGCATTTCCATGATCTACGAGGGCGCGAACGGCATTCAGGCGCTCGATCTCGTCGGCCGCAAATTGCCGAAGGACGGCGGCCGCGCGCTGATGACCTTCTTCAACGAGGTGACCGCCTTCGCCAAGGAGAATTCGGGCGAGGAGATGAAGACCTATGTCGCGCCGCTCACCAACGCGCTCGGCCACCTGCAACAGGCCTCGATGTGGTTCATGCAGAACGCCGTCGGCAAGCCCGACAATGCGGGTGCGGGCTCCTATGACTTCATGCACCTCTTCGGGCTGGTTGCGCTCGGCTATATGTGGGCCCAAATAGCTAAGGCCGCGCTCGCGCAGAAGAAGAACGGCAATGGCGCGGTCGCGCGCATGGATAGCAAACTCGTCACCGGCAAATTCTTCATGGAACGCATGTTGCCCGAAACCGCCGCCCATCTCGCCCGCATCCAGGCGGGCTCGGGCAGCGTCATGGAACTCCCAGCGGAGGCATTCTGATATGGCTAACTCGAAGAAAAAACCCGCCCAGGCGAAAGCCAAATCTGCCGCGAACAAGTCGGTTGCCAAGAAATCGGCATCGAACGGCGGCGCCGCAACCCGGCTCGCGCGCGATGCCTTCATCTACGATCACGTGCGGACGCCACGCGGCCGCGGCAAGAGCGACGGCGCGCTGCACGAATGCACAACGTTAGAGCTCGCGCGCCAGGCGCTGGTCGCGATCAAGGAGCGCAACAAGTTCGATCCCAAGCTGATCGAGGACGTGGTACTCGGCTGCGTCGATCCGGTCGGCGAGGCCGGCAGCGACATTGCCCGCGTCGCGGCGATCGCGGCCGATTACGGCAAGGAAGTGCCGGGCATTCAGATCAACCGCTTCTGCGCCTCGGGCCTGGAGGCGGTGAATTTCGCTGCGGCAGAAGTCATGTCCGGGGCGAAGGAACTCACCATCGGCGGCGGCGTCGAATCGATGTCGCGTATCGGCATCGGCGCCTCCGGCGGCGCCTGGCCGATGGACCCCTCGATCGCGATCAAATCCTACTTTATGCCGCAGGGCGTCTCCGCCGACCTGATCGCGACCAAATACGGATTCTCGCGCGACGATGTCGATGAATACGCGGTGATGAGCCAGAAGCGCGCGGCGAAAGCGTGGGAAGAAAAGCGTTTCGCCAACTCCGTCATCTCGGTCAACGATTTGAACGGCCTGCCGATCCTGGTGAAGGACGAGCACATGCGGCCCGAGACCAACATGCAATCGCTCGCGAGCCTGAAGCCGTCCTTCGTGCAGATGGGCGAATTCGGCGGCTTCGACGCGGTGGCAACCCAAGCGCATCCCGACGTCGAATATGTCAAGCACGTGCATCATCCGGGCAATTCGTCCGGCATCGTCGACGGTGCCGCCGCCGTGCTGATCGGCTCGAAGGAAGCGGGCAAGGCGCTCGGCAAGAAGCCGCGCGCGCGCATCCGCCAGTTCGCCTCGATCGGCTCGGATCCCGCGCTGATGCTGACCGGACCGATCGACGTCACCGAGCGCCTGCTCGAAAAGGCCAAGATGAAGCTCTCGGACATCGATCTGTTCGAGCTGAACGAGGCCTTTGCCGCGGTGGTGCTGCGCTTCATGCAGCATTTCAAAATCGACAAGGACCGCATCAACGTCAATGGCGGCGCCATCGCCATGGGCCACCCGCTCGGCGCCACCGGCGCGATGATTCTCGGCACCGTGCTCGATGAGTTGGAGCGCACCAACAAGGAAACCGCGCTGGTGACGCTTTGCATCGGCGCCGGCATGGGCACGGCGACGATCATCGAGCGGGTTTAACAATCATTTTCCAAAGCCCGCGCGAAAGCGCGGGCTTTCGGTTCACAAAATAGAACAGGCGGGGAAGCGATATGAGTTACAAGAATTTCAAACTCGACGTGGACACCGACGGGATTGCGCTCGTCACCTGGGATATGCCCGGCAAGTCGATGAACGTCATCGACCAGAGCGTCACTGAGGAACTGTCGGCGATCGTCGACAAGGTCGCTTCCGGCGCCGCCATCAAAGGCGCGGTCGTTACCTCTGGCAAGGATACGTTTTCCGGCGGCGCCGACCTCACCATGTTGCAAGGTCTCGGCCGCGCCTTCGCTGAAATCTCGAAATCGAAGGGCGAACAGGCCGCGATGCAGCTCTTCTTCGACGAGTCGCGCAAGCTCTCGCTCACCTTCCGCAAGCTTGAAAAATCAGGCAAGCCATGGGTCGCCGCGATCAACGGCACCTGCATGGGCGGCGCCTTCGAGCTGGCACTCGCCTGTCACCGCCGCTTCGCCGCCGACAATCCGAAGTCGCGCCTCGGCCTCCCCGAAGTGAAGGTTGGTCTCTTTCCCGGCGGCGGCGGCACCCAGCGTGTGTCGCGCATGATCCAGACCACCGACGCGCTCCAGTTTCTATTCCGCGGCGAGCAGCTTCGCGTCTCCAAGGCGAAGGACATGAAACTGATCGACGAGGTCGTTCCCGCCGACAAGCTGATCGAGAGCGCCAAGGCCTGGATCAAGAATGGCGGCAAGGGCGTGCAGCCCTGGGATGTCGACGGCTTCAAGCTGCCGGGCGGTCCCGTTTTCTCCAAGGGCGGCATGATGACCTGGCCGCCGGCGAACGCGATCTACCGCCGCGAGACCTACGACAACTATCCGGCGGTGAAGGCGATCCTGAAATGCGTGTTCGAGGGCCTGCAATTGCCGATGGACACCGCGCTCAAGGTCGAATCGCGCTATTTCGCCAACATCCTGCGCTCGAAGGAAGCGAAGGCGATGATCCGCACGCTGTTCCTCTCGATGCAGGAATTGAACAAAGGCGCACGGCGGCCGCCGAACGTGCCCGCGAAGAAGATCAACAAGATCGCGATCCTCGGCGCCGGCTTCATGGGCGCGGGCATTGCCTATGTCAGCGCGCAGGCGGGCATCGACGTCGTGCTTTTGGATCGTGACATGGAAGCGGCCGAGCGCGGCAAACAGCTCTCGCAAAAGCTGATATCCGACCAGATCGCCAAGGGACGCGCCACGGCGGAGGATCGTGATGCGTTGCTCGCGCGCATCCGGACGACCGCGGACTACGCCGACATTGCGGGCGTCGATCTCGTCGTCGAGGCGGTGTTCGAGGATCGCAAGATCAAGGCCGATGTGATGGCGAAGTCGGAAGCCGTGATCGGACCCGACGTGATCTATGGCTCCAACACCTCGACGCTGCCGATCACTTCGCTGGCGGAGCTGTCGAAGCGGCCGGACCATTTCGTCGGCATTCATTTCTTCTCGCCGGTCGACAAGATGATGCTGGTCGAGGTGATTAAGGGCAAGAAAACCGGCGACGAGGCGATCGCGATGGCGCTCGATTTCGTCCGCGCGATCAAGAAGACACCGATCATCGTCAACGACTCGCGCGGCTTCTATACCTCGCGCGTGGTCGGTACCTATATCCGCGAAGGGCATCTGATGCTGACCGAAGGCGTGCCGGCGGCGATGGTCGAGAATGTCGGCCGCATGGCGGGCATGCCCGTCGGCCCGCTCTCGCTCAACGACGAAGTGGCCGTCGATCTCGCCTGGAAAATCCTGCAGGCGACCAAGAACGATTTGGGCGCAGCCGTCATCGATCCGCGCCAGGAAAAACTCCTGGAGGAAATGGTGGTGAAGCGCGGACGCTATGGCCGCAAGAACGGCAAGGGCTTTTACGATTATCCGGAAAACCAGCCGAAGCGCCTGTGGCCCGGCATTCCCGAGATCGTCGGCAAGCCGAAGCCCGGCGAAGCCTTCGATGTGGCGGAGTTGAAAGCACGCTTCCTCGCGATCCAGGCGCTGGAGACCGCGCGCTGCGTCGAGGAAGGCGTCATCACCGACATGCGTGACGCCGATGTCGGCGGCATTCTCGGCTTCGGCTACGCGCCGTTCACCGGTGGTCCGCTGTCCTATATCGATTTCATGGGCACCAAGGAGTTCGCAAAACTTTGCGACAAGCTCGCCGGCAAATATGGCGATCGCTTCAAGCCGAACGCGCTCCTGAAAGAAATGGCGGCGCGGAATGAAACCTTCTACGGCCGCTTCCAAAAGCCGGAGGAGAAGCAGAAGGCGGCGTAAGCCCGGCTGCTTCCCGCAACGGCCATCGCGGCGTATAGGATGACGATCCGATACCGCGGAGGACGGATCATGCTCCGATTTCGCTTCTTGCTTTTGATCGCACTCGTTTGTGCGTGGGCGACCGCTGCGCTCGCAGAGACGCCGGCGCCCAAGGCCGCGCCCGAGAGCGAAAACGGCCGCTATGCCATGAGCCCCGTCGCGGACGGCGTGTTGCGGCTCGATACCCGCACCGGCCAGGTTTCGCTTTGCCGACAGAAGAGCGATAGCTGGATTTGCGAGGTCACCGCCGACGACCGCGCCGCTTACGAGAAGGAAATCGCCCGCCTGCAGGCAAAAGTCGCGAGCTTAGAGGCCGAACTCAAGCGGCAGCCGGGAGGCGGCGAACTCAAATTGCCGAGCGATGCCGAGGTCGACCGCGTGATGAAATTCTTCGAAACCGTATTCCGCCGCTTCATCGGCATGATCGAGGGACTGCAGCGGGAAAACGAGCAGAAACGCAGCTGAGTTGACGTTTTGGGCACGCCCCGGGTTCGACGGCTTGCAATAAGGTTCCGAAGGGCGGAACATTGGCCATGACTTTGCTGCAACCGGGCCACGTTTCCGAGAGAGGTGCCGTGGAATCATCCGCGTCCTACCGCTTTGTGATCGCCGACGATCATCCGCTTTTTCGCGGCGCGCTGAAGGAAGCCGTGGGCAACCAGTTCAGCGGCGCGCGGGTATTCGAGGCCGGCGGCTTCGAAGATCTGCAGGCGTTGTTGGAGCGCGAAGGCGACATCGATCTCGTGCTTTTGGATCTCGCCATGCCGGGCGTGCGCGGCTTCTCCGGGCTGCTTTATCTTCGCGCGCAGTTTCCCGGCGTGCCGGTGGTGGTGGTATCGGCGACCGATGAAGCCGACGTGATCCGGCGCTGCATGGAATTCGGCGCCTCCGGCTTCCTGCCGAAGACGCTCGGTATCGATGTGATGCGTACCGCGATTCACCAAGTGCTCGAAGGCGGCGTGTGGACGCCGCCCGACGTCGATCTTACGGCTGGCCCCGACGACGACACCCGCGACCTCGTGACCAAGCTATCGACGCTCACGCCGCAACAGGTACGCGTGCTGATGATGCTGTCGGGGGGGCTGCTCAACAAGCAGATCGCCTACGAGCTCGGTGTTTCGGAGGCGACCGTGAAGGCGCACGTCTCGGCGATCCTGCAAAAGCTCGGGGTCGAAAGCCGCACGCAAGCGGTGATCGCCGCCTCCAAGATCGAGGCCGGTCAATGGTCGCGCCCGGTTAATTAACAAGCATCGATAAATTATTTACTCGGCGGCGGGGCGCGAGACGCGCCACTGGGCGAGAAATGCGCGCAACGCCGCGGGTTTCAGCGGCTTATGCATCACCTGGATGCCTTTTGAGCGCGCTTGGTCGCGCACCTGCGGGCTGCGGTCGGCGGTGATCAGCGCCGCCGGCATTTCGTCGCCGAGCGTCGCGCGCAACGCCGCGATCGCATCGATGCCGTTTCCCTCGTCGAGATGGTAGTCCACGAGCAGCACGTCCGGCCGTTGCCGGCGGTCGTGCATCGTCGCCAGCGCGCTCTTGAGATCGGACGCGGCGAGTACGTGACAGCCCCATCCGCCGAGCAGCGCCTGCATGCCGTCGAGCACCTGCGGCTCATTCTCGATGCAAAGCACGATCGTGGTGTCGAGGGGTGCCGCGGGCATAGCCGCCGCCCGTGGCGTCACATTCATTCGCGTGGGGGCGCTCACGGTCGGGATTTCGACCGAGAAAGTCGCCCCTTTTCCGCTGGCCGAGCGCAGCCTGATCTTGTGTTCGAGCACACGGGCGATGCGCTCGACGATGGAAAGTCCGAGCCCAAGACCGCGCGCGGCGCGCGCGCCCTGATCGAGACGCTGAAATTCCTTGAAGATGACTTTCTGCTTTCCGGCGGGGATGCCGAGGCCGGTGTCGACAACGTCGATGCGCAATTTTCCGCGCCGGCGCCGGCAGCCGATCAGCACCCGCCCGCGCGGCGTATATTTGATAGCGTTCGAAACCAGATTTTGCAGGAGCCGGCGCAACAGCCGGCGGTCGGATCGAACGGCGAGCGAGCAGGGGAGGAAGGAGAGTTTCAGTCCCTTCTCGGCGGCGAGCGGCGCGAACTCGACCTCGAGCTGGCTTAGAATTTCGTCGATGCGGAAATTGCTGAGATCGGGTTGCAACGCACCGGTATCGAGGCGGGAAATATCAAGGAGCGTAATCAAAATCTCCTCGACCGCCTCGAGCGAGGCGTCGACATTGGCAGCGAGCCTTGATTCTTCGCCGCCGCGCTCCCGCTCGACGAGACTGGTTGCGTAAAGCCGTGCGGCGTTCAGCGGCTGCAGAATGTCGTGGCTCGCGGCGGCGAGGAAGCGCGTTTTTGAGATGTTGGCTTCGTCGGCCTCGGCCTTCGCGCGCGCGAGTTCCTCCGTTCGCTCGCGCACGCGGCGCTCAAGATTTTCGTTGACGCGCTCGAGCGTTTCAGCAGCCTCGACGGCGGGCGTGATGTCCGTGTAGGTGACGACGATGCCGTCGTCCGGCATCCGGTTCGAGCGCACTTCCACGACGGTGCCGCTCGGCAGCCGCTCCTGAAATGTTCCAGTGCGGGTGACGTAGCGCTCGAGCCGGTCGCTCACGATCTCGCCCGCAACGCCGCGGCCGAAATCGCCGCGCTCGGCGCTGCGGCGCAGGATTTCATCGAGTCCGACGCCGACCCGCACGAGATCGAGCGAAAGATCGAGCATCTCGCCGAAATGGCGGTTCCAGCAAACCAGTTGCAGATCCTTGTCGAACACCGCGATGCCCTGGCGGACGTGGTCGAGCGCGGTCTGCAAAATTTCGCGGTTGTATTGGATCGCGGCCGAAGCCTCGTCGAGGAGCTTCAGCGCCGCCTTGTTGGAAACGTTTTGTTTGCGCAACAAGAGCGAGAGCACGAGCCGCGACGATGCCGCTCCGATCGCGGAGGCGAGCAAGTGTTCCGCGAAACGCAGCATGTGCGCATCGGCCTCGCGCTTTGGATCGAGCGGAACACCGCGCGATTGTGCAAAGTTATCGAACGAGCGCCGCGTCCGTTCCTCGCCGAGATAGCGCGCGACCGTCGAGATCATCTCCTCGACCGTGACCGAGGACTGCCAGAGCCGGAAGGCCGGCGCGATGGAAATGGAAGTGCCGTCCGAGCGCACGAAAATGCTCGCCTGCAGACGCTCGATTGGCGTCGCCGATGTCAGCAGCGAAACGGTGATGAAGGCGAGGATGTTGAGGCCGAGACTCCAGAATACGCCATGGGCGAGGGGAGCCGCGTCGAATCCGAAGAGCGCCTGCGGCTTCAACGCTTCGATGCCGAACAAGCCGAAATCGAGGATCGTGCGATCCAACAGACCCGACGCGACGAAGCTCGGGAGAAGCAGCGTATAGGCCCAGACCGCGGCGCCGATGGCCAATCCCGCGATCGCCCCGTGCGCGTTCGCGCGCCGCCAGAACAGCCCCCCGAAGAAGGCCGGACCGAACTGCGCCACCGCCGCGAAGGAAAGCAGGCCGATCTGGGCGAGCTGTCCCTCGCCCGCGAGGTGAAAATAGAGATAGGCGAGCAACAGAATTGCGAAGATGCAAAACCGGCGCGCCGTGAGCAGCATCGCGCCCATGTCGGCGCGCGCCCCCGGCCCCGAGCCGCGCAGCCGCAACGCTAGCGGCACGATGATGTCGTTCGACACCATGATCGCGACCGCGACGCTCTCGACGATGACCATCGCGGTCGCGGCCGAGAGTCCTCCGATAAAGGCAAGCAGCGCCATCGTGTCCGCCTTCGCGCTCAAGGGAAGCGCCAGCACGAACATGTCGCTGTCGATCGCGCCCTGCGGAAAGAAATAGAGGCCGGCGATCGCGATCGGCACCACAAAAAGATTGATCAGGAGTAGATAGAGCGGGAACATCCAGCTCGCGCGCCTGAGCTCGTCCTCGCCGTTGTTCTCGACGACTGCGACATGGAATTGCCGCGGCAACAGAAGAAAGCAGAGCGACGACAGCACTGTCATCGTAATCCAGTTCGCGGGATCGAATCCGGTGGTGAAAATCGGAAGCACGCCGCCGAGGCTCGCGGCCTTGGCCCACAGATCGCTCGGCCCGCCGAACAAAAAGAAGGTGATGTAGATGCCGACGACGAGAAACGCCACGAGCTTGATGACGGACTCGGTCGCGATCGCGAGCATCAAGCCTTCCTGATGCTCGGTCGCGTCGATCTGGCGGGTGCCGAACAGGACAGCGAATACCGCCATCGTCACGGCGACGAGGAACGCGATGTCGCCGACGACGGGAACTTCGCTCGCGAACTCGGCAAGCGCGATGTGATCGTGGCCAAGGACCGTGATCAACGACGCCGAAACCGCCTTGAGTTGCAGCGCGATGTAGGGAATCGCGCCGATGACGGCGACGATCGTGACCATCACCGCGACGGCCTGGCTCTTGCCATAGCGCGCGGCGATGAAGTCGGCGATCGAGGTGATGTTTTGCGCTTTCGCGAGCCGCACGACCTTCAGGATCAGCGGATAGCCGAGACCGATCATCAGGACCGGCCCGATATAGATCGTGAGAAAATCGAATCCCTGCTTGGAGGCGAGGCCGACCGAGCCGAAGAAGGTCCACGACGTGCAGTAGACGGCGAGCGACAACGGATAGATCAGCGGGCGGCTGCCGCCTTTGCCGGCTCCGGGACGCGCACGGTTGCCATAGCTCGCAACGGCGAACAGGAAGCCGATATAGGCGAGCGCGATGCCGACGACGGCCCAGCCTTGCAACATCTCTACACCAGAACCATAGCGTTTTCAGGCGGCGGTCGGCGGAAAAGGACCATAGCGGGCCCGCCTTGTCCATGGTGGTACCGGGCCGCTTTCAGCCATGCTTTTGCCGCCCGGTAAGGGGCCTGTTCACTCCGACCCTTTCGTCCCGGAAAGATTGCCTCGACATTGCATGATCAAGTCCGATCGGTGCCGGTAGCGCGGATTGAGGACAAGCAGGAGGGGTGAGATGTTGAAGGAATTTCGCGACTTCGCGATGAAAGGAAATGTCGTCGATCTCGCCATTGGCGTGATCATCGGCGCCGCGTTCGGCAAGATCGTCGAGTCGATCGTAGGCGATATGTTCATGCCGGTGCTGGGCGCGATCACCGGCGGGCTCGATTTCACGAATTATTTCATTCCGCTTTCGGCGAAAGTTTCGGCGGGCTCGCTCGACGAGGCGAGGAAGCAGGGCGCGGTGCTCGCCTATGGAAGTTTTATGACGATCGCCATCAACTTCACCATCATCGCGGCCGCGCTGTTCTTCGTCGTGAAGGGGATCAATTATTTGAAGCGCAAGGACGCGGCGAAGCCTTCGGAGCCCGCGCCGCCCTCAAAGCAGGAAACGCTGCTCACCGAAATTCGCGACCTGTTGAAACAGCGCTGATCGTCCGCGCGCGCAAAAAGCGGCCGGCGAATAGCCGGCCGCTCATCAAACGGCGCGATATCGTTGGCGGGCGAGATTTACTTCTTCTCCATCATCTTGCTTTTGTCATCCGTCTTGCTCTTATCGTCCGTCTTGCTCTTGTCGCCCATTTTCCCTTTGTCATCTGCCTTGCTCTTGTCGTCCATCTTGCCGGTCTGGGCGAGCTGGAGTTGGCGAACCTCGGATGTGTTCGTGGAGTCGGCGAGTGCGTAGGAAGCCGAGCCGATGAACGCGGTCGAAACGAGAAGTGCGACGAGTTTCATGTTGTGCCCCTGTTGATGAGGGCCGTGCGCCTCGGCGCCGGCCGAACGTCCGCTTCCGCGCGGACAGCGTGATCCTAGGCGGCTTCCGCGAGCGGATAGCTTCACTTCTCGAACAGAAGCCGTGACGGTTCGGTGATCGTACTTCACGCAAAGATCACGGACACGCGAGCTTCGCGGCTTTCGCACTGCAAACAAAAAAGCGGCCGGTAAAAACCGGCCGCTTTGATTGCCCGTCTGCGGCTTTTATTACGTCGCGCTATCGAGCTTCTCGTAATACTTCTTGATCAGCTCGACATTGCCCGGAAACTTGATCGGCTCCGCTGTCTTCAGCTGCTCGTTCAGGTCCGCCAGCATTTCCTTTTTCTGCGGCTCAGGGATCGTTTTATCGGCCTTGAGCTCGTCGATCTGCTTTTGCAGGGCGATCTTCGGCTCACTGAAGGCCTTGGTTTTCGGATCAAAGCAGGACATCAGCAACGAAATGTTCTCGGATATCGCATCAAATTCGGCAAGATTCGCGAAACCGTATTTCTTGGTGACGGCTTCGAGCTGAGCCTGAAGCTTCGGATCGGGCTTATCGCCCTGAATGTTTTGCATGATCGCCCCTACTTCCTTCTGCGAGGCGATATAATTTTCGATTTGCTTTTCGCTGAGTTGAATTTGCTTGACGGCCTGTGCCATCGCTCCGCCCGAGATGTGGACGAGTGCGATGGCGGCGATGGTCGCAATGATGAATCGGAAGGCGCGCATGGACGTATCCTCGCTGGCTGGGGGTTTTTGACCGCTCGAAGAACCGGAAGAAACTTGATAACGGCTGCAGAAGACAAAATTTAGATGCTCCCCGCACGTCAATCGGCTATCCCGTGACAAATCGTCTCTAATGGCTGCTGTTTAGGGCCGAACGCCGCACAATTCACACAAAACTTTCGTATATTAAAAATGGTGCTGCCGGTGTGGATTGAACACACGACCTCTCCCTTACCAAGGGAGTGCTCTACCACTGAGCTACGGCAGCGCGCCGGGAATTGAACGAGCCGCCGCCAACAAAGCGGGGCCTTTTCGGGCGCTTTAAGTGCCACGAGGACCAAAACCCCGCAAGCCGGAATGCGGCTTGCGGCCATGGGAAAGCGGGGCTACCGCTAGCCGATGGGCGAAGAGGGTAACGCCAAGACATCGAGTGATAGAGATCGCGCCCGCAACGAGCGGCTCGCGAAGGCGCTCCGCGAAAATCTCAAGCGCCGCAAAACGCAGACCCGCAACCGTGACGAAGAAACGTGCCCTGCCATGCCCGGCGCGCGGGTTCCATTAGACGAAGATTCAAAGCAGCCATGAGCTTTTGCGCCTTTATTTCGTCCTGGCTCGGCGGTTAAACAAAGAGCAGCGTGGGTCGCGCCTTTTCGCGCGAGGGGAATCGATGGACCGTATTCGGGTTCTGGGCGGAAGGCCGCTAAGGGGGTCGATTGCGATCTCCGGCGCGAAAAATGCGGCGCTCCCCTTGATGATCGCAAGCTTGCTCTCCGAGGAAACGCTTGTCCTCGATAACGTGCCGCGGCTCGCCGATGTTGCCCAACTGCAACATATTCTCGGCAATCACGGCGTCGACATCATGGTGAGCGGCAAGCGCGTCGGCGACAACGAGAATGCCGGCCAGACGCTGCAGCTCTCCGCCAAAAACATCGTCGACACGACGGCGCCCTATCACCTTGTTTCGAAAATGCGCGCGAGCTTCTGGGTGATCGGCCCCTTGGTCGCGCGCATGGGCGAGGCGAAGGTCTCGATGCCGGGCGGCTGCGCGATCGGCACGCGGCCCGTTGACTTTCATCTCGATGCGCTACGCGCGCTCGGCGCCGAGATCGATATCGAGCAGGGCTATGTGCTCGCGCGCGCGCCGCGCGGATTGAAGGGTGCGCGCATTACATTCCCCAAGGTCTCGGTCGGCGCGACGCATACCGCCCTGATGGCGGCTTCGCTCGCCTATGGCGAGACCTTGATCGAGAATGCTGCTTGCGAGCCGGAAGTCGCCGATGTCGCCGCCTGCCTCGAAAAAATGGGCGCCCAGATCGAAGGCGCGGGCACCGCGACCGTCCGTGTGCAAGGCGCGAAAAAATTGCGGGGCGCACGCCACGCGGTGCTGCCCGATCGCATCGAGACCGGCACCTATGCCATCGCGGTGGCGATGGCCGGCGGCGACGTGGTTCTCGCCGGCGCGCGGCCGGAGCTTTTGCAATCGGCGCTCGACATTCTCAAGCAAGCAGGCGCCGAAATCGGCGTGACCAACGAAGGTATCCGCGTGAAACGCGACGGCACCGGGCTCGCGCCGATTGAGGTCGAAACGGCGCCTTTCCCCGGCTTCCCGACCGACCTGCAGGCCCAGCTCATGGCGCTGATGACGCGCGCGCGCGGCACGTCGAAAATCGTCGAGACCATCTTCGAGAACCGCTTCATGCACGTTCAGGAACTCGCGCGTCTAGGGGCCCGCATTCATCTCAATGGCGATACCGCGACGATCGAAGGCGTCGAGCGCCTAAAGGGCGCCCCGGTAATGGCAACCGATCTCCGGGCATCGGTTTCGCTGGTGATCGCGGGCTTGGCCTCCGAGGGCGAGACGATGGTCCACCGCGTCTATCATCTCGACCGCGGCTTCGAGCGCCTGGAGCAAAAGCTCGCCCAGTGCGGGGCCGCCATCGAGCGCGTCGCCGGCTGAGGCGTTTCCAAGAAGCGCTTGCCAAAGGCCGTCCCGCGCCGCTATGCCGCGCGGGCGAAAAGGTATCTCGCCGATGGTGCCGGACAACCAAACCGCTCTCAAACTCGTCGCGCTCGATCCCGAGGATCTCGCGGTCCTCTCAGCGCACCTGCAGGACGCAATCGCCAAGGTCGGCGATATTGCGTATCTGCCGAAGGAGAAACGTTTTGCGATGCTCTTGAATCGTTTCGATTGGGCCGGGTCGGAACGCAATCCTCCGGTGCGCCGCCGCACCGGCATTCATTTCGAGCGCGTGCTCGCCGCGAAGACCCGCGGCATCGATCTCGCCGCCCACGATGCGATCGTTAATCTTCTCGCCGTCGAATTCGAGGAAAAGGAATCACCTTCGGGAATCATCACGCTCTTCTTCTCGGGAGACACCGCGATCAAGCTTGAAGTCGAGTGCCTGGAGGCGGCGCTTTCGGATATCGGCCCGCACTGGCCGGCGCAGAAGCGCCCGCGCCACGACCAAGCGTGAGGCCTTCGAATGCCAATCCGGCTCGATACAAGAGAAAAGGACTTTACCGCTCGTTTCGACGCTTTCCTCGCCACCAAGCGCGAGGTGGCCTCCGACGTGGAAGCGGCCGTGCGCGCAATCATCGCCGCCGTGGCGAAAGACGGCGACCGCGCGCTCGTCGAGCTTTCGAAGAAATTCGACCGCGTCGATCTTCAAAAGGCCGGCATCAAGGTATTGCCGGCCGAAATCGACGCGGCCTTCGCCTCGATCGACGCAAAAACCCGCTCCGTGCTCGAATTCGCCAAGGAGCGGATCGATGCCCATCACCGCCGCCAGCCGCTGGAAGATTTACATTATACCGACGCTCTCGGCGTCGAACTCGGCCACCGTTGGACGCCGATCGAGGCGGTTGGTCTCTACGTTCCGGGCGGCACCGCGGCCTATCCCTCGTCGGTCTTGATGAACGCGCTGCCGGCGAAAATCGCCGGCGTTGAGCGGCTCGTCATCGCGGTGCCGGCGCCCGACGGCAAGCTTTCGCCGCTGGTGCTCGCCGCAGCCAGGCTCGCGGGCGTGAGCGAGATTTACCGGGTCGGCGGCGCGCAGGCGATCGCCGCACTCGCTTACGGCACCGAGACGATCGCCCCGGTCGCGAAGATCGTCGGGCCCGGCAATGCCTATGTGGCGGCGGCGAAGCGGCTCGTCTTCGGCAAGGTCGGAATCGATTCGATCGCCGGCCCCTCCGAAGTGCTGGTGCTCGCCGATTCGGGCGCCAATCCCGACTGGATTGCTGCCGATCTTCTGGCGCAAGCCGAGCATGACACGGCGGCGCAGTCGATCCTGGTCACGCCGGATTTGAAACTCGCGGAGGCCGTCGGGCGCGCGGTCGAGCGTCAATTGCAGTCGCTGCCGCGGGCGAAGATCGCGGGCAAGAGTTGGCGCGATTTCGGCGCCGTTATCCTCGTGCGCGAGATGAAGGAGGCACTCGTGCTCATCGACCGCCTCGCGCCCGAGCACTGCGAGATCATCGCGGCCGACGCGGACCGCCTCGCGACCCGCATTCGCAACGCCGGCGCGATCTTCATCGGCGCGCACACGCCCGAAGCGATCGGCGACTATGTCGGCGGCTCGAACCACGTGCTGCCGACCGCACGCGCCGCGCGCTACGCCTCGGGTTTGAGCGTCTTGGATTTCATGAAGCGCACGTCGATCCTGAAATGTGGACCGGCACAACTCGAGAAGCTCGCGCCCGCCGCGATCACGCTCAGCCGTGCCGAGGGGTTGGAGGCGCACGCCCGTTCGCTCGAAATGCGTCTGAAGCGCGATTGACGATGAGCGCCGGCAAGCGCCTCGTTTCCGTGACCCTTGATGAGGCCTCGATCGGCCGCGCCAATCCCGATGTCGAGCACGAGCGCGCGATCGCGATCTACGATCTGTTGGAAGAGAACAGCTTCGCTCCCGTCGACGATGACAGCGGGCCCTACGCGCTGAAGATCGCGATCGCCGACCGGCGGCTCGTCTTTGAGGTGACGACAGCGGACGGCAACCCGGTCATCGCCCATTTTCTGTCGCTCACGCCCTTCCGGCGCGTGGTGAAAGATTATTTCACCATGTGCGAAAGCTATTATTCGGCAATCCGCACCGAGTCGCCCGTAAAGATCGAGGCGATCGACATGGGCCGCCGCGGCCTTCACAACGAGGGCTCCGAGCTTCTGATCGAGCGCCTGAAGGACAAGGTCGCCGTCGACTTCGATACCGCGCGCCGGCTCTTCACGCTGATCTGCGCGCTGCATTGGAAAGGCTGAGCGCAAGATGGCGGATGCGGCGCGGGAGAGGCCGCAGGCCGTTTTGTTTCTGTGCGGGCATAATCAAGTGCGCTCGCCGATCGCCGCCGCGCTTGCCAAGCACCTTCTCGGCGGCTCGATTTACGCGGCCTCGGCGGGCGTATTGAAAGGGGAGACGGATCCCTTCGTCACCGCGGTGATGGACGAGATCGGCATCGATCTCTCCCGGCACAAATCCGTGACCCTCGACGAAATCGAGGAGTATGAAGGGCTCAATTTCGATCTCGTCGTGAGTCTGTCGCCGGAAGCGCATCACAGGGCGCTCGATCTCACCCGCCGGCTGCCCTTCGATGTCGAGTATTGGCCGACCCCCGATCCTACTGCCGTCGAAGGAAACCGCGAGCAGCGGTTAGAAGCCTATCGCGCCGTCCGCGACGAGCTGTTGAAATGCATCAAGACGCGCTTCACCTGGCGTCCCGCAGGCTCTGTTTAGGGCGCCGGGGCGGGAGTTCCCTTTCGCGCTCGGTTCGGTTAATCGATGCCCTACGATCTCGCCAAGGATCAGCATCGCTGACCTCTTCCAACGAGGAACGCGGCCGTCTACGCCGCTAGTTCAGGAAAATCCGCCAATGATGGGCCGGCCCAAACTCGTTCTCGCCTCCGGCTCGCCGCGGCGGCTCTCGCTGATCAACCAAGCGGGGGTGGAGCCCGACTCGTTGGAGCCCGCCGAGATCGATGAGACACCCGAGCGCGGCGAACTGCCGCGCACGCTCTCGGTCCGTCTCGCGCGCGAGAAGGCGCTGAAGGCGCAAGAACGCATCCGCGCGCGCGAGGATTTGAAGGGCGCCTTTATTCTTGCCGCCGATACGGTGGTGGCGGTCGGCCGCCGCATCATGCCGAAGCCGGAACTCTTGGAGGAGGCCGCCTCCTGCCTGCGTCTGTTGTCGGGCCGCACCCACCGCGTCTATTCGGGCGTTTGCCTCGTCACCCCGAACGAATCTGTGAAGACGCGGCTCGTCGAGACGCGCGTCCGCTTCAAGCGGCTCTCGGACCAGGACATCGAAAGCTATCTTGCTTCGGGCGAGTGGCGGAACAAGGCGGGCGGCTATGCGATCCAGGGCCTCGCCGGCACTTTCGTCGTCAAGCTCGTCGGCTCCTATTCGAACGTGGTGGGGCTGCCGCTCTACGAGACGACCGCGCTTTTGGCGGGCGAAGGTTATCCGGTACACTTCGGCTGGCTCAATCCGCCCTGAGACGCGGAATGCCGACGGAGGGCGCATGAATCTCGCGCTGTGGTTGGAGCGTGCGGGCCGGTCGCATCCCGCGGCACCGGCGATCGGTTACGGCAAGCACGCGGTGATGGATTACGGCGCGCTGGCACTTCGTGCCGCGCGCATTGCGGGCGCCTTGCAGAAGGCAGGGCTCAAGCCGGGCGACCGGGTGGCGATCGCCGCCAAGAACCACCCCGATTATCTTGCCGTGCTGTTCGGCATCTGGCACGCGGGGTTAGCTGCGGTGCCCGCCAACGCCAAGCTGCATGGCGCCGAACTCGGCTACATTCTCGAACACTCGGGCGCGCGCATCTGTTTTGCGTCGAAGGATCTGGAAAGCGATGTCGCCGCGCATGCGCCGAAGAGTCTCGAACGCCTCGCCACCATCGGCAGCCGTGAATATGAAAATCTCTTGTCCGCCGATCCGGCGCCGGTCGAGCCGCGCACGGGCGGCGATCTCGCCTGGCTCTTCTATACCTCCGGCACGACCGGCAAGCCCAAGGGCGCCATGCTCACGCATCGCAATCTTACCTGGGCGAGCTACGCCTACGCCGCCGAGGTCGACGCGGTGGCACCCGGCGAGGCGATCGTACACGCGGCACCGCTGAGCCACGGCTCCGGGCTCTACGCCCTTCCGCATGTCGGCCGTCTTGGCGTGAACGTCGTGCCGGAATCGGGCTCGTTCGAGCCCGACGAGATTTTCTCGCTGTTTTCGCATTGGACGCGGCCCTCGATGTTCGCGGCGCCGACCATGATCAAGCGCCTCGTCGAGAGCGGAGCCGATTGCGATCCGGCCGCGATCCGCACGCTGATCTGGGGCGGCGCGCCGATGTATGTCGAGGACGCGCTGAAGGCGATCGAGCGCTTCGGCTATCGTCTCGCGCAAATTTACGGTCAGGGCGAAAGCCCGATGACGATCACGTTTCTCGGGAAGCAGGAAATCGCCGATCGCGATCATCCGCGTTGGGCGGAAAAGCTCGGCTCTGCCGGCCGGCCCTATGCTTGCGTCGAGGTCAAAGTCGCCGATCACGAGGATCGCGCTCTGCCCGCGGGTATGCTCGGCGAGATTCTGTGCAAGGGCGATGTGGTGATGGCGGGTTATTGGAAAAATCCGCAGGCGAGCGAGGCGGCGCTGAAAGACGGCTGGCTGCATACCGGCGATGTCGGCGTCTTCGACACCGACGGCTATCTCACGCTGAAGGACCGCTCCAAGGACATGATCATTTCCGGCGGCTCCAACATCTATCCGCGCGAGGTCGAGGAAATTTTGCTCGCGCACGAGAAAATCCGCGAAGTGTCGGTGATCGGACGGCCCGACGCCGAATGGGGCGAAGTCGTCGTCGCCTACGTCGTGGGCGAAGCGAATGCGAAGGAGCTCGATGCGCTTTGTCTCGAGCGCATCGCGCGCTTCAAGCGGCCGAAGGATTATGTCTTCGTCGATGCGCTGCCGAAGAACAATTACGGTAAGATCCTGAAGACGGAACTGCGCGAACGTGACACGCAGCGCGAGAAGAAACATGCCTGAGCGGCTGAAAGGAAAAATCGCGCTCGTCGTCGGCGCCGGCTCCGTCGGTCCCGGTTGGGGCAACGGCAAGGCGACGGCCGTGGCATTTGCGCGCGAGGGCGCGAAAGTTTTCTGTGCCGACCTAAACCTCGCCGCGGCGGAGGAAACAGCCGCCCTCATCAAGAAGGAGGGTGGCGAGGCGCGTGCGCATGCGGCCGACGTGACCAAAGCCGCCGAAGTTGCCGCCATGGTTGCAGCCTGCAGCAAAGCCTATGACCGCATCGACATTCTCGACAATAATGTCGGCATCGCCGAAGTCGGCGGCGTCGTCGAGGTGTCCGAGCAGGAATGGGACCGCGTGATGGCGGTGAATCTGAAAAGCGCCTTTCTCTCTATGAAGTATGCGATCCCGCTGATGCTGGAGGGCGGTGGCGGCTCGATCATCAACATCTCGTCGATCGCGGCGATCCGCTACACCGGCGTACCGTACTCGACCTATTATGCGAGCAAGGCGGCACTCAGCCACCTCACGCGGACGACCGCCGTGGAATATGCGGCGAAGAAAATCCGCGTCAACGCCATCCTGCCGGGCTTGATGCAAACGCCGATGGTGGAGAAGGCGGCGGGCCTCGCGCAATCCTATGCCGGCGGCGACATCGAGGAAATGTGGCGCGTGCGCGCGAAGCAGGTGCCGATGGGCTTCGGCGGCGATGCCTGGGACGTGGCGTGGGCGGCGGTGTATCTTGCGAGCGACGAGGCGCGCTATGTCACCGGCATCGAACTCGTCGTCGACGGCGGCGTGACCCTGAAATATGCCTGACGTTCCGAAAGCCCCCGAGCATTCGATCGCGCCGGCACCCCCTTGCCCGATCTGCGGCAAGCCCGCAGTCCACGAATTTCGCCCGTTCTGCTCCAAGCGCTGCGCCGACGTCGACCTCCATCGCTGGCTCGCGGGCGTCTACGCGATTCCGCTCAAGGAGGACGACGACGAGGATGGCGAAAAGCCACGCGACGATGTACCCCACTCTGAAGATTGATGCATTTAGGTAAGCGCCTTGTTCTGGACAGGCGAGCGACGGCTTTCTATAAACCTCGCGCCAACAGGGTCCCGCCATCGGGCCCGGCGCCCAGGTAGCTCAGTTGGTAGAGCACGTGACTGAAAATCACGGTGTCGCTGGTTCGATTCCAGCCCTGGGCACCAGTTCCCAACCCCTTATCATCTATCGCAAATAAGTAGGCGAACAGAAGTGCGGTTCAGTCAGTCTTCTTCCGCGCCATGTGTAATTTTGGTGTAGCCGTTTTGGGCAGTTTGTTCACTGATGGTTCTCGGAAGCCTCGGCCAAGCGCCCGGATTGCCTGATCAATATGCGGCCCGTGGACGTGCGTGTAGCGCATCACCATGGTGAGCGTTTTATGACCGCTTATGCGCTGAATCGTCGGCAGGTCAGCACCTGATTGGACGAGCTTGGTGATGGCGGTGTGACGCATGACGTGCGGCGTCACGAGAACAGGATCGAGACCTGCGCGACGCACGGCCTCGCGGAAAGGCTTACCCATACGGTGCCTGTGGCCCGTCAAGCTCGCGTTGGCGCGAGGGGATGGGAAAATCCACCCGGCACGATCCTTTCGACGAGCCATTTCATCGCGCAGGATTTCAGCAAGCTCCGGCGTTATGGGCTGTTCCCGTCGGCCGCTCTTTGCGTGTGGCACAAAAAGCCGCCTAGTCTTCAGATCCAGCTGGTCAAATCGGGCGTTTAATATCTCGCTGTGGCGCATCGCCGTATTGAGCCCGAAGGCGACGAACAGCCCGCAGTATGGGTCGTCATTGGCAACGCTCGCCGCCAGCAGGGCATCACATTGCACATCGGTGAGAGCCAAGATTCGGCCCGGCTGTTCAATCAATTTCACAATCTTTGGTCGCTTCTCCAACTGATCCGCCCCCACTGAAG
>PLBP01000033.1 GCA_003135415.1 Hyphomicrobiales bacterium
GTGCTGCTGTTCACGAGCGGCACCACCGCGGCGCCGAAGGCGGCGACGCCGGCGAGAACGGCGACAGCGGGCAAGCCCGTCAGCACGAGACCCACGACCACCATCAACAGGAGCACGATGCCGAAGCCGCTCATGGATGGCCGCCGGGGATTTTCGGCCGCGCGATGTCGAGGATCGCCTGCGCGATCACCAGGAACGCCAAGAGCGCCGTCGCGATCTTGATGATGAAATAGCCGGGGTTGAACGTGTCGGGGAAGAGCTCGAGTTGCATGACCGACCAGAACACGATCTTTCGTGCCGCGATCAGCATGAACAGCGCCCACGGCAGAAGTCCGAAGAGTGCGCCGAGCCGCACGATGAGAAGCCGCGTCCGCGCCGAATAGCTTCGCGCCAAGGCATCGGCGGCGAGATGCGTGCCCGCGCGCGTCGCCGCCGTTAAAGCGATCGCGACGTAGATTGCGAAAAAAATCTGCCCGAGATCGTTCGCCTCGCGCGAATAGGCATGGAACCAATCGCGTAGCGGCCACTGCGCGAAAAGTAGCAAAAGCACCGGCAGCACAAGCCATTGCCCCGCGCCGATCGTGGCGCGCACCAGCCGGTCGAGTGCGTCGAGCAAACGGGCCAAGCCCCACCCTTTGAAACCTCGGCGGTTCTAGGTGAGGGCGCGCGCCCTGTCACCGTGGCATGCGGCGCATGCGGCGACCGCATTTGAGGAAGGCGCGAAGGAATGCGATATCAACGGCTTCCGCGGGAGGGCAAGCGTGATCGATAAACCCTACGTTCAGCTGATGTCGCGCTACAATGAATGGCAGAACGCCAACCTCTACGGCGCCGCCGACAAGCTTAGTGACGACGAGCGCAGGCGCGAGCGCGGCGCCTTCTTCGGCTCGATCCACGGGACGCTCGATCATCTTCTATGGGGCGACCAGATCTGGATGAGCCGCTTCGCCGGCATGCCAAAGCCCGAGGGCGGAATCAAGGGCTCGGTCAGCCGCCATCCGGTTTGGGAAGACTTGAAGCGCGAGCGCGCCGCCTTCGATCGGGTCATCATAGAGTGGGCTGCTGGCATCGAACCGAACTGGCTCGAAGACGATCTGACTTATTTTTCGGGCGCGGCCGGGCGCGAGATCAAGGCGGCCAAATGGTTGCTGGTCACCCACATGTTCAATCACCAGACCCACCACCGCGGCCAGGTGCATTGCATGCTCACGCAAAGCGGCGCGAAGCCGGGCGATACCGATTTGCCGTTCATGCAGCTTTAGGAGACGAATCTTTTTCGGCACTCGATTTCCGAATTTGGCTTTCACTTCTGTCACATGTGTCACATTGGCAGGTGACGATGCCGCAAAATTCCGCACTTGCACCACAGGAGTTGTGGCAAGCGTGACAACAACCGTTTTCTTCTTCTAAACTTGGTACCTCGACGCCACGCGCCGGCAGAACCGCGCACGCCGCCGGCGACCTGGGCAACGCCGCGCTCGAGGTCGCCGATCAAACCCGCCGCATTCGCGAGCGCGTCAGTATCTTCGCCGAAGACATCCACGCGATGCAGGCGTGACGCGCACCGGATAGCGATCCGGCCTTCTGGACAGGGCCGACACGACGCTCTAAGGCAATCGCATGAAGACGTTCCTGCTCCGTTTTTTCACCTGGTGGAACGGCCAGACCTTCGGCACGCAGCTATGGACCTGGCTCTATGGCGAGTACGTCGGCGCGGACGAATTCGGTAACCGCTACTTCCGCACGCGCGGCGGCAAGGTCGATCCGGGTTTCGGCTTTCAGCGGCGCTGGGTGATCTATAACGGCGTCGCCGAAGCCTCGCGCGTGCCGCCGTCCTGGCACGGCTGGCTTCACCACACCGTCGACGTGCCGCCGACCGAAGAGGACTACAAGCCGCGTGAGTGGCAGAAACCGCACCGGCCCAATCTCACCGGCACGCCCAATGCCTACCGGCCCTCGGGCTCGACGCTGAAATCAGGCCGCCGCCCCGCCGCCACCGGCGATTACAAGGCCTGGAAGCCGGGCGAATAAATTCGCCATGTCGAAGCGGCATCTTTGTCGCGCATCCGTGCATTGGGATGCGGGCGCGGGGCCGGGGCACCGAGAGCTTCAAATCCTATTCGCGCGAGCACCGGATCAAGAGCGAGGGCAAGCCGGAGATCGTCGCGACCTCGGCCTTTCACGGCTCCACGCAATACAATCCCGAGGCTCTGCTGGTCGCGGCACTCTCTTCCTGCCACATGCTTTGGTATCTGCATCTTTGCTCACAGAACGGCATCGTCGTCACGCGCTATGTGGACGAGGCCGAAGGCACGATGATCGAGGACGCGGCGATCGGCGGGAAGTTCGAGCGCGCCGTGCTGCGGCCGCGCGTGACCATCTTAAAGGGCGACAAACAAAAAGCCGGGACGCTTCATCACGAAGCGCATCGGCTTTGCTTCATCGCCAATTCCATGAACTTCCCGGTCGATTGCGAGCCCACGCTTGAGACCGCCTAGCCCGCGACGCGGCTAGCGGTAATAGCGGGGCGGGCCTTCGCTACCAAGCTCTGGGTTCAACATGCACCATTCGCCATTCGCGGTGCGCGATGCCATGCATTGGCCATAGGTCGCGTATTGGCACCTGAAAACGTCGCCGCCGCGCCCCTCGCTCACATTCAGGCACCAGCGCTCATAGGGCCGCACGGGCCGCGCCTCTGCCGCTATTGCCGTCAGCAACGTCGCCGCCATGGCTCCAATCACCACAAAGTTTTTCATGGGCGTGTCCTCCAGTTTGTCGAAGCTTTATCCCGTTCGCGGAAGGCGAGGATCGGATTGAGGCTGCATTGATCGCCGGGCGTCGTCTTCGAGGCGATGCATTGGGCGAGCGTTTCGAAGTTGCATTGCAGGCCGGAGACGCTTTCCTCCTCGGACATTTCGATGCAATAGCGCTCGTTCTTTCTTGGCTCCGCCGCGTTTGCCGCGCAAAGAGCCGCGAATGAAAGCATCGCCGCGCTTGCGATTGCGAAGATTTTTTTCATCGCTCCTTCGCCTCCTCAGCGGCCGTTTCTTTCGCGGGCCTCGAGCCACGGATTGAGCATGCAGCGATCGTTCGGCGCGGTTTTCGAGGCGACGCATTGCGCGAGGGTTTCGTACATGCATTGCGGCGGGCCGCCCGGGCCGCCTTGTTCGGCCATTTCGATGCAGTAGCGTTCATTGGCGCGGGGTGCCGCCGAGCCCGACGTGGCAACGCACAATGCAAGCATCGTTCCGGACAGAATGGCTGCCTTCATCATTGCCTCCCGCATCCTCACAACGCCTAACCCGCCCGATTGGTTCTTATTCCATCAAGGCGAGCGTAGCGATGCTCGTCACATCACAACCACGCGAGTGCCGACCGGCGTGCGCAAGTAAAGATCGGCCACTTCCTCGTTCAACAGACGGATGCAACCCGAGGAAACGTTTTTCCCGATGGTCCAAGGCTCGCGCGTGCCGTGAATGCGAAACAATGTGTCGCGTTTGCCATCGAAAAGATACATGGCACGCGCACCCAACGGATTGTCGGGGCCGCCCGGCATGACTTCCGGCAGCTCCGGCTGGCGCAAGATCATTTCCTTCGGCGGGTGCCAGTCAGGCCATTCGGCCTTACGGCCGACGGTGGCAGCCCCCTGCCAGGCGAAGCCCTCGCGCCCGGTACCGACGCCGTACCGGATGGCGGTGTTTCCTTCGCGCAAGAGGTAGAGAAAATGCTGGCGCGGATCGATCACGATCGTGCCCGGCTGCTCGTGATGCGTGAAGTTCACGAGCTGCCGGCGGAATTCGGGATCGATCTTGTCAATGTTCACCCGCCGGATTTGAAAGCGCCCGTCGGGAATCGAGGAATTGACGTACCACTCCGAAGCCTCACCTTCCTCCGGCTGCGGGTCCGCGTGTTGGCTGCTTCCCGGTTGCTGGCCATACCCAGGCTGCTGGCCGTATCCGGGTTGCTGGCCGTATCCGGGTTGCTGGCCATAGCCGGGTGGCGGTGGGCCGCCCGGGCCAACTTGTCCCGGCGGCATTGCGCGCTCGCCCGGATAGCCGGGCTGCGGATAGGGCTGCCCCGCGCCGGGTGGTGGCGGCAGCGGCGCTGATTGAACGCCTCCACCCGGCGGATAGGGTTGGCCGGGATAGGGCTGCGGCCCCGGATAGGGGGCCTGCGGCGGATAGTTGGGATAGCCCTGTGCGCGCGCGACCGCGGGCGCCGCGATCAGCGCCGCGGCGGCCGTAAGAAAGCGGCGGCGGGAAAACTTCTGGTTCAAGGGGTTCGGACTCGCTTGCGGCGCCTCGCCGCGGCAATACCTAACGCACTTTCACCTATCTGGTTCCGAATTGCGCCATTCCAAGGGCGGTCACGAAGCCGGTCGCGTGGCCGTCCTTTAGCCGAGCACCACTACGCGCGTTCCGACGGGCGTGCGCAGATAAAGATCGGCCACTTCCTCGTTCAACATGCGGATGCAGCCTGACGACACGTTGGTGCCGATGGTCCACGGCTCCTTGGTGCCGTGGATGCGGAATAGCGTGTCGCGATTGCCGTCGTAAAGATACATGGCGCGCGCACCCAACGGATTGTCGGGACCCCCCGGCATCACTTCCGGCAGCTCCGGCTGGCGCAAGATCATTTCCTTTGGTGGATGCCAGTCCGGCCACTCGGCCTTGCGCGCTATCTGGGCGCGGCCGTTCCAGCCAAAACCATCGCGCCCCGTGCCGACGCCGTAGCGTATAGCCGTTCGCCCTTCGCGCACCGAATAAAGAAAGTGCTGCACGGGATCGATCACGATCGTTCCCGGCGTCTCGTCGAAGTCAACGCGCACCAGCTGGCGGCGATAGTCCGGATCGAGCTTTTCGAAATTAACCCGCCGGATGTAGAATCGTCCGTCGGGAATTTGGCCGACATACCACTCGGCCGGATCGATGCCTTCGTCCGATTCGACGCCGTAGCCGACATTGGGCTCGATCTGGACGCCGAACATCGATTCCTGCGCACGCGCGCCGGACGCGGTGAGCGCGGCGGCGGCACCGGCAAGGAAGCGGCGGCGGGATAAGAGCGGGTTGATCATTTTAGACGGGCTGACCCTCGGCGCAGATGAGCGATACAGCCGAATTTGGGCATATTTGGTTCGCTTGGCCAAGCCGGGACGCGCGCCTCACCTTTTGCGCCCTTTCAACGCCGTATTTTGCGTGATAACGAGCCCTTGGCGGGCGATGCACCGGCCGCCTCGCCATCAATCCATGCAATTTCGCACACTCCTGACGCTCCTGGTTCTTGCCGCGACGGTGGCCCCGATTCCGGCCGCCGCGCAGTACTATCCGCCGCGGCCGCCGCGCGACGTCGATACCGGGCCCGACAATCAGCCGCCGCCGCAACAATATCCGCAACAATACCCGCCGTCGCAGCAGTACCCGCCGCCTTCGCAGCCATATCCACGGCAAGGGCCGCCGCAATATCCGCCGTCGCAGGGCGGCGTTCAATCGGCGCCGCTGCCGCCACCGCCCGGCGCGGGGCAGCCCTATCCGCCGCCCGGCGGCGGCCAAGCCTTGCCGCAACAAGCCTTGCCGCAGCAGGGTCAGCAGCGGATGCCGGCGCAAAAAGGCGTGCCCGGAACCGCCACCATTCCCGATCCGAACGCGCCGCCGCAGCCGGCGCAAAAGGCCAAGCAGAAAGCCGCCAAGCTGCCGCCCCCGCCGGCCGATCAGCCGGGCCAGCCGGAGGCCGCCGAAGTGCCGGTGCAGCAGGAGCCGATCCACCGCATTTCGAATCCGACCGCGGTATTCTCCGGCCTCGACAAGATCACCGGCCGTATCATCAACTTCGAAGTTGCGATGGACGAAACCGTGCAGTTCGGTGCGCTGCAGGTGACGCCGCACGTCTGCTACACGCGCGCGGCGACCGAAATCCAGAACACCACGAGCTTCGTCGACGTCGACGAGATCACATTGCAGGGCGACATCAAGCGCATTTTCACCGGCTGGATGTTCGCGAACTCGCCGGGTCTGCACGGGGTCGAGCACCCGATCTACGACGTCTGGGTGACCGACTGCAAAACGACGCCGCCCGCGATGGCGGCGTCCGGCGGGAAAAAATAGAAATCCGCCTCGCCTTCGACCGCGGCTTCCAGCAGCAGGTGATATTCTTCGCGCATGACCTCGACGGCGCCGAAGCCTTCGAGGTGCTTGGTCAGGAACTGGGCATCCAGCAAGCAATAGCCGCCGAGCTTAAGGCGCGCGATGAGGTGAACGAGCGCCACCTTCGAAGCGTCGCGCTCGAAGTGAAACATGCTCTCGCCGAAAAACGCGCGCCCGATCGACACGCCGTAAAGCCCGCCTACGAGCCTCCCCTCGCGCCAAGCCTCGACGGTGTGGCAATGCCCGCGGCGGAAAAGTTCGCCGTAAAGACGGCGGATGCGCCTGTTGATCCAGGTCTTCCCGCGTCCGGGCGCGGGCGCGGCACAGGCGTCGATCACCGCCTCGAAGTCGCGGTCAATCGCGATCTCGAAGCGGTCGGAGCGCACGGTGCGCGCGAGCCGCCGCGGGATGTGAAAGCCGCCGAGCGGGATGACGCCGCGCTGCTCGGGCTCGATCCAGTAGAGGCTGGGATCCTCGGCGCTCTCCGCCATCGGAAAAATGCCGCAGGCATAGGCCTTGAGCAGTACCTCGGGGGTGATTTCGACGAAGGATTCGGCGGGGCGAGTCATGGCGGGAAGTATATTTCGCGCCGCGGCGATAATGAATAGGGCCTTCAGCCGTTTCGAAACCGTACGCCGACCTCCTGCGCACGGCGCCAGGTGATCTTGCAGCGGCGTTTGGCATCGCCCCGCGCTGACAACAAGAGGACGAATTCTTCCGGCAGTTCCTTCGGCGCCTCGATCCTGAGCTTCGCGCCCGAGGCCGAAATGTCGTCGATGACGCAATCGCGCTTCAGCTCGCCGTCGAGGGAGACGACCGAGGCGCCATAGCCGAGCACGCGCCGTCTGGCCTTGCGCCTTTCCTGAGTCATGTTCGAACGTCCGGGGTGCCTTCTTGCCCGAGAAGGCCGCGCGCCTGCAATCTCGGGATCGGCCGGCGGGGAAAAGCCTCAGCCGCTCAAGCCGCCTTCGGCCAGGAAATGCTCGAGCCAGTGGATGTTATAGTTTCCGTCGGCGATGTCGGGATTGCGCACGAGCGTGCGGAACAGCGGGATCGTGGTCTCGATGCCATCCACTACATATTCGTCGAGGGCGCGGCGGATCCGCATCAGGCACTCGTTGCGGTTCCGGCCGTGCACGATCAGCTTGCCGACGAGCGAGTCGTAATAGGGCGGGATCGTGTAGCCCTGGTAAACGGCAGAATCGACGCGGACGCCGAGGCCGCCCGGCGGATGATAATGATTGATGCGCCCGGGCGAGGGGCGGAAGGTCGCGGGATTTTCCGCGTTGATCCGGCATTCGATGGCGTGGCCCTGAAATGTGATGTCTTTTTGCGTGAATCCGATCGCGCCGCCGGCGGCGATTCTGATCTGCTCGTTGACGAGATCGATGCCGGTGATCATTTCGGTCACCGGATGCTCGACCTGGATGCGCGTGTTCATCTCGATGAAGTAGAACTCGCCGTTCTCGTACAGGAACTCGACGGTGCCGACGCCGAGATATTTCAGCTCGCGCATGGCGTTGGCGACGATGTCGCCGATCTTGGCGCGCTGTTCGGCATTGAGCGCGGGCGAGGGGCTCTCCTCGAGTACTTTCTGATGCCGGCGTTGCAGCGAGCAGTCGCGCTCGCCGAGATGCACGGCGCCGCCTTTGCCGTCGCCGAGCACTTGAATTTCGATATGGCGGGGCGTCGAGAGATATTTCTCAAGATACACGGCGTCATCGCCGAAGGCGGACTTCGCCTCGCTCCGTGCCGTCGAAAGCGCCTCGGAAAGATCGGCTTCCGAGCGCGCCACCTTCATGCCGCGCCCGCCGCCGCCGGCCGCGGCCTTGACTAGAACGGGAAAGCCGATGGCACGCGCGAATCGCAGCGCTTCTTCGTCCGAGGTAATGCCGCCGTCCGAGCCCGGCACCACCGGGATGCCGAGCTTCTTCGCCGTGCGTTTGGCCTCGATCTTGTCGCCCATCAGCCGGATGTGCTTCGGCGACGGACCGATGAAGCTGATTTTGTGCTCGGCGAGGATTTCGGCGAAGCGTGCGTTTTCGGCGAGGAAGCCGTAGCCCGGATGCACCGCGTCGGCGCCGGTTATCTCGCAGGCGGCGAGGAGCGCCGGAATATTGAGATAGCTTTCGCGCGCCGGCGGCGGGCCGATGCACACGCTCTCGTCGGCGAGCCGCACATGCATCGCGTCGGAGTCGGCGGTCGAGTGCACCGCCACCGTCGCGATCCCGAGCTCCTTGCAGGCGCGCAGGATGCGCAGCGCGATTTCGCCCCGGTTCGCGATCAGGATTTTATCGAACAAAGCGTTTCCTTCAAAGATCGCTATTCGATGATCAAAAGCGGCTCGCCGAATTCCACCGGCTGTCCGTCTTCGATCATAACCTTCGTGACCGTGCCCGCGCGCGGCGCCGAGATCGCGTTCATGGTCTTCATCGCCTCGATGATGAGCAACGTCTCACCCTCGCGCACCTGCGCGCCTTCCTCGACGAAGGGCTTCGCCCCCGGCTGCGGCGAACGATAGACGGTGCCGACCATCGGCGATGTGACCGTCCCGGGGTGCTCGGCGGCGTCGGCGGGCTTCACCGCGGTCACCGCCGGCGCCTGTGCCGCCGCTACATGATGCACGTTGCCGCCGCGCGAGACACGCACGCGCTGGTCGCCCTTCTGCACCTCGATTTCGGTGAGCTTGTTCTCCTCGAGCAATCGCGACAATTCGCGCACGAGTTCGGGGTCGACTTCGATCTTACGCTTGAACATAAATCCCGCGCCTCGTTACTTCTTGCCCAAGAGTGCCGCCAGCCCCTCGATCGCGAGCGCGTAGCCCTCCGCGCCGAAACCGCAGATCACGGCGCGGGCGGCTTTGGAGATATAGGAGTGGTGCCGGAAGCTTTCACGCGCGTGGATGTTGCTAATGTGAACCTCCACGGCTGGCACCTTCACGGCAAGCAGCGCATCGAGGATCGCGATCGAGGTCGAGGTGTAGCCTGCGGGGTTGATGACGATGCCCGCCGCCTTGTTTTTCCCCGCCTCCTGAATCCAATCGACGAGTTCGCCCTCGCGGTTGGACTGGCGGAACTCGATCGCGTAGCCGTGCCGTTTTGCGGTCTCGGCGCATAGCTTCTCGATGTCGGCAAGCGTCGCGCGCCCATATGTCTCGGGCTCGCGCGTACCGAGCAGGTTCAGATTCGGCCCGTTGATGACGTAGATCGTGCCAGGCATGAGGGACTAGGAATCGGTGAGCGCCGCCCGGAATGGCCAGCGAGCCCGTCCCTTATAGAAAGACGAGGTGCGGAGGGAAAGCCTCTCCGCCCCGGTCTTCGCGATTGCGATTAACGCCTATTCGCGGTTTTTCAGAGCGGCTTCAGCATGTTGCCTTGCCGCATTTGCGCGCCGCGTCGATTTTGCTCTTGAGCGTATCGTAGCCCTGGGCGCCGACAACGAGTTCGTCCGCGATCACGAAGGTCGGCGTGCCGTTCAGGCCCAATAACTCGGCGAGTTGCGCGCTTTCCTTCAGCGTGTCGGCGATCTCCGGGCTCTGCAGATCCTTGTCGATCCGCGCCATGTCGAAGCCCGCATCCTTGGCGGCCGCGAGCGCGCGCTCCTTATTGGCCTCGCCACGTCCGCCTAACAGCCGGCGGTGGAACTCGACATATTTGCCGCCCTTATCCTGCATGCGCACGGCGACCGCGACCTTCGCCGCCTCGATCGAACCGGGTCCCAGCACCGGAAATTCCTTGAACGCCACCTTCAGCTTGGGGTCGTCCTTGGTGAGCTGCATCACATCCTGCATCGCGCGTTTGCAGTAGCCGCAATTATAATCGAAGAACTCGACGAGGGTGACGTCGCCCTGCGGGTTGCCGAATACGGGGCCGCGCGGCGAGTCGAAGATGAGCTTGGCGTTTGAAGAAATCACCTGCCGCTGCTTGTTCTGCTCTTCCTGCGACTGGCGTTTTTCGAGCACGTCGAGCGCTTCGCGCAATATCTCCGGATTTTTTAGGAGATAGTCTTTGACGATCGCCTCGATCTCGGGGCGGTCCTTGTCGGTGAGCGCGCCGGCGGGCGCCGCCAAAAATAGAAATCCGGACGCGGCAACAGCAGCGGCGGAACGCAAGGGGAAGCGGTAAGCGGGCATCGAGAGTTCTCCTGAAGCGAAGTTCAGTTCTGGCTAAGCTTCGGCGGCTTGAAGTTAACGATATCGTCGGCCTTAAGCCAGCCGGGCGAGCCGTTGGGAAAAGCACGTTGCGCGCGCGCGGCGAGTTGCCGCGCGGTCTTGAAGTCGCCCTCGTTGAAGGAAGCCTGCGCCGAGGAAAGATCGGCGTTGGGCTGGTCGCCCTTCTGGCTAAAGGCCATCGCCAGCACGCGATAGCCCATGGCGGCCTCGGGCTCCTTCTGCAAGGCGACGCGAAGTTCGGGAATGGCCTGATCGGCGAGCGTGCGGTCGCCCGATTGCACGAGCGCCTGGCCCAAGAGCATCTGGATCAGCGCGTTGTGGTTCGACAGCTGCACCGCTTGGCGGAGCGGCGCGATCGCCTCGCGCGCCTTTCCCCCCTCTAACAGCGCTTGTCCTTTCAACTCGTAAAAGTATGGATTGTTCGGCTGCGACGCGATCAGGGAATCGATATTGGCGAGCGCCTCGCGCGGATTGCCGAAGCGATAATAAGCGATGGCGCGGGCATAGCGCGCGGGCAGCGAATTGTTCGACGTCGGATAGCGCCGCAGGGTCGAGTCGAGCCGGTCGGTGAAACCGTAGAGCTTTGCGCGCATCATGTCGTGGCGCGCCTGCAACTCCGGCGAGTCGAGCTTGTTGAAGTAGGGGCTTTCCTGCGCCAGCGCCTGCAGCGACGCGATGCGTTCGCGCGGCATCGGATGGGTCTGCAGATAGGGATCCATCGTGCGCGAGATGAACAAGGTATCGTTGGCGAAGCGCTCGAAGGTATCGAGCATGCCCTTGGGCGATTGGCCGGTCATGGTCAGGAACTTCACACCGGCGCGGTCGGCCATTTCCTCCTGCCCGCGCGCATAGGCGAGGAGCGTGCGGCGGATCGTTTCTTGCGGCGCCATCACGAGGCCGGGCGCCGCCTGCGCCATCGAACTGTCGCGCGATTGCGAGCCCGCCACCACGGCGCCGGCCGAAAGAATCATGGCGATGATCGCCGCCGTCTGCGCGGTTGCGAGTTGCTCGCGCATGCGCGCGAGATGACCGCCGGCGATATGCCCGCTCTCGTGCGCAAGCACGCCGATGATCTGGTTCGGCGTCGTCGAGTCGGTAAGCGCACCGACGAAGACGAAGATGCGGCGGCCGTCGGCGACGAAGGCATTGAAGGCGCGGTCGTTGAGGATCACGATCTGGACGTTTTGCCCTGCAAGTCCGGCGGCCTTCAACACCGGCCGCGTGTATTCACGGAGCAATTCCTCGATCTCGGCGTCGCGGATGACGCTCGGCATCGCCCCTTGGGCGAGCGCGACGCGGCTCGCGCCGGGAAACTGGCCGAGGAAGAACGCGGCACCCATGAAGAGCGAGAGGGCGTGCCGCCATAGGGCTCGCCCTCCGTCGACGGCGCGCACTTTTCTCGCGCGGCCCGGCCTGCTAGCTCTTCGGTTCCGGCGCATGAGACTTGGGCCCGCGTTTGTCAGGGATCGCCGACCCTGGCAGGGCAAGCTAGGGGTGGGCGATAACAGGGTCAACGCGACCCCGATCACGAAGCGATGAACGGGGCCGCGACGCGAAAAAGCGCGAGGAATACGGCAGCAAAGGGGCGTGGCCGCCGCGAAAACCAATAATGAAGAAAACCAATAATGAAAATGAATAAAGCGCAACCTTTGAAACCCGCCGCGGCCTCCGCCGCCAAGGCGTGGCTCTCGCCCTCCCGCCGTAGCGACGTGCCGCCTTTCATGGTGATGGACGTGATGGCGGCGGCGGCGCGCATCGAGGAGGCGGGCGGCCGGGTGGTGCACATGGAGGTGGGCCAGCCCGCGGCACCCGCGCCCTCGACGGCGATCGCGGCGGCCAAGGCCGCGCTCGAAGGAGGCCGCATCGGCTATACCGAGGCGCTGGGCATCCCTTCCTTGCGTGCGCGCATTTCCCGCCATTATGCCGAGCGCTACGGCGCGCGCGTCGATCCCGCCCGCATCGTGGTGACGACGGGATCGTCGGCAGGCTTCATTCTGGCTTTTCTCGCGCTATTCGAGCCGGGCGATCGCGTCGCGGTCGCCGAGCCCGGCTATCCGCCCTACCGCCATATCCTGACCGCGCTCGGCTGCGAGCCGGTGCCAATACCGATCTCCGCCGCGACGCGCTGGGCGCTCACGGTCGAGGCGCTGATGACGGCGCACCGGCAGAAGCCGCTCGCCGGAGTGCTCGCCGCGAGCCCCGCCAATCCGACCGGCACAATGCTGGACGCGGCCCACCTCGCGGCCCTCGTGCGCGCATGCGAAGCGGCCGGCATCAAATTCATCTCCGACGAGATTTATCACGGCCTCGATTACGCATTCGCCGCCGAGACCGCGGCCAAATTGTCGGTCGAGGCGGTCGTCATCAATTCCTTTTCGAAGTATTTTTGCATGACTGGCTGGCGCGTGGGATGGATGGTGGTGCCCAACGCGCTCCTGCGTGCGGTCGAGCGGCTACAGCAAAATCTCGCGATCTCGGTGCCGACGCTAAGCCAAGTCGCGGCGGAGGCCGCCTTCGAGGGGCGCGCTGAAATGGAAGCCGTGAAGCGCGGCTATGTGGAGAACCGGAAAATCTTGATCGAAGGCCTGCCGAAGGCCGGGCTTGACCGATTTCTACCCGCCGACGGCGCGTTTTATTTATATGCCGACGTCTCGCGTTTCTCCGACGACAGCTTCGCCTTCGCGAAGAAGATGCTGGAGGAGACGCATGTGGCGGCGACGCCCGGCGTCGATTTCGACCCGGTGCGCGGCAAGCAATTCATCCGCCTTTGTTATGCGGGCTCGCGCGAGGACATGCACGAGGCGGTGACGCGGATCGCGCGCTGGCTGAAGTAAAGGCGGCGCACACGATGCGGATCGTGCGCGCTCGCTTGCGAATTATCCCTTTGACCACCAGCCCGAACGGCGCGGGCGGTTCGGATCCGAGTCATTTTCCTCGCCACGCGGCTGGTGCGCGGGTTCCGATCGCGGCGCAGGCGCTGCCGGCATCGCCGAGCCGCCCATTTCATCGCCACTTACGACGGGCGCGGGCTCGCGCACGGTGGAGCGGCGCCGCGGCGCTTCTTCACGGGCGGGAGCGGGTTGGGCTGCCGCCGGCTCGAAACGCGGGGCTTCCGGCTCGAAATGCGTCGGCTGCTCGAAACTCTCGGCCGAGAAATGCGGCGCGGGCTCTTGTCCCGTGCTCTCGCGTGGGGCCCCTTCGCCGGGCTCCCCCGGCTGCTGCCCGAAACGCTCGCGCCGATTGCGCCGCCCGCCGCGCCGGCCGCGCCGGCGGCGCTTCCGCTCGCCGTCTTCGCCGCGCGGCTCGCCGTCATCGCGTTCGCGCGGCTCATGGCCGCCCGCCGCCTCATCCGATTGCGGCGGAGGAACGAAGCCCTCGGTTTCGGCGAAGACTTCGGGCGCGCTTTCGCTGTTGAAGTTCTGCGCCGGTGCGCCTTCACGCGGCTGGCCGCGGCCGCCGCGACCTCGCCGCCCGCGGCGGCGTCTGCGCTTGCCACCTTCGTCCTCGGTTGTGACAGGACCGCGCGTTTCCTCCAACTCCTCGCCGGGTGCGGCGCTCTCTTCTTCGTCCGCGGGCTCTTCCACGAGTTCGGGCGCGATCGAATCCGGCACGGTCCGGTGCGGAACCGGCGCCGGGCGCGCCCGCGTGAGCGCGCCACGCTCGATTGCGAAATATTGTTGTCCCGCCAGTCCATCGTCCGACTGGATCAGGATGGCGGCGCCGAAATGTTCCTCCAGCCCGCGCAAATGCCCGCGTTTGTTGTTGAGCACATAAAGCGCGATGTCGGGCCGCGCGCGCGCCACGAGGTCGTGCGACACGCTCTTCAACAATTGATCCTCGATCGCGCGCAAGAGCTGCAAGGCGACCGACGACACGGAGCGTATATGCCCGGTGCCGCCGCAGGCCGAGCAGATTTCGGTCGAGGATTCGAGCACGCCGGTGCGGATGCGCTGGCGCGACATTTCCATCAACCCGAAATGCGAAATGCGCCCGACCTGGATGCGCGCGCGGTCGTTCTTGAGGGCGTCCTTCAGCTTGCGCTCGACGTGCCGGTTGTTGCGCTTTTCCTCCATGTCGATGAAGTCGATGACGATGAGGCCGGCGAGATCGCGCAGGCGAAGCTGGCGCGCGATTTCCTCTGCTGCCTCCATGTTCGTCTTCAGCGCCGTGTCCTCGATGTGATGCTCGCGCGTGGCGCGGCCGGAGTTCACGTCGATCGAAACCAGCGCCTCGGTCGGGTTCATCACGATGTAGCCGCCGGACTTCAATTGCACCGTCGGCGAGAACATCGCATCGAGTTGGTGCTCGATGCCGTAGCGCACGAAAATCGGCTGCGGCTCCTGATAGAGGTGAATGTTGCCGGTGTGGGTCGGCATCAGCGTGCGCATGAAATCCGAGGCTTCGTGATAGCCCTCCGCGCCGGCGACGACGACTTCGTCGATGTCCTTGTTGTAGAGATCGCGGATCGCGCGCTTGGTCAGCGAGCCTTCCTCGTAAACGAGGGCGGCAGCCTGCGATTTCAGCGTCGTTTCGCGTACGGTTTCCCATAACCGCAGGAGATATTCGAAATCGCGTTTGATCTCGGCCTTGGTGCGTGCCGCACCCGCGGTGCGCAGGATCACGCCCATGCCTTCGGGCACTTCGAGATCTTCCACCAGTTCCTTCAACCGCTGGCGGTCCTGCGTGCTCGTGATCTTGCGCGAGATGCCGCCGCCGCGCGAGGTGTTCGGCATCAAGACGCAATAGCGGCCGGCGAGCGACAGATACGTCGTGAGCGCTGCGCCCTTGGTGCCACGCTCCTCCTTCACCACCTGCACCAGCATCACCTGCCGGCGCTTGATGACTTCCTGGATTTTGTAGCGCCGGTGACGGCGCGGCTGCCGCTCGGGCACTTCCTCGAGCGCGCCGCCGCCGACCTGCTCGACGGCTTCTTCCTCGTGCGGCTCGTCGTGGTGGCCCTCTTCGTGTTCGTGGCTGGCCGGCGCCTCGGACGCCTCGGCGGCGCCACCGGACTCGCTTCCGATCGCTTCGCTCTCCGCATGAGGCTCTTGTTCGTGCTCGGGCGCGGCGCCTATTTCTTCCGGCGCCTCCTCGTCATGCGGAACTTCTTCCAGATGCGGCGCATCGCTTTCCGCGCTCGCATGCGGCTCGGACGGAACTTCCGTCTCGCGCGAGGGTTCGGAAATCGTTTCTTCTCGTACCCGTCTTGCCTGCTGGCGATTGCGCCGTTCCTCGGATTCGCGCGCGGCGCGCTCGTCTTCCTCGATCAGCGCCTGCCGGTCGGCAACCGGAATTTGATAATAGTCGGGATGGATTTCGCCGAAGGCGAGAAAGCCGTGGCGGTTGCCGCCGTATTCGACGAAGCAGGCTTGCAGCGAAGGCTCGACGCGGGTGACCTTGGCTAGATAGATATTCCCGCGTAGTTGCCGCCGGTTCGCGGCCTCGAAGTCGAATTCCTCGACGCGATTGCCGCGCACCACGACCACCCGCGTTTCCTCGGGGTGGGAGGCGTCGATGAGCATTTTATTGGGCATGATGATCTCTCGGCGCGGCGCGCTATTACGGCGCCACGCATGACCGCGCGCTCGGAGCAAAGGGCACGCTGGTTGGGCTGGATGAAAAGACGAGGAGCGGCGCGGAAAGCGCCGTCACGAATGCAAAGGAGAATGTCGGTCGAAAGGTTCTTGCTTAAAAGTTCGACCGGCAGCGTCATCGCGCCCATGTCCTCGACCTTATTGCGGACGGAAATATCGCCGTCCGGCTCATGGCGCTGATCCGGGGCCGCGCGTTCCGATGTCGGTCTTCAACATCGGCGCTGCGTGCGCCCTCGCGGATTGCCGGAACGAATCCGGCGCGAACCACAAGCTAACTCTTATTAGGACTCGGAATCGAGATTTGCAAGGCTGGAAGGCCTAAAAAGCGCTTCGGTGCCACAATTTACCCCACGCTCACCAGCGTATCGGCCAGGAGTTCCGGGGCATCGACCATGACCTCGTGGCCGCAATCGAGCGTAATCGCTCTCCAGCCCTTGTCCGCCTCTGCCTCCTTCAGGAACCCGTCGAAGGCTTTGGAGCGCAATTTGGCGGCACGGATATAGACCTTGTTCGGAACCCGCTCGCGCCCGCCGGTCAGGCGGATTTTCTCGTTGAAGCTCGCATAGGGATGTGGAACGCAATGGCCGTTAACCCAATCGCGCAGCCGCTCGTTCACGCCGAAACTCTCCGCCGAAATCGGCGGAACCGAGAGGCCGCCGCTGGCCGCGGCTTTTTCGTCCCACTCGGCCCTGAGCGAGGCGGGCCAATAGTCGCTCATCGCTTTGCCGTCCGTGGGCACGAAGCCGTCGAGGATGACGAGCGCGCGGATCCGCTCGGGTATTCGGTCGGCGACGCCCGAGACGACCATGCCGCCATAGGAGTGGCCGACGAGTACGATGCCGGAGAGATCCTCGGCGCGGATAAGCCGGCAAATATCCTCAACATGGGTCGAAAGATTCACCGTCTTGTCGAGAAGATGCGCCCGTTCGCCGAGGCCAGTGAGCGTGGGCGTGAACACCCGCCCGCCGCCGGCTTTCAGCCTGTCGGCGACGAAGCGCCAGCACCAGCCGCCGTGCCAGGCGCCATGGACGAGGACAAAGGTAATGGGCGACGGCGCGCTCATGCGCGCACTTTATAGCAGCGGCTCGATCGCAACCTACCCTTAACCATGGCGCGGTAATCAAAAGCCGAGACGGGTTGCGGTGTTGCGTCATGGGTCGGGTTTTGTTGCGTCTGTCGGGGTGGGGGCTCGTTTTTGCCCTCGCGACGCTTTTTTACCTGCAGCCCTCCGCATCGGCGCCGAAAACCGTTCCCGCCCAGAAAGCTCCCTCCGCCGAGCCGATCAGTCCCGCCCGAATGCAGAGGGGCGTGGTGGCACTCGACGCCCGCCTCGGCGGCGATGAGCAGAAGACGCGGCTCGTCGTTGACCTGTCGCGCAAAGTCGAGATTTCCGCCTTCACGACCGCCGATCCTTATCGCGTCATTGTCGACCTGCCGGACGTCACCTTCGATCTTCCCGCCGCCGCCGGAAGGCTCGGACGCGGGCTCGTCAGCGCCTATCGCTACGGCGTGATCGGCGCAGGCCGAGCGCGCATCGTGCTCGATACCAGAGGACCGGTCGCGATCGATCGCTCCTTCGTGCTCGCGGAATTCGACGACCAGCCGGCGCGCCTCGTGATCGACCTCGTGACCAGCGACCGCGCGAGCATGCAAAAGGATGCATCGACGCAAAAGGCGATTGCGGTGGTGGCGGCACCCACGCCGCTCGCAACAATGCCGCGCCCGATCGAGCAGAAGATGCCGCCCGCGAGCGAAGGCCGCCCGGCCGTCGTCATCGATCCCGGCCATGGCGGCGGCGACTCCGGCGCCCATTCCGCCAATGGCGACGAGGAAAAAGCTGTAGTGCTCGCGGTGGCGCATCGGCTCCGCGAGAAGCTCGAGCGGCTCGGGCGCTATCGTGTGGTAATGACGCGCACTGATGACGGCTTCGTCTCGCTCGCCGACCGCGTCAAGATCGCGCGCGATAATCAGGCGGCGTTGCTCATTTCCATCCACGCCGACTTCCTGTCGAAGCGGGAAGGCGACGCGCGCGGCGCCACCGTCTATACGGTCTCCGATCGCGCCTCCGACGCCGAGGCCGCCCGCCTCGCCGAGAAGGAAAACAAGGCGGATCTCATCGCGGGCATGGATCTGTCGGCGCAGAGCGAGGACATCGTCAACATCCTCTATGATCTCACGCACCGCGAGACGAAGAATTTCTCCTCGTTGTTCCAGCGCACCCTCGTCGCGCAGATGAAGGCGGGCGGCGTTCTCACCCACCAGGACTCGATGCGCTCGGCAGGCTTCGTGGTGCTGAAGGCTCCCGACATTCCCTCGGTGCTGGTTGAGCTCGGCTATCTTTCCAATCCCGAGGACACCAAGAACCTCGTTTCCGAGGCCTGGCGCGACAAGACCGCGGACGCGATGGTCACCTCAATCCAGGCCTTCTTCGCGACCCGGCCGGCGATGGCGCAGACGCAGGTGCGATAGGTTTCAGCTTTTCTTGAACGCCCCATGCCGGCCTTCGCCGCCGGAGAAGCGCGTGGCCCCTTGAAGCGTTTCGCCCGACTGAATCGTCGAAAGGCCGCGCACGATCTCGTTTTTGATCGCGGCGGCATCGGATAATTCCCACTGCTCGAGCGCGGAAAGCCGGTCGCCGCGCATGCAGGCTTGCGGAAAAGCGCAAAGCTCTTCCGCGAGTTCGATGGCGGCCGCCAGCGCCTGACCGTTTTCCACCACGCGGTTGACTAACCCCATTTGCAGCGCCTCGTCGGCCGCGACCGGACGACCGGTGAGGATCAGGTCCATGGCGCGGCTCTGGCCGATCAGGCGCGGCAGCCGGATGGTGCCGAGGTCGATCAACGGTACGCCGAAACGGCGGCAAAAGACCCCGAGGGTGGCCGAGCGCGCGGCGATGCGGAGGTCACACCAGAGTGCGAGTTCAAGACCGCCCGCCACGGCGTAGCCCTCGATCGCGGCGATCACCGGTTTCGAAAGCCTGAGCCGCGTGCAGCCCATCGGCGCCAAGTCGCCCTCGGGCTCGATCGGCCGCCGCTCGCCCGCCGCGAAGGCTTGCAGGTCGGCGCCGGCGCAAAAGTTCCCGCCGCTGCCCGCGAGAATCGCGACATCGAGTGCCGCGTCCGCGTCGAACGCCTTGAAGGCGTCATAGAGTACCCGGGCGGTAGCGAGATCGACCGCGTTCCGCCGATCGGGACGGTCAATGGTGACAATGGCAATACGCCCGCGCTGCTCTTCCTTGATCAATCCGGCCATCGCCTTGCTCCCGCTCCACACCAGCATAGACCCACTCGCCGTGGGCCCCACAAACGAATAACATCGTGCGCGATGGATTCACCCCGCGAGCGCGCCGGGGATTGTCTTGCGAATAATAAGGGAGGCGAGCGATGGCGATGATGAAAGCGGAGTTGTTCTGGCTCACGTTGACGACGGTGCTGACCGGGCTGTTGTGGGTGCCCTACATCCTGGATCGCGTGGAGGTGCGCGGGCTCATGGGCGCGTTGGACAATCCATCGCCGAAGGGAAAGCCGCAGTCGGGCTGGGCGGTGCGGCTGATGAATACCCACATCAACCAGATCGAAAATCTCGTCGTGTTCGGCATTCTGGTGCTGGTGCTCGATGCGCTGGCGATCTCGACGCCGGCCACCGTGCTCGCCTGCGCGGTCTTCTTCTGGTCGCGGCTTGCCTATGTGGTGATCTATACAATCGGCGTTCCGGTGCTCCGCACGCTTGCCTTCACGGTCGGCTTTCTGGCCGAGGCCGCTCTCGTGCTCGCCATCTTCCGGATCATTTGAGGGCTCGTTTCGGGGTATCCCGGCAATGCTTGCCCTTAGTTCCGCATTAAAGGATTGGTGGGACCAAAGGGAATTCGATTCGAAGCTTCTTCCAGCCCTCGTTTTGCCATAGGCGGGAGCGAAGTAGACGTTATTACGATCTGATCGTTCCGGGCGTTCTGCTCCATGATGGGCAGGAGGGTTCCGGCGCGTAGGTCGAGGCGCGATCGGACGAAGCATGCGGCTCTTGCTGAGGTTCTTGGGATTTCTGTTCGCCGTCGGCGCGATCCTGTTCGTCTGCGGCGCGGTCGGCGCCACCTGGATGATCTGGCAATATCAAAAGGACCTGCCGGATTATACGGCGCTGCAGGATTACGAGCCGCCGGTGATGACGCGCGTGCACGCTTCCGACGGCTCGCTCGTCGCCGAATACGCCAAGGAGCGCCGCCTCTATATTCCGATCCAGGCGGTGCCTTCGCTGGTGAAGAACGCCTTCATCTCGGCCGAGGACAAGAATTTCTACGAGCATGGCGGCATCGATCTCGGCGGCGTTGCGCGTGCCGTCATCACCAACATCGAGAATTACGGCAAACGCCGGCCGCAGGGCGCCTCCACCATCACCCAGCAGGTCGCCAAGAACTTCCTCGTCGGCAGCGAAACCACGATGAACCGCAAGATCAAGGAAGCGCTGCTCGCCATTCGCATCGAGCGCGCTTACTCCAAGGACAAGATCCTGGAGCTCTATCTCAACGAAATTTATCTCGGTCTCGGCGCCTACGGCATCGCCGCCGCCTCGCTCATTTATTTCGACAAATCGGTGCACGAGCTCACCCTCGAGGAGGCCGCTTATCTCGCGGCGCTGCCGAAGGCGCCGACCACGCTGCATCCGTTCCGCCAGCGCGAGCGCGCGATCGAGCGGCGCAACTACGTGATCGACCGCATGATCGAGAACGGCTACGCCAACCGCGAGGATGGCGAGCGTGCCAAGAAATCGGCGCTCAACGTCACGCCGCGGCCAACCGGCGCGCACATTTTCGCCGCCGAATATTTCGCCGAGGAAGTGCGGCGCGAGGTATACGAGCGCTACGGCGAGAAGAAGCTCTATGAAGGCGGCCTTTCGGTTCGCACCACGCTCAATCCGAAGCTGCAGCTGATCGCGAAGAAGGCGCTCTCCGACGGCCTCGTGCGCTTCGACGAGGCGAAGGGTTGGCGCGGCGCGCCGGCCAACATTCAGTGGAGCGGCGACTGGGGCGCGAAACTCGCTGACCAGCGCGCGCTCAGCGATATTTCCTGGCGGCTCGCGCTCGTGCTCGAAGTCTCCGATCAGGCCGCCAAGATCGGCCTGCAACCGCTGCGCGGACGCGACGGTCAGATCACGGCCGAGCGCGCGACCGGCGCGATTCCGCTCGACGCGGTGAAATGGGCGAAATGGACGGACGGCCCCGAACGCGGCAAGGCGATCGCCAAGGTCGGCCAAGTGCTGCGCGTCGGCGACATCGTCTATGCCGAGCCGCTCACCGGCAAGGACGGTCAGCCGATCCAGGGCCAGTGGCGCCTGCGGCAAGTGCCCGAGGTCGAGGGCGCGATCATGGCGATGGACCCGTGGACCGGCCGCGTGCTCGCCATCGTCGGCGGCTTCTCCTACGACGAAAGCCAGTTCAACCGCGCCACCCAAGCGCTGCGCCAACCCGGTTCCTCGTTCAAGCCGTTCGTCTATGCCACGGCGCTCGACAATGGCTACACGCCATCATCGGTCATCTTGGATGCGCCGATCGAGATCAATCAGGGCCCCGGCATGCCGCTCTGGAAGCCGGAGAATTACGAGCGCAAGTTCTATGGGCCGCAGACGATCCGCTTTGCCGTCGAACAGTCGCGAAACGTGATGACCGTGCGGCTCGCGCAGGACGTCGGCATGCCCTTGATCGCCGAGTATGCCAAGCGCTTCGGAATCTATGACGACATGCTGCCGGTCTTGTCGATGGCGCTCGGCGCCGGCGAGACGACGCTCCTGCGCATGGTCTCGGCCTACTCCATGTTCGACAATGGCGGGCGGCGCATTAAGCCGACGCTGATCGACCGCATTCAGGATCGCTATGGCCGCACGATTTTCCGCCACGACGAGCGCGAGTGCAAAAGCTGCGACGCCGACAAATGGGCGAGCCAGCAGGAGCCGGTGCTACAGGACAAGCGGCCGATCGTGATCGATCCGATGACCGCCTATCAGATCACCTCGATCATGGAAGGCGTCGTCCAGCGCGGCACCGGCACGGCGCTGCGCGATCTCAACCGCCCGATCGCCGGCAAGACCGGCACCACCAACGACGAAAAGGACGTGTGGTTCATCGGCTTCACGCCCGATCTCGTTGTCGGTTCCTATATCGGCTACGACAAGCCGCGCCATCTCGGCGCCGGCGAGACCGGCGGCCACACCGCGGCGCCGATCGTGAAGGACTTCATGCGGCAGGCGCTCGCCGACACGCCGGCGCAGCCCTTCCGAGTGCCGCCCGGCATCAAGCTGATCCGCATCAATGCCAAAACGGGCCTCCGCGCCGGCCCCACCGACGATAAGGTGATTTTGGAAGCCTTCAAGCCCGGCACCGCGCCGCCCGATTCCTATTCGGTGATTGGGCTCTCCGACGACAGCAACTCGCCCTTCGGCCAGCAAGGGGTGACACCCGAGGCGCAACGCCAGATCGGCCGCGGTCCGCACGGGCTGTGGTGAGAAAGCATGATCCCGAAAAAGCCTGCCCCCGGACTTGATCCGGGGGTGGAAACCGGTTTTCGGAAAAGATCATGCTTCGGTAAAATGTTAGGGACGCGCGGTAATTCAACCCAATAAAATGGCGCTCTAACCCTTGCGCGGGCTCATCGCGCGCGCCACGATCAAAACTCCAATTCCTACTAGCGCCGGCGCGACCGCGAGCAGGCTTTCGCTCGCGGCCAATGCCGCCGTGGCGGCCCAAGCGATCGAGGAAAACGCTTCCGCGAAGGTCGCGACACGCGACGAGGTGTGCCGGCGGCGGAACTGACTGCGTTTGGCCTGACTGCGGAACCAAAGCTGAATCAAAGTGGCGGCGACGACCGCGATCGCCATTCCTGCGGCGGCGGCGAGCGCTTGAAACGGCGCGATCAACGCGAGCGCCGCGAGTAGGGGTGCGAACACGACGCCGACCGCGCCCAACACGCCCTCGACTTTCGCGCGCACGAGAAAACTCGCCGGCACCGGAGCGGTTGCGACCAGATCCGGCGCGTCCTCGCCCGAGATCGCAAGCCACGCGAGCCCGCCCGCGAGCTGTCCCGCCGCCATCACCAGGACCGGCACCAGCACGGCGTAAACGCCGCTGCCATCGCCATAGCCACGCCACAACATCAGCGCGGGCGGCAGAAGATAGAGAATCTGCATCAGCGTCTGCGACACGAGCCACGGATCGCGCCGCAACAGCATCCATTCCTTGCGCCGCAGCGCGCGCTTGGGCGAGGCATTGCTGAAAGCCGCCGAGCGCGTTTGCCGGACGCGAGCGTTGGCGACGCCCGCCGCCGCGATCGCATGCTCACCGAAGCGCGCCGAGAAAAAGAAGATCGCGGCGCCAAGCAGCATCGAGCTCGCGGCGACGACGGCGGCAAGCGCCTGCCAGTCGCCGAGCATGGCGCGGGCGGGCCACCACGCAAGGCTCGTAACATCGGGCGCGAGTGCCACCAGCGTTTCGGATTGGAGAAACGCGAAGCGCGAAAGCGTGCCCTGCGATAGGATCGCCGCCACCTGCAGCCCGATGACGAAGGCGGCTCCGATTACGGCGGCGACGATTTGTGCTGCGAGGCGGGTGCGCTTCGGCCCGATGGCGCGGAAGAGCGCGACGGTGAGCGCAACGGCGAGGGCCGCTGCCGCCGCGCCCATCGAAATGACAACGCCGTAAGCGGCGAGCCAGCGGGCGCCCAAGCGGATCGCCAGCACGTGGATGAATGGACCCGCCAACAGCGCTGCCATCAGGACGGTGCCGAGCGCCATCGTCACGATGCGGACGGAAAATACCTTTCGCGCGGCGATCGGCGAGGAAAGAATGAGGTCGAGATCGGAGCGCGTATAGAATGCGCGCGTCACCGATTCCATCGCCTGCGAGACCATCAACGACCAGGCCAGCAGCGCGCAGCCGGTGATGACGACGAGCGTTGTCTTATCGGGGTTAAGTCCCATGTCTGCGACGTTGCGGAGTGCGAGGAAGGCGATGAAATGCATGAACACGACGAAGCTCGCGAGTGCGAGCGCCGCGACGCGCAGGCGGCCGCTCTTGCCCGCGGTCATCATCGAAAGCCAGTCGCGCCATGCCAGCCGAAACTCGTGGCGTGCGAACCAGGGAAACGTCGCGGGCGCGCTCACGCGGCGACAGCCTCTTTACCGACGAGAGCGAGAAAAGTGTCCTCGAGCGTGAAATCGTTTTTCCCCGCTTGTCCACGCAGTTCCTCCAGCGTGCCTTCGGCGATCAACCGGCCATTCGCGATGATGCCGATGCGGTCGGCCATGCGCTCGGCAACTTCCAGAATATGCGTTGTCATCACGATGGTGCCGCCGGCGCGGGCACGCTCGCGAAGCACGCTTTTCACTTGGCGGGCGGAGCCGGCATCGAGCCCGGTCAAGGGCTCGTCGAGGATGATCACGGTCGGCTCGTGCACGAGGGCGCCGGCAAGCGCCACCTTCTGGCGCATGCCCTTGGAAAATCCCTCGCAACGCTCATGCGCGTGCGGCGCGAGGCCGAGCCAGTCGAGCAGCTCGCGCGAGCGGGCTTCTGCCGCCGTCGCATCGACGCGCCACAGCCCCGCGACGAATTGCAGATATTCGAGCGGCGAGAGCTTGTCGTAGATCATCGGCTCATCGGAGATCCACGCCATGACTTGCTTCGCCGCGACGGGATCTGCGAGCGCGTCGATCCCGGCGATCGCGATCGAGCCGGCATCGGGCGCGAGCAGACCCGCGACCATGCGGAGCGTCGTCGTCTTGCCGGCGCCGTTCGGCCCGACCAAGGCGTAGAATTCGCCGCTCCTGACGCGGAGGTCGAGACCGTCGACGGCGGGGCTGCCAAAGCGCTTGAAGAGCCCGCGGATGTCGAGGGCAAACGGCTTGCTGTCGTTGTTCATGATGACCTGCGGCGATGGAGAAAACCTGCCGCAAGCCTAGATATGAGAAGTTTCTCCGGCGTGAATCGTGGAGCATGATCCCGAAAAGTGGGAACCGGTTTTCGGAAAAGATCATGCTCCAGAAGAATTGGTAGGGAGCCCGCTGACTTGGCGTAAAGCAGTTATGGCCCGAATCGCTAAAATTTTAGGGAATTTGCTTTTCCTTCGGAGATGCTAAGAAGAAGCGAGGTGAGGAATCATGGGCGCTGAGACGCAAAGCATCATTGAGGAAATCGAGCAGTCGGCCGGGCTGCTAAGGAGGGCGCTTTGACGTCGAGCGATCGGAAAAGCGCCTCGCCGAGCTGAACCGGCTCGCCGAAGACCCCAAGCTTTGGGACGACCCGCAGAAGGGGTCGAAGCTGATGCAGGAGCGCACCGCGCTCGGCGATAAGCTCGATTTGGTGCGGCGCATCGATCAGGAGCTCAAGGACAATCAGGAGCTGATCGCGCTCGGCGAAGCGGAGAAGGACGAGGGCGTGGTGCGCGAGGCGGAAGCGGCGCTCGCCAAGCTCAAGGACGAAACCGCGCGCTTGCAGCTCGAAGCACTCCTGTCAGGCGAGGCCGACTCCAACGACGCCTATCTCGAAGTCCACGCCGGCGCCGGCGGCACCGAAAGCCAGGACTGGGCCGAGATGCTGTTGCGCATGTACACGCGCTGGGCGCAGGCGCACCGCTTCAAGGTCAGCGCGATCGAGGAAAGCGCGGGCGAGGGCGCCGGGATCAAGTCGGCAACGATCGAAGTGAAGGGCAAGAATGCCTATGGCTGGCTGAAGACGGAAGCGGGCGTGCACCGGCTGGTGCGGATTTCGCCCTATGACGCGAACGCGCGGCGTCACACCTCGTTTTCGAGTATCACCGTTTATCCAGCGGTCGACGACGACATCAAGATCGACATCGCCGAGAGCGATGTGCGCGTCGATACCATGCGCTCGGGGGGCGCCGGCGGCCAGCACGTCAACAAGACCGAGTCGGCCGTGCGCCTCACCCATATGCCGACCGGGATCGCGGTGGTTTGCCAAAGCGACCGCTCGCAGCACAAAAACCGCGCCGAGGCTTGGCGCATGCTGCGCGCGAAGCTCTACGAGGCGGAGTTGAAGAAGCGCGAGGAGCAGGCGGTGGCCGATCAGGCGGCAAAGACCGACATCGGCTGGGGTCACCAGATACGCTCTTACGTCTTGCAGCCCTATCAGCTGGTGAAGGATCTCCGCACCGGCGTCACCTCGCCGAGTCCGAACCGCGTGCTTGATGGCCAGATCGACGAATTCATGGAAGCGGAGCTTGCCCGCCGCATCTTCGGCGGTGGGCCGGAAAAGGTGGAAGATGTGGAATAGACGAGCGATCCTGTGGAGCGCGGCCCTCTTTACCTTTTTCGCAACGACCTTGCCGGCGCTTGCCGCCGACCCGACCGGTATTTGGCTCACGGAGGATGGCGAAGCCCGCGTCCGCATCTACCGTTGCGGTCAGGACATTTGCGGCACGCTGCTCTCGCTCAAGGAGCCCAATGACCCCAAAACCGGCCAGCCCAAGCTCGACAAGTTCAATCAAGATACCAGCAAACATAGCCGGCCGATCGTCGGTATCGATCTCATGTCGGGATTGAAACCCAGCGGCACGCCGGATCAGTGGGAGGGCGCGCTTTACAATCCCGAGGACGGCAATACCTATAAGGGAATTCTGACCTTGCAGGGCCTCTTGAACTTGAAGCTGCAAGGTTGCGTGCTCGGCGGCCTGATTTGCAAATCGGAAATCTGGAAACGGGCGAATTGAGCCGAAGAGGGCCGCGCGTTGCCGCAATACATTGATCCCACCAAAGAGCAGTTCAAGGAATTCCGCGAACGAACGCGCGCGGGCCCGATCCATATGCTCAATCTGGTGCGCTTGCGCGAGCGCGCCGCCTATCCGGATGGCCGCGCGGCGAGCGGCGCCGAGGCTTATGCCGCTTACGGCCGCGAGAGCCTGCCGGTGTTCCTGCGGCTCGGCGGCAAGATCGTCTGGCAGGGAAAATTCGAATGGATGCTGATTGGCCCCACGGAGGGCGAAAACTGGGATCACGTCTTCGTCGCCGAATATCCCTCGGTCGAGGCCTTTGTCGAAATGGTCCGCGACCCGATCTACCGTGAAGCGGTGAAGCATCGGCAGGCGGCGGTCGCCGACTCACGGCTGATCCGCCTGAAGCCGCTCGCGCTGGGGAAAGGTTTCGGCGGTTAATTTCTCGTCATGGCCGGGCTTGTCCCNNTTGTCCCGGCCATCCACGTCTCACAGCAAAGAAGGCATGGATGCCCGGCACAAGGCCGGGCATGACGGGCGCATTCGCGCCGTCACTTCTTCTCCAGCATCAGCGTGCCTTCCTTCTTGATCGCGGGCGCAATCACCTTGGCGAGCTTCGCCAACAGCCACGGCAATTCCACGTCGAGCTTCACGTGGTTCTCGGCGACGGCGATGGTTCCCGCCGTTTCCTGCATCAGCGCGCTCACGCGGAAGGTGAGGGTGTCGCCGTTCCAGGTCTCTTCCTTGACCGCAAGGATGCTCGCGAACGTCGTGCGCGCTTCGCCAATGCCATTCTTGATGCGCCGGAGCGCCTCGTCCTTGCCGAGACGATGGGGGATCGTAACCGAGATCGTTTCGCGCATGCTCGCCCCGTCTGAGTGAAGGCCCAAGCTTCGCTCCCATGTAGGCGCGGTTCAAGCCGGTGCAAGCCGGCGGAAGGGTGCGCCCCCCGCGTCCGCGAAAATATTTTGCCGCCTCGTCTCGGACGCCGCTGTGGCCACATTCTGGTCCGATTGCGTTGCGAAGAGGACCCGCGGGGGGGGCGCCGAGTAGCGGGAAGCCCGCGGGGAGCCCTGAATTCATGTCGACAGCTTTACGAGAAGGCGTTCAGCGCCTCGAAATCACCACGCGTGTGACGCTCGGCGTGCTCGCGCTCGCGAGCGGCGTCTACACCTATCTCGGCGTGCGTGAGCTTTTGAACGGCAACGCCACCGTCGTCTTTTTCGCGGCCGTCATCTATTCGGTCGCGGTTTCGATCGGCATCTATGCCTTTTGGATGTACCTGCTGCGGTTCCTGCCGCATGTGCGCGATCATTCGAGCCGTCTGTTGCTGTTTGGCTGCATGGGGCTGGGGGCCTTCATGATTGTGTGCATGTCGGCCTGGCTGAACGCCTCCGCGCTCGCCGGCGCCGCGGCAATCCAGCAGCACCTTGCTAACGCGACCCAAGGCTACACGCGCGACCTCGACCGCGCCTATTCCAACGCGCTGGCGGCGCAAGGCCTGTTGCCCGACATCCAGATGGCCACGACGCGCTTTTCAAGGCTCGCGGAATCGGAACGTCAGGGCTCGCTCACCGGCACCTCGGGCTCCGGCACCGTCGTGCAGCTTCTGACCCAGATGTCGACACAGCTCGACAATCTCTCGCAGCAGGTGTCGCAATCGAACGACAAGGTGAAGAAGCTCTTCGATCAGGGCGGGCGGAATCTCGCCAAGATGCGCGAGCTGGTCTCGGCGCGAGGGCCCGTGGCGGCCCGCAGCGACCAGTTCGGCGCGGAGGCGCTTGCGCTCACCGGCGTGATCGGCGCGCTACAGCAGACTTCGGTCGCGCCGGCGGTGAAACGCGCGGCGGACGGACTCACCTCGGGTTTCATCTCGCCCGCTGCGGGTGGGCGTGGTGATCTCGGTGACCGGCAAAATTCGGTCGTCGGCAAGGTCGAGGGCGCGGTGCAGGCACAGGCAAAGGCGCTTGCGGATGCCGCCGACAAAATTCTCGACGAGCCGGCGGTCGAGCCCGAACGCTTCCAATCCTTGTCTCCGGCCGAGGCGGTGCTCCGCTATGCCGGTGACTTCGTTCCGAGCTGGGCGGGTGCAATCTCGATCGATTTGATGCCCGCCGTGCTGGTGCTCGTATTGTGCGTCGTGCAAGCCGGCATTCGCCGCGAAGACGAGCCTGCTGCGAATGCGAGCAACATGACCGCAGCGGAATTGATCACCGCACTTCAGTTAGTGCGCGAATTGCAAGAGGCGAACGGACGGGTTTCGTCGGAGACGCGCGATAAAATCGTCGCGGTGACGGAAAAGCCCACCCATGAGCCGGAACAGAACGTAACGACCTTGCCGGTTCCGCGCGCGAAGAAGGACTGAGCGTGCCGATTCTGGCAAAAATTCGCGAGCGCTTCGTCGTCTGGCTGAACGGCCATCCGGACGATTGGATTTTGAGCCGGCTGCTGGGCGTGGTGATCGCGGCGGCGATCCTCGTTCTCGCCTACGATTATTACCAGATGGCCGCGGGCGCCGACGCGGAAGAAGCGGGCATCACGGAAAGCGAGCCGCAGACGGCGGCCCCCGATTCCTCGCCGTCGTTCCTTCCGTCGTTCTTGCCCTCGCTCCGCCCGGGCGACGACCGCCGCGTGCCGTTCAAAAAACCCGATGGCAAGCTCGCGGAGAAGATGACGTTCGATCTCATGGGCGACGGCAAGCTCGTGGCCACCGGCATGATCGCGCCCGGCACCGCGGATGTCTTCAAGGCCGAAATCGGCAAGCGTGGCAGCTACATCAAGACGGTGGTGTTGAACTCCAACGGCGGCTCGGTATCGGACGCGATCGCGATGGGCAGGCTGATCCGCGAGAAAAAATTCTCGACCGCGGTCGAGAACGGAAATCTTTGCGCCTCTTCTTGCCCGCTGATGTTCGCGGGCGGGGTCGAGCGGCGCGCCGGCGATAAGGCCAACATCGGCGTGCACCAGGTATTCTCGCCCACGGACAACCCCGCCGCCAACAACATGGATCAGGCGCAGCGGATATCGGCTGACTGCCAGAAATATCTCGTCGAGATGGGCGTCGACCCGCGCCTTTGGATTCACGCGATGGAGACGCCGAAGGCGGAGCTATACCGTCTCAAGCCCGACGAGCTGCTCGCGCTGAAACTCGCGACCCAGCGCGGTGCCGAGTCGAAATCGGCCGCAGCAATTTCCGCCTCCGGCTCCTGACCCCATGAAATTCGGTGCCGCGCTCGCCGCTTTCGCGCTCGTAAGCGTGAGCGCCGCCGCGCAGGAAGAGGCGTGGAACGCGGGACGAATCTTCGTGCCCGCTTCGCTTACGCAGAACGGCTTAGCGTGCGCGAGCCAGATCGGCGGCAAATGCATGGATCGGATCGAAGAGGGCCGCCATCCGGTGATCCTGTTCATGCATGGCTGCAACGCCACACAGCGGCCGAAGGCGCTTCTCGAACTCGGCGCGATCGTGGTCGCGCCGAACAGCTTTTGGCAGGGCGAGCGCTGCACGCTCAACGCCGCTGAGACTGCGAAGCTGCTCTCCGGGCGCGCGAACGATCTTGCCGACGGCGTAAAGCTTTTGAAGGCGGCGCCCTGGGCCGATCCCAAGCAGCTACTGCTCGCGGGTTATAGCCAGGGCGGGATCGCGGCGGCGCTTTACGACGGCCCCGAGTTCAAGGCGCGCATCGTCATCGCCTGGCCGTGCCAGCCTCGTTCGTCGGGTCCGTCCGGCCCCGAGGAGGGCGTGCACGGCCAGGGTCCGGTGCTTGCGATCCAGAGCCGCAACGACGAGTTTTACAAGCACCTCAACATCGAAGGCGATTGCGGGCCCGAGATTTCCGGCCGCCCCGGCTCGCGCTCGGTGCTCATTCCCGGCAACACCCACGAAATCATGGATCATCCGGCGACGCGGGACGCCATCGCCGCCTTCGTGCCGGAAGCTCTGCGCTAATCCGCTTCAGGCGAGGAGCAGGAGCACGACGCCCGCGACCGTGACGCTCACGCCGAGGCCGACGCGCGCCGACAGCGGCTCGCGCGCGAACAAGAACCGGCTGAAGATCATGGTCGGGACCGGATAGCAGGCGGCGAGTGGCGCCACCACCGCGACCGGCCCGCGCGCGAGGGCTGCATACATGAACAGGAGCCCGAGCCCGTTGCAGATGCCGACGAAGGGCAACCACAGCCAGCCGCGGCCCTCGAAGCGATAAAGCTTGCGGCCCTCGCGCAGGAGCCCAGCCGAAATCAAAACAGCCGCGGAGACGACATAGGCTAGAAGCGTCGCCGCGAACGGGTTCGGCCAGGCGGTAAGCCCGAGCTTGACTACCGGCTGCACCAGTCCGCGGATGAGCGCCGCCAAAAGCGGCAGCGACACTGCCCCATCGATCGCTTTCGCTCCCGCGGCGAACGGATTTCCGAACAGGAGCGCGACCCCGAACAGGATGACGGCGATCGCCGCAAGCTGGCCCGCATGCGGTGTCTCGCCCAGCAACACAAAGGCGGCGAACACCGCGCAGAGCGGGGCGAGATTGCCGAGCGCGCCGGTGAGATTGGGGCCGATGCGGCGGGTGGCGCCGTAATTCATCAGCGTAACGGCGGCCGGAAACAGCAAGCCCGCGAGCGCGAACAGAACCGCCGCCTTGGGGTCGCTGGCGCCGAAATCGACCGTCATCGGCGCCAGCAGAAGAAAAAACAGGGCTGTGGTGGGGATGCTGACGCACGCGCCCCGCAGCGGCGAGAGGTGGCGCATGCCCATTTGCGTGAGTGCGAGCCCGAGGCCGATGAAAAGCGCTGCCGCCAGCGCAAGGAGAATGACCGCGTTCATGCCGGTATTCATTATGCCTCGGGCGGGTGCCGTCAGCCCGAAACGGCTTTACGGCAGGGGGTGGAATACGCATAAACTGTCCCAAAGCATAACAAGATGAGGGGGAGCGTTCCATGGACCGCATTTGGCTGAAGCACTATCCGCCCGGAGTTCCTGCCGACATCGACGCCTCGCAATACCGCTCGATTGTCGCGCTGATGGACGAGAGCTTCGCGAAATTCCGCGCCGCCAAAGGTTATTCCTTCATGGGCAAGGAGTTCACCTTCGGCGAGGTCGACGATCTGTCGAAGGCGCTTGGCGCCTGGCTGCAATCGAAAAATCTTCCGCGCGGCGCCCGTGTCGCCATCATGATGCCGAACGTGGTGCAATATCCGGTGGCGATCGCAGCGATCCTGCGCGCGGGCTATGTGGTGGTGAACGTCAATCCGCTCTATACGCCGCGCGAGCTCGAGTACCAGCTCAAGGACTCCGGCGCCGAAGCGATCGTCATTCTCGAAAATTTCGCCCACGTGCTGCAACAGGTCGTCGCCAAGACGTCGGTGAAGCAGGTGGTGGTCGCGAGCCTCGGCGACATGCTGGGGCTCAAGGGCAAGATCGTGAATTTCGTCGTGCGCAAGGTGAAGAAGCTGGTGCCGGCCTGGTCGTTGCCGGGCTCGACCTCTTTCAATGACGCGATCGCGGCGGGCAAGAAGCGCACGCTCAATCCGGTCGATATCAAAGCGGATGACGTCGCCTTCTTGCAATATACCGGCGGCACCACCGGCGTATCGAAGGGCGCGACCCTTCTTCACCGCAACATCGTTGCCAATGTTTTGCAGAACGACGCCTGGCTACAGCCGGCGATCGCCAAGGCGCCGAAGGGCGAGCCGTTCATCGTGGTGACGGCGCTGCCGCTCTATCACATCTTCGCGCTCACGGCCTGTTTCTTCCTGGCGCTACGCGTGGGCGGCATGTGCATCCTGATCCCGAACCCGCGCGACTTGCCGGGGCTGATCGCGGAAGTTTCGAAATACAAGATCAGCTCGTTCCCCGCGGTGAACACGCTCTATAACGGGCTCCTGCATCACCCCGATTTCAACAAGCTCGACTTCAGCCATCTGCGTGCCGCCAATGGCGGCGGCATGGCGGTGACGCGCGCGGTGGCGGAAGCCTGGTTCAAAAAGACCGGCTCGCCGATCATCGAGGGCTATGGCCTTTCGGAGACCTCACCGACACTGACGTGCAATCGTGCCGACGCGACCGGTTTCACCGGCACCATCGGCCTGCCGGTGCCCTCGACGGAAATCACGATCCGCGACGATGAGGGCAAGGACGTGCCGCTCGGCGAGCCGGGCGAGATTTGCGCGCGCGGGCCGCAGGTGATGGCGGGCTACTGGAACCGCCCGGACGAAACCGCCAATGTGATGACCAAGGACGGCTTCTTCCGCACCGGCGACATCGGCGTCATGGACCCGAAGGGCCAGATCAAGATCGTCGACCGCAAGAAGGACATGGTGCTGGTCTCCGGCTTCAACGTCTATCCCACCGAGATCGAGGACGTGGTTTCGACCCACCCCGGCGTGTTGGAATGCGCGGTGGTGGGCGTGCCGGACGCGGCTTCGGGCGAGGCGGTGAAGCTCTTCGTCGTGAAGAAGGATCCGAACCTCACCGAGGATGCGATCCGCAAGCTCTGCGCCGACCAGCTCACCAACTACAAGCGGCCGAAATTCATCGAATTCCGTGCCGATCTGCCCAAGACCAATGTCGGCAAGATCCTCCGTCGCGCGTTGCGCGAGGAATCGATAAAGGGTGCGCGGAAGGCGGCGTGATCCTCGCCCATTCTCAACATCGTCATGGCCGGGCAGGCAAGCTTGCGCAGCCTGCCTAAAGTTGGCTGCGAGCCCGGCCATGACCCATTAAACAGCCGGAACGCCAAGGAGAAGACTCTTGAATCGTTTCATCAAGCTCGCCGCTCTCGCGTTCTCGCTGCCGGCGCTTGTCTCCGGCTCCGCACTCGCGCTCGACTATCCGACGCGGACGGTGCGCGTCGTGGTGCCCTATCCCGCGGGCGGGACGACCGACATCATGGCGCGGCTCGTCGCGAATTATCTCTCGGAAAAGCTCGGCCAAACTTTCATGATCGAGAACAAGCCCGGCGGTGGCACCAATATCGGCACGCAGGAAGTGATCAACGCCGCGCCCGATGGCTACACGCTTCTCATTCCGAGCCCGGCGAATGCGATCAATGCCACGCTTTATAATAAGCTTCCCTTCGACTTCATTCGCGACACGGTGCCGGTCGCGGGCATCGCACGCGTGCCGAATGTGATGGAAGTGAACCCCGATGTGCCGGCGAAGACGGTGCAGGAGTTCATCGACTACGCCAAGAAAAATCCCGGCAAGCTCAACATGGCTTCCTCCGGCAACGGCTCCTCGATTCATCTCTCGGGCGAGTTGTTCAAGGCGATGACCGGTGTCGATATGGTGCATGTGCCCTACAAGGGCTCGGCGCCGGCGATCACCGATCTCGCCGCCGGCCAAGTCCAGGTGATGTTCGACAATCTTCCCTCGTCGATGGGATTCCTCAAGGCAGGCAAGCTGCGCCCGCTCGGCGTCACCACCATGGAACCGGTGCCGGCGCTGCCCGGCGTGCCGCCCGTTGCCAATACGGTGCCGGGTTTCGAGGCAAGCTCGTGGTTCGGGTTTTCCGCGCCCAAGGGCACGCCGAGTGAAATCGTCGAGAAGCTGAACAAGGAGATTAGCGCCGCCGTCGTCGATCCCAAGCTCAAGGCGCGGATCGAGGATCTCGGCGGCATTCCGTTTCCCATAAGCGCCGCCGGCTTCGGCAAGTTCATCCAGGCCGAGACCGACAAATGGCGGCCGGTGGTGATCAAGTCGGGTGCGACAGTGGATTAAAGGGGCGAAGGAAAAGCCGGAATCAAGCCGCGAGCCGGCTCCTCCAAAGACTCGAAAAGACTCGACAAATCCCCCGGGGAACGCGCTACCGTTTGTTCAACCAAAATCTCGACCGAAGCCGGATTTATCCGACTTCGGCGTCCAAGGAGAAACGCCGCGATGAACCGCTTTCGCTCGCTCGTCCTCGCGTCCGCCGCGCTCGCGATCGCCGGGCTCGTCTCCGGACCCGCGTTTGCGCTCGACTATCCAACGCGGACGGTGCGCTGGGTCGTCGGTTATCCGCCCGGCGGCACCACCGATGTGCTCGCGCGCATCGTGGCGCAGTGGCTGTCGGAGAAAATTGGCCAGCAATTCGTCATCGAGAACAAGCCCGGCGGCGGCAATAATATCGGCACCGAATACGTCGTGAAATCGCCGCCCGATGGCTACACCATGCTGCTCGTCAACCCCGCCAATGGCATCAACGCCACGCTCTACACCAACCTGTCGTTCAACTTTATCCGCGACATCGCGCCGGTGGCTGGCCTCGTGCGCACGCCCAACGTCATGGAGGTAACGAATAGCTTGCCGGCGAAAACGGTCGCCGAGTTCATCGCCTACTGCAAAGTGAACCCCGGCAAGATCAATATGGCCTCCTCGGGCAACGGCACCTCGGTGCATCTGTCGGGCGAGATGTTCAAGTTGATGACTGGCTGCGACATGGTGCACGTGCCCTACAAGGGCGCCGGTCCCGCACTCGTCGATCTCATCGCGGGCCAGGTGCATGTGCTGTTCGACAATTTGCCGTCCTCGGTGGGCCACATCAGAGCGGGCACGATCCGCGCGCTTGCGTTGACTTCGGCCCAACGCGAGCCGTCATTCCCGGAGCTGCCGACCGTCGGCGACACCGTGCCCGGCTACGAGGCCACCGCCTGGTTCGGCATCGGCATGCCCAAGGGCACGCCGCGCGAAATCATCGACAAGGTCAACGCCGAAGTGAACCGCGCGCTCGCCGATCCGAAGATGCGGGATAGACTGGCCGAACTCGGCGGCAAGCCGATCGCCGGCACGCCGGAGGATTTCGGCAAAGTGATCGCCGCCGAAACCGAAAAATGGGCGCCGATCGTCAAGGCCTCGGGCGCCAAGGTTGAGTAAGCGTCTCTGCGCGAAATGAATGTGCGTTCATGCTGCGTTGCGATAGCTGAACGGGCGTTCAGAAATGCCGCCAGATGTTGTGGGGATTTCGCAACGGCGCGGGGCCAAATCGATTATGGCAGCCCAACGGCGCCATTTTGGCCGAAAAGCGATTGACGGGCGGAGGTTTTGTCTGGAATCGTCGAGCCGTCTGAATCCACTACCACCACCTAGCTAGGAAATATGGGGGAGGAAACATGCGTTTGATCGGAACGGCTGTCGCTGTAGCGGCAGCTATCATGCTGGTGACCGCGGGCACCGCGGACGCCAGGCGGCATCATCATCATCATCATCACGGGATCCACAAATTCTCCGTCGAGTGTCCAGTTCTGAGCCCAGTGCCCTGGACCAGAGGCACCTGCTCGGCTAAAGGCGCGAACAGGGAAGCAGCTCGCACTATCTGCCAGTCGGAGAACAATGGCTGCTACATCCGCAGCCACGGGAAGAAGCATAGGTAATCGCGAACGCTTGAAGGCTTAGCGATCAAGGCCCGCCGTACCGGAAGGTGCGGCGGGCCGTTGCTTTTCTGGGCAATGCTGAGGTCGGGGCGGCCAAGCCAAAATATTTTCGAGGGCGTGGGAACCCGGGGAGCCCTCGTGCGTTTTGTTGATGTTCGCAGCGCGCGAACCTGCTGGGCATCTCCCCCACCGCCCCCTTACCCCTGATCGCTCGGCAGCTTAAGGACCCGGTCCCCCGACCGGGTCCTTTTGTTTTTGAATACCCTGCGTTTACGGCGTGCCGTTGAGCCTGACGCCGGCCCGTAAATAGCGCTGCGGATCGACCGGCTCGCCGGCGATCCGTACTTCGTAATGCAGGTGCGGGCCGGTGGAGCGCCCGGTGGTGCCGATACGGCCGACCGGCTCGCCAACTTCTACCGTCTGCCCTTCGTTGACCTCGATCGCGGAAAGATGGCCGTAGCGGGTCGCGAGCCCGTTGCCATGGTCGATCTCAACCAGGAGCCCGTAGCCGCCCTGATAGCTCGCGATCGTGACCCGGCCCGCCGCGGTAGCGCGGGCCACGTCGCCGGGCTCGCCCTTCAGGTCGATGCCGGAATGAAAGGCAAATTGCTTGACGAACGGATCGAGCCGCGGGCCGAAGCCGCTTGTCACCTCCGCCCCCGGTGGCACCGGGCGGCGCACCGGCACCCGGTCGACCAATTGGCCAAGCTCGGCCATCGTGCCTGCGCTCGAGCGCACGCGTGTCATTTGCTGTTCGAAAGGATCTTCGCCGGAGACGAACGGCAGCAAGGGGCCGCCGATCGCGACAATCCGTTTTGCTAGCGAGGGCGGCGGCGCATTCACGCCGAGGTCGGCGAGCACGGTGCGAACGCGCGCTTCCGTTCCCTCATAGGCTTCCTCCAGCCTATTCAAGTTCTCGGCTTGGCGGGTCTGCAACCGATCGAGGCCGTGCGACAACTCGCTTACGCGCACTTCGGTCGGATCGGAAGAATCGAGGGAGCGAAGACGCGTCGTGCTCGGCGCCACGGGGCGGGATTCGAGCGCGGCGGAACGTTCCTGCGGCGGCATGAAAATGATCGTGTCCGAAATCGGTGAAGGTTTTGGCATCGCGCCCGGCGCGGATGGCGGCGGACCACCCGGCGCGATCGCGCCCGTGACGTCTTCGCGGGGCCATGCGCGCGCGTTTCCTTTCGCGGCGGCGATATTCGCGAGCTCCTTTTGCCGCTGCTCGACCAGCGCCTGCCGGCGGCCGAGATCGAGCACGGCCCGATCGACCCGTTCCTGGTCGACGAGCTTGAGCGATTTCAGTCGCTCGATTTCGGTCTCCAATGCGGTGAGCTGCGCGTCGTAACCTTGAACCATCTCGGTCTGGCGGTGAGCCAGGAACATCAGGGCATCGTCGCGATAGACGAGATAAAACGTGACGGCTCCTGACCAGAGCGAGAGCACAAGAACTGTGACGAGCGCGATAATTTTCCAGCCAGCAGCGGCCTGCCGCGCCGGCCGGTTGAAATCATGATGGGGGTAATAGAGGTTGCGTCGACCGAACTGGGAATACGCCATTCGCGGGTCTCGGGCTGGATTCGCTGGTGGATCCCGCGATCAAACGCTTGCCGTGGTTAACGCTTCGTCAACGCCGCCTCGTCACACTGACTGGGTCACGCTGACTTGGTCACAATAACTTGGCCGATTCCAACACCTCCTCGGCATGGCCGTCGACCTTCACCTTGGGCCAGACCTTGGCGATTCTTCCCTGCCGGTCGATGAGGTAGGTGAGCCGCTCGACCCCCATGAAGGTTTTTCCATACATGCTTTTCTCGCCCCATACCCCGTAGGCTTCGAGCATCCGATGGGTTTCGTCCGACACAAGCGGGAACGCGAGGGAATATTTGTCGCGGAATTTGTCCTGCGCTTTCACCGGATCGGCCGAGACCCCGAGGATGGCGGTGCCGGCTTCTTCATAGGCCTTTCGCAGCGCATTGAAGTTGATCGCCTCCTTGGTGCAGCCGGGCGTGTCGGCCTTGGGATAGAAATAAAGCACCAGCTTGCGGCCGCTGAAATCCTTCAGCGCGACTTGGCTGCCTCCGTCCCGGGGCAGGGTGAAGTCCGGGGCCGGTGTTCCGACGCTCAATGGATTGTCCATACGCCTTCCTTTCGTCGCCTTTCATGCCTTGATAAGGCACATTATACATTCGATCCGTTGCCGATGGCTCGTTTAGACCATGCGGCACACCTCAGCGACGGGGCTGCGACGGATAGGGGCAGGGGGGCGGCTTGAGGATCGCGTGCGAATGAAGAATCGCCCCCATGGCCATCGCCAGGGAGAGGCGGAGTCGAAGCCGGCTCCGCACGAATCTCATCCGCATCACCATCATGCGCACGCACACGGCCGGGCCGCCCGCAAAGGGGGCTTCCGGCGTGGGGCAAGCCTCGTGTTTTGCAAGCGCGGCGGGCGCATTTCCTCCCTCAAATGTTGCGGGCTCGCCTTTGCCGCCCTCGCCTCGCTCTACGCAGTCGTTGTGACCGGCCTTTTGCCGGTCGACATTGGCGGTCCCCTCGTCAAGCGCGCGCTGCAGGAGAAACTCGGCAAAGGTCATAAGGTCGAAGTCGGCGAAACGCGGCTGGAACAGGACGCCTCGGGTCAGCCGGTCTTGCGCGTGCACGGCATCACCATCCGTGGCGCCGGTGGCGAGGTGGTCGCGACCGCGCCGCGCGCCGATGTCGGCCTCGATAGCGGAGTATTGCTCGGCAATTTCCGGGCGAAGCGAATCGACCTCATCGACGCGGAAATGACGCTCCGCATTGACGAAGACGGACAGATCGACATCTCCGCCGGCCGCAAGCCCAAGCCGCTGAAACAAGCGCCCGTGAACGCTCCCGCCGGCGTTCCGGCTGTTTCCTCTATTCAGCCTGCGAAATTGCCCGAAGCGCCGCCCTCCGTCCCCCTCGTTTATCCCGAAATCGCGGCTTGGCTCGGCCGGCTCGAAGAGAGCGGTCTCGACGGAATTTCGCTGGCGGAGGTCGGCCTCAAACAGGGCACGCTTGTGGTGGAGAATGCGAAGACCGGCCGCCGCTGGATTTTTGCCAACACCAACCTCTTGATCTCCCGTCCGCCCGAGGGCGGCATCACCTTTGCGTTGAGTTCCGGCCGCGCCGACGAGGCGTGGAGCTTGAACGCCACGATCAGCGCCGTTCAGGATGGTGCGCGCGCGATCGACATCGTCGCGCGCGACATTGCGCCCGAGGATGTCATGCTCGCCGCGGGGCTCGCGAACAACGAGTTTTATGTGGAGTCGCGCATCTCGGGCATTCTGCGCGCGCAAATCGCGCAGGATGGCCGCCTGCTCGCGGGCGGCTTACGGATGACGGCCGGCCGCGGCTGGTTCGGCAATGCCAACGATCAAGACGCCCGGATCAACATCGACGGCGTTCAAATACAGGCGGCCTTCGACCCCGAAGGCCGCAAAATCGTTTTCGATCCGGTCCGGATGCGTGCGGGCTCGGCGGAGATTGCCCTTCAGGCGGTTGCCGAAGCGCCGAAAAGCGGCGACCAAGCCTGGCCGGTTTTGATCACCCAGGGCCAGGCAACCTTGGGAACTGAGCAGGGCAATGATCCGCCGCTTGTTCTCGATAGTATTTTCATGCGCGGCAGTTGGGATCCGCGCGCACTGCGATTGGTTCTGCAAGAGGGTGGCGTTTCCGGGTCGACGGTGGGCGTTGCATTGTCCGGCTCGCTTTCCTTCGGTGGCGCGGTGCCGATGATTTCGATTGGACTCGCGAGCAATCAGCTGCCGATTTCCGCCGCCAAACGCTTGTGGCCGTCGCCGATCGCGGCGGGCTCGCGCGCCTGGGTCATGGATCATGTCGATCAGGGCTTGATCGAAAAGCTCGTGATCTCGGGCAACATCCCGCTCGACAAGGTCGGAAAAGCCGACGTGGAATTGCCCGATGAAGCGGTGAAGATCGATGTCTCCATCATCGGTGGCGTGTTTCGGCCGCTCGCGAACCTGCCGCCGGTCAGGGACGCGCAGGTGAATGCCACGATCACGGGAAAAGTAGCGCGCGCGAGGATCGTGCGCGGGGTCGTCGAGACGCAAGGCAACCGCCGCTTCAACGTTTCCGACGCCTTGATCGAGGTTTCCGATCACGCCCCGCCCAATCCGAAGGGAACCATCCGTTTCCACCTCGACGGACCGGCCGATGCGCTCGCAGAGACGGTCAGCCTTGAGCCGCTCAAGAGCGCGCTCAACTTCACCTTCGATCCGGCCACCACCAAGGGAATGGTATCGGCCAACGCCAGCTTCGATCTGATTTTCCGGCGCGAGTTGAACGAGAACGAAATCGATTATCTCATCGATGCCGATCTAACGAATTTTTCCACCGATCGGGTCGTGCGCGGCCAGCGCGTCGACAACGTGGCGGCGAAGCTCACGATCACGCCGCCGCAAATTCGCGTCAAAGGCGAGGGCAAAATTGCCGGCGCGCCGGCGAATTTCGAATATCGCAAGGACAGAAAAACCAACGACGCCGAATTTCGTCTTGCCGCGACATTGGATGACGGCGCCCGCGCTCGCGTCGGGCTCGATCTCGCGCCCTGGCTCACCGGTCCTGTCGGCGTGAAAGCTCAAGGCCATTTCAACGACCACGAAACGCGAATGGACGTCGATGCCGATTTAACCCCGGCCGAAATCGCCGACCTTGTGCCGGGGTGGTCGAAGTCGGCCGGCAAGCCCACCAGGGCGATCTATCGGCTGATCGAGCGCGACAACGTGGTCAAAATCGAGGACCTCTCCATCATCGGCTCCGGCACGGCGTTGAAGGGATCAGTGGAGCTGGAACCCGACGGCGGCATCGTCTCGGCTAATTTCCCGACCTTTCAGCTTTCCGACGGCGACAAGGCAAGCCTGCGGGCGGGCCGCGCCCCCGACGGAACGCTCAAAGCGGTCGTGCGCGGAGACGTCTTCGACGTGCGGGGCATGCTGAAACGAATGACCGAAGGCTCGGTGCAAACGGGCCCGGTGCAGGGAAAAAGCTATCATCCGCGCGATCTCGATCTCGAATTGCGGGTCGGCGCCGCCAGCGGGAATTATGGCGAGGTCATTCGGCAGCTCGAACTGAGGATTTTACGCCGCAACAGCGAAATCCGCAGCTTCGCGTTGCTTGGCAAAATCGGAAAAGACGGAACGCTCACGGGTGAATTGCGCGCGCGCAGCGGCGGCAAACCGGTGCTCTACATCACATCGGGCGACGCCGGTGCGTTGTTCCGCTATGCCGACTACTACTCCCGCATCCAGGGCGGCGAAGGCCGCATTCTGCTCGACGCCCCCCGTTTCGACGGCTCGCCGCAAGAAGGCGAGATCGACATCCGCAATCTCTGGATCCGCGGCGAGCCCGCGCTCGATCGCCTGGTGTCGGCGGCCCCCACGGATCGCTCCGCTGGCCACCCCAACGCCAGCGGCGGCATCGCTTTTTCGAATTTGCAGATCACGTTCAATCGCACACCCGGTAAGTTCGCGATCAAGCAGGGCCTCATGTACGGGGACGTTATCGGTGCCCGGGTCGACGGCGTGCTCGACTATGCACTCAATTACGTCAAGCTCCGCGGCAACTACATTCCGGCCTATGGCTTGAACAACGCGGCGGCGCGCGCATTTTTCTTTCTCGGCAGCGCACCGAATGAGGGGTTGTTCGCCATCGCCTTCGAGATCGCCGGTCCCGCCACCGGCCCGACGCTCCGCGTCAACCCCGTTTCCGGCATGATCCCGGGGATCATGGGCAAGTTGTTCGATTTTCCGGCGCTCGAGACAGCGCCGCCCGCCGCGACCACCGATCGCTAAAGCATGATCTCGAAAAAGCCTGCCCCCCGGACTTGATCCGGGGGTGGGAACCGGTTTTCGGAAAAGATCTTGCGTCGGAAAAATGTCAAACCGGCTTCAGGAGAACGTGTTTTTTTCTCCCGAGCGATAGCTTGATCACGCCTTCCGGCGTCAGATTTTTTGGCGTGAGCACCATTTTATCGTCGGTGACCGTGGCGTCGTTGACCTTGAGGCCGCCGCCCTTGACTTGACGGCGCGCCTCGCTCGTGGAGGCAACGAGGCCGGCCTGCATATAGGCAGAAAGCACTCCGATATTTTTCTCAAGCTCGGCGCGTTTGATTTCNNGCGGTCGCTTCGGTGGCGAGCACTTTCTTCGCCTCGTTGATTTCCTGGCCCTTCAGCGCGGCGAGCCGCGCGATCTCGTCGAGCGAGATCTCGGTGAAGAGTTTCAAGAAGCGCTCGACATCGCCGTCGGCGGTGTTCCGCCAGTATTGCCAATATTCGTAGGGGCTGAGCAGATTTGCGTCGAGCCATACCGCGCCGGCGGCGGTCTTGCC
>PLBP01000021.1 GCA_003135415.1 Hyphomicrobiales bacterium
CATCGATGCGCTCAAGCTCAACGACATCAACACGATCTACGGTGTGCCTGGCATCCCGATCACGGACTTCGGCCGGATGGCACAGGCTGAAGGCATGCGCGTCATCTCGTTCCGGCATGAGCAGAACGCCGGCAATGCAGCTGCAATCGCCGGCTTCCTGACGAAAAAGCCCGGCATCTGCCTCACGGTGTCGGCTCCGGGCTTTCTCAATGGTCTGACGGCGCTGGCCAACGCCACGACCAACTGCTTTCCGATGATCCTGATCAGCGGCTCGTCCGAGCGCGAGATCGTCGACCTGCAGCAGGGCGACTACGAAGAAATGGACCAACTGGCCATCGCCAAGCCGCTCTGCAAGGCGGCCTTCCGCGTGATGCATGCGGCGGACATTGGCATCGCCGTGGCGCGCGCGATCCGCGCGGCCGTGTCGGGCCGCCCCGGTGGCGTTTATCTCGATCTGCCGGCCAAACTGTTCTCGCAGGTCATGAATGCGGACACGGGCAAGAAGTCGCTCGTCAAGGTCATCGACCCCGCGCCGGCCCAGATTCCCGCTCCGGCCGCGGTCAAGCGCGCGCTCGACGTGCTGAAGAGCGCCAAGCGCCCGCTGATCATCCTCGGCAAAGGCGCAGCTTACGCACAGGCCGATGACGCGATCCGCGCCCTGGTCGAGAAGAGCGGCATTCCGTTCCTGCCGATGAGCATGGCCAAGGGCCTTCTACCCGACACGCACCCGCTATGCGCCGGCGCAGCACGCTCGACGGTACTGAAGGACGCCGACGTCGTGATGCTGATCGGCGCCCGCCTCAACTGGTTGCTCTCGCACGGCAAGGGGAAAAATTGGGGTGAGCCCGGATCGAAGAAGTTCATCCAGATCGACATCGAGCCCAAGGAAATGGATAGCAACGTCGAGATCGTCGCTCCGGTGGTCGGCGATATCGACTCGTGCGTATCGGCTCTGCTCGAGGGCATCGACGGCAAGTGGCAGGCCCCGCCGTCCGATTGGACCGGAGCCGTCAAGGCGAAGAAGGAAGAGAACATCGCCAAGATGGCGCCGAGGCTGATGACGAATTCGGCGCCGATGGACTTCTACGGCGCGCTCGGCGCGCTGCGCACCGTCGTCAAGGAGCGGCCCGATGCCATCCTGGTCAACGAAGGCGCCAACACGCTCGATCTCGCGCGCGGCGTCATCGATATGTACAAGCCGCGCAAGCGTCTCGACGTCGGCACCTGGGGCGTCATGGGCATCGGGATGGGCTATGCCATCGCGGCCGCGATCGAGACCGGCAAACCCGTGCTCGCGGTGGAAGGCGACAGTGCCTTTGGTTTCTCCGGCATGGAGGTGGAAACGATCTGCCGGTACAAGCTGCCGGTCTGCGTCGTCATCTTCAACAACAACGGCATTTATCGCGGAACCGACGTCAACTCCGCGGGTTCGGACCCGGCGACGACCGTCTTCACCAAAGGCTCGCGCTACGACAAGATGATGGACGCATTCGGCGGCGTTGGCGTTCAGGCGACAACGCCCGACGAGTTGAAGCGCGCCGTCGACGCGGCCATGGACTCCGGCAAGCCGACTCTCATCAACGCGGTGATCGATCCGGCGGCCGGCAGCGAGAGCGGCCGCATCGGCAATCTCAATCCGCAAAGCGTGCTTCGCAAGAAATGAATCGGGAGGATCGAATAATGGCCAAGAACAAAAGTAAAAAGACGAAGCCCAAGCTGAAGAAATCCGTTTCCAAGAAAGGCGGCAAGGCGAACGGCGTGCACGCGCTGCCGAAGCCGTCAAGCAAGCCGTGGGGGGCCGCCGGCAAGGCGCTCGAAGGCGTGCGCATCCTCGACTTCACACATGTGCAGTCGGGTCCGACCTGCACGCAGCTCCTCGCTTACATGGGCGCCGACGTGATCAAGGTCGAGCGGCCGGGCGTCGGCGACATCACCCGCGCGCAATTGCGCGACGTGAAAGGCGCCGACTCGCTCTATTTCACGATGCTGAACGGCAACAAGCGCTCGATCACGATCGATTCCAAACACCCGAAGGGCAAGGAGATTCTCGATCGCCTGATCAAATATTGCGACGTGCTGGTGGAGAATTTCGCGCCGGGCGCGCTCGACCGCATGGGGCTTACCTGGGCCCATATTCACGAGCTCAACCCGCGCATGATCGTGGCTTCGGTAAAGGGCTTCGGCCCCGGGCCCTATGAGGACTTCAAGGTCTACGAGAACGTCGCGCAATGCGCGGGCGGTTCCGCTTCGACCACGGGCTTTCGCGACGGGCCGCCGCTCGTCACCGGCGCGCAGATCGGCGACTCGGGCACGGGGCTGCATCTCGCTTTCGGCATCGTCGCCGCGCTCTACCAGCGCGTCCGCACCGGACGCGGCCAGCGCGTGCTCGCGGCGATGCAAGACGGCGTCTTGAACCTCGCGCGTGTGAAATTGCGCGACCAGCAGCGCCTGCAGCACGGACCACTCACCGAATACAGCCAGTACGGTGAAGGCATTCCCTTCGGCAAGGCGGTGCCGCGCGCCGGCAACGATTCGGGCGGCGGCCAGCCGGGCTGGATTCTCAAATGCAAGGGCTGGGAGACCGATCCCGACGCCTACATTTATTTCATCACGCAGGCGCCGGTGTGGGAGGCGATCTGCGACCTGATCGGCAAGCCGGAATGGAAAACCGATCCCGACTACGCCAAGCCGCCGGCGCGGCTGCCGCGGCTCAAGCACATCTTCGCCACCATCGAAGAGTGGACGATGACCAAGACCAAGTTCGAGGTGATGGAAATCTGCAACAAGGTCGACATTCCGGTCGGCCCGATCCTGTCGATGAAGGAGATCGCCGAGGAGCCGTCGCTGCGCAAGACTGGCACCGTGGTCGAAGTCGATCATCCGACGCGCGGCAAATATCTCACTGTCGGCAATCCGGTGAAAATGTCGGACTCGATCACCGAAGTGGAGCGCTCTCCGCTTCTGGGCGAGCACACCGAGGAGATTCTTACGAAAGTTCTCGGCTACTCCGCGAAGGAAGTCGCCGACATCAAGACTTCGGGCGCGATCACGGCGCCCGAGAAGGGGCGCGCGGAAGCGGCATAACGTTCACTCGCCCCGCGCGCGGCTCGCGCACCGCAGGGCAGGAAGAAAACAGGGGGAATTGGTTCGATGCGTATCGTCGTTCACGGCCAGCAGGCCTTCGGCAAAGCGGTGCTGGAAGCTCTCTTGAAGCGCGGCGAGAACGTGGTCGGCGTCTATGTCGCGCCGGAAAAAGAAGGCCAGAAGGCCGATCCGCTGAAGGAAGCGGCGCTCGCGGCGAAGCTTCCCGTCTTCCAGCCCGCCTCCTACCGCAAGCCCGAAGTATGGGAAGAATTCAAGGCGCTCGCGCCCGACCTGCAGGTGATGGCCTTCGTCACGCTGTTCGTGCCGGAAGAATTCCTCAACATTCCGACCAAGGGTTCGATCCAGTATCACCCCTCGCTGCTTCCCGCCTATCGCGGTGCCAACGCCATCAACTGGCCGATCATCAAAGGCGAAAAGGAAACCGGCCTTTCGATTTTCTGGCCGGATAACGGTCTCGATACCGGCGACGTATTGGTCCAGAAAAAAACGCCGATCTCCGCCGCCGACACGCTCGGCACCGTCTATTTCGACCGTCTGTTTCCGATGGGCGTCGAGGCGATGTGCGAGAGCGTCGATCTCGTGAAAGCCGGCAAAGCGCCCCGCATCAAGCAGGACGAAGCGAAGGCGACCTATGAGGGCCGCTGCGGTCCCGATAACGCGCGGATCGATTGGGGAAAGCCGTGGGAGCAGATCGACCGGCTGATACGCGGCTGCAATCCCTCGCCCGGCGCCTGGACGACGTTGAACGGCGCGAAAGTAAAGGTGTTCGATATCAAGCCAATCCCCGCCCGCGACCCGAAAGGGATCGGCGGCAAGACCGGCGAAGTCGTCGAGGTCGATAAGGACGGTTTCACCCTCGCCGTCGCCGACGGCCGCATCAAAATTCTCCGCGTGCAGTCCGAAGGCGGCGCGAAACAAGCCGCTTCCGACTACGTCACCGCCGCCAACATCAGCAACGGCACGCGCTTCGTCTGATCCCGCCCCTCAAAGCCAAGGCTCCCGCACAATGCCCGCCTCGCAACACCAGAGTCCAAAATCCGATATTGAAATCGCCCAGGCCGCGAAGCCGCGGCGCATCGTCGACATCGCCAAGGAAAAGCTCGGCATTGCCGAGGAAAATCTCGATCCCTACGGCCACTACAAAGCCAAGGTTTCGTTGAGCTACATCAAGTCGCTCGCGAAGAAGCCCGACGGCAAGCTCATTCTCGTTACCGCGATCAGTCCGACGCCTGCGGGCGAAGGCAAGACCACGAGCACGGTCGGCCTTACCGACGCGCTCAACCACATCGGCAAGAAAGCGATGATGTGCCTGCGCGAGCCCTCGCTCGGGCCTTGCTTCGGCGTCAAAGGGGGTGCTGCCGGCGGCGGTTACGCGCAAGTGATCCCGATGGAGGACATCAACCTCCATTTCACCGGCGATCTCCATGCGATTACGTCCGCGCACAATCTCTTGTCGGCGCTGATCGACAATCACATCTATTGGGGCAATGCGCTCGGCATCGATTCGCGCCGCGTCGCCTGGCGGCGCGTGCTCGACATGAACGACCGGGCGCTGCGCGAGATCGTGTGCTCGCTCGGCGGGGTCGCCAACGGCTATCCGCGGGAAGCCGGCTTCGACATCACCGTCGCCTCGGAAGTGATGGCGATCTTTTGCCTCGCCAAAGACCTCGAAGATCTGAAAACCCGGCTCGGCAATATCATTATCGGCTACACGCGCGAGCGAAAGCCGGTCCGCGCTAGCGAATTGAACGCGCACGGCGCGATGACCGCATTGCTGAAGGACGCGATCGCGCCGAACCTCGTGCAGACGCTCGAGGGTACGCCCGCCTTCATTCATGGCGGGCCGTTCGCCAATATCGCGCATGGCTGCAACTCGGTATCGGCGACGACCACCGCCTTGAAGCTTGCCGACTATGTCGTGACGGAAGCGGGCTTTGGCGCCGACCTCGGCGCCGAGAAATTCATCGACATCAAATGCCGGAAGGCCGGGCTCAAGCCCGATTGCGTCGTCATTGTCGCCACGATCCGCGCCCTCAAGATGCATGGCGGCGTTAAGAAAGAAGACCTGAAGAAAGAAAACCTGAAGGCGTTGGAAGCCGGCATGTCCAATCTGCAGCGCCATATCGAGAACATCAAGAAATTCGGCCTGCCTGCCGTCGTTTCGATCAACCGCTTCTCCGCCGATACCGACGCGGAAATCGCGCTGGTGCGGGAGGCGTGCAAGAAACTCGGCGTCGAAGCCTTGATGGCCGATCACTGGGCGATGGGCGGCGAGGGTGCCACCGATGTCGCCCGGGCCGTGGTCAAGGTCATTGACGCCGGCAAAGCGAACCTCAAGCTCCTCTATCCCGACGACATGCCGCTGTTCGAGAAGGTGCGCACGATCGCGAAGGAAATCTATCGCGCTGACGATGCCACCGCCGACAAGTCGGTGAAGGATCAGCTCAAGGCCTGGGAGGAGATGGGCTTCGGCAAGTTGCCCGTCTGCATCGCGAAGACGCAGTATTCGTTCTCGACCAATCCCGACGCCAAGGGCGCGCCGACGAATTTCAACATTCCCGTGCGCGAGGTCAGGCTTTCCGCCGGCGCCGAATTTATCGTCGCGATCTGCGGCGAGGTCATGACGATGCCGGGCCTGCCCAAGGTTCCGTCCGCCGACTCGATCGACGTCAAAGACGGCAGGATCGTGGGATTGTTCTAGCAGCTCATAGCTGCTTCTTCAGTCCGCTCATCCGTCATAATGCGAGCGAGGCTCGCGTCCGCTTGGCGATCAGCCAAGACTTCCGACGATTTCCGCTTCCGTCGGAAAGCGGCCCGTTGCTTTCTTCGAGAAGGCAAGCCGGCCGTCAGCCCTGATCTCGAACACGCCGCCGCCCGATCGGCGCAGGGTGATCTGCGCAGAGGGTAGTTTCTTGAGGATCAAATCCCGCGCCGCACGGGCGCGCGGCTCATAGCCTCACATGCCGCAATATTCGATTTCGACTTTCATAGATTCAACCTCTCAAATTTCCGAAGACAAGCCTGCAAGCCGAAACGGCCGCGGATATCGAATTGTGCTTCAGCCGCCAGATGCTATCAAGGGCGGAGGCTCGCCGACGTCAAGGACGGCAGGATCGTCGATCCTGTTCTAAAATCAAGGGAAATAACAATGATCAAGTTCTATTATAGCGGGGCGCCCAACCCGACGAAGGTCGCGCTTTTTCTCGAAGAGGCGGGGCTCGCCTATGAGCCGATCCCGGTCGACACCCGCAAGGGCGATCAATACAAGCCGGAATTTCTCGCGCTCAATCCGAACGCGAAGGTGCCGGTGATCGTCGACGGCAACGCGACGGTGTTCGACAGCAACGCGATCCTGCTCTACCTCGGCGAGAAAACGGGCAAGTTCATGCCGCCCAACAATCCGAAGTCGCGCGGCGAGTTGCTGTCGTGGATGATGTTCGTCGCCTCCGGCGTCGGTCCCTATTCGGGCCAGGCGGTTCACTTCAAGCATCATGCGCAGGAGAAACTCGCCTACGCGCTTACGCGCTATTCGTTCGAAGCCATCCGGCATTTTAAGATTATCGATGACCGTCTCGCGAAGCGCCGCTACATGCTGGGCGACACCTACACGGTCGTCGACATGGCGCTATGGGGTTGGGCGCGGCTCGCGGCTTACGTCATCGGCGAGGACGAGTGGGCGAAGTTGTCGAACCTCAAGCGCCATACCGAGGAAATCACCGCGCGCCCCGCCGCCACGCGCGCCATCACGCTGAAGGACAAGCACAAATTCAAGGCCGAGATGGACGACGAGGCGCGGCGCAACATGTTCCGGCATCTGGCGGTGGGGGCGGCTTAACCCCATCCGCGATCAAACAAAAAGGCGCGGAATTGATCCGCGCCTTTTTTATTTCGGAATGAAGCGAGTCCGGAACGGCGAAGATCGCCGCCCCGGATGCGCGAGACGATCAGAAAATCTTGACCGCGCTCTCCACCGTCTTCCACACGCCCCAAGCGAGCGGAATACCGACGACCGCCCAGAATAGCAGGGCCTTGGCGTCGATGCCGCCCTTGCCGATTCCGAACGAGCCGTGCTGGATGGCCGCGTCGCTCCTGGCGCTTGCCGCCTGCAGCTTGGCGACTTCCGCGGCACTCATGAGCCACTTCTTGTCAACCGGCTTGACCAGGTAGTTGCAGATCAGGCCGATCACCAGCATCCCGCATAGGATGTACATGGTGGTGTCGTAGAGGTGATCACGCGGAACGCCGGCGGCGAGCTGGAACTCGCGAATGTAGTTCACGACCACCGGGCCGATGATGCCGGCCGTCGACCATGCGGTGAGCAGCCGCCCGTGGATCGCGCCCACAAACTGCGTGCCGAACATATCCGCGAGATAAGCGGGCACCGTCGCGAAGCCGCCGCCGTACATCGACAGGATGATGCAGAAGGAGCCCACGAACAGGAGCTTCGAGCCGTGATTGGCCGCCCATGGGGTGAGCGCGTAGAGCGCGATCCCCAGGATGAAGAACGTGTAATAGGTACTCTTGCGGCCGATAAAATCGGAGAGCGAGGCCCAGAATACCCGCCCGCCGATATTGAACAGCGATAGCAGGCCGGCAAAGCCGGCCGCGATGGCCGCGATCGCAACTTTTTGTTCGCCCGTGAGCGCATTGAACTTCACCTCGGGCGCGCCGATCAAGGAGCCTGCGAAGATTTCTTGCAACATCGGCGAGGCCATGCCGATGACGCCGATGCCGGCCGAGACGTTCAAGCAGAGCACCCACCAGATCAGCCAGAACTGCGGCGTCTTGTGCGCGTCCTTCAGGTCCACGTTATATTGCGAGATCATGGCGTTCGCCTTGGCCGGCGGTGTCCAGCCCTCGGGACGCCAACCCGCGGGCGGCACGCGATAGCCGAAGGCGCCAATCATCATGAACCCGAAATAGATCGCGCCCAGGGTGGCGAACGTTTCCCAGACGCCAACCGAAGTGGGCGTCTTGAAGTAGTTGATCAAAATATTCGCGAGCGGCGCACCGATCATGGCGCCACCTCCGAAACCCGCGATGGCAAATCCGGTCGCCATGCCGCGATGGTCGGGGAACCATTTGATCAGCGTCGAAACGGGCGAAATGTAGCCAAGTCCAAGACCCACGCCACCGAGGACGCCGGCACCCAGCCACATCAGCCAGAGCTGATGGGTATAAACGCCGACGGCGCCGACCATAAGACCGCCAGCCCAGCACAGAGCGGCGACGACGCCGGCCTTGCGCGGACCAACACGCTCGAGCCAGCCGCCCCAGATTGCGGCGGAGACGCCGAGTAATACGAAGAACAGCGTGAACATCCAGCCCATGCTGGCGACCCGCCAATCGCAGGTCGTGGTGAAAAGCTCCTGCCCGAGCGTCATGTCGGGGCAGGTCTTGGCTGCCGTGATTCCGAGTGCGCGCGACAGCGGCAGCCAGAACACGCTGAAGCCGTAAGCCATGCCGATGCAAAGATGAATGCAAAGCGCCGCCGGCGGAACGAGCCAGCGGTTAAAGCCTGCTTTGGCGATGATTCGTTCGCGGTCGAGCAGCCCGATACCGCTCCCCGTGCCGGAAATTGTTTGACCGATAGCTGACATCTATCCCTCCCCCGAGAAGATCTTCGAGCTCGAAAGTCCGACGCGAATTGTTTCGCGCATTGAGACGAGGCGGGAGAGTGCGAATGCAAAATTCTTGAATCAACACACCAATCACATGCTGCAATCGACAAAAACAATCGTTGGAGTCGGGCTTAGCGCGATCAAAAACCGATTGCGCCAGAATTTTGTTCCTTCTTTGCAATGAGTTGCAAGAGAAAGCCGTCCGGAAAGCTCGACGAAGCCCTTCTTTCGCACCGATAGAGGAATTGGATGGGTAACGAAAGTCGTAGTCAGCTGTCGAGCTTGGGGGCGAGCCGGCGCGCTTCCGACACGAGTGCCGCGACCAACGGCGTCGTCGGCTCGCGCTGCGGCACCACGAGACCGACCGTGTAAGAGACGTCTGGCTCGCCGATCGGAATCGCGCGAATTTCGTCGGTGAGGCCCAGCGTCTCCACGACTTTCTGCGGGATCACGCTCGCCCATTTTCCGGTGCGCACATGGGCGAACAGCACGATCATCACGTTGGATTCCAACGTCGGCTGCGGATCGCCGCCGGCCGCGCGCAGCAATTGCTCGATGATCCGGCGGTTCTGCATATCCGGCGTGAGCAGACAAAGCGGAATTTGCGCCACCTCGGCCCAGGTGACCTTCGCCCGATTTCCAAGCGGCGAATCCTTCGCCGTAATCAACTGATAACGCTCTTGGTAAAGCGGGACGGCGTTTACGCGGCCCAACGGCTCGTTGTCGAGATAGGTGATGCCGGCGTCGATCTCGAGATTTTCCAGGAGTTCGAGAATTTCGATCGAGGTCTTCGACAGGATCGTGAACCGGACGTTCGGGTGCCGGGTCCGGTAAGGAGTCGTCAGCGCCGATACCATGGCAAGCGCGGTCGGGATCACGGCAATCTGCAACCGGCCCGATAGTCCATACGTCAACGCCTTGATTTCCTGGCGAAGCGAGCGCGAATCCCCGACGATACGCCGTGCCCAATCGAGCGTGCGCTCGCCCTCGGGGGTGAGAGCGATGAAGCGGGAGCCCCGCTGCACCAAGAGCACGCCGAGCGAGGATTCGAGCTGTTTGATGCCGGCCGAGAGTGTCGGTTGCGTCACGCCACAAACTTCCGCCGCCCGGCCGAAGTGCTCTTCGCGGGCAAGCGCCATCAAGTATTCGAGTTTGTCGATCATGCAGCCATCTTTGGACAGGGATTATCTATCGATAAGGCATAGAAGTAAGCAAGTTGATAGAAATTATCAATCAATCTATAGGAAACACCATATTGCTTGGCATACCAGGAGGCTCATTGTTTTGGGACAATGACCGTCATTATCCCCCCGCCAACGATGCCGGGACGCGGCCAAAATGCGCCGGCCGGCCGCCGCCGTCCCCGCCGCACGCCGAAAGGCCGGCAGGTCGACCCCCCAGCGCTTGAAGAGGTTCGCGCGCTCCTCGTCGACCGCTCGCGCCGGCGCGATCTTTTGATCGAACACCTGCATCTCATCCAGGACAAATACGGGCATCTTTCGGCCGCCCATCTCGCCGCACTCGCCGAGGAAATGAAACTCGCGCTGACCGAGGTCTACGAGGTCGCGACCTTCTACGCGCATTTCGACGTGGTGAAGGAGGGCGAGACGCCGCCGCCCGCGCTCACCGTGCGCGTGTGCGATTCGCTTTCTTGCGCCATGGCGGGCGCGGAAAAACTGTTCGTGGAGCTACCGAAAAAACTCGGCAAGGACGTGCGCGTGGTGCGGGCACCTTGTATGGGTGCCTGTGACCGCGCGCCGGTTTGCGCCGTCGGCCACGTGCAGGTGCATAGCGCAACGACCGCTTCGGTGGCGGCCGCGGCGAAAGCCGGCGCGCATGCGCACGCCTACAAGACGCCCGCCGATTTCGCCGCCTACCGGAAAAACGGCGGCTACAAACTTCTCGAAGTCTGTCTCGAAAGCAAGCGCACGCGCGAGGACATCATCGCGACCGTGAGCGACGCGGGGCTCCGCGGTCTCGGTGGCGCCGGATTTCCCACCGGGCGCAAGTGGTCGCTGGTGCGCGCGGAGCAAGCTCCCCGCATGATGGCGGTAAACGCCGACGAGGGCGAGCCCGGCACGTTCAAGGATCGCTACTATCTCGAGCAGGATCCGCACCGCTTCCTCGAAGGCATGCTGATCGCGGCCTGGGTGGTCGAGGCGGAGGCGATCTACATTTATCTCCGCGACGAATATCCCGAGATCCGGCTGATGCTGGAAGCCGAGCTCGCGAAAATCGAAGAAGCGGGTCTCGCGCGCCACACCAAACTGCATTTCCGCCGTGGCGCCGGCGCCTATATCTGCGGCGAAGAGTCGGCGATGATTGAATCGATCGAAGGCAAGCGCGGCCTGCCGCGCCACCGGCCGCCTTACGTGGCGCAAGTGGGCCTGTTCGGCCGGCCGACGCTCGAACAAAACGTCGAGACGCTATTCTGGATCCGCGACATCGTGGAGAAGGGTGCTGCGTGGGCCACCTCGCAGGGCCGCCACGAGCGCAAGGGATTCCGCAGCTTTTCCGTTTCCGGCCGCGTGAAGAAGCCGGGCGTCAAGCTCGCACCCGCCGGCGTCACCGCGCGGGAACTGATCGACGAGTTCTGCGGCGGCATGCTCTTGGGCCACGCCTTCAAGGGCTATCTCCCGGGCGGCGCTTCGGGCGGAATTTTGCCGGCGTCAATGGCCGACGTGCCGCTCGATTTCGGCACGCTCGAACAATATGGCTGCTTCGTCGGCTCGCACGCAGTCGTCATTCTGTCCGACAAGGACGACATGAAAGCGGTGGCACTCAACCTCATGCGCTTTTTCGAGGACGAGTCCTGCGGCCAGTGCACGCCCTGCCGGGTCGGGACCGAGAAGGCCGTGAAGCTGATGGCGAAGGGTCCGTGGGACGAAGCGCTATTGACGGAGCTCTCTAGCGCCATGCGCGACGCCTCGATCTGCGGGCTCGGTCAAGCGGCGTCGAATCCCCTCACCTCTGTGTTCAAATATTTTCGCGAGGAACTCACCAAGCCTCTTCAGGCTTGGTGATAGAAAGAACAGCCATGGCCAAGACCAACGGATCGGCAAAAACCGTCAAATTCACCCTCGACGGCCAAGAGGTCGAGGCGCGAGCGGATGAAACGCTGTGGCAGGTCGCGAACCGCCTCGGCACCGAGATCCCGCATCTTTGCTATACGCCCGAGCCCGGCTATCGGCCCGACGGCAATTGCCGCGCCTGCATGGTCGAGATCGAGGGCGAGCGCGTATTGGCCGCGAGCTGCATCCGCACACCGGCGGCGGGCATGAAGGTGAAGACCGCCTCCGAGCGCGCCAAGGCCTCGCGCAAGATGGTGTTCGACCTGCTGCTCGCCGACCAGCCCGAGCGCGAGACCGCGCACGATCCGCAATCGAAATTCTGGGGTTGGGCCGACAAGATGGGAATCGGCGCGAGCCAATTCCCCGCCCATGGGCGCGTTTCGCCCGACCGCAGCCACACCGCGATGGCGGTCAATCTCGACGCTTGCATCCAGTGCAATCTCTGCGTCCGCGCTTGCCGCGAGGTGCAGGTGAACGACGTGATCGGCATGGCGGGCCGCGGCAGCAACGAAAAGATCGTGTTCGATTTCGACGACCCGATGGGTCAGTCCACTTGCGTCGCCTGCGGCGAGTGCGTGCAGGCCTGCCCGACCGGCGCGCTGATGCCTTCGACGCTCGTGAACGAGAACAACGAGCGCAGCGTTTATCCCGACCGCAAGGTCGACAGCGTCTGCCCCTATTGCGGCGTCGGCTGCCAACTTACCTACAACATCAAGGACGACAAACTCGTCTCGGTCAGCGGCCGCAACGGACCCGCGAACGAAAACCGCTTGTGCGTAAAGGGGCGTTTTGGTTTCGACTACATCAGCAATCCGCAACGCTTGAAGGTGCCGATGATCCGCAAGGACGGCGTCGGCAAGGCCGCCGACGATCTCGTCGATCCGGCAAATCCGTCGACCCATTTTCGCGAGGCGACGTGGGAAGAAGCGATGGAACGCGCCGCTTCCGGCCTGAAGAAAATCCGCGATCGCGACGGCTCGCAGGCGCTTGCGGGCTTCGGCTCCGCCAAGGGCTCGAACGAAGAGGCGTATCTCTTTCAGAAGCTCGTTCGCACCGGCTTCGGGACGAATAACGTCGATCACTGTACGCGTCTCTGCCATGCCTCGTCGGTCGCCGCCCTTCTCGAAGGCGTCGGATCGGCCGCCGTCACCGCGACATTCAACGAGTGCAAAAACTCCGACGTGATGATCGTGATCGGCGCAAATCCGACCGAGAATCATCCGGTCGCCGCCACGTTCTTCAAGCAGGCCGCGAAGCGCGGCGCGAAATTGATCGTGATGGATCCGCGCGGCAACGGACTGAAGCGCCACGCCTGGCAGATGATGCAGTTCAGGAACGGCACCGACGTCGCCATGTTGAACGCGATGCTGAACGTCATCATCGGCGAGAAACTCTACGACCAGCAATATGTGCAAACCTACACCGAAGGCTTCCAGCAGCTCGCCGAGCACGTGAAGGATTTCACGCCGGAGGAAATGGCGCCGATCTGCGACCTTCCGGCCGACGTTTTGCGCAATGTCGCGCGCACTTATGCCCGCGCCGAAAACGCCATCATCTTTTGGGGCATGGGCGTTTCCCAGCACACCCACGGCACCGACAATGCGCGCTGCCTGATCGCGCTGGCGCTGATCTGCGGACATGTCGGCCGGCCCGGCACAGGACTGCATCCGCTGCGCGGACAGAACAACGTGCAGGGCGCCTCCGACGCTGGCCTCATTCCGATGTTCTTCCCCGATTACAAATCGGTCGAGAATCCCGAAACCCGCGCCAAATACGAAAGCGTTTGGGGCAAGAAGCTCGATCCGAAACGCGGCAAGACCGTCGTCGAAATCATGGACGCGGTCCACGCCGACGAGATCAAGGGCATGTACATCATGGGCGAGAATCCGGCGATGTCGGATCCCGACCTCAATCATGCGCGCCAGGCGCTTGCGCATCTCGAGTGTCTCGTCGTGCAGGACATTTTCCTGACGGAAACCGCGAGCTACGCCGACGTTATTCTCCCCGCATCCGCATGGCCGGAGAAGGACGGCACGGTCACCAACACCAACCGGCAGGTACAGATGGGCCGCAAGGCGCTGCCATTGCCCGGCGAAGCGCGGCAGGATCTTTGGATCATTCAGGATCTCGCGCAGCGCCTTGGCGAAAATTGGAACTACAAGCACGTCAGCGAAGTGTTCACCGAAATGGCGAACCTGATGCCCGCGCTCGAAAATATCTCGTGGGAACGCGTCGAGCGCGAACAACACGTGACCTATCCGACCGACGCGCCCGACAAGCCGGGTCGGGACGTCGTGTTCGACAAGGGTTTCCCGCGTCCCGGCGGCGTGGCGAAACTCGTCGCGGCGAAGCTCACGCCCCCGAACGAAGTGCCCGATCACGAATTCCCGATGGTGCTCACCACCGGCCGCCAGCTCGAGCATTGGCACACGGGCGCCATGACCAGACGCTCGAGCACGCTCGATTCGCTTGAACCGGGCCCGGTCGCCAGTCTTTCGCGCGGCACGATTGAAAAGCTTGGCATCAAACCGGGTGATATGGTCAGCGTCATAACCCGCCGCGGTTCGGTCCAACTCGCTTCGCGGCAAGACGACGGGATTCCGGACGGCGTCGTGTTTATTCCGTTCGCTTACGTGGAAGCGGCGGCGAACCTCTTGACCAATCCGGCGCTCGATCCGTTCGGCAAGATTCCCGAGTTCAAGTATTGCGCCGCGCGCGTCGAGAAGCCGATCGAGACGCTGCAAGCGGCGGAATAACGATCATCAGCCTGCGGCGGAGGGCCGGCATGCTCAGGATTGCCTGCACCGTAACCATCATCATCGCCGCCGGAGGCCTCATAGCCTTCGCGCAGAATTCCGGCGGCACTTCGCAAAAAGAGAGCGCCGTGAGCAAAGAAGAAGCGGTCAAGAACGTCGCCCCGAGCGGAAAGCTCCGCGTCGGCATCAATTTCGGCAACATGGTGCTGGCGCAGGGAACGCCTGATGCGCCGCGCGGCATCACGCCGGATCTGTCGCGTGAACTCGGCAAGCGCCTCGGCGTGCCGGTCGAATTCATTCCCTACGATGCCGCCGGCAAGACGTTCGAGGCGCTCAAGGCCGGAAAGCTCGACATCATCTTTCTCGCGATTGAGCCGGTACGCGCCGCCGAGATCGAGTTCACCGCGCCCTATGTGCTGATCGAGGGAGTTTATCTCGTTCCGAAGGATTCGCCGCTGAAGACGGTCGCCGATGTCGATCGCGACGGTGTGCGCATCGGCGTCAACAAGGATTCCGCTTACGACCTGTTTCTCACCCGCACGCTCAAACACGCGAAGCTCCTCCGAGCCGAAGACGGGGTCGCTCTCTTCGTCAAGGACAAGCTCGACGCCGCCGCCGGCGTGAAGCAGCCACTGGTCCTGTTCGCCAAGACGAACCCGAACGTGCGGGTGATGGACGGGCGTTTCATGGAAATCCGCCAGGCGGTGGGCACGCCCAAGGGCCGCACCGTGGGCGCGCGTTATCTGCATTCGTTCATCGAGGAAATGAAAGAGAACGGCTTCGTCGCCGATGCGCTGAAGCGCAGCAATCAGCCCGACGCCGCCGTGGCGCCGCCGGGATAAATTTTCAGTCGCTGCCCGGATCGCCGACGAGCTTCGCGGCCTTAATCCCCGCGAGCGCCGCGATTTCGTCGTTGTCCGACGTGTCGCCGGAAACGCCGACGGCGCCGATAATTTTTCCCGACTGATCCTTGACCAGCACGCCGCCCGCGACCGGAATGAGCTTGCCGACCGCATGCGTCACCGCCGCAACGAAATGCGGCCGATCCACCGCCATCTTGCCGATCGTACGCGAGCCAAGACCCATCGCGAGCGCGCCGTAGGCCTTGCCTTCGGCGATCGCGGCGCGCTCGAGGCTCGTGTCCTCCTCGGCGCCAAATGCCTTCAATGCGCCGCGCGCATCGAGGACCGCGATCCCGAGCGGCTTCATCTTTTTGGCCCGCGCTTCGGCGAGGCCCGCGGTGATGATGGTTTGCGCAGCGGCAAGCGTGAGTTCAGACATTGTCTCTCCTTGGAAGTGTCGACGAGCGACGTTTGTTGCGCATCAAGGTCTCTTCTCGACGACCGAGACGGATGGATCGAGCCAAAACGCCCAGATCGCAGCGCCGATGACGAGGAGGCTCGCCGCGACGACAAAAGGCGCCTGCCACGATCCGAACTGGACGAGGACGCCGAAAACGATCGGCGACAGCGCGCCCCCGATGTTTCCGGCCATGTTCATCATTCCGGACACCGTCCCCGAATGCTCGCCGCCCATATCCATGGGTACCGCCCAGGAAGGTCCGATGGTGCATTCCAGGAAGAACATCGCCCCGGTTAGGCAGTAGACGGCCGTATAGGCGTCTTCGGCGTAGGCCGCCGGCACGATGAACGCCGCGCAGCCCAGCATGCCGACGATCGCCACCACACGGCGGGCGAATTTAAGGTTGCCGGTCTTTTTCATGAGCCAGTCAGTGGCCAAGCCGCCCACGGTGTCGCCGACGACGCCGGCCCACAGCGGCAACGACCCGAGGAAGCCGACCTTAAGGAGCGTGAAACCTCTCGCTTCCACGAGATAGGACGGCAGCCAGCTCAAGAAGATCCAGAGGCAATAAACGTAGGTGAAGTAGGCGCACATGATCGCCCACATATTGGGCGAGCGCAGCAGCGTTCCCCACGGCACGCTCGGTTTCTTGTCGAGCTTGACCTGATTGACGGCGCCCGTTGCATCGCTCCCGCGGATGCGCTCGAGCTCCGCCTTGTTCACCATCGCGTGCTCTTCGGGAAGATTGCGATAGGCGAAGTACCACCACACGGACCAGACGAGGCCGACCACGCCGCAAATGTAGAACACCGCCTGCCAGTTGAACGCCGTCATGATCAAGACCACGATCGGCGGCGCGATCGCGGCACCGAGCCTGCTCGCGCTGTGCGTGATTCCTTGGACAAACCCTCGTTCTTGCTTCGGATACCAGTTCTGCATCGCGCGCGTCGCCACCGGAAAGGCGCCCGCTTCGCCGATGCCGAACAGGAACCGAACGACGAAGAACGAGGTGGCGCTGAAGGCCATCGCGGTCGCCGCCGTCATGATCGACCAGTAGGTGACGATCATCGTCAATACGCTACGCGCGCCGAAGCGGTCGCCGAGCCAGCCGCCGGGAACCTGGAAGGCGGCATAAGCCCAGGCGAAGGCGCTGAAGATGAAGCCCATCGTTATTTTGTCGAAGCCGAATTCCTTGCTGATGACGGGCGCCGCGGTCGAAATGTTCACGCGGTCGAGATAGGTAATGAGGTACATCAAACAGATCAGGAACAGGATGTACCAGCGCCCCTTGCTCGGGCGCGTTTGCGGCGAATCCATGCGGCGTCCCCCTAGTAACTTTATCCAGGTCTTTGAAGACCTGTTTGTCGTTCGAGCGATAGACTGCCCGCTCGCCGCGCGCCGGACAAGCCCACATTACTTTGGCGCGCCTATCGCCCGATCGAAGCGGCAACGCTTTTGGCGAGCACGCGTGCAACGTGCAGCGCTTCACGTCCAGTGCCGTCCTTGATCTGGTGGCGGCACGAAGTGCCATCGGCGACAATCAGCGTGTCGGATTCCGCCTTGCGCACCGCGGGAAGCAGCGACAACTCGCCCATGGCGAACGAGACGTCGATGGTGTCGGCGCCGTAGCCGAACGCACCCGCCATGCCGCAGCAGCTCGATTCGACCGGCTCGACGATGAGTCCCGGCACGAGCTTGAGCGTTTCCGTCACCGCGTCGAAGACGCCGAACGCTTTCTGATGGCAGTGACCGTGCACAAGCGCGCGCTTGCCAATGGGCGCGAGCGGAAGTTGAAGGCGGCCTTCGCGCTGCTCGCGCATGAGGAATTCCTCGAAGACAAAGGCATGCGCGGCAACGCTTTTTGCCGGTTCGCTTTTTAGCAACGCCGGGATTTCATCGCGAAAGCTGAGGATGCAGCTCGGCTCGAGGCCGATAACGGATATTCCGCGCGCGACGTAGGGCGCAAGTGCCGTGATGCTGCGCTCCGCCTCGCGCCGCGCCTCGTCCACCTTGCCGACCGACAGAAACGTGCGGCCGCAACAGAGCGGTCGCGCCGAGCGATCGTGTTTCGGCATGTGGACCCGATAGCCGGCGGCGGAGAGCACGGCGTGTGCAGCATCGAGATTTTCGCGCTCGAAATAGCGGCTGAAGGTATCGGCGAAGAGCACGACTTCGCGGCCGTTTTTTTTCGCTGAGACGGGTTCAACGAAAACATCGCTCCGCCAGCGCGGCAGCGAGCGGCGCGCGCTGAAGCCCGCAAGCGCCTCGGAAACTTTCGCCGCCCCCGGCAGGCTGTCGCGAAGATTAAAAAGCCAAGGCAGTTTGGCTGCGAACGGTGCGTAGCGCGGGAGATAGCCCACGAGCCGGTCGTGCAGCGTGAGACCGAACTTCTCCGCCCGCGCGCGCAGCACCTCGATCTTCATTCGCGCCATGTCGACGCCGGTCGGGCATTCGCGCCGGCAGCCCTTGCAGGAAACGCAAAGCTTAAGCGTTTCCATCATCTCGTCGGAGGTGAACGCATCGGGGCCGATTTCGCCCGTGATCGCGAGCCGGAGCGAATTGGCACGGCCGCGAGTGACGTCGCGCTCGTCATGAGTGACGCGATAGCTCGGACACATAACGCCGCCGACCTCTTTTCGGCAGGCGCCGTTGTTGTTGCACATCTCCACCGCGCCCTGAAAACCGCCGCCCGCGCCGGAGTAGGCGGACCAATCGAGCGCCGCTCGCATCTCCTCGGCGCGGTAGCCGGGCGGATAGCGAAACTTCGCGCGGTCGTCGAATTTCGGCGCGCGCACGATCTTGCCGGGATTGTAGAGCCCATTCGGATCGAAGCGGTCCTTCACCTCTTCAAAGGCGCGCACGAGTTTGGAGCCGAACATCTGCTCGTGGAACTCGGAGCGCAGGATGCCATCGCCGTGCTCGCCCGAATGCGAGCCCTTATACTCGCGCACGATAGTGAAGGCTTCCTCGGCGATCGCGCGCATGGCACGGACGTCTTTGTCCTGCCGCAGGTTCAAGACGGGGCGCACGTGCAGGCAGCCGACGGAAGCGTGCGCGTACCAGGTGCCGCGCGTGCCGTGCTTCTCGAAGATGGCGGTGAGCCGCGCGGTGTAGTCGGCAAGATGCTCGAGCGGTACCGCGCAGTCCTCGACGAAGGAGACGGGCTTTCCCTCCTCCTTCATCGACATCATAATGTTGAGGCCGGCGGTCCGAAGCTCGGTGATCGCGTCCTGCAAAGCGGGATCGAGCACTTCGACGACGCCGCCTTGGTGTTTTCCGCTTTTGTCCCAGCCAAAGCCGAGATCGCCCATCAATTGTTCGAGCCGCTTCAGCCGGCGGATATTCTCTTCCTGATTGTCCTCGCCGAATTCGACGAGCAGGATCGCTTCAGGCTCGCCGCGCACGAATTGATCGAGCGTCGGGCGGAACATCGCGATCTCGCTTGCAAGCTCGATCATGGTGCGATCGACCAATTCAACCGCGATCGGCCCGAGCTTGACGATGTGGCGGGCGGCATCCATCGCCGCGTGGAAGCTCGCGAAGTGGCAGGCGCCGACCGCGCGTTTGCCGAGCAGCGGCCAGAGTTTCAATTCCACCTTGGTTGTGAAGGCGAGCGTGCCTTCGGAGCCGACAAGGATGTGCGCGAGATTGGCGTCGTTCTTTCCCGGCACCAGCGCGTCGAGATTGTAGCCGCCGACCCGGCGCTGCACCTTGGGAAAACGCGCCTCGATCTCGCCCGCCTCGCGCTTGCCGATCGCGAGCAAGTCGCGCGCGAGCGGCCGCAGTGGCGAGGAAGCGGGGATATCCGACAAGTCTCCACCCACCGGTCCGAAATGCGCCGGCGTCCCGTCGGCGAGCACGGCGTCGATCGACCGCACGTTGTCGCGCATGGTGCCGTAGCGGAGCGAGCGGCCGCCGCAGGAATTATTGCCGGCCATGCCGCCGATCGTCGCCCGCGAGGCGGTGGAAATATCGACCGGAAACCACAACCCGTGTGGCTTCAGTGCGCGGTTGAGATCGTCGAGCACGATGCCGGGCTCCACCACGCAGCGCCGCTCCGCGACATTCAATTCAAGAATCCGATTGAGCGATTTCGAGCAATCGACGATCAGCGACTCGTTCACGCTCTGGCCGCATTGCGACGTTCCGCCGCCACGGGGCAAGACGCTCGCCCCTTCCGCGCGCGCAAGCGCGATCGCGCGCTCGGCGTCTTCAACCGTGCGCGGCACCACGATTCCGATCGGCATCATTTGATAGTGCGAGGCGTCGGTGGCGTAGCGGCCGCGGCTGAAGCGGTCGAACAGCACGTCGCCGCGAACCTCGGCCTTGAGGCGTCGCTCTAACCCCGGCATCAGCCTTGCCGCCATTTCCGGTTCCGTCCCTTTGCCCGCTTTTCGCTGCCAGCCGATTCATCGGCTGAATTGCGTGGAATTTACACTTATAGAGAAGCGCGCGCATTGTGCGGAGCGCCGTTTCGCGTTAGGTAGCCGCCGCGCGCAACCTTCGCGTACCAAGCTTTCAGGGGCGGAAACGATGGCCAAGAATACGTCACGCGTCGCAGGACGCCATTTTCTTCATATTCCGGGCCCAACGCCGCTGCCTGACCGCGTGTTGCGGGCGATGGATAATGCCATCATCGACCATCGCGGCCCGGAATTCGCGAAGCTCACCAAGCGCGTGCTCGAAGGCATCAAGACGATCTTCAAGACCGCGAAGCCAGTCATCATCTACACCGCGACCGGCACCGGCGCCTGGGAAGCGGCGCTCGTCAACACGCTGTCGCCCGGCGACCGCGTGCTGATGGTCGAGACCGGCCAATTCGCGGTGCTGTGGAAAAACATGGCGATCCGGCTCGGCCTCAAGCCCGAATTCATCGAGACCGATTGGCGGATCGGCGCCGACCCGAAGGCGATCGAAGCGCACCTCAAGAACGACAAGGCGCACGAGATCAAAGCGGTCTGCGTTCTGCACAACGAGACCTCGACCGGCTGTCTTTCGCCGATCGCGGAGATCCGCAAGGCGATCGACGCGGCCGGGCACCCGGCGCTGTTCATGGTCGACACCATCTCNNTCGCTCGCCTCGACCGACTACCGCCACGACGAATGGGGCGTCGACGTCACCGTCGGCGGCGCGCAAAAGGGCCTGATGCTGCCGCCGGGCATGTCGTTCAACGCGGTCAGCGACAAGGCGCTTGCAACTTCGAAGGCTTCGAAGTTCACCAAATCGTTCTGGGCGTGGGAAGACATGCTCAACATGAACAAGCAGGGCTTCTTCCCCTACACGCCCGCGACCAACATGCTCTATGGCCTGCGCGAAGCGATCGACATGCTGCACGAGGAAGGGCTCGACAATGTCTTCGCGCGTCACGACCGCTTTGCTGAAGCGACGCGGCGCGCGGTGCGCGCCTGGGGCCTCGAAATCCTCTGCCGCGATCCGAAATATTATTCGCCCACCATCACGGCGGTGTTGCTGCCCGACGGCCACGACGCCGACGCCTTCCGTGCGCTCGCGCTCGAGCAATTCAACATTTCCTACGGGATGAGCTTCGGAAAATACGCCGGCAAGATGTTCCGCATTGGCCATCTCGGCGATATCAACGATCTGACGCTGCTGGGCGCGCTCGCCGGCACCGAAATGGCGCTTTCGCTCGCGGGCGTTCCGCACAAGAAGGGCGGCGTGCAGGCGGCGATGGATTATCTGACACAAGCGGCGCGCAGCCCGGCGCGGGCGGCGGCGGAGTAATCCGCTTAGTTGGCCTCGACGCCCTTGCCGCGGCGCAGGCTCTCTTCGAGAAGAGCGATATTGTTCTGGATGCGCGAACTCGCCGGATCCTTCGCGCGCGCCTCATAGAGTTTTGCCCGCGCGCGCTTGTAGTCACCGCGCAACAGATATGAATAGCCCTGATTGTTGAGAATTTCCGGCGTCGGGCCGAGGATCACAATCGCCTGCTTATAGGCGCGGTCGGCGTGATCGAAACGCTTCAAGCGATCGTAGGAGGCGGCGAGCCCGATCCAGGCTTCGGCGTCGCGCGGCGACATTTCCACCGCGCGGCGGAAATAGCGCTCGGCCAGCCCGTAGTCGCGCTCGCGGAAATGCCGCTTGCCGAGATTGAGATCGTCGTTTTGATTGCTGCCGACAAGTCCGTCCGCGGCGGCGTTTTCGAGCTCCACGGAGCCTGCCGGCACGAGGGTCGCGTTGGTGATGGTGGCGGTCGTCTCCGGCTCGGTGCCCGGCGCCGGCGGATTCGCCATCATGCCGCCGTCGCCGGAGGCGAGATCGAATTGTTGGGAGGTCTTGTCGCAGCCGGCGAGCCAGAAAACACAGGCTGCAATGGCGACGAGCGATCTAGCGGTTACTCTCATCACGCGTCCCGAAGCCGCAACACGAGCGATCGACCGGGCTGGTTGAACGCACGAAGGCGGAACTGCGGCACCCCCAAATGATGCCAGCGGCCAAAGTAATTAGCCGCGGTTAACAATTCCTCGCCGGGCGCACGAACCCAGGCTGGCAAAGGGTTTGCAACGGCGGGCGCGGATGTCAGCCCATCATGTATTTCACGCGGATATAGGCGGGCAGAAGCGTGACTATGATCAAGACCGGAAAGATGCAGAGGATGAGCGGCACGGAAAGCTTGGACGGAAGGCTGTAAGCCTTCTCCTCGGCACGCGATAGGCGCTTGTGGCGCATCTCGTCGCTGTAGACGCGCAAGGCATCCGTCAGGCTCGAACCGAGTTCGGCCGATTGCTGCAACAGGGTCGCGAACGCGCGTGCTTCATCGAGCCCGAGCCTGTCGCCGAGATGCTCGAGCGATTCCCCAAGCGTTCGGCCCGCCCGGATTTCGAGCGTCGCCATGTGAATGTTGGCACTGAGCGAGCGATAGGAATCGGCGAGTTCGCGGCCGACGCGGTCGAGCGCCGCCTCCATGCTGAGGCCCGCCTCGGCGCAAACGACGAGCAAATCCATAAAGTCGGGAAAGCCGGACCTATGCTCGTTCCGGCGGGAGGCGATCCGCCGGCCGAGATAGAAGCTCGGCCCGAAGTAACCGGCGAGCCCGGAAAACGCGATGACGAGCCAGCGCGAATTCGTGCTCATGTCGGGATCGAAAATCGGGAGCGCGATGAAAGCCGCGATTGCGAAGCCCACCGCCAGGCCCGTGCGCGCTACGAAAAAGAAACCGGCCGCACTCGGATTGAGAAAACCCGCTTGAATGAGCTTGCTCCGCAACAACTTCATAGCGCCCCCATCGGCGGCGGCATAGTAGCGCACGGTGTAGTCGAGAAGCTTTTGCGTCGCTTTCAGGCTCGCGTAGCGAAGCGAGTTTTTCTTGCTTTCGCGGCGGCTCGCGCCGTCGGTCAACACGTCGGCGGCGCGGCGCTGGACCGAGCCGCGCACGCGCATGAAGGCCATGACGGTGAAGGCGAGCGTCGCCACCGCGAGAAAGACGAAACTCCCGAGCAAAAGAGTCGGGCTGCCGCCAGACAGGTTGAGCAGGAGATCGAGGACCGTGTCCATCGCTCAGATCCTGAAATTGACGAGTTTGAACATGATTAAATTGCCCATCGCCATCCAGCCGCCGGCGCAGGCAAGCACGATTTTCGTCATTTCGATTTTCCACACTAGTCCGTAAAAATCCGGCGCCATCACTTGAAGGACGAGGAACATCGCGATCGGCAATCCGGACAGGATGAACGCCGAGAAACGGCCTTCGGCAGCAAGCGCCTTGATCTTGCGCCGCATCTTGAAGCGCTGACGGATCACCGCGGAAAGGTTACCGAGAATTTCGCTCAAATTGCCCCCGGTCGAGCCTTGAATCGCTACCGCCGTCACGAACAGCGGCAAGTCTTCCTGGCCAACGCGGAAAAAGAGATTGCGGAGCGCCGTCTCCAAATCGGCGCCGTAGGTAATTTCGTCCGACACCATGCCGAACTCGGTGCCGACCGGGTCCGCCATCTCGCGGCCGACCATCTGCACCGCCACCGGTACCGGGTGGCCGGCGCGGAGGCTTCGAACGATGATGTCGATTGCGTCGGGAAACTGAGCGCCGAATTTCTTATGGCGGCGTCCTCGCATCATCTTCAGCGCCAGGAATGGAAGCACGAAGGCCGAAAACGCCGCTGCCGAAAGCGCGGGGATGAGATTGAAGCCGTACCACCACAACAGGCAAAAAATGAGCGCGGCGGCGGCGGCCACGACACCTGCGAATTTCCATAAGGCGATCGTCAATCCCGACTGCATCACCAGCCGGTTGAGTGATTGCAGCGTCAGGCTGTAATCGCCGCCGGAGGTGAGCGAGCGCTCGCGCCGCAACTGCACGAGGATATTTTCGCGATTGGGCTCGGTCTGCATGAGCCGCATGCGGCGGTTGACGGTCGTCTTGTAGGAGGCGATGGAAAAAAACGTGAGATAGAGCGCCTCGACGAACAGGATCGTCGCAATCGCCGCAAAGAGACAAATCAGCGTGACCTGGTCGAGTTCGAACGGCATTGGCTTAAAGCTGCTTAGCCGGATCGAAATAGCTTCCGGGAATCGTGATCCCCTGCGCCACGAGATCGCCGAGGAAGCGCGGGCGCACGCCGGTCGCCTGGAAGTGGCCCTCCACCTTGCCGTCATCGCCGGTCGAGGTGCGGACGAATTTGAAGATTTCCTGCATCTGAATGATATCGCCCTCGAGCCCGGTGATCTCGGCGATCGAGGTGACGCGGCGCTTGCCGTCGGAAAAGCGCTGCAGCTGTACGATGACGCGGATGGCGGCGGCGATCTGCCCGCGGATCGAGGGTATGGTCATCGGCAAGCCGGCCATGCCGATCATCTGTTCGAGGCGCGAGATCGCGTCACGCGGCGTGTTGGCGTGGACGGTGGCCATCGAGCCTTCGTGGCCGGTGTTCATCGCCTGCAACATGTCGAAGGCTTCCTCGCCGCGGCACTCGCCGAGGATGATGCGGTCGGGGCGCATGCGGAGCGCGTTCTTGACAAGCTCGCGCTGGCGAATCTCGCCTTTGCCCTCGATATTGGGCGGCCGAGTTTCCATGCGGCCGACATGCGGCTGCTGCAATTGCAATTCCGCCGCGTCCTCGATGGTGACGAGACGCTCCTTCTCGGAAATAAAGGAAGACAATGCGTTCAGCATCGTCGTCTTACCGGAGCCGGTGCCGCCGGACACGATCATCGTCACGCGCGCGCGGACGGCCGCGGCCATCAGTACCGCCATTTGCGGGCGGATCGCGCCCATGTCGACAAGCTTGTTCAGGTTGAAGGGCTTTTTGGAGAATTTGCGGATCGAGACCAGCGGCCCGTCGACCGCGATCGGGCGCACCGCGACGTTGACACGCGAGCCGTCGAGGAGACGCGCGTCGCACAAGGGATGCGATTCGTCGACGCGCCGCCCGACCGCCGAGACGATCTTGTTCACGATGCGGAGAAGATGCGATTCGTCCTTGAAGCGAACGAGCGTGGGCTCGAGGATACCCCTGCGCTCGACATAGACGCATTCGTGGCCGTTGATCAGAATATCGTTGACACTGGGGTCCTTGAGCAACGGCTCGATCGGACCGAGGCCGGTCATCTCGTCGAGAATTTCGGCGACGAAGTCGTTCAGTTCCTGCGCGTTGAGCGGCAGGCGCTCGGCGAGCGTGTATTGCGACACGAGCCCGTGAATCTGCCGTTTCATTTCCTCTTCGGGGAGCTTCGCGAGCGCGTCGAGATTGATCTCCTCGATCAGGCGGCGATGCAGCCTAACTTTGGCGTCGAGCAATTTCGCACTGAGCAGCGGATTGGCGCTGGCGGCATCCGGCACGGTCTCGGGTGCCGCGATTACGGGCAGATTGTTCAGAAACGACGACGCCTCCGCTTCCGCCATCGCTGACGTCGGTTCGGCTTCAGAGGCCTTGCGCGTGGTGAAACGGCTCAACATCGCGAAGCCTCAGCGCGCCCAGAAAAAGCTGCGGCTTTGCGCCGGCGCCTTTTCCTTTTTCGCCGCTTTCAAGGCGGTTTGCGGCAAGATCAACTTCTTCATCGCGATCGCGACGTTGTTGCCGGGCTTCACTTCCTCAAGCGGAATCCCGCGGTCGATTGCTTCCCGCACGATGCGGTAATTGTTGGGGATGGCGCCGCCGAAGGCGGACCCGAGCGCTTTTTCGATGTCCGCGCGCCTGAGGCCCGGCGTGAACATCCGCTGCTCGAAGCGGTTGACGATGACCTGTGGATTGGCGCCCTCGCCGAGCCGCTCGCGAATGGCGGAAAGAAGCTGCTTGGCGAGCCGGAGCCCCGGCACCGTCATCTCGCTCACGATGAAGAGCTTGTTCGAACCTTGCAGAACGTTGTCGGTCCACGAGAACCAGGTTCGCGGCATGTCGATCACGACATAATCGAAATTGGCGGAGACGAGGTCGAGGAGCCGCGTCACCACCAGCGGGTCGAAGGAGCGCATTTCCGCCGGGCGGTTAGGCGCGGCGATCACGGCGAGGCCGGAAGCATGATGCGAAAGCATCACTTCGAGGAGATGCCGGTCGAGCCGCTCGGGTCGCGGCTCGATCTCGCTGAGGTCGAGGCGCGGCTCGAGATCGAGATAATCGATGCAGGTGCCGTGCTGGAAATCGAGATCGATCAGGCAGACGGAAGCGGCGTTACCTTTGCCGCCAAGGAGCGAAAGTGCCGTCTGGATCGCGAGCGTCGTCACGCCGACGCCGCCGGCGGCCGGGAGAAAAGTATAGATCTGCGCTTCGATCGTCTCTCCGCCGGCGGAGCCTTTGGCGGCGCGCGCGCAGGCGCGGACGAGATCGATGGCCGCCACCGGCTTTACCAGGAAATCGGCGATCCTGATCTGCAACAACTTGCGTGCAACCGTTTGATCGAAAGCCTGCGTCACGACGACCAAGGGCGGGACGCCGCCGAGCCGGTTGGCGAGACGCTGAAGTGCTACCAGCTCATCCTGATGTTGAGCATCGAGATCGACGACGACGACGGTGGCGTCGCGGGCCTCTAACTTGCTGCCTTCGTCGATGATTGTGCCCTTGACCACGGTGAGCTCGATCTGGGCGTTGTTGCCGAAGGTGGCGCGCACGAGTTGCTCGAACTCGGCGTCGGCGGTGAGTGCCGCCACGCGAGTCTTGTTCGCAACGCTATTGGGCCGATCGAGCATGGGTAAAACCGGCGCGGCCCCCTTGGGAGTCGCGCTTTGTCCTTGTTTTAGGGGCTAGTCGACGTTGTCGGCGGCGGCGCGGATTGAGTGGGGCTGATCGCGCTTGTGCCGATGCCCACCGGCGGCGTGACCTTGTTCGTCCGATAGCGCTCGACGGCGCCCTGCATTTTTTGTCCGTTGCTCTCGATGTCGCGATATCCCGCCGCTGCCGGCCATACATCGACCGCGTGCACGACCTTATTCGCCGCCACCGCGTCGCCAGCCTGAAAAGAGACGGTATCGCGGCGGTCGTAATACATGTCGGAGCATGCCGCGAGTAGCGAGCCGCAGACGAGCGCGGCCGACAGCGCGCGGAAACGAGAACGATTAGCGGCTCGCGACATGGGCGCCTCCTTGCGGCAGGTCGAGGGCATGAGCGCCGCCTTGCGGCAGATCGAGGATGTGGCCGCCTTCCGGACTTTCCGGGCTGTCGGAAATGTCCTGCACGGGCGCGCGCCGCACTTCGGGCTGGCCGTTCACGAAGAAGTCGGTGTCGTTCGCCGGCAGCGAGTTGTCGAGCGGCGTCCGCACCATATCGACCGGGCTCGCCGGGCGAACGATGCGCGGCGTCACGATGATGGCGAGGTCCGTTTCGTTCTTCTGGTACTGCGCGCTGCGGAAGAGCATGCCGAGAATCGGAACGTCCGCGATCCAGGGCAATTGCTGCTGGTTCGTGGTGCTGTTCGCCTGCAACAGACCCGCGATGGCGAAGCTCTGGCCGTCGCGGAGCTCGACCGTGGTGCTCGCGCGCCGCACGATCAGGCTCGGAATCTGCACGCCGCCGACGGAGAAAGTATTCGACGGATCGAGCTGGCTCACTTCCGGCTCGATCTTGAGATTGATCAGGCCGTTGGAAAGCACGGTGGGCGTGAAGGCGAGACCGACGCCGAATTTCTTGAACTCGATCGTGATCTGCTGGAGCGTCCCCATGACCGGGAACGGAAATTCACCGCCGGCGAGAAAGCTCGCCGTGTCGCCCGAAAGGGCGACGAGATTGGGCTCGGCGAGACGGCGCGCGACGCCGCGATCCTCGAGCGCCTTGATCAGAATGTCGGCCTGGACCCCTTTGCCGAGCAAGGTCGCCACGATGGTGCCGAACGGTGTCGAATTGGACAGAAGCCCCGCGGTACCGAGGTTCGCCGCCACCGTATTTCCGACGACGTTCCAATTGATCCCGAGCTCGCGGCTCGCCGTGCGTGAAGCCTCGACGAAGCGGACTTCCAAGAGAACCTGCTGCGGCTGCGTGATGCCGATCGAGTTGATCACGTCCGGGCCGAATTGCTTCGCGATCGTCACCGCCTTGTCGACGGTGACGGCGTCGGGCGCGGTGCCGGCAAGCAAGATGCGGCCATTCACCGGCGATACCTTGATGTGGGCCCGCGGAAATTGCCGCACGAGTTCGTTTGAAAGCTTGACGACGTCGTAGGAAACCTCGACGTCGAAAATGCCGACCTGCTTCTTGCCCTCGGCGTAAACCACGACACGCGTAGTGCCGATCTTCTTGCCAAGGATAGAGATCGCCCGGTCGGTCAGCGGGTTGACGTCGGCGATGTCCGGATCGCCGACCACGACCTCCATGAAGGGCTGATCGGTGCGGATGTCTTCCGACTTGCCGACCACGACATTGACGCTGGCAGCGCGCTTGCCCATCAGGACGAGCCGCGTCTCAGCCGCCTGTGCTCCCCCGACCGAAACCGGCGAGAGCGACGCGCCCACGACCAGCACCGCCGAGATCAACGTCAAAGCGAGTGAAGAGCAGCCCTTCGGCCGCCAAGCGACACTGGCCGCCTCATTTCCTGTCCACGTTTTCATTTCTGTCTCCCCCAAATCCCTGTTTTTTCGATTATCGTTGTTTGCTCGTGCGGCCGGTTTCGGCCGTCTCCAGTGCTTCGCCGCCCTCCGACGGCACCCCGTATTCCTCTTTCTTCCCTGCCCGCGTGACCGTCACGGTCGAGAACCGCTTCGGACCGGTGGTGGGCGCGGTATCGCGGCCGAGATCCTCCGCCGAGATGCGGCGTTGATCGCCTGCGATGGCTTCGCCGGCCTTCCGCAAGGCAAGCGAGAGCGTTCCGACCTGGGAAGCGAGTGTGAGCTTTTGCGCCGCCAGCGTGTCGACCTCAACCGTCACGGCCTTGACGACCGCGGGCTTATCGGTGCGCTCGTCGGCGAGCTGATCGATCGCGAGGACGCGCGTATTCTGCAACACGACGTCGGTGGTGCCGCCCTTATCGACGCGGCGGGTCAGGAGAATGTCGACGCGGTCGCCCGGCAGCACGAAGCCGGCGACGCCCTCGATATCGCTCACCCGCACCGTCACCGCCTTCATGCCTTCGTGAAGAACCGCCGACAGCGTCGCCCGCTGGCCGGGACCGGTCAGTTTCGAGGCGAGTACCGGCTCGTTCGGCTCGATCGGCGCGAGCACGATGCGTTTGCCGGCCGCGAGCATGTCTTGAATCGAAGAGAACGAACCCTCGGGCAGCGCGCCCTCGGGCCAAGGGGTCTCGCGCAAATTGCTGCTCGAGAGCGGATTGCCGAAGCGAAGCGCCGAAGCCGCCACCACGACCGAACGGGTGGCCGTGAGCTGCGGCTGGTTCAGCGCGCTCCGGAGGCGCATCTGCTCGTCCTGACGGCTCAGCCAAGCCTGCGCGACAAAAACCGCGAGCAGGCCGAAGACGCCGGCAAGTGCGATCATGATGACAGTGCTGGTACGCACGGCTCGCTCCCCTGTTCTTGCGAGGGATCATCGAGCAGTCGTGTCTAATAAGAGTTTTCCTGGCGCCTCGAATTGTCCGTATTCGTCCCAGTCTTTGATTCATGTTAAAAAGCGCATGAAGCTTCATGTTAAAAGGCGCGTGAACGGGCATGCTTTCCGGCGTGTTAAACGGCCAATTCAATGGAGTTCGGATCGGCCGACGCGAATTATTGACCGGCGCCGCGGCGGCGCTCGCCTGCGGCGTACCGCGCCTCTCTTTCGCCGGCGCTGCAGCGGGCGGGCAGCAGGCGCCGGGAATTTATCGTTACAAAATCGGAAACATCGAGCTCACCGCTTGCTATGACGGCGTCTGGAACCGGCCGATCGACGATAAGTTCGTACGCAACGCCTATTTTCCCGACGTGCAAAAGGCGATGGCGGAAGCCTTCCTGCCGATCCATGCGCTGCCGACACCGTTCACGCCGCTCGCCATCAACACCGGCAAGAAGCTCATCCTCATCGACACGGGTTCGGGCGGCCAGATCGCGCCGACCGCTGGATCGCTCGTCGCCAATCTTGCCGCCGCCGGCATCGAGGCGAAAGCCGTCGACACTATCCTCATCTCCAACTTTCACCCCGACCACATCAACGGCATCAAGACGAAGGACGACGAACTCGTCTTCCCCAATGCCGAAATCCTTGTGCCAGCGCCCGAATGGGCTTTCTGGATGGACGATGGCAAGATGAGCCGCGCCAAGGAGCCGGTGAAGAGCTGGTTCTTGAACGCGCGGCGGATCTTCGAGAACATCGCCAAGGACGTGCGGCGCTTTCAGCCCGGCAAGGAAGTGGCGCCCGGTATCATTTCGGTCCCCGCCTACGGTCACACGCCCGGCCATACCGCCTTTATCGTCGCCGACGGCGATCAATCGCTGTTCGTGCTGTGCGACACGACCAACCACCCGGCGCTGTTCGTGCGCCATCCCGAATGGCAGGCGGTCATCGATCAGGACGGGCCGCTCGCGGTCGAGACCCGCCGGCGCATTCTCGATCGGACTAGCGCCGACAAAATGCCGGTACAGGGCTATCATTTTCCCTTCCCGGCTTGCGGCCATATAGCGAAGTACGGAAACGGCTACGAATTCGTACCGGCGATGTGGCAAGCCACACTTTAAAGTCGAATTGCACCTCTCACAGACGCGTGAAGACATGCGGCGCGGGCCTTCTGCGCGGCAAAATTGTGCTATGGTTTCGAAGATCAACTTCCCAGGGAGGGAGCGCCATGATCGACCGCCATTTCCGTTCTTTCGGCCTGTTTGCCGCGACCGCGCTGATCGGTGCGGCCCTTGCGGCCGGCCCGGCCTTTTCGGCCGGCGATGACGGCACGCGCCCGCCAGCCCCCGGCTCCGAGGGTCAGAAGGGTAAGAAAGACAAGCAGTCGGAGCTGCAATTGCGCGACGGTTACTTGAAAGCGCGCGCGATGATTATCGACGGCAAGTACAAGTCGGGCATCGTCGCGTTGCGCGCGCTCGACTACGACGACAGCCCCGATGTCGCGAATTATCTCGGCTATGCGAGCCGCAAGCTCGGCGACTATGACGCGGCCAAATATTGGTACGAGAAGGCGCTCGCCTCGGATCCGAACCACGTCCGCACCTGGCAGTATTACGGCATGCTGCATGTGGAGCGCGGCAACATGCTGAAAGCGGCCGATCATCTGGAAAAGATCCGCCAGCTCTGCGGCACCGAGTGCAAGGAATACGCCGACCTCAAGAGCGCGATGGAAGGCCACGTCCGTTACTGATCCGCGATCGGGTTTCGCTTGAATACGTTGCGCCGCCCTTCGGGGGCGTCTAGCCACCGAGGCGCGCGAGCCTGCGAACCTTCGCGTCCGCGGCACCTTCGAGCCAGCTGACGATTTCGCGCAAGCTCTGCTCCGGCGTCTTGCCGGCCGTTTCCAGCACGTAGTCCGCCTTGGCGTAGAGCGGCTCGCGGCTCTTCAGGATCGACACGAGGTCGTCCATCGCGCGCTTGTTGTCGGCCATCGGCCGCAAGTCGCCCTGCTCGATCACCCGGCTCATGTGCTCGCCGGGCTTGGCGCGCACCCAGATCGTCAAGCACGCGGTCAGCAAGCGCTCGAAGGTGCCGGGCTCGGTGACGAGGCTGCCGCCGGTGGCGAGCACGAAGTGCCGATGCTTGTCGATCACGGCGTCCAGCGCCGCCCGCTCGAAGCGGCGGAACGTCGGCTGCCCGAACATCTCGAAGATCTCGCCCAGCGCCGAACCGCTCGTCTTTTCGATCTCGCGGTCGAGCTCGATGAAGGGGGCGGCGAGCTTGGCGCCGAGCATCTTGCCGAGCGTCGACTTGCCGCTGCCGCGCAAGCCGATCAGGGCGATGCGGGCGCGGCGCGCCTCGCTCGAAGGGCCGCCGTGGCGCGAGAGCAGAAGCTCGCGCGCCTCTCTCAATTCGGCGGACGACAGCCGCTCGAGCAATTGATGGAACAGGAGATGCTCGACATCGCGCTCGGGCCGCTCGTCGATGAGCTCGGCGAGCGGCACGCCCATTGCTTTTCCAATCCGGCGCAACAGCACGATCGAGCAATTGCCCTTGCCGACTTCGAGTTCCGCCAGATAGCGTTCGGAAACTCGTGATTGCTTCGCAAGCGCCTTGCGGGACATGCCGCGGCGGTTCCGCATCATACGCACGCGCTCTCCCAGCAGCGCAAGATAGTCGCCGGTGGAAAGATCGACTGCGACGGCCTTAGATTTTTTGGCTAGTCTTGTTTGTCTTTTCATGGTGCCCGTTTCGTGCAATATAGTGCATATGCTCCTAAAATAAAAATCCGGGGGGACGATGTCCGAGCACGATGAGCTTTCCGCGCGGCGGCCGTATAACGCCGCCGCCGATTTCGTCGATTCCAATGTTGCGCGCGGTAATGCGGGTAAGGTCGCCTTCAAGGAGAAGGAGCGCGCGCTCACCTATGGCGAATTGCAGGCGGCGAGCTGCCGCTTCGGACGCGGCCTCTACAAGCTCGGGCTGCGGCCGGAAAGCCGCGTCGTTCTCCTGCACCTCGACACCATCGAGTTTCCGATCGCGTTCTGGGGTGCGATCCGCGCCGGCGTCATCCCCATTCCGCTGAACACGCTGCTGACGCCCGAGCAATACGCCTACATCATCGAGGACAGCCGCGCGGAAGCGATCCTGATCTCGCCGCAGCTTGTCGCTTCCATTCTGCCCATTCTCGACCGCTTCACCTGGCTGAAGCTCGCGATCGTGTCGGGCAAAGAGACGCCCAAGCTCGGCAAGCTCAAGGTGCAGCGCTTCGACGAGGTGCTCGCGGGTGGCGCGCCGGAGGTGTGGCACGCGCCGACGATCTCCGACGAAGTCGCTTTTTGGCTCTACTCGTCGGGTTCGACCGGCGAGCCGAAGGGAACGCGGCACATCCAGTCGAGCCTGATGGTGACGGCGAAGCTCTACGGCCAGGACGTCATGGGCATTAAGCCGGACGACGTGG
>PLBP01000017.1 GCA_003135415.1 Hyphomicrobiales bacterium
ACCACCTCCGACTACGACCGCGAGAAGCTGCAAGAGCGTCTTGCCAAGCTCGCGGGCGGGGTCGCGGTGATCCGCGTCGGCGGCGCCACCGAGATCGAGGTCAAGGAGCGCAAGGACCGGGTGGATGATGCTTTGCACGCTACCCGCGCGGCAGTCGAGGAAGGCATTCTTCCCGGCGGCGGCGTCGCGTTGCTGCGCGCCGGCGAAGTGCTGAAGCGCATTCGCACCCAGAACGACGACCAGAAGGTCGGCGTCGAGATCGTGCGTAGGGCGATCAGCGTGCCTGCCCGTCAAATCGCGATGAACGCCGGTGAAGACGGCTCGATCGTGGTCGGAAAAATCTTGGAGAAGGACCAGTACGCGTTCGGCTTCGACGCGCAGACGGGCGAATACGGCAACCTCGTCCAGAAGGGCGTGATCGACCCGACCAAGGTCGTGCGCGCGGCGCTGCAAGGTGCCGCCTCTGTCGCGGGTCTCCTGATCACCACCGAAGCGATGGTGGCGGAGATCCCGAAAAAGGGCGGCGGCGGTGCTCCGGCGATGCCGGGCGGAGGAATGGGCGGAATGGACTTCTAAGTCCAACGCTCAACAGAATCGAGAGGCCCGGGAGAAATCCCGGGCCTTTTCTTTTGCTGTTACGCGCTCTTCCCCATCCGGTGCAGCTTCAACACCGCGTACACATCGCGATTTACCGGTGTCGGCACGCCGAGCGCACGGCCGAGTTCGGCCACCTTGCCCTGAAACCAATCCGTCTCGAGTCGGTTGCCGCGTTCGAGATCTTCGAGCATCGAGGCCTTGATCTTGGGCGGCAGGCCTTTCACCAGCGCAATACGGCTCTCCGCCGCGCCCTTGAGCGGAATGCCCTTGGCAACGCCTACCGCCTCGACCTCGTGCATGACCGATTGCAACAGCGCGAACGCGTCCGGATCATCCCTGATCGGTCCGATCGGCATGCGCATTGAAGCGGTCGCGCCCGACATGCCGACGATAAAAACAAATTTCTCCCACAGTTCCTTCTCGATCGTCTTCGAGAAGTCCGCGTTGACCTTCGCCGCCTTCATCTCGTCGACGAGCGCGGAAAGCCGCGCGTCGTCGCGCCCGTCCATGAAACCGCAGCGGAAGGCAGCAAAAGGATTTTTGTGCAGGATGACGCCGGGCGCGGAAATAACGGCGGAGATGACCGTCGGCGCCGCCGCGACCGCTGTGCTCCCGAGAATCGGCACGAGCCGCTCGACGCTGTCGATCCCGTTCAGCATGGAGATCAGCCGCGTATTCTTGTCGACCAAGGGCTTCGCCGCCTCGCCCGATTTTTCCACGTCCCACAGCTTCACCGCGAAGAGAACGAGATCGACCTCGCCGACTTCCTTCGGATTATCGGTTGCCTTCGGGCTCTTGATTTGAATGTTGCCCAAGGGGCTTTCGACCCTAAGGCCGTTCTTGCGGATCGCCGCGAGGTTCGCGCCGCGCGCGATGAAGGAAACGTCGTGGCCCGCTTCCGCAAGCCTTCCCCCGAAATAGCCGCCGAGGGCACCGGTCGCCATCACCGCTACGCGCATGGAGAATTCCCTTTCGAAGAGAAGCCCGATTCCGGCGCGGGTTATGCCATGGAAATCGCGGAACACGCCACGCTTCCGCACATGGCTGGGATGCAATGCGCTGCAGGCCAATAGGCCAGCATTTGAAAAATTCGGTCGGGACGCGGATACTCGTTCGCAATGAGTACAAAGAGCAAAATCTTCGTCGGCATCGGCGGCTGGAATTTCGCGCCCTGGCGCGGCGCCTTCTATCCGAGGGGATTGGTGCAGGCGAAGGAACTCGCCTACGCCAGCGCGCATCTGACCAGCATTGAAATCAACTCGACGTTTTACGGCTCACAGAAGCCGGAAACGTTTCGCAAATGGGCGCGCGAGACGCCTGACGGCTTCGGTATTATGGCGCAAACGCCCGTCTGCGCCATAATACCGGACGGCTTAGTGTTCTCGATCAAGGGCCCGCGCTTCGCGACCAACCGCCGCGTGCTGGCGGAGGCCGGCGACTCGATCAAACGCTTTTTCGCCTCCGGCGTGTTGGAACTCGGCCACCGGCTCGGCCCGTTTTTGTGGCAATTCACGCCGACGAAAAAATTCGACGAAGCCGACTTCGGCGCCTTCCTTAAACTTCTACCGAGAAAGATCGACGGCAAGGCATTGCGTCACGTCGTCGAAGTTAGGCATGAAAGTTTCTGCGACCCCTCTTTCATCGCGCTACTGCGCGAATTCGCGACGCCCGTCGTCTTTGCTGAACACGCGACCTATCCCGCGATCGCCGACATTACCGGCGATTTCGTCTATGCGCGGCTACAAAAGGGAAGGGATTCGATCGCGACCGGCTACCCAGCTCCGGCCCTTGACCAATGGGCTGATCGGGTTCGCCTGTGGGCGAAAGGCAGCGGGCCCTCGGATCTCGCGCGCGTCGATACAAAGGCGCCCTCCTCCTCGCCGCGCGACGTCTTCGTCTATTTCATCCACGAAGGAAAAATTCGCGCGCCCGCCCCCGCCATGGCCTTGATCGAGCGGCTCAAAGCATGAGCGCGAAAAAGCCTGCACCCGGACTTGATCCGGGGGTGAGAACCGGTTTTCGGAAAGGATCATGCTTCAGTAAAATCGCTAATCCAGCGTCCGCCTGAACCGCGTCACCGCTACACCCATCGCGATCAGCATCAGAATAAACAGCATCAGCGCATCGTAGTGCAGATCGATGAGGTTCGATCCCTTCAACATCACCGCGCGGGCGATGCGAATGAAATGCGTGAGCGGAAAAATCTCGCCAAGATACTGCGCCCATACCGGCATGCCGGCGTAGGGAAACAGGAAGCCCGAAAGCAGCATCGAGGGCAAAAACGTCATCATCGACATCTGCACCGCCTGCAACTGGTTCTCGGCCAGCGTCGAGAAGGTGTAGCCCATGGCGAGATTGGTCGCGATAAAGAGCGTGGTGAGAAAGGCGAGCAGAAAAACATTGCCGACGATCGGCACCTGGAATAACACGAGCCCCGCGCCGACGATCAGCGTCGCCTGAAAGAATCCGATCAGCACATAGGGCAAGATCTTGCCGAGCATGATCTCCAGCGGCGTGATCGGCATCGACAACAGGCTCTCCATCGTGCCGCGCTCGGTCTCACGCGTCACCGACAGCGACGTGAAAATGAGCATGGTCATGGTAAGGATGGTGCCCAACAGGCCGGGCACGATGTTGAGCTGCGTTTCGGCCGCCGGGTTGTAGCGCGCGTGCGCGCGGATCTCGAACGGCATCGCGCCGATGTCGGGAATGGCGCGGTCGTTTCGGAGTGCCGTCTGCACTACCTGCGCAAGCGAGCCGAGCGCGGAGCCAGCGGCGACCGGGTCGGTTGCGTCGGCAGCGACGAGCAACGCCGGCTTGTCGCCGCGCCGCAGCGCGCGCTCAAAGCCGGCGGGAATTTCCACCCCGAACAAAACCTTACCCGAGGCAAGCAGATGATCGAACTCGTCGACGCTGTGCACGCGCTGGGTGACCTTGAAGTATTTCGTGTTCTCGAGCGCGGCGACGATCGAGCGGCCAACGTCGCTCGTCTCCTGCAAGAGCACCGCCGTGGGCAGGTCGTGCGGCGTGGTGTTAATCGCGTAGCCGAACAGCGTTAGCTGCATCAATGGCACCGTGATCATGGTCGCGAGCGTCACGCGGTCACGGCGGAGCTGCAACGCTTCCTTCAGGATCATCGCGCGGACATTGCGCCAGAAGCCGTCCGAGCGGAAAAGCTGCGCGAACGTCATTGGAAATTATCCTTCGACTTCTGCATGAGGTCGATGAACACGTCCTCCAGCGAGGGCTCGGAGTGCTCCCACTTGAAGTTTTTGTCGTTGCGATACGGCTTGATCGCGGCTTCCAACTTCGCGGCATCGCGGCCCGAGACGTGGAGGCTCGTACCGAACGGCGCCACCATGTCGACGCCGAGCTTTTGATCGAGCGCGCTCTGCAAGGGCACGAGGTTTTCGCCGCTCACCGTGTAAGTGGTGAGCTTGGAATGCTCGATCACCTCTTCCACCGTGCCGCGCACGAGAATTTCGCCATAGGCGATGTAAGCAATCTCGTGACAGCGCTCGGCCTCGTCCATGTAGTGGGTGGAGACGAGCACCGTGAGCCCCTCGGCTGCGAGCGCGTGGATCTCGGCCCAGAACTCGCGCCGCGCCTTCGGATCGACGCCTGCGGTCGGCTCGTCGAGCAGCAAAAGCTCAGGGTTCGGTAGCGTGCAGGCGCCGAGCGCAAGCCGCTGCTTCCAGCCGCCGGAAAGATCGCCCGCGACCTGCTCCTCGCGGCCCTTCAGGCCGAGCCGGGCGATCATCTCGCGTGTCGCTTTTTTCGGATCAGGCATGCCGTAAATGCGCGCGACGAATTCGAGATTCTCGCGCACCGACAAATCTTGATAGAGGCTGAAGCGCTGCGTCATATAACCGACGCGCCGCTTGATCTTGTCGGACTCGGTGATGATGTCGAAGCCGAGGCAGGTGCCGTGGCCGCTATCGGGCGTGAGCAGCCCGCACAGCATGCGGATCGTCGTCGTCTTGCCCGAGCCGTTGGGGCCGAGAAAGCCGAAGATCGTGCCGCGTTTCACCTGCATTGAAAGATCCTTCACGACCACGCGCCCGTCGAAGGATTTGGTCAGCCCCTCGACGTCGATCGCGATGTCGGACGGGGCGGCCATCTACTTCGCATCCTTCGGCGCGACCACGACGCTCACCGGCTGGCCGACGCGCAGCGCATCGGGCCGCTCGGGCCGCGCCTCGATCAAAAAAACGAGCTTGGAGCGCTCATCCAGGCTGTAAATCACGGGCGGCGTGTATTCGGAGACGCGCGAAATGAAGCTCACGCGCGCCACGAGATCCGGCGCGCAGCCGTCGCAGGTCACCTTCACCGGGTCGCCGGCCGATAGCTTCGGCAGCATGGCTTCCGGCACATAGAAGCGGACCTTGATATTGCCGGGGGGAAGCAGTGCCACGATCGGGCGGCCCGACGGCACCACCTCGCCCGGCCGAAAGTAAACCTGCTGAATGCTTCCCGTCGCCGGGCTCACGACGTTGCGGCGCGCGAGCCGCGTCTTCGCCCAGTTGAGCCGCGCTTCGGCGTCGCGGAGTGCGGCTTGCGCGGTATCGAAATCCTTCTGCGTACCGGTGCGGTTTTTCAAAAGCTCATCGGCGCGGCGGAAGGTCTGCTGCGCGTTGGCGAGCGTGGCCTCGCCCGAGAGCACGTCGGCTTTCTGCAGGTCCGGATCGATGGTGAACAGCGCCGCGCCGGCGTCGACGCGGTCGCCCTCGCGCACCGAGAGCGTCTCGACGCGGCCCGTCTCGTCGGGGCTGACGAAGACGATGTCGGCCTCGATCCAGCCTTGAAAAGTTTCGCTCGAGCCGTTGCACGCCGCGAGCGCAAGCGTGACAAGAACGGATGCGATCCGCGCCGTGCAATAAAGGCGCTTCATACGGCTTTCCTTTCACCAAAGAGGATATCCATGTGGGCGCGCAGAAGTTCCCGCACGTCGAGCGGCTCGAAGCGATCGAACAGGCCCGACCAGATGATCGCAAGCATGGCTGGTGCAGCAATCAGCTGCGGGAAGCGAGCGAGTGCGGCGTGCGAAATTTCTCCGCGCGCGACCCCGCGCGCGAGTCGCGCCCTGGCGCCCGCCAGAATGCGCGAAAGCACCTCCCGATAGTAGAATTCGGCAAGCTTCGGAAAGCGCAACCCTTCCGTCATGATGAGGCGGATGATGTCCTTGCGCCGCGTACCGAACACCTCGCGGACGAAAAGCTCGACGATCTGATCCACGATCGTGCGCAGAGGGATATCGGCGGCGAACATGCCTTCGAGCGTGCCGACGAACGGGCCCATCAACGAGCGAACGATTTCCTGGAACAGCGCCTCCTTGTCGCGGAAGTGAAGATAGATGGTGCCCTTGGCAACGCCCGCGCGCTTCGCCACGTCGTCGAGGCGCGTCGCTGCAAAACCTCGGGCGGAGAATTCGTCGAGGGCGGCGTGCAGGATCGCCTCGCGCCGGGCGGCGCTGCGGATCGCGCGCGCGCTCGGCGTCTTGCCGCGCTGTTCGGCTGGCGAAGATACGATTTTTCGTTTGATCGCTACGGCCATGCTGTTAAATATATGACTGACTGGTCAGTCATTGTAATAGCAATAGCAGGGCGTGTCGATACCGCTCTATTCCATTGAAAAGACTAATGAATTTAGGAAAAAGGCCCGTGCGTCATCGGCTGTCCATCATTCGGCCGGCTGCATCCGGCCCGCCCCGCCTTCAACGCGCGAAATCAGCAGCGCGATTAGGATCGTGCAGATCGCGAACACCGCCGCGAACGTCGCGGTGACGCCGAGCACAAGTTCAAAGCCGCCGCGGCCGTACAGCGCCGCGATCATCGCAACGGCAAGACCGCTCGATATGAAGGCGAGAAAGAAACGCACGGCGTAAATGCGGCCGCGCCAAGCATCGGCGGTATAACGCGCAATGACCACATCACCGACCGTCACCTGCCCATAGATCGCGGCGATCGAGACCGCGAGCGCGACGAGGAGCGGAAAGCCGGTGGCGGCCGCCGCCCACACGATGCCGATCGCCTGCATCACGCCGATGGCGGCGAACAGAATATGCGGCGGAAAGCGCGAGACGAGCCGGCCGACCGTCAGCTGCGCGGCGCCGCCGAACAGAAGAACCATGGTTGCGACCAAGCCGATCCAGGTCAGCGGCACGTCCCCGTGAACGCCCTCGCCGATGATTTTTGGAATCGAAACCGTAACGGTGTTGAACACAAGCCCGCCAGCGAAGGAAAGCATTGCGTAGATGCCGAAGAAGATCGCCGCGGTCGTGAAATTCATCCGCACTTCCGCCGTCTGCGCGCGATCGGCCCGGTTTTCCTTCGTCTCGCTCGTGAGCAAAAGATAGGCAACCCCGACTACGGTGCAAAGGAAAGCGGGCACCGCGAAAGCCATGCGCCATCCGAACAGCGAGGCGATAAGGGCAGTCACGCCCGGAGCGAACGCGACGCCGAGATTGCCGAATACGCCGTTGGTTGCGAGCGTGCGGCCGCGGTCGCGCGCGTTCGCGAGCAAGATCGTCACTCCCACCGGATGATAGATCGCGGCAAAAATGCCGAGCACGAAGAGCGCCACGGCCAATGCGGTCATATTGGGAGCGATGCTGACCGCGAACAGCGAGGCGGCAGAGCCGAAGAAGAAAATCGCGATCATCCGGCGCCGGCTCCAGTGATCGCCGAGCCAACCCGCGGGCAGCGAAAACAAGCCGAACGCGACAAAGCAAGCGGTCGACAGCGCGATCAACTCACCATAGGGACGATTGAGCTCGCTCTCGAGGCCAAGCACGACCGTCGGAAAGATCAACAGCACGTAGTGATCGAAGAAGTGCGCGATGTTGACGAAGCCGAGCTTGCGGCGCGCGTCGTCCATTTGTCCGATCCTTTTCGCTGCCCGATTATAGCCGAGCCGCGAATACAATGCTTAATCCGGAGCCCGAGGATTGTACAAGCCCGCGCGATGAATCTCCGCGAGTGCAAAAAGTCCCTTAATTACGCTGGCGCAATAAAGCGAGCGCCTCGGGCGTGTCGACATCGACGAAAACCGATTCGTCCTCGACCAGCACCTCCACTACGGCGTCGGCGTAGAGGCCGATCAGATGGCGCGCGCCGACGTCGCCTTCTAACCGGGCGAGATCGTGGAACAATCGGCGCGACCAGACCACCGGATTGCCACGCTTGCCGTTCCGCGTGGGAACCGCGATCAGCGCGCCGCGAACGGGATCGATCGCAGCCGCGAGACGATCGATCAATGAGCCCGAAACCTCCGGCATGTCGCCGAGCACCACCGCCACGGCATCGATTTCGGGCGGAAGCGCCGCGAGCCCCGCTCGCAGCGACGTGGAGAGACCTTCGACGAAACGCGGATTTTGAACGAACGAAACATCGAGACCCTTCAGCGCCGCCGCAACCCGCTCGTCTTGATGACCGGTCACCACGATCACCGGCCGCGCTTTCGAGGCGAGCGCCGCCTCCGCCGTGTGCCGCACGATCGGCTTCTTCTTGAAGTCGGCGAGCAGCTTGTTTTCCGGCCCCATGCGCTTGCCGCGTCCTGCCGCGAGCACGATTGCCGCGACATGCAACGCCTGCGCGGGCTGCGGCGGGATCTCGCGCGGCTGCGGCCGTGTCACGATCTCCATCAAGAGGCCGCCGACGCCGAGCGCGGTGACGTCCTCGCGCGTCACCGGAAGACCGGCAACGAGGCGCGCGAGCAGCCAGTCGAAGCCGTTTTCCTTCGGGCTGCGGGCGCAGCCGGGCGCACCGATCACCGGGACCGCGCCGACGGCGCCGATCAGCATGAGATTGCCCGGATCAACGGGCATGCCGAAATGCTCGATGCGACCGCCCGCTTCCTCGATCGCGGTCGGAATCACGTCGCGCCGGTCGGCGATGGCGGAGGCGCCGAAGACGATCACGAGGTCGGCGTTCTCCGCGAGCGCGCTCTTGATCGATTGGCTCAAGGCTTTCGCCTCATGCGGCACCCGTTCATCGGACAAAATGGCCGCGCCCATCGGCGCGAGCCGCGCCGCCGTCACGCGTACGGTTTTTTCGATGACCTTTTCGGCAAGACCCGGCAGCCGGGTGGATACGAGCGCCACGCGCTTCAATTTGAACGGCGCGATGGAAAGCAGCGGCTTCGCCGCCGCAAGCGCCGCGCGCTGCACCTCGCCCGCGACCGCGAATGGAATGATCTTGATCGTCCCCACCATCTCGCCTTCGCGCACGGAGCGGTAAGCGGGCAGTGTGGCGAAGGTCACCGCCTCATCGACGCGGTTGAGCCGCTCGACGCCTTCGCGATCGACAAGCAGCACGCCGGCGCGCTCGGCATGAAGATTGGAACGGCCGGTGAAAGCGGGCTCGACCGCGATCCCGCTTGCTGCCACCGCGCGGGCGAGGGCCGCGGCCGCTTCGTCTTCCGACACATCGCCGGGCTCAAGCCGCGCCACGACGACCTCGGCGAATCTGGCCGCGCGAAGGGCTGCAATGTCGGCTTCGGAAATGATCGTGCCCTTGCGCACGACTTTGGCGCCGGCGCGAACCGAATGCACCGTGATCGCTCCCAGGGCCTCACTGAGCGCAACCGGACCGAATTTCACGCCTTTGCCTCCGGCCCGCGGCGAAGGCGAAGCGTGATCTCCGCCAGAATCGCGACCGCGATTTCCGCCGGGGTCGCCGCCCCAATCGATAAGCCAATCGGCGCATGAATACGCGCGATCGCCTCCTCGCCAAGCCCGCGCGCGCGCAAATGCTCGACCCTCCGCGCATGCGTCTTCTTCGAGCCGAGCGCGCCGACATAAAAACATCCGGCCCTGAGTGCGGCTTCCAGCGCCGGCTCGTCGATTTTCGGATCGTGGGTGAGCGCGACGAAGGCGGTCCAATGGTCGAGGTCGATTTTCGGCAAGGCCTGATCCGGCCATTCCGCCAACAACGGCACGTCGGGAAAGCGCTCGGGCGTCGCGAAGGCCGTGCGCGGATCGACGATGGTCACGTCATAGGCGAGCATGCGCGCCATCGGCGCCAACGCCTGGCTGATGTGAACGGCACCGGTGATGACCATGCGCGGCGGCGGCACGTGCAATTCCAAAAAGGAACGCCCTCCCTCCGCCTCGGCGGTCCCGCTTTTGCCGGAGCGGATCTGCGCCTTCAGGATCGCCGCGAGCGGATCCTGGTCGACGTCCTGCTCGCGCACGAGCCGCTGCGCTCCGCTGGCGAGTTCGGTGACGATGATGGCGGCACGCCGCGCGGTGCGCTCGGCATTCAGGGCAACGATGAGATCGAGGCGCATTCGAAATTTTCGCGGCGGCTATTCCACCTTCTCGATATAGACCCGGATCGTGCCGCCGCAGGAAAGACCCGCCTTCCACGCGGTCTCATCAGCAACGCCGAATTCGAGAAGCTTGGGCTTTCCGTCTTTGATAACCGCGGCCGCCTCCACGATCACGTCTCCCTCGACGCAGCCGCCGGAGACCGAGCCGAGAAAGTTGTCGTGCTCATCGATCACGAGGTGGCTGCCGACCGGACGCGGCGCCGAGCCCCAGGTCTCGACCACGGTGGCAAGCGCGACACCGCGGCCTTCGCGGCGCCAGCGCTCCGCCATCGTCAGCACATCGTCACTCGCTTGAGTTTTCGTCATGATTTGCTCCCGCATTCCTATTCGCTCAGCGCCTTGGCGAAATTGTCGAAGAAGCGATCGGCAGTTTTCTTCGCGGTCCCCGCGAGCAATCGCTGGCCGAGCTGCGCGATCTTGCCGCCGACGCTGGCCTCCGCCGTATAAACGAGCTTGGTTCCTTCCGGCACGTCGGAGAGGGTGACGGCCGCATTGCCCTTGGCAAAACCCGCGACGCCGCCCTCGCCTTCGCCGACGATCTTATAGCTCTCCGGCGGCACCAGATCCTCGAGCTTCACCCGGCCCTTGAAGCGCGCCTTGACCGGTCCCGCCTCTAAGCGGGCCACCGCGGTGAATTCGGTGTCGGAAACCTTCTCCAGCGACTCACACCCCGGAATGCAGCGCTTGAGCATTTCGGGATCGTTCAGCGCCTTCCATACTTCCTTGCGGGCGATCGGCAGTACGTATTCACCCGTCATATTGAGTGCCATGAATTGCTCTCCTCGGCCTAAGATAGCGATCAACGCCTGCCGTTGCACCCCCGGACTTCCGGTGCAGGGCACCGCAGCGTAAAGTCCCGCTCCCTTCCATCGCCTTCCCATGATCGAGACCGAATTGTCCCTATCCCCGCTTCTGGCGTCGCTTTTCACCACGGCCGAAATGCGCGCGCTCCATGCGGACGGTGCGGTGATCGGGCGCATGCTCGAGTTCGAGGCGGCACTCGCACGCGCGGAAGCAGTCGAAGGCGTGATCCCGCGCAGCGCCGTAGCCGCGATCAAATCCGCCTGCAATCCCGCCCGCTTCGACGCAGCAGCACTCGGAAAAACGGCCGCGCTCTCCGGCAATCCGGCGATTCCGTTCGTCAAGGCGCTGACCGCCGAGGTCGCGAAGCGAAATCGCGAAGCCGCGCGCTACGTCCATTGGGGGGCGACGAGCCAAGATGTCATCGATACCGCGGCGGTGATCGCGATCAGGGAAAGCGTGGAGCTTCTCGATCGCGATCTTGCGCGCGCGATCAAAGCCTTCGCTCGTCTCGCCAGAAAACACCGCAAGACACCACTCGCCGCGCGCACGTGGCTGCAGCAAGCGCTTCCCACCGTCTTCGGGCTGAAGCTCGCGCGTTGGGCCGCACTCGTCGCGCGCGCGCGCGAAAATCTACACGAGGCCGCGGCGAAAGCCGCCGTCCTTCAATTCGGCGGCGCCGCGGGCACGCTTGCAGCCCTTGGAAAAAAAGGCCCAAGGGTCGCAAAGCGACTTGCCGAAGAGCTCGATCTTCGGCTCGATGCGCCCTGGCACGCGGAGCGCGACCGCATCGCGAATGTCGCGAGCGCCGTCGGCATCCTAATCGGCGCGGGCGGAAAGATCGCGCGCGACGTCTCGCTCCTGATGCAGACCGAGGTCGGCGAGGTGTCCGAGCCTACGGGCCACGGACGTGGCGGCTCCTCGACAATGCCGCATAAGCGCAACCCGGTCGCCTGCGCGCAGATCCTCGCCGCCGCGAACCTCGCGCCCGGCCTCGTCGCGAGCCTCTTATCCGGCATGGTGCAGGAACAGGAGCGCGCGCTCGGCGGCTGGCAAGCCGAATGGATCGCGATCCCGCAACTCTTTCTGCTCGCCTCGGGCGTTGCTTCCCGCTTGGCGGAGATCGCGGAGGGAATGGAGATTGACGCCGCGCGGATGCGCAAGAACCTCGATGCGACGCATGGATTGATCATGGGCGAAGCGGTCCAGATGGCGCTGGGCGCAACACTCGGCCGGCTTGAAGCGCACGATCTCTTGGAGGTCGCGAGCAAGCGCGCGGCGAAGGAACGCCGCCCCTTGATCGAAGTGCTATCCCGCATGCCCGAAGTCACCAAGGTGCTGCCGCGCGAGAAACTGGCGCGGCTCTTCGACCCGCTTGCCTACCTTGGCAGCGCCGAGCCATTTCTCGAGCGGACGCTCGCGGGCGTGGAAAAATCCCTCAAGCATTCATCGACGAAATCAAGAAGGAAACGCTAATGCCGACCATCGATGCCAACGGATGCCCGATCCATGTGGAGATCGAAGGCCCGGACAAGGCGCCTGTGCTCCTCTTCTCGAATTCGCTCGGGACCAATCTCCACATGTGGGATGAGCAGGCCAAGCATTTCGCTAAGAAATTCCGCGTCGTTCGCTACGACCAGCGCGGACACGGCAAGTCCGGCGCGCCCAAAGTGCCCTATACGCTCGAGCGGCTCGGTAAGGACGTGGTCGCGATCCTCGACGGCCTCAAGATCGAGCGCGCGCATTTCTGCGGCCTCTCCATGGGCGGCTTCACCGGCATGTGGCTCGGTCGGCTTGCGCCGAAGCGCATCGGCAAGCTCATCCTCAGCAACACCGCCGCCAAGATCGGCGACCCCATTATTTGGAACGGCCGCATTCAAACCGTGTTGGGAAAAGGCATGGGCGCGATCGTCGATGGCGTGTTGGAGCGCTGGTTCACCAAGACGTTCCGCGAAAAATCGGCACCAGCGGTCGCCGTCGTTCGCGAAATGCTGCTGACGACAGCGCCGCACGGCTATGCCGGCTGCTCCGCCGCGATCCGCGACATGGATCAGCGCTGGGACATCGGCACCATCGCCCTGCCCACCCTCATCATCGCCGGCGAGCACGACCCGGCGACCACGGTGAAAGACGCCGAGTTGGTCGCGAGCCGCATCAAGGGCTCCAAATTCGTGAAGTTGGATGCAGCTCATCTTTCGAACATCGAACAAAGCAAACAGTACACCGATACGATCGAGAAATTTCTCGGCTAGAGCATGATCCCGAAAAAGCCTGTCCCCGGACTTGATCCGGGGGTGGAACCGGTTTTCGGAAAAGATCATGCTTCAGCAAAATAGGAGCGAACGTTATGGACGATTCTGAACGCTTTGCTGCCGGCATGAAAAAGCGCCGCCAGGTCCTGGGCGACGCCTGGGTCGAGCGCTCGATCACGCGCCGGAACGATTTCAATGGCGACTTCCTCGATTTCCTCACCCGCTCCTGCTGGGGCGACGTGTGGCTGCGCCCGCATTTCGACGACCGCACGCGGCGGATCATCGTGATCGCCACCATGATCGCGCTCGGCCGCTGGGAGGAATTCCGCCTGCATATGCGCGCGGCCCTCGTGGAGGGAAAATTCTCCCAGGACGACATCAAGGAAATTATCCTGCAGCAGGCGGTCTATTGCGGCGTTCCCGCCGCCAATAGCGCCATGAAAGAAGCCGGAGAAGTTCTCGAGGAAATCGGAAAGAGCAAAGCCTAGGCGCTCATCCGCCGCCGCGCCGGCCGCTCGAGCGGCTGCACGCGGTCGCCTTTGCCCGCATGTCCGTGCGAACGAAAGGCTTGCGGCGTGGTTCCGGTTTGCTTGCGGAAGAAACGCGCGAAGTGCGAAGGGTCGGCAAAGGCGAGATCGTAGGCGATCTCGCCGATCGAAAGATTGGTGAAGACGAGCTGGCGCTTCGCTTCCGTCAGCACGCGCTGGCGAATCAAATGGCCGGCGGTGACCCCGGCGGCGCGCTTGACGTGGTCGTTGAGACGATCGGGCGTCACCGCCAATTTCGCCGCGTAGAAAGCGATATGCCGCTCGCGGCGGAAATGATTCTCGATCAGGCGGCGCAATGCCTCGACCGTGGGATCGGCAATCGCGAGCGTGACGGTTCCGGTGCGGGCGCGGCTTGCCGCCAAACGCGCCACCTCGACCGCGATGAGCGCAATATAGGAGCGCATCGCGATCCGATGACCCTCACGGGCGAGAAAATGCTCCTCGTGCAAATCCCGGCAGAGCGCCACGAGCCGTCTTGTTTCGCCTTCGCTCGCGAGCGGCACCACCGGGTCCGACGCCAGCGCCTTCAGGCGCTCGAGTGCAGCGGCCGAGCGCTCGCCAATCGCCTCGGCCACGTCCTCGGTGAAGGTGACGACCCAGCCTTCGCTCACCTCGGGAAGGTAGCGGAAGCCGTGCGCCACGGTCGGCGGCACCAGAATCGCGGCAGGCGCCTTGAAGGCGACAGAGGCCGTCTCGAAGGACATTTCGCCACCGCCGCGCTCGACCACAAAAATCTGGAACAGGTTGCGGTGCCGGTGCGCCTGGATGGTCCAGTTGTGAATCGAGGAGCGCGACGACAGCGTCTCGACATGGACGAAATCGAACGCCTGATCGTCCGGCGGATCGCCGTATAGATGAAAGAGCGGAAGGGCCGTGGCCGATCTCATGGAGCCAAGCATAGGCGAGCCGGGAGCCGGCGCAACCCGCCTTGCCTCCGCTTATTCGACCGTGACGCCGCTTGCCTTAATGGGGCCTGCCCATTTCTCGATTTCGCTCTTCACGAATTGGCCGAGATATTCCGGCGTCGCGCGGTCGTTGGACACAACTTGCACGCCAAGGCCTTGCAGCCGTTCGCGCACCGACGGCGTATTCATCGACTGCACCACCGCGCTATTGAGCTTCTTCACGATCGCCGCGGGTGTGCCTTTGGGGAGGAAAATCGCGCTCCAAGAATAGGCCTCCAACCCCTTCGTGCCCTGCTCGAGCCCGGTCGGCACGTTTGGGAGCGCCTGCGAGCGCTCCTTCGTCATCATAGCAATCGCCTTGATGGTACCGCCTTCGATCTGCGGCTTCGCCGTGCTGATGAAGTCGCAAATGAAATCGATGCGGCCGCCTAAGAGGTCCTGCATCGCAGGACCCGTGCCGCGATAGGGGATGTGGGTGATGTCAACACCGATCACGGAATTCGCCACAACGCAGGCGAGATGCGTGGCTGAGCCCGCGCCGGCCGAGCCGTAGGACATTTTCGCCTGATTGGCCTTGGCATAGGCGATGAACTCTTTCAGATTATTGACCGGCAGGTCCTTGCGGGCGATCAGCACGATCGGTGTCTCCGCGATCAAGGCCACCGGCGCGAAGTCGGTCGCAGCGTTATAGGCGGGATGCTTATAGAGCGTCTGGTTCTGGGCATGGGTGCCGACGCTTCCCTGCACGAACTGGTAGCCGTCGGGATCGGCCTTGGCCACGCGATCGGAGCCAGTCATGCCACCCGCGCCGGCGATGTTCTCAACGATCACCTGCTGCCCCAGAACTTCCGACATGCGCTGCGCGACGATGCGGCCGATGCCGTCCTGCGGGCCGCCGGCGGCGAATGGGATTACCATCGTGACCGAGCGCGTCGGCCATTCTTGCGCGTGTGCCGTTCCCGCGAACGCCAACAGGCCCGCAACCGCAATACGGATCGCCGTTTTCGACATTATTCCCTCCCCAGACCGGCAACTTTCTCGCTTCCACGGCGCGGACGGTCAAGCCCAGCTTTTGGGCTGAGGCCCATTTGTCGGGGTCTCGGAGCCGTGTAAACCTAATGCGGGCGAGATACTGACGCTCGCGCGCGGGGAAATTCAGGGGCACGCGCATGGAATATTTTCTGCAGCAGCTCATCAACGGGATCGCGCTCGGCTCGATCTACGGCCTCGTCGCCATCGGCTACACGATGGTCTACGGAATCATCGGCATGATCAATTTCGCCCATGGCGACGTCTTCATGGTGGGCGCCTTCCTCGCCTTGATCGCCTTTCTCGCCTTGCTCGCGATCGGCGTTACCGCCATCCCGCTGGCACTCTTCCTCGTGCTGATCGTCGCGATGCTGCTCACGGCGCTTTACGGCTGGGCGGTCGAGCGTCTCGCCTACCGGCCGCTGCGCGGCTCGCACCGGCTCGCACCCTTGATCTCCGCCATCGGCATGTCGATCGTGCTGCAAAACTACGTGCAGATCGCACAAGGCGCCCGCGTCAAGCCGCTGCCGCCCTTGATCCCCGGCGGCTACACGCTGATCGAGGGTGGCGGCTTCGCGGTGCAGGTCTCGAACGTGCAGATCATCATCGTGGTGACGACGCTTGCGCTAATGACCGTGTTTTCCTGGCTGGTTTCCGCGACGCGATTGGGACGCAACATGCGCGCCTGCGAGCAGGACTTGAAAATGGCCTCGCTCATCGGCGTCGACATCGACCGCACGATCTCGCTCACCTTCGTGATCGGCGCCGCCCTCGCCGCAGTCGCGGGAATTATGTATCTGCTTTATTACGGCGTGATCGATTTTTTCATCGGCTTCATTGCCGGCGTCAAGGCGTTCACCGCCGCCGTGCTGGGCGGGATCGGGTCACTGCCGGGCGCCATGCTCGGCGGGCTTTTGATCGGGCTGATCGAAACCTTCTGGTCGGCCTATTTTTCCGCCGAATACAAGGACGTCGCCGCCTTTTCGATCCTCGTGTTGGTGCTGATCTTCATGCCGACCGGAATCCTCGGCCGGCCCGAGGTCGAGAAGGTCTGAGCGCTTGGCCGTACCGACCAAGCCCGCCACAAGCCCGCGCTCCGCAAAGCTCGATGTTGCCGGTGCGCTGAAGGACGCAGGCCTTACCGCCTTCGTCGCCTTCGGACTTTTCTCGTTGATGCTGGGACTCCGGACGGAGACGGGCAGCACCGGCCGGCTCGAGATTTTTCCGCGGCCGGGTTTGCTCGCCACTGCCGTCGCCGCCGTATTCGCGGGACGGCTAATGATTGCATTAATCGCGCGGAGCCGCGTCGCCGCTGATATCGGGCGTTCGCTACAGGCGATGACGCCCGAATTCAAAAAGCTCGATCGTTTCGCAACGCCGGTACTTCTGTCGCTCGTCTTGCTCACGCCCGTTCTGCTCTATTCGGAACACTATCTCTTGGCCGGCATTCTCGTTCTCGCCTACATCCTGTTCCGTTGGGGCTTGGCGCCAGCGCTCCTGGCGCTCGCCTTGCTTTTGCCGATTCTGTTCTATTCGAACCGCTATCTTCTCGATCTCGGCATTCTCGTCCTCACCTACATCATGTTGGGCTGGGGCTTGAACATCGTGGTCGGGCTCGCCGGTCTTCTCGATCTCGGCTACGTCGCCTTCTATGCGGTCGGCGCCTACGCCTATGCGCTGTTGGCGCAGAATTTCGGCCTGTCGTTCTGGATCTGCCTGCCGCTCGCGGGAATCCTCGCCGCCTTTTGGGGTGTGATGCTCGGCTTTCCGGTGCTCAGGTTGCGCGGCGATTATCTCGCGATCGTGACGCTTGCCTTCGGCGAGATCATCCGCATCGTGATCGTCAACTGGCAGAGTCTCACCAACGGCCCGAACGGAATCTCTGGCATTCCCCGCCCGAGCTTCTTCGGTCTCCCGTTCAACGACAGCGAAGAAGGCTTCGCCGCGCACTTCGGGCTCGAATTCAATCCCGTTCACCGCATCATTTTCTTGTTTTATTTAATCCTTGCGCTCGCGCTGCTGACGAATTTCGTGACGCTGCGCCTGCGACGGTTACCCATCGGGCGCGCGTGGGAAGCGCTCCGCGAGGACGAGATCGCCTGCCGCTCGCTCGGCATCAATACCACCAACACCAAGCTCACCGCCTTCGCCATGGGCGCAATGTTTGGCGGCTTCGCCGGCTCCTTCTTCGCGACGCGCCAAGGATTCATCAGCCCGGAGTCATTCGTGTTCATGGAATCGGCGCTGGTGCTCGCGATCGTGGTGCTGGGCGGCATGGGCTCACAGCTCGGCGTCGCGATCGCGGCCGTCGTCATGATCGGCGGCTTCGAATTCTTCCGCCAGTTCGAGCAATTCCGCATGCTCGTCTTCGGCATCGCGATGGTTTCGATCATGGTCTGGCGCCCGCGCGGACTGATCGCGACGCGAATGCCTTCCGTGTTCTTGCAAGAAAAGAAGATCATTCCGGCCGACATCATCGATGAGGCGCGGCAATGAACGCGCCGATCGGCGAAATCATCCTCGATGCGCAGCATCTTTCGATGCGCTTCGGCGGGCTCGTTGCCGTCGACGATCTCTCCTTCGCAGCAAAGCGCGGGAAAATCACCGCCATCATCGGCCCCAATGGCGCCGGCAAAACCACCGTATTCAACTGCATCACCGGATTTTATCAGCCGAGCGAAGGCCTGATCCGGATCGTGCACATGGACGGAAAAGAATTCCTGCTCGAGCGCCTGCCGGATTTCAGGATCGCGGCGCGCGCGCGCGTCGCCCGCACCTTCCAGAACATTCGCCTGTTCGCCGGCATGACCGCGCTCGAAAACCTGCTCGTCGCCCAGCACAACCGGCTAATGGTCGCCTCGGGCTTCACTTTGCTCGGCATTTTCGGCTGGCCCGGCTATTTGCGGGCGCAGCGCGCAGCGATCGAGAAAGCGCGCTTCTGGCTCGATCGTGTCGGCCTTTCGAACCGGGCCGACGACCTCGCCGGCGCGCTTCCTTATGGCGCACAACGCCGCCTCGAAATCGCGCGCGCCATGTGCTCGGATCCGGTGCTGCTCTGCCTCGATGAGCCCGCCGCCGGCCTCAATCCGCGCGAGGCAAGCGAACTCAACAAGCTGCTCGACGCCATTCGCGCCGAAAGCGAAGCCTCGATTCTCTTAATCGAGCATCACATGGGCGTGGTGATGGAAATTTCCGACCATGTCGTCGTGCTCGATTACGGCCGCAAGATTGCCGAAGGGCCGCCCGCGCAGATCCGCGACGATGCGAAAGTGATCGCGGCCTATCTCGGCGTCGAAGAAGAGGAAGTGGCCCGATGAGCGCGCCGCTTCTTTCCGTCGAAGGCGTCAAGACCTTCTATGGCCATATCCCGGCGCTGAACGGCGTCGACCTCGAAGTGCGCGCCGGCGAGATCGTCGGGCTGATTGGCGCCAATGGCGCCGGCAAGTCCACGTTGATGATGACGATCTGCGGAAATCCGCACGCGAGCGAAGGCCGCATCGTCTTCGACGGCCGCGACATCACGAACCTTCCCACCCACGACATTATCCGTTTACGCATCGCGCAGGCGCCGGAGGGCCGGCGCATCTTCCCGCGCATGACGGTTTACGAGAACCTGCAGATGGGCGCGGCGGTCAATGCTCCTGCTCATTTTGATGAGGACATTGCGCGCGCCTTCAAGCTTTTCCCCATTCTGAAAAAAAGAAAGGAACAGCGCGGAGGAACCTTGTCGGGCGGCGAACAGCAGATGCTCGCGATCGCGCGCGCGCTGATGAGCCGGCCGCGGCTGCTCCTGCTCGACGAGCCGTCGCTGGGACTTGCGCCCCTCATCGTGCGGCAAATCTTCGACGTCATCCGCGACCTCAACCAACGCGAGGGGTTGACGATCTTTCTCGTCGAGCAGAATGCCTATCACGCATTGCGGCTTGCACACCGCGGCTACGTGCTGGTGAACGGCGTCGTCACGCTGGAAGGAACGGGTAAGGAACTACTCGATCGCCCCGAAGTCCGCGCGGCTTATCTGGAAGGAGGCTGAGGCGATGACAAGTTTGTTCGACAGCTTCTATGCCAGCGAAAACTTGCTGCAAGTTTTCTTCGTCACCTGCCTGCTGGGCGGCGGTGCTGCCTGGGCGACGGGCCGGGCGCTCGCCGATAGCTGGCGGCCGTTCGGCCAGGCGGTCGTTTATTTGCTCTTGCTTGCTGCTGCCGTCCGCTTCGCGCATTTCGCACTCTTTCAAGGTAAACTTTTTTCCTTGTCCTCTTATTTGTCGGATGCGGCTTTTCTCCTCGCGGTCGGTGGCCTGTCGTGGCGGCTCACGCGTGTAAGACGCATGGTGGCGCAATATCGCTGGCTGTATGAACGAGCGGGCCTGCTCGGTTGGCGCGAGCGCCCTACGCCGCAAGCGGACGGCAAAAACCCTTCTTAAGTCGCGGCTTCCATGGCACAATGACCATGAGATGGGAGTACCCGCAAAGCCCAAAGGCTTATCGGGTGTTATCGCGCAAAGGGGAGAAGCGCATGAAGAAATTGATCGGTTCCAGTCTTGTTCTTGCCGCCGGGTTGTTGTTCGCAAGCGTTGCCGTCGCGCAAGACGTCAGCGTCGCGGTCGCCGGCCCCATGACCGGCCGCGAAGCGGTGTTCGGGCGCCAGATGAAGGACGGCGCTGAGCTCGCGATCGACGACATCAATGCCGCCGGCGGCGTGCTCGGCAAAAAACTCAAGCTCCAGGTCAGCGACGATCAATGCGACCCAAAGCAGGCCCGCTCGGTCGCCGAGCAGATCGCGAGCGCCAAGATCCCGTTCGTGGCCGGCCACTATTGCTCTTCGTCGTCGATCCCGGCCTCGGAAGCCTATGCCGAAGGCGGCGTCTTGCAGATCACGCCGGCTTCCACCAACCCGACCTTCACCGAGCGCGGCTTGTGGAACACCTTCCGGGTCTGCGGTCGCGACGATCAGCAGGGCGCGGTGGCGGGCGAATATCTCGCCAAGACCTTCGCTAGCAAGAATATCGCGATCCTGAACGACAAAACCACCTACGGCAAAGGCCTCGCCGACGAAACCAAGAAAGCGATGAACAAGGCGGGCGTGCAGGAAAAGGTGTTCGAGTCCTACAATAAAGGCGAGAGCGACTTCAACGCGCTCGTCTCCAAGATGAAGGCCGCGAACATCGATGCGGTTTTTGTCGGCGGCTATCACCAGGAAGCGGGCCTGATCCTGCGGCAGATGCGCGATCAAGGCATGAAGACCGTTCTCATGGCCGGCGACGCGCTCGCCGACAAGGAGTTCGCGGCGATCACCGGTGCTGCGGGCGAAGGCACGCTGATGACCTTCGGCTCCGATCCGCGGAAACGCCCGACGGCGGCGGCGATCGTCGACCGCTTCAAAGCCAAGGGCATCGATCCCGAAGGCTACACGCTCTATAGCTACGCCGCGTTTCAGATCTGGGCGCAGGCGGCGACGCAAGCCGGCACCACCGATCCGAAAAAGGTCGCCGAGGTCATTCGGGCGGGCAATTGGAGCACGGTGTTGGGGCCGATCTCCTATGACAAGAAGGGCGACATCACCACGCTCGATTACGTGATCTACGTCTGGAAAAAGGACGGCACCTATTCGGAGATGTGACCATCGCTGATTTACAAAGATCAAGCCCGCCTTGAAGGCGGCCTTTTTCTTTTCTGCTCAGCCGAAGCGGGAGAGCGTCGGAAAAATTTCCAGGAGCCAATAGCTCGCTTGCGCGATCCAGCCGCCCAAAAAAGCAACCCCCGTGAGCACGAGCATTCCGCCCATGACCTTTTCCACGCGGCCGAGATGCGCGCGCATCCGCGCCAACAGGCCGACGAAGGGCTTCAGCGCGAAGGCGGCGAGGAGAAAGGGAATTCCCAGCCCCAACGAATAGACCGCGAGCAGACCCGCGCCATACGCGACCGTCGTTTTCGAAGCAGCGACCGCGAGGATCGCGGCCAGCACCGGGCCGATGCAGGGTGTCCAGCCGAAGGCGAAGGCAAGGCCCATCGCATAAGCGCCCCACAGACCGACCGGCTTCTCGACATGCAGGCGCGCCGTGCGTGTGAGGAAGGGAAGGGTGAAGGCGCCGAGGAAATGCAGCCCCATCGCGATGATGGCGATTCCCGCCACGATACCGAGCGCATTGGAATACTCGCGTAGCAGATCGCCGATCGCCGAAGCGCTGGCGCCGAGCGCGACGAACACCGTGGTAAAGCCGAGTACGAAGAGGAGCGCGGTCGCGAGTTCGCGCCGCGCCACCAACGGCCCGGGCTCGCGCGCGATCAAATGCTCAAACGTCGTGCCGGCGAGGAAGCAAAGATACGGCGGCACCAGCGGCAATACGCAGGGCGAGACAAAACTGACGAGCCCCGCGACAAGGGCGGCCGGAATGGAAACGTCGGTCATGGCGCTGTTCTGCCGCCCCGAGAAGCCGAGAGCAAGGCGCGATCGGGCGCGCTCGCTTCGTTTTGATCGAAAAGTGAACGACGGGGCGTGACTTGCCGCGATCACTGCGATCGGCTTCATTCGCTCCAGTTAAGAGGGTGCGCTCGTGACGAAGCTCAAGAACCTGATCACCGACGTGCCGGGCGTGCTGGTCGGCCATGCCACCGATTTGAAGGTCGGCTCGGGCGCGACTGCCATCGTGTTCGAGCAACCGGCGGTCGCCTCGGCTGACGTCCGCGGCGGCGGGCCCGGTACGCGCGAACTCGACATGCTCGATCCCGTGGCCACAGTCGAGCGCGTCGATGCCTTCGCGCTTTCGGGCGGCTCCGCTTTCGGCTTGGAGACCGGCGCGGGCGTCGCCGCTTATCTCGCCGAGCAAGGCCGCGGCTTTCAAGTGCGCACCGCGCGTGTGCCGATCGTGCCCGGCGCCATCCTGTTCGATTTATTAAACGGCGGCGATAAAGCGTGGGGGCGCTATCCGCCCTATCGCGAACTCGGCTACGAGGCAGCGAAGGCTGCCACCGCCGATTTCGTGCTCGGCAGCGTTGGCGCCGGCGCCGGTGCGAGCACGGAAAACCTGCAGGGCGGCATCGGCTCGGCCTCCGCGCAAACGGCGGGAGGTTCTGTCGTCGGCGCCATCGCCGCCGTCAACACGGCGGGGCGGACCACGATCGGCGGCTCAAAGCACTTCTGGGCGGCGCCTTTCGAACAAGGAAACGAGTTCGGTGGTCTCGGCTGGCCAGCGAAGTTTGCGGCGGATGCGCATGTCCCGCACCTCAAGGGCCGCGTTCGGGAAAACACCACGCTTGCGGTAGTCGCGACCGATGCCACGCTCACCAAGCCGCAGGCGAAGCGCCTTGCCGTCATGGCTTCGGCCGGGCTCGCGCGCGCGATCTATCCCGTCTTTTCTCCCCTGGATGGCGACATCGTATTCGCCGCCTCTACCGGCCAACGCGACCCCGGCGACGCGGTCCATGGTCTTGCCGAACTCGGCGCGATCGCAGCGAACTGCCTCGCGCGCGCGGTCGCCCGCGCCGTTTTCGAGGCACGCACCCTTTCCTTCCCGGGCGCTTTGCCCTCGTGGCGCGACCGCTTCGGAGGTTAGAAGCAATGAACATCGGCGAGCGGCTATGCGGCGGCCTTGTCTGGCTCGGCCGCCAAGGAACCCGCGCGATCGCCGTGAGCCTCGCCGTGGGCATTCTCGTTCCGCCGCTCGCGGCATTGCTGAAGCCCGCTTTCGCCGTTTCCGTGTTCTGCCTGACGGTGCTTGCGTTTCTCCGCGTCGAGCCGGCGGCGCTGCGGGAGGTGTTCGCGCGGCCACGGCTCGTGATCGCGGCGAGCCTGTGGACCATGGTCGCGATTCCTCTGGCACTCTGTCCGCTCTTCCAATGGCTCGGTCTAGGTGCCGCCGGCCGCGAGGGATTGTTGACCGGCCTCGTCTTGCAGGCGGCGGCACCCCCCGTGCTTTCGGCGACGGCCTTCTCCGCCATCCTCGGTCTCGACGCCGCGGTGTCGCTCGCGACATTGATCGTGACTACGGCAATGACGCCTTTGACCGCGCCGATCTTTGTCGCGCTCTTTGCGGGCGCCAGTCTTTCGATCGATCCACTTTCGCTGGCGTGGCGGCTCGCCGCCTTCCTCGGCGGCGCCTTCGCCCTCGCCTATCTGTTGCGGCGGCTGCTCGGGGCCACGCGGGTCGCCGCGTGGCGGAACGAGATCGACGGCGCGAGCGTGATCATGCTGATGATTTTCGGCATCGCGCTGATGGATGGGGTGACGGCGCATGCGCTCGCCGATCCAAAGCTTGTGCTCGCCTTGACGGCGCTCGCCTTCGCGCTCGCGCTCGGGCTGTTCGCGTTGACGGCGCTGATCTTCAAAACCGCGGGCTTCCGGCGCTCGGTTGCGATCGGGTTTTCGGGCGGCTTCCGCAACATGGCGATTATGCTGGCGGCGGGTGGTGCGGCACCGGACCTCACCTGGTTCTATTTCGCCACCGCGCAGTTTCCGATTTACCTTGTGCCGCTATTAATCTCTCCCTTGATTGCGCGTTGGCTCGCCTCCCGGTTGCCTCAAGGCTAACGAGCATGGTACGGCCACGTCCTGTGAGATCATGACTCGCCCGCTCATCGTCGCGCCCTCGATCCTCTCCGCCGATTTCGCCAAGCTCGGCGATGAGGTGCGCGCAGTCGAAGCCGCCGGCGCCGACTGGATCCATGTCGACGTGATGGACGGTCACTTCGTGCCCAACATCACCATCGGGCCTGACGTGGTGAAGGCGCTTCGCCCTCACACCCAAAAGACCCTCGACGTTCATCTGATGATCGCGCCCTGCGATCCCTATCTTGAGGCCTTCGCCAAGGCCGGCGCCGACATCATCACCGTGCACGTGGAAGCGGGCCCGCACGTGCACCGCTCGCTGCAGGCAATCCGCGCGCTCGGCAAAAAGGCCGGTGTCACGCTCAATCCGGCGACACCCGAGCAAACCATCGAGCACGTGATCGATCTCGTCGATCTGATCCTGGTGATGTCGGTGAACCCGGGTTATGGCGGGCAGAAATTTATTCCCGCTGCGCTCGACAAGATTCGCAATCTTCGCGCCATGGCCGGCGGACGCCCGATCGACATCGAGGTCGACGGCGGGATCACGCCGGAGACGGCACCCCTCGTCGTTCGCGCCGGCGCCAACGTCTTGGTCGCGGGCTCCGCCGTCTTCAAGGGCGGCAAGGCCGACGCTTATCGCGCCAACATCGCCGCTATCCGCAACGCCGCGGCGACCGCGCGGGGCGAGGCTGCATGATCCCGCGCTATTCCCGGCCGGAGATGGCCGCGATCTGGTCGGCGGAGACGCGCTTCCGCATCTGGTTCGAGATCGAGGCTTACGCCGCCGACGCCATGGCCGAACTCGGGCTCATTCCGAAAGAGGCGGCGAAAAAAGTCTGGGAGAAGGGAAAGAACGCAACTTTCGACGTCGCGCGCATCGATGCTATCGAGCGCGAGGTCAAGCACGACGTCATCGCCTTCCTCACGCATCTCGCCGAGATCGTCGGCCCCGAGGCGCGCTACGTCCATCTCGGCCTCACCTCCTCCGACATTCTTGACACTTGCCTTGCGGTGCAGCTCTCGCGTGCGTCCGATATTTTGCTCGCCGATCTCGATCGCCTGCTCGCGGCGCTGAAGAAACGCGCGTTCGAATACAAGGACACGCCCACCGCCGGCCGCTCGCACGGCGTCCATGCCGAGCCCACGACCTTCGGCCTCAAGCTTGCCTTCGCCTATGCCGAGTTCGCGCGCGCGCGAGTGCGGCTCGAGCACGCGCGGACCGAGATCGCGACCTGCGCCATTTCCGGCGCCGTCGGCACCTTCGCCAATAACGACCCACGCATTGAGGCGCATGTGGCGAAAAAGCTCGGCCTCGCGGTTGAGCCGGTCTCGACGCAAATCATCCCACGTGACCGCCATGCAATGTTCTTCGCGACGCTCGGCGTGATCGCGTCCTCGGTCGAGCGGCTTGCCACCGAAATCCGCCACTTGCAGCGCACCGAGGTGGGCGAAGCGGAGGAATTCTTCTCTGTGGGGCAAAAGGGCTCCTCGGCGATGCCGCACAAGCGCAATCCGGTGCTGACCGAAAACCTGGTCGGACTCTCGCGCATGGTGCGGGCCTATGTAACGCCCGCGCTCGAAGACGTGACGCTCTGGCACGAGCGCGACATTTCGCACTCCTCGGTCGAACGCATGATCGGGCCCGATGCCACGGTGACGCTCGACTTCGCCCTCGACCGCTTGGCCTCAGTCATCGAGAAGCTGCTGGTCTATCCCGAGGCGATGAAGAGGAACTTAGAGAAGCAGGGCGGCCTCGTTCACTCCGAGCGCGTATTGCTCGCCTTAGTGCAAAAGGGCCTTTCGCGCGAAGAGGCTTATAAGCTCGTGCAGAGAAACGCGATGAAGACTTGGGCCGGCGAAGGCGATTTCCTGGGTTTGCTCAAGCGCGACCCGCAAGTGATTCAAAAGATTCGTGAATCAGAACTTGAGGCGCTGTTCGACCTGAATCATCACTTGAAGCACGTCGACACGATCTTCCAGCGGGTTTTCGGCAAGGCGTAAAAGCCGGCCGGGCAGGTCAGCTTCCGGCCTTGATTTCCTCGACCGCGCGCGCGAGCAACTCGTCCATGGTCTTGCGAATTTCCTGGTCGGAGACCCCCGCGACCTTCTTGGCGTCGAGATCGGCGCGCACCTTACGGAAAACGTCATGATCGCCCGCCTCCTCGAAATCGGCGGCGACGACGGCTTTGGCATAGGTGTCGGCGTCCGCTCCCGTGACGCCCATTTTCGACGCCGCCCACAGGCCGAGAAGCTTGTTCCGCCGCGCCGTTGCCTTGAAGCGCAGCTCTTCGTCATGCGCGAATTTTTTTTCGAAGCCTTCCTCGCGCTTGTCAAAGGTCGTCATGGGTATCCTCGTGGCGAAGCGTCGGCCGCTCGGCGTCCTATGGGGTCGATTCGCTTTGATATCGGCCCGGCGCCCGCGGATCAACCGCCAGCGCAAGAATGGCTCGGGACAACGGCCGCCGTTGCATTGTATAGGATGTTCCGATCGGTTAGGTTGAGAAAAGTGGCATGCGGCTCGACAAAAGCCGCTCTTGCCGCGGCGTTCTGCGGCACTACCTATCGTGCAGGCACGCGTAAGCTTGTTGCAGGAGTTTTCGCCGAATATGGATTTTCGAAAGACACGGTACACCCCAATGAGCCGCCGCCGTAAAATTTATGAGGGCAAGGCCAAGATCCTTTACGAAGGACCGGAGCCCGCGACCCTCATCCAGCACTTCAAAGACGATGCCACCGCCTTCAATGCCAAAAAGCATGAAGTGATCGACGGCAAAGGCGTGCTCAACAACCGAATCTCGGAATACATATTTCAGCGGCTGAACGAAATCGGCGTGCCGACGCACTTCATCCGCCGGCTCAACATGCGCGAGCAGTTAATCCGCGAGGTCGAGATCATCCCGATCGAGGTGGTGGTGCGGAACGTCGCCGCGGGCTCGCTCGCGACCCGCCTCGGCCTCGAAGAAGGCACGCAGCTCCCCCGCTCGATCATCGAGTTCTATTACAAGAACGACAAGCTCAACGACCCGATGGTTTCGGAAGAACACATCACCGCCTTCGGCTGGGCCAACACGCAAGAGATCGACGACATCACCGCGCTCGCGATCCGCGTGAACGATTTTCTATTGGGTCTCTTCCTCGGCATCGGCATCCGCCTCGTTGACTTCAAGATGGAATGCGGCCGCCTGTGGGAGAACGACATGCTCCGCATTGTCGTCGCCGACGAAATCAGCCCGGACAGCTGCCGGCTGTGGGACATCAAGACGAACGAGAAGCTCGACAAGGATCGCTTCCGCCGCGATCTCGGAGGTTTGATCGAGGCCTATACCGAAGTCGCCAAGCGCCTCGGCATCATGGCCGAAGGCGAGCCGCCGCAGGGCCGCGGGCCCGTATTGGTGCAGTAAGTTCCTGCCTCGCGTATCGCGTTTTGGCGGGGCTTCAGCCCCCCGTCGCCGTTTCGGAGTGTCGGAGCCATGAAGGCGCGCGTGACCGTGACGCTGAAGGCGGGCATCCTTGACCCGCAAGGCAAGGCGATCGAAGGCGCATTGAAGTCGCTCGGCGTCGCCGGCGTCGCCAGCGTGCGCCAGGGCAAGGTCTTCGATATCGAGGTCGAAGGAGTGGATCGCGCCAAAGCCGAACAGGCGCTCACGCTTGCGGCCGAAAAACTTCTCGCCAACATGGTGATCGAGAATTACCGGGTCGAGTTGCTATGAAATCCGCCGTCGTCGTCTTCCCCGGCATCAATCGCGAGCGCGACATGGCGCGCGCGCTGAAATTCGTGTCCGGCAAGGAGCCGGCGATGGTTTGGCACGCTGATTCCGAACTGCCCAAAGGCACCGATCTCGTCGTGCTGCCGGGCGGCTTTTCCTACGGCGATTATCTCCGCTGCGGCGCCATCGCCGCGCGTGCGCCGATCATGGAAGCGGTGCGCACCCATGCGGCGAAGGGCGGGCTGGTGCTTGCCGTCTGCAACGGCTTTCAAATCGCCTGCGAGGCCGGATTACTGCCGGGCGTCTTGATGCGTAATGCGCGGCTGAAATTCATCTGCAAGGAAGTTTTTCTCCGCATCGAGCGCTCCGATACGCCGTTCACGCGCCAATACAATGCCGGCGCTGTTATTCGTGTGCCGGTGGCGCACGGCGAAGGCAACTACGTCGCCGACGCCGACACCATCGCACGGATCGAGGACGAAGGGCGCGTGCTGTTTCGCTACACCGCTCCGGACGGCAAGCTCGATCCTGCCTTCAATTTCAACGGCGCCACCAACGCAATCGCCGGCATTCTCTCCGAGAAGCGGAACGTCTTGGGCCTGATGCCGCATCCCGAGAACCACGTCGACCCCGCCGTCGGCCCGACGGATGGACGCCGCCTGTTCGAAAGCCTGGTCTCGACGCTCGAAGCCGCGTGATGAGTCCAAATGACACGCAGCTTGTTCCTTTTCACCTCTCCCCCCAGGGGAGAGGTCGGCCACGAAGTGGCCGGGTGAGGGGGAATAGATGCACGCTATTTTCTCCACCACTTCCCCCTCACCCCAACCCTCTCCCCAAAGGGGAGAGGGAGAAGATTCGATGATCCCGAACGAGCCGAAGATTACGCCCGCGCTGATCGCCGATCATGGCTTGACGCCCGATGAGTACGAGCGCTTTCGCGGGTTGATCGGCCGCGATCCGAGCTTCACCGAACTCGGCATCGTGTCGGCGATGTGGAACGAGCACTGCTCCTACAAATCCTCGAAGGTGCATCTCCGCGAGCTACCGACGAAGGCGCCCTGGGTCATCCAGGGCCCCGGCGAAAATGCCGGCGTCATCGATATCGGCGACGGCTTGGCCTGCGTCTTCAAAATGGAGAGCCACAACCACCCGTCTTTCATCGAGCCCTATCAGGGCGCCACGACCGGCGTCGGCGGCATCCTGCGCGACGTCTTCACCATGGGTGCGCGCCCGGTTGCCTGCCTGAACGCGCTCCGCTTCGGCGACCCCAAGCACCCGCGGGCGCGCGCGCTCGTTTCCGGTGTCGTCGCCGGCATCGGCGGCTACGGCAATTCCTTCGGCGTGCCGACCGTCGGCGGCTCGGTCGGGTTTCATCCGCGCTACAACGGCAACATTCTCGTCAACGCCATGGCCGTCGGCATCGCCGAGAAGGACAAGATTTTCTACGCCAAGGCGACCGGCGTCGGCCGCCCGGTGGTCTATCTCGGCTCGAAGACCGGCCGCGACGGCATCCACGGCGCCACCATGGCCTCGGCGGAATTCGGCGACACCTCCGAGGAAAAGCGGCCGACCGTGCAGGTCGGCGATCCGTTCTCGGAAAAGCTCCTGTTAGAGGCCTGCCTCGAGATCATGCGCAAAGGCTGCGTGATCGCGATCCAGGACATGGGCGCGGCCGGCCTCACCTGCTCGGCGGTGGAAATGGGCGCCAAAGGCAATCTCGGCGTCACCCTCGATCTCGATCGTGTGCCGACGCGCGAGGCCGCGATGACGGCCTACGAAATGATGCTCTCCGAAAGCCAGGAGCGCATGTTGATGGTGTTGAAGCCCGAGAAGGAAAAGGAGGCCGAAGCGATCTTCCAGAAATGGGGACTCGACTTCGCGGTGGTGGGGAAAACCACCGATTCTTCGCGCTTCATCGTGCGCTTTGGCGGCGACGTGATGGCCGACTTGCCGATCAAGGAACTCGGCGACGAGGCGCCGGAATACAATCGCCCGTTCACCGAGCCGAAAAAGCTCCCCATCCTCGATGCGAAATCGATCGCCTCTCCTGTCTCGATCAAGCGCGCCCTCGAAGGGCTCATCGCCTCGCCCGACCTTTGCTCGAAGCGCTGGGTATGGGAGCAATACGACCACCTCATTCTTAACAACACCGTGCAGCGGCCGGGCGGTGACGCTGCCGTCGTTCGCATCAATGAAGGGCCGAAGGCGCTCGCGATGACGACCGACGTGACGCCGCGCTATTGCGAAGCCGATCCGTTCGAGGGCGGCAAGCAAGCGGTAGCAGAGGCCTGGCGCAATCTCACCGCGGTGGGCGCGCGGCCGCTCGCGGTCACCGACAATCTGAATTTCGGCAATCCCGAACGGCCGGAGATCATGGGGCAGCTTGTCCATTGCGTGCGCGGAATTTCCGAGGCTTGCAAGGCGCTCGACTTCCCGGTCGTCTCAGGCAACGTCTCGCTCTACAACGAGACCAATGGGCGCGCGATCCTGCCGACGCCGACGATCGGCGGCGTGGGAATTCTCGACGATCTCGCGAAAATGGCAACGCTCGCGTTCAAGGCGGAAGGCGAAACCATTCTGCTCGTGGGCGAGACCAAAGGTTGGCTCGGCCAGTCGGCGTTCCTGGCGACGGTGCTGGGCCGCGAGGAAGGCGCGCCGCCGCCGGTCGATCTCGCCGTCGAAAAGAGAAATGGCGATTTCGTCCGCAAGCTGATCGCGGCAAGCAGCGTCACCGCCGTCCATGACCTGTCCGACGGCGGGCTCCTGGTCGCGATCGCCGAAATGGCGCTGGCATCTCGGATCGGCGCCAGGCTTGATTCGCCATCCGCGGGCATCCCGCCCCACGCCTTCTGGTTCGGCGAGGACCAAGCGCGTTATGTGCTGACAGCCAAGACCGCCGAAGTGCCCAAGATCACGGCTGAGGCTGCGGGCGATGGCATTCCGGTGAGGGTGTTGGGTACAACCGGAGGCAGCCAATTGACGCTTCCCGGTGAGGACCCAATATTGGTCTCAAGCTTGCACGCGCTCTTTGAAGGCTGGCTCCCCACCTACATGGCGGGCGGCGCGGCCGAATAGGGCGGGAGACGATCAATGGCAATGGATGCCCGGGACATCGAACGTTTGATCAAGGCAGCCATTCCCGACGCGCATGTGGAAATTCGTGACTTGGCCGGCGACGGCGACCATTATGCCGCCACGGTGGTGGCCGAGAGCTTTCGCGGAAAGAGCCGTGTGCAGCAACACCAAATGGTCTATGCTGCGCTGAAAGGTTCGATGGGCGGCGCGCTGCACGCACTCGCCCTGCAAACGACGATCCCGGAAGGGCGCTAGCGCATGATCCCGAAAAGTGGGAACCGGTTTTCGGACAAGATCATGCGCCGGAAAAAGGAACGAACATGAGCATCAACCAATTCATCGACCAGCAACTGAAGTCGAGCGATGTCGTGCTTTTCATGAAAGGCACGCCGCAATTCCCGCAATGCGGCTTCTCGGGCCAGCTCGTCCAAATCCTCGACCATCTCGGCGTGCCGTATAAAGGCATTAACATTCTCGACTCCGACGAGCTGCGTCAGGGAATCAAGGCTTTTTCCAACTGGCCGACCATTCCGCAGCTTTATGTGAAGGGCGAATTTGTCGGCGGCTGCGACATCATCCGCGAGATGTTCCAATCGGGCGAATTGCAGGGCGTTCTCAAGGAAAAGGGCGTGAGCTTGCGCGAGCGCGCGCAGGCGTGAGCCGGCTGACTTCGCAGCGCTAAAATAAAAAAAGGCCGCTCAAAAGGCGGCCTTTTTGCTTTCTGGGATCACTTTTACTGGAGCATGATCTTGTCCGAAAACCGGTTCCCACTTTTCGGGATCATGCTCTAGCGCGAGTAAAATTCGATGACGAGATGGGGTTCCATCTTAACCGGATAAGGCACTTCGCTGAGCGTCGGCACCCGCACCATTTTGCCGCTCATTTTCTTGTGATCGATTTCAAGATATTCGGGCACGTCCCGCTCCGGCGATTGGCTCGCCTCTAACACGATAATGAGTTCCTTGCCGCGGTTCGTCAGCTCCACGACATCTCCGACCTTCACGCGAAAACTCGGAATGGTGACGCGCTTCCCGTTCACCAATACATGGCCGTGCGACACCACCTGCCGAGCGGAAAACACCGTCGGCACGAATTTGGCGCGATAGATGAACGCGTCCAGCCGCCGCTCCAGCAACCCGATCAGGATCGCGCCGGTGTCGCCGCGCAGGCGCGAGGCTTCGTGATAAATGTTGCGAAACTGCCGTTCCGAAATATTGGCGTAATAGCCGCGAAGTTTTTGTTTCGCGCGCAGCTGCACGCCGAAATCGGAGAGCTTACCTTTGCGCCGCTGGCCGTGCTGGCCGGGTCCATATTCGCGGCGGTTCACGGGGCTCTTCGGGCGGCCCCAGATATTCTCGCCCATGCGGCGATCGAGCTTATGCTTCGCCGATATGCGCTTCGTCATCGCGGATCCCTTTCTCGTTTCGGATCGCGCCCTCCTCTGCCGGATGTTCCGGCCGACAGGCAAGGTAACCGTGCGCCGGTTCTTGCCGCGGGTGCGGGAAAAGCCAAGCGGGCCCGTGGGCCCGCCAAGCTGCGGTGGAATAGCCGGTTGCGTGACGCCTTGTCAAACCGGCGGCTTTGCCGTCTCCGCTTGCGCCGCGACCACGTTGAACTGGCACAAGGACTGAACAAGCGCCGGCTGAGGACGTTTTCCGCTGGTGAAATAAGCCTCGATCGGAAGGCCCGTGGCCTCTCCCCGCTCGGCGATGAGGCTCGAGGCGCGTCTTGCGATCGCCGCCGCCGGATCGATCCAGTTGACCGGCCAGGGAGCTGCTTTAACGAGCCGATCGAGGATCAGCGGATAATGCGTGCAGGCAAGTACGACCGTATCGGTGCGGCTTCCATCGTCGACGAAGCACGGTTCGATCTTCGACGCGATGGCGGCGTCCTCGACGGCCTCGCCGCGAAGGATGGCTTCGGCGAGACTCGCGAGCTTTTCGCTCCCCACTAATGTGACATTGCATCCAGCGGCGAATTCGCGGATCAAACCTTGCGTATAGTCGCGTTTCACCGTGCCCGGCGTCGCCAGCACGCTCACCCGTTTCGAGACCGAACGCTCGCAGGCGGGCTTGATCGCCGGCACCGTGCCCACGAACGGGATCGAAAACCGCGCCCGCAAAGCGGGAAGCGCCATTGTCGAAGCGGTATTGCAGGCAATCACCACGAGCAATGGGTCGAGCCGCTCGATCAATCCGGCGACGACGCCGACCACCCGCTCGGCCAGCGCATCGTCGTCCCATTGTCCGTACGGAAAAGCGGCATCATCGGCCGCGTAGATCAAACGTAAATCGGGCCGCAGTTGAGCGAGCTCGCGAAGGACGGTCAATCCGCCCAAGCCGGAATCAAAAACAAGAACTCCTCGATCAGGGCGCACCGTTCGTCCTCAACTGTCCATGATGGCTGGCGATTTTCGCGTGCTGCGGCAATAAGAGAAAGTTGACAGCGGAAAGTAAAGATTGCCTTGCCACGCTCGCGTCAAGTCAGTCCCGATTTTCAAGAATCGCGGCGTTCAATCGATCGAGAAGCTGCGGCAGGTCGTTTTCGACTTCCACGTCGCGCACCTCGATGATGCGATAGTTCCTATCCGCGAGCCAGTTTCGCTTTTCCGCTCGCGCGGCTTTCGCCTCCGCCGATTCATCTCCGGGAACAAGATCGATCACCGCGCGCAAAGGAAACGAAACCAGATCGGTGATGTGGGGACCGACCGGCACTTGCCGTTTGAAGCCAAGGCTCGCGAAGCGGCGGTCTTTCACCACGCCGTCCCACAACGCGCGTTCGGCGTCGGTCGGATTGCGGCGCAATAAACGCGCAAGCCCGCGCACGGGTCCCTGTTCCGAGGGAACGCGGCCATTGCCGTGTTCGGCAAGGAGTACACGCAGCACCGCCGCCTCTTCTCCGTCGAGCACGCCGCCTTTGGCCGGGCCCTTGCGGCCCTCGGCGAGTGCCAGAATGATGCCATGGAGCGTGTGGATATCCTGCTGCGTCGGGCGCATGCGGGTGACGATGTTGCGCAGGTTTACGGTCATGGTCGCGTGCTTCTCGGGCGGGCGGAAGAACTCGATCCGGTCGAGTTCGCGTTCGAGATCGGCGAAGAACGCGAGCAGCTGCTCCTTGGGCGCGAGCGAAGATTTTTCCGGCATCGAGAACGGAAGCTGGCCACCGCTCGCCTTGAGCCATTCATAGGCGACGACGGCGACCGCATGGGAAAGATTGAGCGAGGCAAAGGCCGGATTTATGGGGAGCGTCAGAATGGCGTCTGCAAGCCCGACCTCGTCATTCTCAAGCCCGTTCCTCTCGCGGCCGAACATAAAGGCGACCGTCTCGCCCGCCACGACGCGAGGGACGGCTAGACGCGCGGCCTCGTCGGCACCGACCACCGGCTTGGCCTGGTCATGTTGGCGGGCCGTCGCGGCAAACAGGAAATTGCAGTCGGCGATCGCTTCCTCGAGCGTATCGAAAAGGCGCGCCTCGTCGAGTATGCGGTCGGCGCCCGAGGCCGAGCGTTTCGCCTGAACGCTCGGCCATCCGTCGCGCGGCCGCACCAGACGTAATTGCGAGAGACCAAAATTCGCCATGGCGCGGGCGGTGGCGCCGATATTTTCGCCGAGCTGTGGCTCGACCAAAATCACGGCGGGGCCACCCGCGACCCACTCCTTGGTTCGATCCGTGCCGGCGCCAGGCATTCCCGCTTCTCTCTTTTCAGCCTCCCTTCGGCGAAGGTCGGCTTTCTCCTTTTATATTCCAGTGCTATAGCCACGCCGCCGCATAGGGCGACTCTATTCCGGCTGCCGACGCTCTTTCCCAGAAAACAAACTTCCCGTCCTCACAGAAAGTCCTCGCCATGGCGAAAATCAAGGTCAAAAACCCTGTCGTCGAACTCGATGGCGACGAGATGACGCGTATCATCTGGCAGCTCATCAAGGACAAGCTGATTAACCCCTATCTCGATGTCGAGCTTCTCTATTTCGACCTTGGCATCGAAAATCGCGACAAGACGGAAGACCGGGTCACCGTCGAGGCGGCCGAGGCGATCAAGCGCGTGGGCGTCGGCGTCAAATGCGCGACCATCACCCCCGACGAGGATCGCGTGAAGGAGTTCGGCCTCAAGAAGATGTGGCGCTCGCCCAACGGCACCATTCGCAACATCCTGGACGGGGTCATTTTTCGGGAACCCATCATCTGCAAGAACGTGCCCCGGCTCGTGCCCGGCTGGACCAAACCGATCATCGTCGGCCGCCATGCCTTTGGCGACCAGTATCGCGCGACCGACTTCAAGGTCCCGGGAAAAGGCAAGCTCACCATCACCTTCACCGGCACCGACGGCAAGAAGATCGAGCATGAAGTGTTCGAATTTCCCGGCAGCGGTGTCGCGCTCGCCATGTACAATCTCGACGACTCGATCCGCGATTTCGCCCGCGCCTCGCTGAATTACGGCCTCTCGCGCGGCTATCCCGTTTATCTCTCGACCAAGAACACCATTCTCAAAATCTACGACGGCCGCTTCAAGGACATCTTTCAGGAAGTTTACGACAAGGAATTCAAAGCCGAATTCGACAAGAAGAAAATCACCTACGAGCACCGCCTAATCGACGACATGGTGGCATCCTCCCTGAAATGGTCGGGCGGCTATGTCTGGGCCTGCAAGAACTACGACGGCGACGTGCAGTCCGACACGGTGGCGCAGGGCTTCGGCTCGCTCGGCTTGATGACCTCCGTGCTGTTGACGCCCGACGGCAAGGTCGTCGAGTCGGAAGCCGCCCACGGCACGGTGACGCGGCATTATCGCGAACATCAAAAGGGCAAGAAGACGTCGACCAACTCGATCGCCTCGATCTTCGCCTGGACGCGCGGGCTTGCGCACCGCGCCGAGCTCGATAACAACGCCGAGCTCGCGAAATTCGCCGGGACCCTGGAAAAAGTCTGCGTCGACACGGTCGAAGCGGGCTTCATGACGAAGGATTTGGCGCTCCTCGTCGGCGCCGACCAGAAATGGCTTTCGACCACCGGCTTCCTCGACAAGGTCGACGAAAATCTCAAGAAGGCCATGCGCTGAACCGGGCGAGCTCAGATTTCGCCGCCTCCGCGCTCGCGCGCGGCGGCCTTAACAAGCTCGGCGATGCGCGCATCGCGCTCCATTAACGCGTGGAGATCGTGCGCATCGAGGATCAGAAGATTGGTACGGGTTGCCGCCGTAACGGTCGCGGAGCGTTTGCTTTGCTTCAAGATGGCGACTTCTCCGAAGAATTGGCCGGCCGCGAGCCGGACACGCTCCTTCGCTAGATCGATCTCCACTTCGCCCGCGGCGATGAAATACATCGAATGCCCCTCTTCCCCGCGCCGGATGATCACGTCGCCAGGGTCGAAAGTTTGCGCTTTCAATAGCCGCATAATGTCGGAGATTTCTGCCGCGTTGAGCTCGGCGAACAGCGGGAAGCGCGCGACCATGCTCCAGGTGACAACAAAGTCGCGGCGGCGGATTTCGTTCGCAAACGCCGTGGCGATGATGCCCACCGGCAGCGCCACCATCATCAGTCCGAACAGGATGGTAACGCCCGCGACGAGCTTGCCCGGAACGGTGATCGGCACCGCATCGCCGTAACCGACGGTGCCGAGGGTCACGATCGCCCACCACATGGCGTCTGGAATGGTGCCGAAGCGGTCGGGTTGGGCGTGGCGCTCGACGAGATACATCGTCGAGGCCGCGATCATCGTCGTCCCGGCAAGGATTACGAGACTGCCAAGCAGCGCGCGCCGTTCGGTGGAGATCGCGTCGAGGAGCGAGCGCATTGCGGTTGAATGGCGAACGAGCTTGAGAAAGCGGATGGCGCGCAACACCAACAAAAAGCGAAGGTCGACCGATAAAAACAGCGCCACCCAAAAAGGCAGCACAGCGAGCAAGTCTATTAACCCGTCGAAACCGAATGCAAAGCGCAAACGCACTCGCGCCGGGGACAAATGGCTGCGGGCCGCATTTTCCGCCGCGACCCAAAGCCGCAACAGATATTCCACGGTGAATATGATCAGCGACGAGATCTCAACGATGTTGAAGAGCGCTTCATACCGCGCCTCCAACGAAGGGACCGTTTCCAGCGTCATCGCCGCGAGATTGATGACAATCAGAAAAACGAGAAGCCGCCCGACGAGCCAGCTTGTGCGGTCGCCGACAGGTCCCTGCTCGAGAATTTGATAAAGGCGGACCCGAATTTTTCGCAGGCCCGAAAGCTCGTTTGCCACCGCGCCCGCTCTTTGGCTCAGGCGCTGCCGAGCGCGGCTTCGATGGCTGCAAGCGCGGCCTCCGCCTTCGAGCCGTCGGGACCGCCCGCCTGCGCCATGTCGGGGCGGCCACCGCCGCCCTTGCCCCCCAATGCTTCGGAGCCGTGGCGCGCGAGATCGACGGCGTTAAACCGCTGCACGAGATCCTCGGTCACGCCGACGACGAGTCCGGCGCGGCCCTCCTCGTTGACGCCGACAATCGCGACAATGCCCGAGCCGATCTGCCGCTTGCCCTCGTCGGCGAGGCTTTTCAAATCCTTCATCTCGATGCCGGTGACCGCGCGCGCCAGGAATTTCAACTTACCGACCGTGCGCACGCCGTCCTCCGCGCCTTTCGCGCCGCCGCCCATCGCGAGTTTCTTGCGCGCATCCGCAAGATCGCGCTCGAGGCGTTTCCGCTCCTCGATTAGGGCATCGAGCCGCGCCGGCAACTCGCTCACCGAGGCCTTGAGGAGGGTGGCCGCTTCGCGCAAGCCCCGCGCCTCGCCCGCGAGATGATGACGCGCGGCGTCGCCGGTGAGCGCCTCGATGCGGCGAACCCCCGCCGCGACCGCGCTTTCCGAAACGACGGTGACGAGGCCGATGTCGCCGGTGCGGCGCACATGGGTGCCGCCGCAGAGTTCGACCGACCAGCCGAGGCTGTTGCCGCCGCCCTTCCCCATCGCGACGACGCGCACCTCGTCGCCGTATTTCTCGCCGAAGAGGGCGCGCGCGCCGGCGGCGATTGCGTCATCGACCTCCATCAGCCGCGTCGTCACCGCCGCGTTCTGCAGCACGATGGCGTTGGCGATGTCCTCGACCTTGGCGATTTCGCCATCGATGATGGGCTTGGGATGCGCGAAGTCGAAGCGGAGCCGATCGGGCGCCACCAACGAGCCTTTTTGTGCGACGTGATCGCCGAGCACCTGCCGGAGCGCCTCGTGCAAGAGATGCGTTGCCGAGTGGTTGCGCCGGATGTCGCCGCGGCGCGCGTGGTCGACCTCAAGCGCAAGCGCCGCCCCCGGCTTCAGCGTACCCTCCTCGAGCTTGCCGAGATGCACCAGGAGATCGCCCGCCTTCTTCTGCGTGTCGATGACGCGGAAGCGCGCACCCTCGCCCGTGAGAATTCCAGTATCGCCGACCTGCCCGCCGGATTCGCCGTAGAACGGCGTCTGGTTGAGGATCACCGCGCCGGTTTCGCCCTTTTTGAGAGTGCCGACTTCCTTGCCGTCGCGGACGAGCGCGGTGACGACGCCTTCGGCGCGCTCGGTTTCGTAGCCGAGGAATTCGGTGGCGCCGGCTTTTTCGCGCAATGGGAACCACACCGCTTCGGTAGCGGCGTCGCCCGAGCCCGACCAGGCCGCGCGCGCTTTCTCGCGCTGGCGTTCCATCGCGGTCGCGAACGACTTTGTGTCGACGTCGATGCCGCGCGGCCGGAGCGCGTCTTGCGTGAGATCGAGCGGAAAGCCGAAGGTGTCGTAGAGCTTGAACGCGGTTTCGCCGGAAAATTTGGCGCCGCGTTTGATGCCCTTGCTTTCGTCTTCGAGGAGCGCGAGCCCGCGCTCGAGGGTCTTCCGAAACCGCGTTTCCTCCAGCTTCAAGGTCTCCGCGATCAGCGCCTCGGCGCGGATCAGCTCGGGATAAGCTTGGCCCATCTCGCGCACAAGCGCCGGCAGCAGGCGCCATAGCAGCGGCTCGGCGGCGCCGAGCAACTGCGCGTGCCGCATGGCGCGGCGCATGATTCTTCGGAGCACGTAGCCACGGCCCTCGTTCGAGGGCAGCACACCGTCGGCGACGAGAAAAGCGGAAGCGCGCAGATGATCGGCGATCACCCGGTGGCTCGCCTTGTGCGCGCCCTCGGCCGCGACACCGGTGAGATCGACGCTGGCGCGAATGAGCGCGCGAAAGAGATCGATGTCGTAATTGTCGTGGGTGCCTTGCAGCACGGCGGCGGTGCGCTCGAGGCCCATGCCGGTGTCGATCGAGGGCTTGGGCAACGGCGCGCGCTTGCCGCCTTCGTGCTGCTCGAACTGCATAAAAACGAGATTCCAGATCTCGATGAAGCGATTGCCCTCGGAATCGGGTGAGCCGGGCGGGCCGCCGGGGATTTTCGCGCCGTGGTCATAGAAGATTTCGGAGCACGGCCCGCACGGCCCGGTGTCGCCCATCGACCAGTAATTGTCGGAGGTCGAAATCTTGATGATCTTCTCCGCCGGGAGGCCCGCGATCTTCTTCCACAGCTTGTAGGCGTCCTCGTCCTCGGAATAGACCGTTACCAAGAAGCGATCCTTCGGCAATGCGAAGGTCTTCGTGATCAGCTCCCAGGCAAGCTCGATCGCGCGCTCCTTGAAATAATCGCCGAAGGAAAAGTTGCCGAGCATCTCGAAAAAGGTGTGATGGCGGGTGGTATAGCCGACATTGTCTAGGTCGTTGTGCTTACCGCCGGCGCGCAGGCATTTTTGCGCCGTCACCGCGCGGCTATAAGGCCGCTTCTCGAGGCCGGTGAAGACGTTCTTGAACTGCACCATGCCGGCATTGGTGAACAGAAGCGTCGGGTCGTTGCGCGGCACGAGCGGAGAGGACGGCACGATTTCGTGGCCGTTCTTCTTGAAGAAGTCGAGGAAGGTCGACCGGATTTCGTTGACGCCGCTGCCGCTCATGACGGCCGATGTCTATAGACGGGGTGCCTCAGCGTAAAGCCGAACCCGCCGCAGACGGGCAGTGCCTGCGGCGGGCCGGGGATGGGCCGAAGATGAAGTGCCGAGGTCCCGCGGGGCGTAGCGCGGCGGGGACGCGGGGACCCTGGTCGCTTTAAGCCTCGGCCGCGTCGGAGCCGTCGTCCTCGGGCTCGGGTGGGCCGAGGATCTGCTCGGCGATGAGCCCCGCGTTTTGGCGAATCGCGGCTTCGATCTTGCTCGCGATCTCTGGATTCTGCTTGAGGAAGGTCTTGGCGTTCTCGCGGCCCTGGCCGAGGCGCTGGCTGTCGTAGGAGAACCAGGCGCCGGACTTTTCGACGACGCCGGCCTTGATGCCGAGATCGACCAGTTCGCCCATCTTGGAGATGCCCTCGCCATACATGATGTCGAACTCGACCTGCTTGAAGGGTGGTGCCAGCTTGTTCTTGACCACCTTCACGCGCGTGGAGTTGCCGACGACCTCGTCGCGCTCCTTGATGATGCCGATGCGGCGGATGTCGAGGCGAACCGAGGCGTAGAATTTCAGCGCGTGGCCGCCGGTGGTGGTCTCGGGCGAGCCGTACATGACGCCGATCTTCATGCGGATCTGGTTGATGAACACGACCATGGTGTTGGAGCGCGAGATCGACGAGGTGAGCTTGCGGAGCGCCTGGCTCATCAGGCGGGCTTGCGACCCGGGCTGCACGTCGCCCATTTCGCCGTCGAGCTCGGCGCGGGGTACGAGCGCCGCCACCGAATCGATCACCAGGATGTCGACCGCGCCCGAGCGCACCAAGGTGTCGGCGATCTCGAGCGCCTGCTCGCCGGTGTCGGGCTGCGAGATCAGGAGATTGTCGATGTCGACGCCGAGCTTCCTCGCGTAGGAGGCGTCCATCGCATGTTCGGCGTCGATGAAGGCGCAGGTGCCGCCGCGCTTTTGCGCTTCGGCGATGGCGTGCAGCGCGAGCGTGGTCTTGCCCGAGGATTCCGGTCCGTAAATTTCGACCACGCGCCCGCGCGGCAGACCGCCAATCCCCAAGGCAATATCGAGGCCCAAGGAGCCCGAGGGGATGGTGTCGACATCGACCTTGTCCCGCTTGCCGAGCCGCATGATCGAGCCCTTGCCGAAATGGCGTTCGATCTGGGATAGGGCGGCGTCGAGCGCCTTGGATTTATCCATGCTGTCAGTATTTTCTACGACTCGAAGGGCTGCTGCTGAGGACATTGCCGGGCTCCCGCACCTATGCCTAGGGACGAAAATCGCACCCAGGCCAACCGAACAGAACAGGACCAATGTACACTGTTTGTTCTAACCGTCAAGAGAGGTAGTGGGGTCCTTTCAATTGTGGCGGGATGTGTCAGATTCGCCACAGGGGGCCAAAAAGCACTGCGTATCCATCTTGTTGCATGACAAACGACCGCAACCACAGATACCCTCAAAAGTAGAAGAACGGCGCTTGGCCGAATCCATGGGGGCATTATGAAAAAATCTAAATTCACTGCTGTCGTATTGGCGGCAGCGATTGCGTTGAGCCCGATCGAGTTATCCGCCGCCCAGCTTCTCCAGGTGGCGCCTGCTCCTGTGCCGGGACACGTATACGGCGGCACAACGCCATGGTGGATATTTGTTTGTCCCACTGGCATCGTCACCGCCGCGATGGCGAAAAACTGGAAGCGCCATAAGGAGCTGAGCACCCCGGAAGCTTGGACATGCGGGTTTCTTTATTGGTGGAATGAAGGAACCGGCAAATACGGTAGGTAAGTGCGAAGTATTGGTTCAACAATGAGCGTGTGAAATTCAAAGCCCCGGCATCGTCCGGGGCTTTTTACTTTGCGGCCTCTTTCTTTTCGATCACATGCTGGCGCGTGTGAAGCCAAGCTGCTGAATCATTCCGTATCCAGCGGATTGCATCGTTTTTAGTTTCAAAACCGCTGATATTTTCAGGAGTGAAGTTCGTAAGCGTCGCCTTCACATAGAAGCCGCCGCCGATTTTCCACTCCAGGATTTCAAAGATCGGCTTCGCGTCCCGCTTCTCTTTTGCTTCCCATGCTTCGAGCATTTCAACTAGATCGCTAATTTCCCAGAGGCGGTCCGTTACGCCAGCGGCCATCGCGGGTGAAATTTTCAGCGTCTTATGAACGCGGACAAAATTGGTGACCCCGTTCCTTTCACCGCAGCCGTTTTGATTCTCTGTGGCTTCGTCTGGTGGTTTCGAGGCTTTCTGCTCAGGGAGAGAATGGCCGTGAAGGATGAGCGGCTTGAGAAGGCGAAAGAGGAGGCGGATCGTTTTGCAACCAAATTAGGTCTAGCGGAAACTCGTATGGAGCAATTGATCCGCATGAATACCCCTGCTCCGCAGTTTTCGGCTACCGCCGCATCAACAGCGTCTATTTTTGGTGAACTCAAAGAGGCCAGCACCGCAATACAAACGAGTTTGACTAGATCGAGAGGAATTCTTTCTGTCTTAGAAGAGCGGGATACAGCGAAGGGTTTTGCTACGACGAAAAGATCTGACGATTAAGCGGTTTAGTTTGCGGCCTTCTTTTCAAGTGCATGCCGCTGAGAGTGAAGCCAAGTCACTGATTCATTCCGCACCCAACGAATTGCATCGTTCTTAGTCGCGAACCCGCTGATATTCTCTGGCGCCGAATTCTGAAGCGTAGCCTTCACATAGAAGCCGCCACCGATTTTCCACTCCATAACCTCGAAAATAGGCTTGGCATCGCGCTTTGGATTCCCAAGCCTCAAGCATGGCCACTAGATCGCTAATTTCCCAAAGGCGATCCGTCACGCCAGCGGCCATCGCGGGCGAAACTTTCAGCGTCTTATCGGTGGCGGCAAGACGGATCGCGTCTATGGTTCCCTAATACCGCTAAGGCCATCGAGTGGGTCGCCCAGAAATCCGAGAAGGGGCGCGCGCTAAATCCAAAGTAATCGCTCTGAACTTTGTTGGGTATGGTTCATTGCGCTTTTCCGGAACCAAGTTATTCTATGTCGTCAATCACCCCCAATGAAGCGGAGGGCCTCTTGAGAAAACTCACGATGACTTTGACGGCAGCGGTACTAATCCTGGGGGCCATCGCCTCACAGGCCAGCGCCCAAAACGTGAATCGCGGTGCCCTTTGCCCCGCCGACGCTCTAAAGAACGCCACCCCAATCGTAACGCGGGCGGCATGTAACGGTTTCACGGGCGGCTGTGGTTGTGCCCCGGGATGGATCAGTGCGTGCCGCGATCGTTGTTGCCGGTGCGTTCGCTGCTGGTGAGCGGCGTCAACGAAAACCCGCAATGAATATTGTTGAGGCCGCCTCAGTGGGCGGCCTCATTTTTTTAATGCCGTGAAGGCCAAACAGCCAAAGTTCAAAACTATCGAATACCCCAATACAGCCCGGAAACAGTTAAATCGAAACTGACCGACTACCCAATTGCTTATTTCGTTTTTCGTAAAGCCAAGCAGTCGAAAAGAAAGAGGCCTGCTAATATCGCAAATTATTTAGTGCCCGGCGTGCGATTTGGAACAGACTTTGGATATGGCCCCCTAGCAAGCTGCGGGCGTTATGACGGCGATGTTCCCGCTCATATATTGCTCCAAATGCGGCTCCCGCATGCCGGTCGGGTTCGTCCAGCCTGCTCATGGCGCCAATGACGTGACCTATGCGTGCGCGCCGTGCGGCACCATGGAGACTATAACGGTGCCTGCGCCCGGTGGAATTTCATATACGCCCCCAGTGAAACACTCCCCCTCGATTTGTCTTTCTTCTCGCCGCTCGCGGCAATTCTAAGCATTTTATCCGGTAGCGGCCTTATTCAAAGGACCCGCACTCTTGGCTTAAAATGAAAACCCCGGCCACAGCGGGGGGGCTGTGCCGGGGCTATTTTCCGTCTCGCCGATGGGGGCGACAAACCTGAATCTGCGGGGCGGGCTTGCATGGCTAACTCGCCATAAGCGAAGTCGTTCCTCAAACTGGGTTGCCCACACTACTTTCTTTTCGAGCGCGTTAGCGCAGCCATGGGCCACTATTTCGCGTAGCCCTGCGAGCGCAGCCAATCGATGCGGCGGGTTCCGCCCATCCACTCGTCGATCTCGGCCTTGGTCTTGAAGCCTTTGATGTAGCGAATTTCAGTCTCCGGATAGTGCGCCTGGATTTGCCAGTCGCCCTCGGCGACCCGCTCGACTTTGAAAATGACCCGAGGTGATTTGCCCATCTCGCCAATATGCCCCGCTTCGGCATGGGCCGCTAGCGAGAGTTAAACCCGCCTTATTTCAATCGATCCATCGTGTCCCACGCGCGAAAAGAAAGAGGCCGCCGGTGAAGGCGGCCTCGATCGCGAGCAAAACGGCCCAAGGAAGTGAAAACAGCCTTTGGGCTGTTGTCAAATCAGCAAGGAGCGCACCAGCAGCGGCCCATCGGACCGCATACCCAGTGACGGCCCCAGCGGCAGTGCGCACCCGGTCCGCCGCAGGCGGTTTTGATGATCGGCGTGAAATTCTTCGCCGTGATAGCGAGATTTCCGGATCCGCCGGTGACCGAGGCTTGAGCATTCCAAGTGAGCGCGCCCGCGAACAGAATCGCCGCCGTGGCGGCGAGCATGAGCATGAGTTTGCGCATCGTTTCCTCCAGGTTTTTATCGATCGGACGCGGAAAGCTTTCACTCGCCCGGTGAAAAAAGCAACTTGGTCGAGTGCCGCAGGGCAGCACCGCGGGGGTTATGATTTGTTCGTCCCACGCGGAGAGCGGGTTCGGCAATACGAAGGGACCTGCCGAGGTAACCACCTGATAGCCTTGGCCTATTCGAATCGGCCCGAGTTTCTGTCCGCCCCGCGGGCACGCCCGGGCGACAATTGGTTACGGGCATAACCATGCCGGTTTGCGCCCCGCTTCCGAGCGTTCGCACCACTTTCCGCAATCGCCCGTTTTGTGACGGAAATCACAGTGGCAGGGAACGCGGCCTCCTAGGTTCTATTCATCGGACCCCCCGGACCGCGGCCCTACTCCCCACCCCACGCCGCGGTTCTAAGTCGAGGCCACCCAGCCCCCGCGGGTGGCCTCTCGATTCCGGGCGCAGCCCTCCGCGACACCTTCTCCGGCCGGCGACACTCGACGGGCGCAACAGAAGAAAGAAAAAACGGAAGGAACCAAAAAAAGAACCCCGCTGAAGCGGGGTCGGGAAGCCGCCGCCTTAAGTAGGTTTACTTTCGCCCGGCGTGAGCATCCTCGCACTGACTAATACACTTCTGCTTCTGTTGGCCCGTTGTCAGGCCGCCACGGCTATTGCATTTGTCGGCGCAGGACTGTTCGGCATAGGCCGGCGAGATCGCCATCGTTGCAGCCAAAATCACAAACCCGGACACTGCTATCCCGAGTTTATTGAGCATGGGTTCCTCCCTTTGGAGGGCGCTGTCTGCGCTTAAAAATAAAGCGAACCCACGATCCGAACTGGATCCCATCGGGAGCACCGTTTAATCACCCTTCATTATTGTACCCCTGATTTTTGTACCCCCTCATTTTTGCACGCCTCATTTTATTTTTGCGCGTTCGCTTGCATGGAAGGAAACGCAGGGCTTGAAACTTGAAACCTTTTTAGCGAGATCGTGGCTGAACCATGGGAACGGCTTCGCCGCGATACAAAAAAACCCACCACTCGCTCGCCGGATTCTTTTATTTCGCCGCTCGAGCCCTGACGCCGCATCAACTGGCATTCACGCCGGCGTTATTCGGCCCAGCCGAACAGTCCTTTCGGTATTCTTCAGGTTATCCCGCGCCGCACACGGGCCTATCTCAACGGCAACGGCGACGGGCATTTCCGCCTCTCGCCGGTGTGTAAAGGAGACTGACCAACAGCTCAGCAAGCTCGCGCTTCTCGGCGCCCTCTTGGCCGCGACCGTGTCGGCCGCTTCCGCCCAGAGCTTCGACCGTGCGCACGACCAAGGGTACTCGACGCAGTATCAGAGCGCGCCCCAGAAAGAACAGAACAAGTCCGACGTTGGCGAAAACGGCGGTGCCTGAAAACCGAGTGACGCGGATCTCCTCCGCGCCACATGCAGAGACGGCCGGCCTCGCGCCGGCCGTTCTCTTTTTCACCCGTACTCACAGCGCGCTCACGAAAGAGAGAACAAAAACGTGGCGCCGATTGTTCGAATGAGCCGAACGGTATCTTCAGCACCCGCTGGATTATCCAAAGGCCGCCGCGCTCTTACTACAAGGGCGAAGTCCAAGGACGCCCATCCCCCCAAACGCCAATAGGAGTTCCGCCATGAGGAAATTACCCGCTTTCCTGGATATAGGGATGCCCATACCGCAATGCAAAAAGCCCCGGCGGATAACCGCCAGGGCTTTCGTTTCAAAGGGGCAGAGGCCCCGCCCTCGCGAAATTCCTCAAGCGAGCTTCAGGTTCCCCGCCGCGGTCTTGCCGCGCTCGGTGAGAAGGTCGTAGCTGACCTGCTGGCCCTCCATCAGCGTCGTCATGCCGGCGCGCTGCACGGCCGAAATGTGGACGAACACGTCCTTGCCGCCATCGCTCGGCTGAATGAAGCCAAAGCCTTTTTGCGTATTGAAGAACTTCACGGTCCCTGAAGCCATCTTGCATCCTCGCTTCTGATCCAGATCCGGCCGCGCGCTCATCGTGCGTCCGGGCAACAATCCGAGTTTTGGGGGTTCTTGATAGCGCAGCCCAAATTCGGGAAGCGGGAAGTCAAGCCAGCCGAAAACCAGATCCTCGCGAGAATAAATTGGCCCGAATCGCGCCACGCGGTCAAGACAGGAAAAGCCGCGCACAACTTTCGCGCTTGACACGCGGTAGGCATGCGGAAAAATGCGTCATCATTTCGTCGTGACCCGAATTTTTTGCGTTCGTGTCATGGCCGCACTTGTTCCGGCCACCCACTTCTTGCTTCTTCCATGCAACCAAGACGTGGATGCCCGGCATAAAGCCGGGCATGACGAAGAAGAGCAACCCGGCCATCACGACCGATCAACTCGCCATCGTCTCCTTGACGGCGGCGACGAGGTCTTTCAGCGAGAAGGGCTTCGGCAGAAAAGTAAAGCGCTCGCCCTCGGGCAGGTTTTTCTTGAACGCTTCCTCGGCGTAGCCCGAGATAAAGATCACCTTCAGCTCCGGCCTGCGGCGGCGCAATTCGCGCAGCAATGTCGGCCCGTCCATCTCCGGCATCACGACGTCGGAGACGACGAGATCGACCTCGCCGCCGTTTCGCTCGATCGCCGAGAGCGCCTCGACGCCAGTCGCCGCCTCCACCACCGAATAGCCGCGGGATGCAAGCGCGCGCGCGGCGAAAGCGCGGACCGCCTCTTCGTCCTCGACCAGCAACACCGTGCCCCGTCCGGTAAGATCGACGCTGCGCGCCTCCGGCTCCGGCGTCTTTACTTCTTCTTCCTCGGGCAGCGGGATGTGGCGCGGCAGGAAAATGCGGAAGGTCGTGCCCTCGCCGATCTTGGAGGCGGCGAAAATATAGCCGCCGGTCTGCTTGACGATGCCATAGACGGTGGAAAGCCCGAGGCCCGTACCTTTGCCGACTTCCTTGGTGGAGAAGAACGGCTCGAAAATCCGGTCGATGATGCCGGGCGGAATGCCCTCGCCATTGTCGCTCACCTCGACCAGCACGTAATCGGCGGGTGCCAGCAACTTCTCGCCGAAGGCAGCACATTCCTCGCGCGCGACGTTGCGCGTGCGGATGATGAGCTGGCCGCCCTTCGGCATCGCATCGTGGGCGTTGACCGCCAAATTGACGATCGCCTGTTCGAACTGGTTGAGATCGGCCCGCACCGGCCATAAATCGCGCCCGTGCTTGACGTCGAGCGCCACGCGCTCGCCGATGATGCGCTTGAGCATGCCGATCGAAAGATGCGAAAGCACGCTGCCGAGCTGCAACACCTGCGGCCGGAGCGTCTGCCGGCGCGAAAACGCCAGCAATTGCCGCACCAGCCCGGCGGCGCTGTCGGCGCTCTGCTTGATCTGCATCAGGTCCTGGAACGAAGGATCGGTCGGCCGGTGGTTCACCAGGAGCAAGTCGGAATAGCCGATGATCGCGGTGAGCATATTGTTGAAGTCGTGCGCGACGCCGGCGGCGAGCTGGCCGACCGCCTGCATCTTCTGCGACTGCGCGAACTGCGCTTCCAGCGCGCGCTGCTCGGTGGTGTCGATCGCATGCACGATCGCGGCCTCGCCTTCGCCTGCGCCCTCCACCGGCGTGATGTAGAAGCGCGCCGAGCGCGGTGTCTCGCCCGCGAGCGGCGCCTCCACCTCGCGCGTCTGCTGGCGGCCATCGAGTGCGGCGCGCACTTCCGCTTCGAAGCGGCCACGGTCGCTCTCCGCCACCACGGCGAAGATCGAATTCTTCTCGCCCTCGCCCGCGCCGCCGAACAGGCGCACGAAACTCGCATTGCTGGAGCCGATCTTGCCCGCGCCGTCGATCGTGGTGATCGCCACCGGCGCGTTGTTGAAGAAGCGCGCGAAGCGCACCTCGGCGTCGCGCAACGGATCGCTCGCAGTCTCGCGCGCGCGGCTCAGCACCAGCGTGCGCGAGGCGCCGGGCGTCCCGTCGCCGGCGAACGCCACTTTGTGATGCAGCCGAACGGGCAATAACTCGCCGTTCTTGCGCTTGAGATCGAGGTCGAGGATTTCCGTCTTCACCTCGCCCGGCACCGGCGCGAGGTTGGAAAGGAGTGCGGCACCCGCGCCGGGAATGAGATCGGAGAGCTTGAGCCCGGTCGGCGATACTTCGGCGAGGTCATAGCCGAGCCAGCCCGCGAGCGTGGCGTTGAGGTAGACGATGCCGCCCACGGGATCGACCGAGAAGAAGCCGGCCGGCGCGTGGTCGAGAAAGTCGATCGCGTGTTGCAACTCGAGAAAAGTGTTTTCCTGCCGTTCGCGCTCGCGCGTGATTTCCGCAATCCCCCACATCGCGAGCTTGGAAAGCTTGCCGCCCTTCGCGAGCGGCCGCACCCTGAGCCGCACCCAGCGACCCGCTATGCCTTGCGTGCCGGCGATGCGGATTTCCTCGCTATGCGTGTTGCCCTCGCGCGTCGCCTGCACCAGGCGATAGATCGCTTCCGAGACTTCCGGGTCGCTGGTGAAGAGACGCTCCACCGGCCGCACGTCGTCGGGCCCTTCGGCCCCGGTGAGATCGAGATAGGCGCGGTTGGCGTAGAGGACGCGGCCCGCGGCATCGATGATCGAGATTCCCTCGCCCGAGGTATCGATCACCGCCTTGGTGAGATCGTTGCGGCCGGTGGCGCGCCCCGCGAGTTCCAAGATGCCGGCGGCGCCCGCGAATAGCGCGAACACGCCGACCACAGCCAAGGTCGCGAGCACCGCGATGATATAGGGCTCGGCCCGACCCCGCCCGACGAACAAGAGAAACACGGCCGTACCCACGAGTGCCAGCGCGACGAGAAGCACCAAGCCGATGCTACCTGTCGGCTGAGCGCGGTCGACCGGGACGTTGGGCGCATCATCGGCCGCCATCGCGAACACCTCCTCGACGAGTCCGCCCATGGGACGGCATCCCGACGTTCGATTTGCCCGATAACGCCGTCGTTCCGCAAGCGCGTTCCCTCATCTTAAGGCCGATTATGGCCGGAACGAACGCCGCAGAGGGAGCACGTAGCCGATGACCTCGGCCACCGCCTTATAGTGTTCCGCCGAGACTTCTTCGTTGATCTCGTCGCTTTTGTGGAGTGCGCGGGCGAGCGGCGCGTTTTCCACCACCGGCACACGGTTTTCGAGCGCGAGTTCCCGGATGCGGAGCGCAAGCACATCCATGCCCTTGGCGACGCAGAGCGGCGCGTTCATGCCGCTTTCGTATTTGAGCGCGATCGCGAAATGGGTCGGGTTGGTAATGACCACGGTCGCCTTCGGCACTTCCGTCATCATGCGCTTGCGCATGCGCGCGACGCGGATTTGCCGGAGCTACGCCTTGACGGTCGGGTCGCCCTCGGTTTGCTTGATCGCTCCTCAGTTCTTGCCGATCGCGGTTTTCAGCATCGCGAGCCCGCGCGCGTAGAGCGAGGTCGCGGTCTGGTGGTCCATCTGGGACTGCGCAACCTTCATCATTTCTTCTTCGAGTACGACGGCGTTACCGCTTGGCTTCGTCTCGAAGCCGCCGCGCGGCCCTTGCGGATATGTGGTCGTATCGCCCATGGGCGCGGCGATATGGCTCGGCGAGGTGGCGGCGAGCCGCACCTGCGCTTGCACCGTGGCGTTCAGCTCGGCGTTGAAATTGAGTTGCTTGAGATCGCGCGTGCGATAGTGCGGCGTGTCGGCGTTCGCCACATTCTCGGCGAGCACCTTCTGGCGCTCTTCGAGCCAGCGCATGCGGCTCTTCAACACCGAAAACAGCGGCAGGTCGGCGACCGACATCGAAAATCCCCAAGAGGCCGCTCCCCGGCCCTTTGTCGGCAAATTCTGCCGGGTTTATAGTTAAGGGGGCGTTAACGAGGCGCGGCACGTCCTGTTGACAAAGACCGATGGCGCCGTGGTTTTGGCGGATTCGGATTCCATTCTTAAACGGTTTGTTAGGGATGGGGCGGCACTTTTTGCCGAGCCCGAACCGCGGGGACGACAATGCCGCCATTGCGGTGTTGATGGGGAGAGCAGGATGAGAGACATTTTGGGCATGGAACTTGGTTTGCCCGCGCGGTTCATCGTCGCCTTCGTGCTGGTGTTGGTCCTGATCGGGCTCACTGCCTGGCTGATCCGTCAGTTCGGGAGCGCGCGTGCGTCCAATTCCGGCGGTGCCCGCAATCGCCAGCCGCGACTCGCGGTGCTCGATTCCGCGATCGTCGACGCCCGCCGCCGGCTCGTGCTTATCCGCCGCGACAATGTCGAGCATCTGATCCTGATTGGCGGCCCGACCGACGTCGTGGTCGAGGAAAATATCGTCCGCGCCCAATCGGCGGCGGCACCCGCGCCTGCTCCGATGCAAAGGCAGGCCCCGGCTCGCGCACCGATCGAGCTTGAGCCCGAATACGATCCGACGCTCGTGCCCTATGACAAGCCGATTTACGACGAGCCCATCCGTCCGGCTCCCGCCACACGTCAAATGCCGCAGCGGCAGACGCCCCGCGCATCGGCCGAGCCCGCCGCGCGCTCCGCGGCACCTACGCTCCGCCCGGCTCCCGCAGCGCGCAAGGAAGCGCGCCAAGATCAGTACGACGATGTAACCAAGCGGCTTGAGGCGGCGCTGCGCCAGCCCGGCGCCGAGCCGCGTATGGCGCTGCCGCCCACGCCGGTCGCGCGTCCCGCCGCTGAGCCACGCGCGATACCGCCCACGCCGGCCGCGCCCACGCCGCGCGCCGAGCCCGCGCCCGCCGCGACGCCGGCAAAGTCCGGCGGTGACGTCTTCGCGAGCCTCGAAGAAGAAATGGCGAGTCTATTGCGGCCGAACGAGCGGAAGAATCCTTCGTGACGCGCACGCGCCTCGCCCGCTTCTCGCTTAGCGGCGTGCTTGTCTTCGGCTCCCTCGCCGTCTTCGCCTGCTTGATCGCGGCTCTAGCGCAGGACATCAGCATCAGTTTCGGCGGCCGGCACCGGCCTCACTGAGCGCGTCGTTCAGATCGTCGCGCTGATGACGATACTTTCGCTCGCACCCGCCATCCTTGTGAGGGTGACCTCGCTTACGCGCATCGTGGTGGTGCTGTCGCTGCTGCGCACAGCCATCGGTCTGCAGACCGCCTATCAGCAAGGGTGCAGCCGCCGGTCGCGGGCCAAATTCAGCCGCAGGAGGCGTTCGAGCGCGGCTTCATGCCCGTTCGCGGCTTCATGCTGAAGAACGTGCGCGAGAAGGACCTCGCACTCTTCATGGATCTCGCCAAGGAAGAGCGCCCCGCGAGCCCCGACGCTGTGTCGCTTCGCATACTCGTTCCGGCCTTCATGATTTTGAAGCTGCGCCGCGCCTTCGAGATCGGATTTCTCTTGTTCGTGCCGTTCCTGGTGATCGACATCGTCATCGCCTCGGTGCTGATGTCGATGGGCATAATGATGCTGCCACCCGTCATCGTTTCCCTGCCGTTCAAATTGATTTTCTTCGTGCTCGTCGACGGCTGGAGCCTGGTCGCAGGCTCGCCGGTGCAGAGCTTCGGAAGTTAGGGCGAACTCATAAGCTCGCGGCTGAGTCGATCAGAACCAGTTCGTTGAGCTCGAAGCTTGAAGCCAGACGATCGAAACACGTATTTTAATGCAGATCGAGCTTGCGTTCCCAGGCGAGCGCATGGGTAACGATTTTCGAAAGATCGTCGAGCTTCGGCTGCCAACCGAGCAGCGTGCGGATCTTGTCGGCACGGGCGACGACTACGGCCGGATCGCCGGGGCGGCGCTCGCTTAGGGTCACGGGGAAATCCCTGCTCGACACCTGTTTTACCATATTGATCACTTCGAGCACCGAGTAGCCGCGGCCATAGCCGCAATTCAGCACGATATTGCGGCCGTCTCCGCGCAAATATCCCAGCGCGTCCAGATGCGCCGCGACCAGATCGCTCACATGGATATAATCCCGGACGCAGGTGCCGTCCGGCGTCGGATAGTCGCTTCCGAATATTTCGATGTGACTACGTTTGCCAAGCGCGGTTTCGCACGCGACCTTGATCAGGTGGGTGGAATTCAGCGTCGATTGGCCGGCGCGACCTTGCGGGTCAGCACCCGCGACGTTGAAATAGCGGAGCACGGCATAGCTGAGGCCTTGCGCCGCGGCGGCGTCGCGCAGCATCCATTCGCTCATGAGCTTCGAGGAACCATAGGGCGACGCCGGCGCAAGCCTCGCATCCTCGCCGACTTGATTTTCATCGGACACGCCGTACACGGCGGCCGTCGAAGAAAACACAAATCGCTTCACCCCAGCGGCGATGACAGCCGCGAGCAGTGCACGGGTCTTCACGGTATTCGATAGATAATAGCCGAGCGGATCGGCGATCGAATTCGGCACAATAACGCGCGCCGCCAAATGAATGACTGAGTCGACCTTATGTTGGAGGATCAGTTGCGCTACGAGCGCCTCATCGCCAACATCGCCGACGACGAGGCGCGCCTTGGGGTGAACCGCCCAATTGAAGCCTGTCGAGAGATCGTCGAGCACGACGACCTGTTCGCCCGCCTCGATCAGGGCAAGGATCATATGGCTTCCGATATAACCCGCGCCGCCCGTGACCAGCAAAGCCATCAACGCCCGTCCCGAGACGCATGAAGTTGCTTCGGCTGCGCGGTCGTCGGGCTTTCGGTGTTCTGGGTTACAATTCGATCGATCGTGAATAACGGCCGTTGCTTCTGTTCGATATACATACGTCCGACATATTCGCCGAGCAGCCCGACCAATATGAGCTGGAGGCTGCCGAGGATCAGCACAATCGTGGTCAGGCTGGTCCAGCCGTCGACGACGCGGCCGGTCGCCCAACTTCCCAGCGTATAGACCAGCATCAGGAGACCCAGCGCGCCAACCAGAAATCCGGCGTACGACGCCATCCGCAACGGCGCGATCGAGAACCCTGTCAGCGCGTCAAGTGCGAGTATCATCATTCGCGACAGCGGATAGTGGCTGGAACCTGCGAAGCGCGGATTGCGATCGTATCGCAGAGGGATTTGCCGAAATCCGATCCAGCTAATCATGCCGCGAATAAAACGGTGCTGCTCCGGCATGGCTTTGAGGACATCGACAACGCGGCGGCTCATCAGGCGAAAATCGCCGACGTTGCCCGGAATGCCGGCATCGCCGATCCGCTGCAACAACCAATAGAACACTGCGGCGCTCGAGCGTTTGAACCTCGTCTCGCCAAAGCGCTCGCCGCGCAAGCCATAGACTACGTCGACCCGCTCGTCGCTCATGAGGCGCCACATCTCCGCGAGGAGTTCGGGCGGATCTTGCAAGTCGGAATCGATTGTCAAAATTCGATCGCCGCGGCACATTTCAAGCCCCGCCGTCAGCGCAAGCTGGTGGCCGTGGCGGCGGGCTAAATTGATCAGCACCAATCGAGGATCGAGCGCGACGAGCTTCCGCATCACGGTCCAGGTAGCGTCACGCGAACCGTCATTCACGAAAATCAGTTCGTAATCTTCGCCAACGACCTCCTTGGCCGCCGCACTGGCGCGGCGGTGAAATTCTTCGATGCCGCCCTGCTCATTATAGCAGGGCGCTACGATCGAAAGTTTTGGGGGTGATTGGTTCATGGCTTCTCAAGCACGGGGCCACGCGGGTCGGCCACGCGATAGATAGCATATTGATCGATCGTCACGCCGCGTCGCTGACGCGGCAGCTTCGCAAGGCGTTCAACCACATTGAACGATTCAGGCGGCTTGTCATTTTCTGCACAAGTGGCCGAACAAACAAAGAGCATCGGGCCCCGAAATAACGCCGGGTCCGGCGCCGGCGCATCGACCCAACGCATGCGAAGGTTCATCTGCTCAACCGGCGGGTGCGAGGGCAGGTAAAAGGCAAGCCAGCTGGCTAACCCATAGTCCGTCGTAAGAACGATGCCTGCGCCCACCTTGCGCCGAATATCGTCAATCTGCGACGCCAAGGCGGGCCAACCCGCACCGAGTTGACGCGCGGTCGGATCGACCCGCCCTAGCGGAATGATGGCGAATATCGCCTGCAAATAGACAAAGGCCGCGAATATAAGACCGACCGGAACGGCGAGACGCTTTGACCATGATGCCCACCATAACGCGGTCCCCCGCCAAGGAAGACGATCCGCAGCCACTGCCGCCGCAATGGCAAAAGCGGGATACATGGGTTCAGGCCAGTTGCCTTCGACGCGCCCGTGGAACGTATGCCACGCGAAATAGATGACGATCGGCCACACCATGGCGCTGATCAGGACGCGGGCGATGTAGGGCTCGGCGCGGAATTGCAGCAGGCCGTACAGCCCCAAGCAACCCAGCACGAAAATTGGCGGGGTCGCGAAACCGAATTGTGTGACGAAGAATTCGCCGAAGTAGCGCAGCGACCATGCGTGCACGACCAACCGGTTGGCCTGATACAAAACGGACGCCCATCCATGCTCTGCATTCCAGATCAGAACCGGTGAAAAAATCACCAGCGCGATGACGGCGCCTCCCCACGGCCATGGGCTAAACAACCATTTGCGGAGCTCCGGCACCACGAGCACCCAGATGAAAATGCTCACCGCGAAGAAGAGCGTGGAATATTTCGAAAACATTCCGAGGCCAAACGCCACACCGACGGCGAGCCACCACGCTCCGCGCCCGGTCTCCGCGAGTTTGGCCAAGCTCAGCAGTAGAAAACAGGTGGTCACCATGACGGCGGAGTCCGGCGTTGCAAGTATCGACCCGCCCGCCATGGCCAGCGTCAAATTGAAAAACAACGCCGCCGTTGCACCGACTTTGGGATCGTGAAACAGGATTGCAGCCGCACGCCAGAGCGCCCATGTCGCGGGCAGCCCAAGCAGGACCGTCATAACCCGGACGCCGAATTCATTGTTGCCGAATAGAGTCGTCCCAAGCCGGATTAGCAGCGGATTCATCGGCGGATGATCAAGATAACCGCCGCTCAAATGTTGCGACCAGCGCCAGTAAAGCGCCTCGTCAAACGCGAGTGGCAGCTCGGCTGCGCAAACAAGCCTGATCACAACCAAACCGACAACCGCGGCTGCGACCGCGATTTGATAACGCTTTACATGATGGGCTTCAACATCATCGCTTTTCATTCGCGATGTGCCTGAGGAATGTTGTCGTCAGGGCTGGCCGGGATCAAAATCGCCAGAAGCGGGTTACCGACAGCAATCAATCGGCCGTAAAGAGCGAAACTACTCATTTCAGACATCCCCCCGTTACTCAGGTGTGGTAGCCTACGACTTTCCGATAGAGACTTGGAGCTTGTCCGCCATCCGCACGAGATCGGCTAACGACTTTGCCCGCATTTTTCGCATGACATGACCGCGATGGACTTTCACGGTGACCTCGCTCAGCTTGAGTTCGGCGGCGACCTGCTTGTTGGGTCGGCCGGCAGCAATGCGGGCCATGACTTCTCGTTCGCGCGGCGTCAATGACTCAAAGTATTTCCGCAATTCTGTGCCCGTTGATATTTCCTCGCGCCGGATGCGGTCTTGGCCAATTCCCAACATAACTGCATCGAGCAATTCCTGGTCCCGGAACGGCTTGGTCAAGAATTCGATGGCTCCAGCTTTGAATGCTCGCGCCGACATAGGAATGTCGCCGTGGCCGGTGATGAAAATGACCGGAAGATGAATTCCTGATCTGGTGAGGTCGCGCTGAAAATCGAGTCCGCTTCGCCCTGGCAATCTGACATCAAGCACAATGCACCCGGGCGCGTCGGGCCGCTTGGTATCGAGAAATTCCTGCGCCGACCCGAACAATTGTACTCGAAGTGCCATCGAGCGAAGAAGACTGTCGAGCGCGTCCCGGACGGAGGGATCGTCATCGATGACAAAAACGATAGGCTGTTCTTTACTCACGAAACCTCACCGAACAGTTATGGAAAATGTGGCAACAGCTGCAGTCGACCAACCGCATTCCGAGTGATTGGGAGGAAGATTCTTGCTGCATCGATTCATATTCACCCCCTTGCGACGAAAACGGCTGCCTCGAGGCGTGGATCTTTTTTGCCAGCAGCTGGGAGAGTGAACTGAACAATCGCACCACGGGGCGTGTTCGGGATAGCCCATATCTGCCCGTCATGGGCTTCGACGATTGACCGGCTGATCGCCAAGCCCATGCCCATACCGTTGGGTTTGGTCGTATAGAAGGCGTCAAAGAGACGATCGAGTGTCTTTGCTTCCAATCCGCCTCCGGAATCGCGAACCGTGACGAGGACATCCCCAAATTCGTTTTTTGCCGAGCTAATCAGCATTTCTCGCGAACCTTCGGCGGTCGAACTCATTGCTTCAATTGCATTGAGGATCAAGTTGAGAAGGACTTGTTGCAACTGGATTTGATCTCCGAGGACGAGCGGTAAGCCACCGGAAAGTTGTGTATGCAACGAAATTCGATTTTGCTGAATTTCTGTCGTTGTCAGACTGATGATCTCGCGGATGGGTTTGTTGATGTTCAGCCGCTCTTTGTGTGTCGGGGACCTTTTTGCTAGCTCACGGATCCGCTCAATGATATTGCTCGCTCGATTGCCGTTATCGACGATACGCTCCGCGGCTTGTCGTGCCTCTCGCAGGTTTGGCGGATTATGGCCGAGCCAACGCAGGCATGCATTTCCGTTGGTGACGATCGCGGCCAGCGGCTGGTTGACTTCATGGGCAATGGAAGCCGTCAACTCTCCTAGCGTGGTCACGCGCGCGATATGCGCGACTTCCGCCCGCGCTGATTGCATCGCCACCTCCGACGATTTGATTCGCAATACCAGGTATGTTGTTGCTCCAATCGCTAAGAGACCGAGCCCGTCGTTGATGACAGCAGCAGCGCCGGATGAGGCGGTGAATGTTAGAAAAAAACTCAACACCGTTAGCGTCATGCATCCTGCGGACACAACAATGATACCGCGTTTTTGACAAAAGCCAGCCGACATCAAGACGATAACAACGTATAGGACGTCGACGGCGATCTCTAATCCAGTAACCGTGTCCGCAATGAAAATGCCGGCTGCAAGTATGGCGGTCACAACGGGAAGAATTGGCGCGTTGATGGTCGGCCGAAGGTATGGCTGGCGTTCAATCAAGGTCACACTCCCTATACAAATCCTACTCTATTTGCATCGCGCCGGGAATTGTCGCGGAAGGACATCGCGGCACACACGGCCGTGCAAATTACTGGCGGGAGAATTTCTTTTCCGAGGGGTGGCCGGGTAATGTTGCGAACCCCGCGTACGTCTGAGCTGTTATCGGGATTCTGCAATCAAACTTCGATGTCCTGGCTATCTTTCGAAGATAGGCGCCGCGCGGCAGAATGCGCGCCAGTGCGGTGGTCAAAATAAATGGTCCCCGGCAGTGATGTACCGGGGCCCGCAAGCGGGAGACTAGGGAGACTCCCGCCTCTTCAAAACTAAGCTCGCTTATCTACGCCGCCGTTCGTGGACGAGGCTTTGGGAGCAAAGCCGCCATTCATTTTTTCCGTTTGCTTGTTCGCGGCCGACTCAGCCGCCTCGACGGCTAAGCTGTCTCCGTCCGCCGCTTTACCCGCGCTCGGAGTATTCTGAACCCCGCTCAAAGAACTTACGGCTGAAACGCTCATTTATTCTTTCCCTCAATTTGAGGGGGCATCGTCGCGGGTAAGCATTAAAAACATCGGCGGCCGGCGACTATACTTAGGTGTATCAAGCTAGGACTTTCAGATATTTAAATTCACCGCATGGATAAGAGCTGCGCTGATCGTTTGGTGTTCCTTCTTCTCACCCCGTCATCCGAATTCCAAAAAAATAAGTCGCTTCTTTCAAGGCATCGAAGGATGCAGCGCATAAACTTGAACTTGATTGCGTGAATTTACGGACGAAAAAATTCCGCACTGCAATAGACGCGTGTGACAGAACAACTGCGCCAAACGGTAATGTGGCAAAAAAATCACGCGTCTAAGGAATCGCACGACTCGCGTGCGCAAAAACCCGGCAAAAGCGGATGATTTATTGACCTTCGCGCTGGGATGCCAGAGGATTTCACGAGGCGAAATTGGGGCTGAACTTCGACGGGGGCTAGGCATGAACAAATCATCGCTACATATCCAGCTGTGCGCGGGTGTTTCACTCTCCGCGCTTATTATGGTCTTGGGCTCAAGCGGCTCCGCCAACGCCCAGGCGGCAACCGAAGCGCAGGTCAAGGCGCTCTTGTCCCGAATCGATCAGCTCGAGCACACGGTCAACGATCTGAAACAGGGCCAGGCGCAATCCACCGCTGAAGCCAAGACCGCGCTGAAGCAGGCGAATCAAGCCAAGGCGGAAGCGGCTCACACCGCCAAAACCGTAAATGCGAAAGACCTGGAGGTCGACAGCGAAGGCCATGGATTCCTCCAACACAAGAAGGGCAACCCCCTCACCTTCTATACCCACAACGGTGAGCTTACTTTCTATGGCAATTTTGACGTCTCGGTCGACGACACGTCGAAGAACATCAAGCATGGTCTAATAGACAACATCCCTACCAATGGGGATTTTGGCCAAGGTCCGGTCGGAAATTTCGGCTGGATGCCCGCGATCTCCACCAATCTTTCTTATTTGGGCGCCCGCGGCTTCCAGCGGATTGGCGATCAGCCCTTCAACTTTGTGTGGCAACTCGAAGCCGGAATCGATATTTCGGCGACGCCGGGGACGAAACAGAGCAACAGCAACCTGAGCAATCAGGTAAACGGTGCCTTATTCAGCCGAAACTCCTTCATCGGATTTGCCTCGAAGGAATGGGGCGCCATCAAGGTCGGCAAGACTGACGCGCCCTACAAGAACTCGACGGCGATGTTCAATCCGTTCTCCGGCATGCTCGGCGATTACGCGGTTGTCATGGGCAATACAGGCGGCGACAATCGCGTCGAATTCGGCACCCGGATGAGCCACGCGCTCTGGTACGAATCGCCGAAGATCGCGGGCTTCCAGTTCAACGCTTTGTTCTCGCCGGGGCAGAACCGCGCCCGCGACAGCTCTAATCTCCCTTCGGGCGAATCTGATTGCGCAGGCGGCAACGATCCTACAAGCGGCGGACTTCCTCCGTTTACGTGTAGCGACGGCGCGTTCAGCAACGCGTTCAGTGCCAATCTGAGCTATACCAACGGCCCGTTGTACCTGACTGGTGCCTATGAATTTCACGGGAAGGTCAATCGGGCGAGCGATCTTAACGGCATATTTGGTGTCGTTAGCCCGTTATTTGTGAACCCCGCTAACACGCAGGTGGGTTTCGGACCAATCGGTCAGGCCCTATACAATCAGGATGTGGCGAACGAATGGGCTGCCAAGTTCGGGGCATTATATAAATTCCCGACCCGGACCACGATTGGCGGCATCTTCGAAGTGATGCGTCGTACCGTCCCGGCGGATCTGCAATTCCAGAATGAACGCTCACGCAACAGCTCGTGGGTGTTCGCGAGCCAAGATATAACCGATATCGACAGCGTCCATTTCGGCTGGGCGCATGCGTTCCGCGCGAATGGTGATCCGGGACAACACAACTCTGCAACCCAGGCGCCGGCCAGTCTCACCGACCTTTGCATCAGTAGCGGTCCCGGTGCCACGGTAGCGTGCCAGGGGTTTTTCGCTCCCAACCAAAACGCGGCGAACATGTACACTGCGGCGTGGAAACGTAAGCTCAGCGATAACTTGACCTGGTATATCGATGTGGCGGCGACCGTTAACGGACCGAGCTCGCACTTCGACCTCGGCGCGGGCGGACATCTCACCACCGATTGCCACGACACCACGGGCGCTACAGGCGGCGCGTTTTCCGGCCCACATTGCTGGACTGGCACGACGTTGTTGGGGGTCTCCACCGGAGCGAAATGGGTGTTCTAAACTTCGTTTCAGCATGAAATTAAAAGCCCCGGGCGATGCCCGGGACTTTCAACCGGCCTACTTCGCAGACCGAATGGGGGAAACGACCATGATCAACAAATTGATTCTGACTGCGGCCGTCACGGCCATCGCGGTCTCCTTCGCACCGACAGCGTCCTTCGCGAAGAAAATGCATAAGGCAAAAGAGGCCAAGTGTAGCCCTGTGGGCTCAATGTGCACCAAGAAGCTCGACAAAGTCGGCAAAGTCACGGGTTGGGCCAATACAAAGACGTGTTATCCCAATCACAAAATGTATCTGTCGGCATTCCCCTGCTACAAATCGGGCGGAATGTGCCCGGCGGCGACGTGCAAATCGAAGAAGTGACGGCCCCGCGCGCTGCTGTGACTTCGTGATCATTGCTCGCGCATTGGCAGTGCGCGCAGTCGCCTGGCGCTCAAAACTATGTAACTAAAAATATTGTGATCGGAACGCGCCACTATTGAATTGGCGGAGAATCCGCGATGAACGCCCGGTTGTGTTCGGAACACAACTGGCCTTGCGACAGGTCGCCGTCATAAATGTAGCACGCTTCCATCATTCTGATTTTTCCTGCCGGCAGGGTTTCATCGCGATAGGCAACGACATAGACCAGGTAAAACTTTTGCCTTTGACCTCTAAATTTATCGAATTGCTCTTGCGTCATGTCGAAATCGATCGAAAATCCATGGATCTGATCCGGTTGAAATTGAATATTTCGATCGCGCGCCTGGACGCTGCCGATTGCCTGTGCGGCCAAGCCATCTACTTCTTGTGCCGTCAATTCTCTTGGCGCGACCAGATAGGAAGCGCCGCTTGAGGGCTCTCGCGCTGCAAGCGCGCCCTTGTTGATGACATTGCCAAAAATATTCGGTTTGCGCGGCGGCTCGAACACCACATGAATATCCATTAATTGCAGCCTGGAACTGCCGTATACCTGCGGCAATTGAGGACCACTCTCTTTGTTTAGTTGGGCGGTCTGAAGCTGCAAATTTCTGATCGTGGAATCGATCGCCGCAAACTGCTCGGCATAATGGTATTCCGCTATTTTCCAAGTGACGTAAGCGGTTATACCCACTAACAAAACGACCGCGACACCAAAAATTATTTTGGCTCTCATCAGCGCCAGCCCTCGGCGAGTCGGCTCAACATTCTGCCCGGCATGGCTGGGACAATAATACAGGATCGCGCTTACTCCTAGCGCGGCTCAGGCGCTCTTCCGCGGCCTTCGCCGACAATTACGCGGTGAGGCCGATGCGGCCGCCGGGGAGCTGATCTACTACGCCATTACCTTGATTGCGTCCCCGCTCAGTTAGCCCCATGCTATAGCTAGCAGGGCCTATGGAGAGAATGCGATGCTTAGCGTCGTAAGTCGCGCACTCGCAATTTTCATCGGCTTATTTCTCTGCGGCTGTGCCGACCAGGTCGCTCGCATGGACGCTGCTCGCCAGCCTCAACAGGCAAATTTCGACGAGAAAGATGAAAATACATGCCGGAGCCGGGGCGCAGTGCCGGAGTTTAATGGCTATCTAGAATGCAGGAGGCAACTAGCCGATCAGCGGGCGAGCGCTAAAGCTGAAGCTGAAGCTAACCGCCAACAGGGTAACGATGGCATGATTGACGTGGGCGCCGGAACGTCGACGGGCCGCTAATTAAAATTCGGATCCCACCGCGACGCATAATGCGTCCTTCACTCGTGGATATTCAGGCAACCTAGGCCAACGGTTCACTGCAATTCCTTGATTTTTTCAAGAATCCAATCGTGATAATAGTCAATGCGCACTGCGCCCGCGTCTTCGTTTGACGAGCACCGTTCGTTATTTTCTTTGTTGACGAACCAATGAACCAACAATCCGATCAACACGGGGTGGCCGTCCTTGAGTTCGATGCCGCCATTCGGAACACCCTTATCGAGTGAAAGGTCGTAGTTCGGGCCGTCCGATTTGACGAGAAACACGCCACCGCCAGAATCACCGCGGCACATGCCGACTTGCTTCGCGTCTAGCGGGCCGGACAACTGTGGGATGAGCAACTGCCGGGTGGAGTAAACATACTCGGCGGCCCACGGTGCCTGCTTTCTTCCCGGAATAACTTTTTGCAGTTTCTCATGGTTGCCTGATAGACCCCTTTGAAGCTTGAACACGGATTTTGACCCGGTGAAGTATCCGTAAAGATAAAACCAGATCGTCTCCTTGAGACGAGAGTCCGAAGACGAGCCATCTCGAGCGGCCGTATAATCATTGTCGATGCCGGGCAGGAAAGCTGCAACGGTTCCCGCAGGATGAGTGCCGTCGATCTTTAGGATCGCGATATCCTCCCAATTCAGCGCTACATTTTCCCAAATATCTTCATCCGGCTGAATGTGTTTCTGATAGTACATTTGTCTCACGTAATGTTCATGAAAGACAAATTGAGAAACCCTCCGTGAGGTTCTCTCCGCTCCCGTCGTATTCTTCCCATAGAAAATCCTGAGCTCTTTAGCGCTCACCTTCTTTCCGTTCCTGTCGATCACGCAATGCGCGGCCGTAAGAACGAAGCTCTCGCCGTAAGCGACGCCGCTACACCAACCTCTACCGGCGTTCCGTATGAATACCGACGCTCTTGTGCCGATATCGTCTTCGGCCACTTCCTCTGCATTGGTGAGTGATCGCGCCGTGTTTTGGATTGCCAGCAGCAAGCATCCGCCCATAAATCCGGTTACAACAATTTTCCATTTTGAACGCATCGCCACTTCTTTGATCCCCGCAATCCGGCCAACGCTGCATGCATCACGCGCACGACGCGTCGATAATGTCGATCAACTACGCGAGGGTGGCATTAGCTGATTTCACGGGCATACGAGCGGCATTTGTGCGCTGCTGGGTCGCTTTCGGTCCAGACATGCGCGCCAAGCTAGATTAGGATGTGGAGAATCTAGGTCGGGATTATCCTCGTAAGTTCCAATCACCGGAACGAACAACACTGGTCAAACTGTCATAGTTTGTGGAATCTGACATGGAAGTAGCAGACAGAACGCGATCTCTGCCTTCAGTCTTGGCCTTATAGAGAGCCACATCAGCCCGTCTGAGCAGATAGTCAATCTGATCGCCCGACTGCCATTGGCTCACACCAAAACTGCAGGTTACAGATATCGTTTCCGAATCTCGTCGGAATTTTAGGTTCCGCACCCTGGTCCGCATGCTTTCGGCAATTTCCACAGCGTTATAAAGCTGCGCATTGTCGAGAAGCACCGCGAATTCTTCGCCACCCAAACGACCAATGGTTGAACCCTCCTCGGAAATCTCGTGTGCGATCGCGACCAAAACATCATCGCCGAATCCATGACCATAAGAATCATTAATGCGCTTAAAATGATCAACATCCAGCATTACAGCGGAAAAAAAGTTGCCCGCATCTGCACGCTCGCACATTTCTCGAGCATTGGCAAAAAACGCCCGGCGGTTCAATACACCCGTAAGTGAATCCGTCGTGGCGTTTCGTTGCAATTCACGCTGCATGGAGACAACACGATCCGCCGCCCTGAGCCGTGCCGCAAGTTCCTCTGCGACAGGCGGCTTGCGGATAAAATCGTCCGCGCCGCCATCGAGCGCTTTGACCAGATTGTTCCGATCTTCGGTTGACGACATCAAAATAATGTAAAGCGGACGGCCAGATTTAGCGATCAGTCGCGTTTCCCAGCATAACTCTGGTCCAGTCATTGATAGAAGTTGAGAGCTTGCGATCAGCACGTCAACGAATTGATTGGACTTAATATAATCCAGAGCCTCGATACCATCCCTGAAAGATCGAACTTCATGATTATGCGATTCAAGTATGGCGGTGAGACACTTCGCTACCGTGCGACTTGGATCGGCGATCGCCACATGCATAGTTTGATCCCCCCGAATTTTTCTGTTTCTCTAAAAGCTCCGGTATAAGATGGGCTTAAAGATTGGCCACGCGGGGGACTAAAAAGATCTAAGTAAAATCGGTTATCAGAAAATTCGAGCAAATTTTGTTAAAATTGTCTTGTTCGAGACACGTAAACACTTACAAGCGGCACTTTTTGAGCCCGTTGGCCCAAACAGTGGACGCTTAGCTCAATGATCTGGGATACACCCCGGTACCTTTAAAAAGCCAATAAAACAATTCGGACAGTGGGCGATCGCGAGTTCAATTGGCCTCTCTGGGTTGCGCAGGAAAAAAGGTATTTCGCCAAAGGGAGTATCGAGGTGAAGCTCACCCCGACCCCCAATTCGGTGTTCCAGCTTACCAATCTGATCGAAGGCAAGTTCGATATCGGTGTGACCGTAATTGATAATGTCGTCGCTTATATGGAAGGTCAGGGTGAAGCTCCCGTCTCCATCCAGCCCGATCTCTTCGTATCCATGGGCGGCGACAATGGCCTACTCAGCCTCGCCAGCGCCTATCGTCTCTCGATGAGCCCCGCGCGCCTACGCAATAGAAGCTCGATTCCACAGAATGGCCGAATAATTCTGAACCGCCGCACGAAACTTGCAGGTATTCAGGCCCGCTCGTCGCGGTGGACCTTTTCCTTGCGCTCGTGCCGCTCCTGCGCATCGATGGAGAGCGTCGCGATCGGACGCGCCTCGAGCCGCCTGAGCGAAATCGGCTCGCCGGTCTCCTCGCAATAACCGTAGGTGCCGTCCTCGATGCGCGCAAGCGCGGCGTCGATCTTGGAAATCAGCTTCCGCTGGCGGTCGCGCGCGCGCAATTCGATCGAGCGGTCGGTCTCCGAGGAGGCGCGGTCGGCGAGATCGGGGTGGTTTTCGTTCTCGTTCTGCAGGTGCAGGAGCGTCTCGCGCGCCTCGCGCAGGATCTCATCCTTCCAGCGCAAGAGCTTCTGGCGGAAATACTCCCACTGCCGCTCGTTCATGAAAGGCTCGTCCTCGGAAGGACGATATTCCCGCTCTTGTACTTGACCCCACAGCATCGAACGCCCTTCCTCTGCCCGGTTCTTGCTTATCGGCCGTTGCCCGGCCTTTATGCGCCGCGCTTATAGCGTGCCGCAGCGCTGGGTCAACGGCTTCAAGCGCCATAATTGCAAGCGCAGAAAAGCAATACGGGAGTGTGACTCCGCCGACACACGCTTTGGCCCGGAATCGGAGAGTCTGCGCGGGCCAGGCAGTTGGCGCGAAATTCTATTGCGCGGCGAGCCGTGGCCCGCGCTTGGCGATCTCGACCGCAACATGCAGACCCATCGCGTCGAGCACGCCGTCGAGCTGGTCTTCCCCGCTCCCCTCGGTCAGCTCGTTCAGCATCGTTTCCAGCCGGGTCAAGGTCGAGAGATCGAGACGCCCCTCGATGATCTGGACCTTTAGGGCATCCAGCATCGAGGACCTTGGCGCCGCGCTTGGCGAAACGGCGGCGGCGCTCGATCGCCTCCTCCAACCCCGTGCAGCGCCAGGAGCACGTCGATGCCGTTGATTCCGGCCGCCGCTTGGGCGGCGGCGGATTTCCAGGCCGTATTGTCATTGGAAACCGAAAACCTGCTGCCGGCCATCCGCCGTGCGGTCGTCGTGTTGGACACGCTGGGCTGTACAGCCGCGTGAATACGCATGATTGCTCCCCCGAGCCAGCGGAATCACCCCGCTCTAAGTACAAATCCTCGGTTGTCATGGTTAACCGGCCGTAAATGCTTCCGGCAGAAACTGCCTACCCGGCATGGATAGCTCGGTGGGACGCCCTGCACTCAAAAAAAAGAACAGCAAAATCAGATACCTGAATTTCACCGCCGATGACACGCCATTCGCAATGACTCAGCTGCAAGCCATTTCACCATCAACCAAGTTGGGGGACCTGTCGATGAAACAACCGATCAAGCATTATCTCGCCGTGGCGCCCGCCGGCGCCGGCACCCACAAAACGAAGTAGGTCTCGCAAGACTTCGAGGGCGTATTCTTAACCAATATGTTCGAGAACATGTTCGAGAGACTCGACGACGACGGCCCCTTCGGCTCGGGCAACGGCAACGGCGTGTGGCGCTCGCTGCTCACGGGAGAATACGCGAAGTCGATCGCGGCCTCTGGCGGCATTGGCATCGCCGGCCAAATCCAAAATCAACTGATCAGCTTGCAGGAGAAGAGCCAATGACCACGGCACCCGCCCCGAAGCACGATCGGCTTTCCTCGCGTGACGAGGCGGAGACGCTTCTTTCGCGCATCGGTGAGACCATGGTCGCCCTCGTCCAGGTATTCGAGGACGAAACACGGCTCGTGCGCGCGGGCAAGCTTTCCGCCGCCGCCGGTCTCGTGTCCGAGAAGACCAACCTCGCCGCGCGCTATCTGCGCGAATTCAAATCCGTGAAGGCGAAGGCGAAGTTCATCCGCGACCAGGTGCCCGAGCTCGTCGATGAAATGCGCCGCGCCCACGCTTCCTTCCGCGACATTCTGAGCCGCAATCTACGTACGGTCGCGACTGCCCAGTCGGTCGCCGAAGGAATCGTGCGAGGCGCCGCCGAAGAGGCAAGGCGCAGCGCGAGCCCGCACAGCTACCGCGCCGACGGGCGCTCGGCGCCCGCCAAGACTGCGACCCGTCCGGTCATGATCAGCCGCCCGAGCTGACCAACCCCGAAATTACGCGTTTTCTGCAGCGGTCCCGTTCGGTCACGCGTCGGGGCCGCTTTTCTTTTTAAGGTTTGGAAAGGGCCTCGTTCAGTTTCGAATAACGATACAAGCCGGACTTTACGAAGAACTTGATAAACACCCTGCAGGTCGCGGGGTCGATCGGAAGCCCTTCGAGATAATAGCCCGCGCCATTGACGAGGTATCCGTTCTTATCGAGCTGGAGATCGCCGCGGCGCGTGTAGAGGTCGTTGCCGGCGAAGACCGTCGAGCCGTCCGGGAAGACGGCTTATGCACAACGAAATAGCCGTCACCGTTGATCGCCATGAAGGTGTCGACGGAAGCCGACTGGATGTCGCGCTGTACCGTATTGGTGGCGCGCGACATGGCGAGGACGCCGCCAGCTTTTTGCTGGCCGACGGTCGAGTCCGCGACAAGGTCGGAAAAGCTCATGTCGACCCGTTAGAACGCCGTGGTCTGCGAATTCGCGATGTTGCCCGCGATGTTCTCGAGGGCATAGGACTGCGCCTGTAGGCCGCCCACTGCCGTGGTCAATGCGCCGAAAATATCCATGCTACGTCTCCATCAAGCTCGCGCGCGCGGAAATGGGACGCACGCCGTCACACGTTCGATCGCAAGCGGCGTGCCACGCTTTTCACCTCCACTACCCGATTGAAGTAGCTTGTATTTTTCAATTCGCGAAAAGGTGGCACTCGGCAAGGAATGAGCGCTCCCGGCAAGTTCTGCCGGGCGAAATGCTCTTCTTTCTTCGCCTTGCCGCGATCAAACGCAGCCCATAGGGTGCGCGCCGCGAGAGGGAGCCAGCATGCGTTTCGAAGGAACCAAGGACTACATCGCCGAGACCGACCTCAAGGTCGCGGTCAACGCCGCGATCGCACTCGAGCGGCCGCTCCTGATCAAGGGCGAGCCCGGTACCGGCAAGACCGTGCTCGCGGCCGAAATCGCCAAAGCCATCAAGGCGCCGCTGATCGAGTGGCACATCAAGTCCACCACCAAGGCGCTGCAGGGCCTATACGAATACGACGCGGTGTCGCGGCTCCGTGACAGCCAGCTCGGCGACCCGCGCGTCTCCGACATCAAGAATTACATTCGCCGCGGTAAGCTGTGGGAAGCCTTCGTCGCCACTGAGCGCCCGGTGCTCCTGATCGACGAGATCGACAAGGCCGATATCGAGTTCCCGAACGATCTGTTGCAGGAACTCGACCGCATGGAGTTCTACGTCTATGAGACCGCCGAGACGATCAAGGCGAAGCAGCGCCCGGTCGTGGTGATCACTTCGAACAACGAGAAGGAATTACCCGACGCGTTCCTCCGCCGCTGCTTCTTCCACTACATCCGATTTCCCGACACCGAAACGATGAAGGCGATCGTCGAAGTGCATTTTCCCGGTATCAAGCAGCGGCTCGTCGCCGAGGCGCTCAAGATTTTCTACGAGATCCGCGAAGTGCCGGGCATGAAAAAGAAGCCATCGACCTCGGAACTGCTCGATTGGCTGAAGCTTCTCCTGGTCGAGGAGATGACCCCGGAGATGCTGCGCGAGCGAGATCCGAAGAAGCTCATCCCGCCGCTGCACGGCGCGCTCTTGAAGAACGAGCAGGATGTTCACTTATTTGAGCGCCTGGCCTTTCTTGCCAGACGTGACGGAAGCCGCTAGTTTCCGCTTCGCGGGTCGATCGGCGTCTGGCCCTTCAGGCCAAGAATATCCTCGAGCGCCTTGGCGCCCGCGAGCACGCGGCCTTCCGACCGCGGCGGCCCGACAATCTGCAAGCCCACCGGCAGATATTCGCGCGTGAAGCCAGCCGGTAACGACAGCGCCGGGCAGCACACCAGCGTGATCGCATAGGCGATCGCGAGCCATTCGACGTAATTGTCGAATTTCTTGCCCGCGCATTCGGCGACGTAACGCTCCTCGATCGGAAACGGCGCCACGATGGTCGCGGGGGTGAGCAGGAGATCGTAGGTCTCGAAGAACTTCAGCGTCCGCCGCGTCATCGCCACGCGCTCGGCCTCGGCGCGCTCCACTTCCTCGATCGAAAGCTTCAGTCCTTTTTCGATGTTCCAGATCACCTCCGGCTTCAACAGCGCATGATGCCCGCGCAGGAGTTTCGCCTTGGTCACGGCGTAATCGAACGCGCGCAGGACCTGAAAGCATTCATGCGCTTCCCGAAGATCGGGATGCGCCTCCTCGACCTCGGCACCCAATTCGGTGAAACGCGCGGCCGCTTTTTTTGTGATCGCGGCCACTTCCGTATCGACCGGCGTGATGCCGAGCGTCGCCGAATAGGCGACGCGTTTCGGCCGCCAGCCGGAGCGCGCCGCCGACAAAAACGAAGTCTTCAATCGCGGCAACGAGGCGGGATCGGCCGGGTGTTCGCCGCTCATCGCGTCGAGGAACAGCGCCAAATCCTCGACATTGCGCGCCATCGGCCCATGCTGGCTGAGATTGCGGTCGATCTTGCTGTCCGGCGTGTGGGCGACGCGGCCGATGCTCGGGCGCATGCCGACGATGCCGCAGAAGCTCGCCGGATTGCGCAGCGAACCGCCCACGTCGGTGCCGTGCGCGAGCCAGGCCATGCCGGTCGCAAGCGCGACCGCCGCACCCCCGGAAGAGCCGGCGGCCGAGCGGCGCATGTTCCAAGGATTGAGCGTTGCGCCGAATACTTCGTTGAAGGTGTTGGCGCCGGCGCCGAATTCCGGCGTGTTCGATTTCGCATAGACGATGCCGCCCTCGCCTTCCAGCATCTCGACCGCAATGTCGGATGCAGCGGGTATGTGATCGGCGAAGATCGGCGAGCCCTGCGTCGTACGCACGCCCGCGACATCGGTGAGGTCCTTGATCGCGACCGGCAGCCCGGCGAGCAATCCACGCTCGGCGGCCGGTTTCTTCATCAAACGGTCCGCATGCGCCCGCGCCCGCTCGAAACAGAGCGTCGGCAGCGCGTTGACCTTGCCATCAACCTCGCCGATGCGCGCCTGCAGCGCTTCCAGGAGATCGTGTGGCGCGATCTCGCCCTGCTTCAGCCGCCGGACGCTCTCGCACGCGCTCGCCCGAATGAGTTCCGAATGTTTCGGCATGGCCCTCCCTCGAAAACCGCCGCGCCGGTCACACTTCGACCGAATCCTCTTTTGTATTTGCTTTTGCCTTTGCCTTCTTCTTTTTCTTCGGCTGGGCGGGCGATTCCGGCTCCTCGGCGGAGGCGGGTTTCGCATCGGCCTCTTTCTCCGCCGCCTCCTCCGTTTGGCGTTCGGCCTCCGCCCGTCTCGCGGATTCTTCCTCGACCACTTTCCGCGCGATCCGCGCCGCAGCGCCGGCCTCCGCGTGGCGCTTGCGCGCATCGATTATGACATTCTTCACAGAGTTCACTCGATCGAGGACGTATCTCCCCGCCGGAAACGAAAACGTCCTCTGCGTTGCCGCCGGCGGTCTTTGCTCCTCGGCGGGAGCAGGTTCCGCATCGACCCCTTTTGCCGTTTCCGCTTTCGTTTGGCGTTCGGTCTCCGTCCGATCGGGGGCTTCGTTTTCGCCCTCTTTGCGCGCTATTCTCGCGGCAACGCTCGCTTCCGCTTGTCGCCTTCTTGCATCGATCACGGCATTCTTCGCGGCATTCGCCCGATGGAGAACGAAAGCCGCCGGGATCAGCAACGCCGTCAGCGCCGCGCCCGGCAATTTCGCGCTCCACGCCCCGAACGCAATGGCATGTTCGCGCACGCGCCCCACGAGCCTCGCGCCGTCCAGCTTGATGCGCTCTTGCGCTTGACCCGCGCCGCTCGCGGCTCGCTTCGCGCCGGGGAGAAGTATGCGCTCCCACGCGGACCGGCTTGAGTCCGCGATCTTCCGCGCGCTCCAGGCGGCGCCCTCTTTCGCGCGCGCTGTCGTCCACGCAGCACCGTCCTTCGTGCGCGCGCCTGACAAGAGCGCTGCTTGCTTTCCGCGCTCCGCAGCCCGGTTCGCGCGCGCTTTGGTCTGCGCCGCCGTCCAAAGCGCGCCGTCGCGGATGCGCACACCGCACCAGACGAACCCCACCCGAACGCGCGCGGCGCTCCACATCGCGCCTTCTTGAATCTGGGTCCCGGCCGAGATCAAGCCTGCCTTGATGCGCGCCATGGCCCAGATCGCGCCCGTCCGGATTGCGAGCGCCGCCCGCGTCGAGCCCAAACGGCTACGCCGCCAGGCCCATTTCGCCGCCGCGGCGATAATCACCGATAGCGGCACGATGACGCTTCGCCAGACGAGTGCCGCGACCTTACCCATCGCCCGTGCGACAGCGGTGATGCCGGCGGCGACCATTTCCATAGCCCAGCCGACCCAGCCCGCGACAAATCCGATCATCAGGGCGACCGCCATGATGACGACGTAGAGGACACGGCCGGCGGCGGCGGAGATCACATAAACAGTGGCCCCGGCCCAGCGGACGCCAACGAACATCCGGTAAAGAAGAAGGCGAGCGACCGCTGCCAAACGCCCACCGATGCGGCCCGCGCGACTCTCGGCGAATTTTCGCTTCGCCCGTCGAGCGGCGTGAGCGGCAAGACCCGGCGCAAGACCGGCGGCGATATCAGCCTGCACTTGCTCTACGCGCTTGGTCTGCGTCTCATCCAGCCAATCCTTGAATTGCATCGACCAATAGGTCGCCTGCGTCGCCGCGCGGCCCGCGCCGCCGCCGGCCCACACCAGGCCAAACGGAATAAAGAGCCGCCAGCGGTCGTCCTGCTCGACCATCGCGGAGGCGACGAGCTCGCCCGCGATCGCCGTGGTGTTGAGCCCGTGGCCGCCGAAGGCGCTCGCGATCCACACCCCCGGCCGCACCATGCCGATCTGCGGCATCTTGTGGACTGCGTAGCCCATGGTACCGGACCACGCATGTTCGATCGGCGCCTCGCCAAGCTGCGGATAGACCTTGCTGATCTCTTCGGCCATCGAGTGCGCGAGCCGCTTCGGCGGCTTCGGATCGGTCGTGATCCGGCCGCCCCACAACAGCCGATCGCCGATGACGCGATAATAGTCGCCTGCGCGCCGCGTATCGGCGATGGCGCCGGGATAGCGGATCGTCTCCTTCAGCACGTCGCCGAGCGGCGCTGTCACCACGACATGCGTCCGCACCGGCAGCACCATTGCCGCGAGCGCCGGAAACGCCTCGCCGAGAAAAACGCTACCGGCGAGAACCACTTGGAAGGAGCGCACGCGACCCTTCTCCGTCCACACGGATTTCCGCAATCCCTCGAGGTCAGCCGCGGTCACGCGGCTTCGCTCGTAAATCGTGCCGCCCCGGTTCTCGATGTCGGCGGCGAGCGCGCGGGCAAGATTCAAGGGATGCAGGTGAAAGGCGTCGGCCTCGTGCAGCGCCTGATAATAGCGCTCGGTCGCGAGCGCTTCGCGCACGCGCTCGCGCGGCCACACCACCACGTCATGATCGAAGTCACGCGCGAGCATCTCGGCCTCATCGCGCAAGCCCACCTCGTCGTCATAGCGCAACACGTTGAGGCGCCCCGGCACCGGATCGAGGCCGAATTCGCCCTCGGCCAAGATCGAGCGCACGATCTCGACACCCTCGCGCGACAGCCGGTACAATTCGCGCGCTTGATCGATGCCGACGCGCTCGACAATTCTAGCGAGCCGTTCGGCATAGCCCGCGGAAACGAAGCCGCCATTCTGACCCGAGGCCCCGCCCGCGACCTCGCCCGCCTCCAGCAAAACCACCTCCTGGCCGCGTGCGAGCAGCGCGCGCGCGGTCCACAGACCCGCGAAGCCGCCGCCGACGACGCAGACCTCGGCCTCCACGTCTTGCGCGAGCGCTCGCCGCTCGGGAGCGGGACGCGCGGTCGCGGAATAGAAGGTTTCGGGGAAAACGTCGTTCATAGGCTTGTCGTTTATAGGCGCATGTTAGGCTTTGCGAGCAGGGATTTCGACCGCGTCCGGCCGTTCTCCTAGATGGAATCGCGCTGATATCAAAAGAGAAAATTGCATGCGCCGTCTCATGCTATTGCGCCATGCCAAGGCCCTGCGAGCGGAAGGCCTGCAGGATTTCGACCGGCCGCTTTCGACGGCCGGGCGCGATCAAGCCCGCCTGATCGGCGAATTCATGGCCTCGCGCGGGCTCGCGCCGGGCTTGGTGCTGGTTTCGACCGCGCTCCGCGCCCGGGAAACGTTCGATCTCGTCGACATCTTCCTGCATCCGCCTCCCGGGCGGGTGGACGAGCCGCTGATTTACGAGGCAACCGCGAGCTCCCTCTTCGACATCGCGCGAGGCCTGCCGGGCGGGCAGCCTAGCGTTCTTCTGGTCGGGCATAATCCGGGTTTTGAGGAGCTCGCGAACGAATTGATCTCTGCCGGCGACGGAACGGCGCTTGCACGATTCCACGGACACATGACGATGGGCGCGCTCGCGGTGATCGATTTTAAGGCCGAGCGTTGGAACAAGATCGAAGGGCGCGGCGGCTCGCTCGCCCTTTTCGTCACCCCCGCTCTCGCCGAGGCCAAAAAGTAAAACCCCGCGGGCAATGCCCGCGGGGCCAAGTGGTGTAATGGTTGGTGCAACGGTCGTGCTGACAACAGCCGTCAGCGCACGATCATTTCGGCATCGCTACGATCATCCACGGGAAGACGTAGGCCTGCAGCATCACGAGCACGCCGACGAGGCAGGCGAGCGCGATCGAATGCCAGAACACGAAGCGCAGGATCGTGCCTTCGTGTCCGAACCAGTTGGTGGCGGTGGATGCAACGACGATCGACTGCGCGTCGATCATCTTGCCCATGACGCCGCCCGAGGAGTTCGCCGCGCCCATCAGGATCGGCGAAAGGCCCAACTGCTCCGAGGTAATCTTCTGCAAGTTACCGAACAAGATGTTCGACGCCGTGTCCGACCCGGTGAGCGCGACCCCTAACCAACCCAGCAACGTGCCGAAGAAGGGGTAGAGCACGCCCGTACCGGCGAAGGCGAGACCCAAGGTCGCGTCGATGCCGGAGAGCCGGGTAAGCGTGCCGATCGCGAGCATCGCCGAGATGGTGATGAGCGAATAGGCGCAGAGCTTAAGCGTGCGGCCATAGGTTGCGATCAGTCCCACGGGCGAGAAGCCCATGAGGAAGCCGGAGATGATCGCGGCGATCAACATGCCGGAGCCGGTGTAGGACAGCCACGTGAAGGAGAAAACCGCGCCCTCCTTCGTCGGAGCCGAGACGACCGGCGGTACCTTGTTGATCATGTTGTTCAGATCCGGGACCGCGAAATTCCAGGTGGCCCACGGATTTACCTGCGCTTTCCACCAGTTCGTGCCCCACAGAAGCAGAACAGCGCAGACGATGATCCAGGGAAGCAACGCCAGCCACACCTGCGCGGTCGCGGGCTTGGGACCCGCCTTTGGCACCGGACGTCCCTTGCCCGAATCGTCCTTGCTACGAAGTGCCGGCGACGTCCAGATTTCCTTCGGCTTCCAGATCTGGAGGAAGCCGATGAGACAGGCCATCGATACCAGCGATGCCCCGATGTCGACGATCCACGGGTTGACGAAGTTCGAGATCAGGTATTGCGGAATCGCGAACGAGACGCCCGTGACCAGGATCGCGGGCCAGATTTCCTTCATCCCCTTGAAGCCGGCGAAGGCCCAGATCAGCCAGAACGGCACGATCAGCGAGAAGAACGGCAATTGCCGTCCCACCATCGCGCCGAGCAGGAACGGATCGATGCCAGTGACGCTGGCGAGACCCGCGATTGGCGTGCCGAGCGCGCCATAGGCGACGGGCGCGGTATTCGCGATCAGCGAAAGACCGGAAGCCGCAAGCGGCGAGAAGCCGAGCCCGATCAGGATCGCACCGGTGACCGCGACCGGAGTGCCGAAGCCCGACGCACCCTCGAAGAAGGCGCCGAACGAAAAGGCGATCAACAGGAGCTGCAGCCGGCGATCGTTGGTCACCCCACCGATCGTGCTCTGCAACGTCGCGAACGCGCCCTTCTCCACCGTCAGCCGATAGAGAAATATGACGTTCAACACGATCCAGCCGATCGGGAAGAAACCGATTACCGCGCCGAGGATCGAGGCGCGGATGGACATGCCCGCGGGCATGGTGAAGATGAAGATCGCGATCAGATTGGCGGCCAGGAGCGCGATGATGGCGGCGATATGCGCCTTCACCTTGCCCGACGCGATCAGCACCAGAAGCGTCACCACAGGAATTGCGGCGGCGATCGTGGACAACGTCGCGTTATTCAAAGGATCGTAGACTTGATTCCACATTTTGCGTTTCCCCCAGCGTGAGCTTGGCTTCCACGAGAAGAACCCCGAGGGCCAAGCCATTATTTTTGGTACGGGCATAATAAGGAATTCCAACGCAAAATCCAACAACGCGGTTGTGGATTGGCGCGGGCCTTATCTTTGGAAAGAAGGATTATTTGTTTGAATACAGCCGGTTACCCGCCATCATACTTTCGAATGGTATTGATTGGAGCGAGCCGCCGATTTCCCACATGCAGCCCAGCCTAGGGCAGCACGTCGCCGGGAGGCGAATTCGGATCATAGCTCCGCGGCCGGTTGCGTACGACCATCGAGCCGACCTGCCACAGAAAAAAGAGCCCAAGGGCGGCGATGACGGCCCCGGCGGTGACTTCGCCCGCGATCAACGCTTGCACCGAGACATAGATCGCGGCGGTGAGCGTCGCGACGGCGACAAAGAGGGCCGGCCACCATCGCCACGGCGGAAACCCCGCATCGCATCGGCATTGACCGCCGGAAGCCGCGATCCGGCGCGCGAGTTCGATGATGAAGGCGCGATATTCGGCCGCGAGATTTTGATAATCGAACAGCGAGCGCTGCGTGATCGAAGCGATTTCCAACTTCGCGCCTTCGCGCGGCCAGATTTCCGCGATGAAACGGCTGCCGGCGAGATTGGTGGGACGATAGCCGAGCCGCAAGCGCGCGATGTCGCGATAAGCGAGCCGGCCGTTTCGCCGTCCGAGCTCCCACGCCATCGCATCGGGCTCGAGACGGAAGACGAAATCGCCCCCCAGCATGCGCAGCCGGTAGCGATAGGTGAGATCGCTCGATGTGGGATCGCTCGCGCGGTCGGATTGTGGAGCTGGCGATGCGGGCGTGGCCATGGCGGGCGCACTCTTAGCACGCGGCCGGGCGCAGAAACGCCGCCGGACGAATATTCATCCGGCGGCGCCTTCTTCAGCCCTGCTTATTAATTTTAATTGCAGTAGACGCGGCCCCAACGCTGCCAGCAGCGCCCGCCGCCATAGTAGGGATCGTAATAGCCATAGCGCGCTCCGTAGTACGGACCATCGTAATAGCCGTAAGCCGGACGGCCGTAGTAGTACGGATAGGAGCCAGCGGCAGCGGCACCGAGTGCGAAGGCCCCGAGGCCGACGCCCCAGCCCCAACCGCGGCGCCAACGCACCTCGGTGGTCGCGGATCCGGGCGCCGACTGTTTCACCGCGCTACCGCTCGAAGCAAGCGGCAAGGCCATGGTCGGGCTTACCGCGCTCAAGGTGATCGCACCGGCGACGCCAAGCGCGAGCACGTTCTTTATCGTGGTCTTGGTCATGACGTTGTCCTTTTCTCTTTTGCGTTCCAACCTGAAAGCCGCCGGCCAAGAGTGGCCGCACGTAGCCGCTCGAAGAACGGCGTCGCTTCGCTCGCCTATCCCGGCAATGAACCGCAACGAGGCAGAACGGCACGGGATAACGTGTACCGTTGCGAACGGTTCCGCAATGACATCCACCATGTTGTGATGATTCCTGAACAAAAATTCAGAATTCTGAAAACGCACTTATAATCCTCGCGAATTGCAATCTCCGAAAACGCGGCCTTCACGAATTACAATAATTTAATCCGCGATTTATGGCGAATTCCGGTCAACTCGGCCGATTGAGGCAATCACAGAGCGCCAGAAAAAGCCGCGAGGCGACCGCGACGAAAAGCGCGTAGGCGGGCACGCCGACGATGGCGGCGAGGATTTTTCCCGTAATCGTAAGCAGATTGATCTCCTTGGCAGTCGAAATCAGGCCGAGGAAAAACAAGCCGAGCGCGAGCAGCATGAAGGGCAGAATAGTGAGAAAGAAGATGAAAAAGATGCGCCAGACGTTTCCCTTCGAGTCGGCATAAGCATTGGCCGCGGTGGCGCCGGGCGCGTCGATCGCGATCGCCGGAAACAGAATGGTCAACCGGAAGGTCAGAAATAAGCATGCGGCCATGATCACGATGGTCAGGATTCCTGTGAACGCGCCGGAAAATCCGAGCGCGCTGAGCCATACCTGCAGCACGGTTGGAATCAGCGACAGCGACGTAATCACGAGCGACCAGCCGAAGAAGCGTAAGAAGCGCGGCTCCTGTGGCGCCAGCGCGTATTGCCCGGTCACTTGGCGCAACAGGATAAAGCGATGAACCGCGATGAGGAAGGGTGTGATTAGAAACGACTGAACGGCTCCGGCCGCGAACAGAATCAAACCGCCGAGCGAAAGAACCTCGCCCGGTACGTAAGCCGGCAAAAAGAACAGGCCCACGAGATTGAACGCGATCAGAATCGCCATCACGGTGCCGGCAAGAACCGGCATCGCATGGATGACCCGCCCCACGTCGCGGTAGGCGGTCGTGACCGTCTGGAAGACCGGCGGCTTTTGGGCACTCATGACAATCCTTTATCGCTTCAATCGCCCCGCAGTATGTGTTTCGGCGAACACGATAGCATGACTGGAACTTGCTTCCGTCATAATGCGTTACCAACTTAGTTTTTGATCGGGAGGAGTTCGCCCATGATGAAAGGGCGCACATTCCAAGCTTTACAGTTCCTGTTGATCGCGGCGGCCGTTTCCATGTTCGCCGGCAGCGTCGATGCGGGCTCGGTGCCGGGGCCCCTCTTAATGCCTCCGGTCGGGCCGGCCGCCCGTTCCACCATGCCCGCCGCGCCCGGCACCATTACCACTCCCGTTACGCCGACCGTTCCGCGCGGGCGCACGCCGGGTCAAAGCACGATCACCATTCCGGGCGCGAGCGGATCGGGCGCGGCGAGTACCGCGAATCCCGGCACCGTGCGTCCTTGCGGAACGGGATCGAACGCCGCGGGCGCGATTCCGGGCAATGCCGGCATCGCCACCGCGCCGGACGAGAATCCCAACAATGTCGCGATCGGCATTCCCAACGTCCCGGCGGGCAGCACGCCGGATACGGGCAGAGACACGACAACGAATCCAAGCGTGCGGCCGGGAGTGCCCAGCTCGTGTTGATGACGATGCCGAGAATCCTATTCTCCGGCGCGCTTGCCGGCGTACTCGCGGTGGTGCCCGCCGCCGCGCAGCAACAGCCCTCGCCGCCCAGCAATCCCGAATGCACGCCCGGCGCGCAACCGATCCCTAAATCCGGCGAGCCGCTGGGCGACCGGCTGGCGCAATCGAAGGGTGTGATCTGTCCGCCCGACGTCGATCCCGCGATGAAAGTCCCACCGCCGGAGACGGGATCGAAGATGCCGGTGATCCCGTCGTCCGGCGCGCCGGGCGGCGATCAGAAAATCCAGCCGAAATAATTCACGCCGCGGCGGGTTCGGGGCTTGCACCGAAATCCGCCGGAAAGCGCACCACGAATTCCGTTCCGGGCTCCAAGCGAATGAAGCTGACGGTTCCGCCGAATTGCCGCGCGGTGGAAACGATCACCTTGAGGCCGAGCGAAACGGGGCGGGTGAGATCGATATCGCCCGAAAAACCGGCGCCATGGTCGGCGACCCGGAGTTCGATCATGCCCTCCTCGTTCTGCAACAACCTCACCAGGATCGGGCCCGGCTCGCCCTCCGGATAGGCGTGCTTGAGGGCGTTGGTCATCAGCTCGTTTACAAGGACCGCGAGCGAAGCGGCCTGCCCGCCGGTAACAATCAGGGGGACGGCTTCGCAGGTAATCATCCGGCTTTCGCCGGAATAGCTCTTTTCGCTCTCGGCGCAGATCGCGCGCAGGAGTTCGCCGAAATCGACCTTTTCCGAGACCTCGGCACCATAGAGATATTTGTAAACCGCGCTCATCGCCATCACACGCTCGCGCGCGCGCGCGAGCTCCGTCCGTGCCGCGGGATCGACGGCCTCCCGCCCCTGCATCCCGAGCAAGCTCGAGAGGATCTGCAGGCTGTTCATCACCCGGTGCTGCAATTCGCGCAGCAGAAATTCCTTTTGCGCGAACAGATCGTCGATCGTAAGCGACATCGCACGCAGCGCCTCCGATAGCTCGCCGAGTTCCGTGGAGGAGCGAAGGCGCGGAAATTGCGCCGTCAAGTCGCCGGCCTGGCGCCGCCGCGCGATCCGCACCATGCCGAGCATCGGGCGGCGGATCAGGGCGTCGGAAGCGCCGAGAATGCCGGCGACCGCGAACAGGAGTGCCAGCACGCCGAATACGGCGCTTCGCCGGGCGGTGAAATTGAATTCCGTGAGCACAAGCTCGCGGTCGATCGCGACCGCGATGAACATGCCGTTCGGCGAATCCTCGAGCGGCACGAAGCCGATGATTTGTTCGCTGCCGCGCGCATCCTTGATGATGAAGGCTCGTTCCGCGCCGTCGTGCCCGACATCGAATATTTGCTTGGCGAACGCCACCGTATCGGCGTCCGCGGCACTCGGAATAGTGAAGACGAGCGAGCCCTCCCGGTCGACCACCATGATGCGGTGGTAGATTTGCCAGCGGCGCGCGGCGAAATCCTCCCCGATTTTGTCCGAATTGAGGACGAGAGCGACGACGCCGTCGAAACGCCCGTCGGGGCTCTTGTAGGGAATCGAAATGTGAATCGAGCGCTCCCCCGTCACGCGGCCGGTCGTCAGCGTACCGATGGTGAGCCGCCCCGTTCGTAGCGGCTCGGTGAAATAAATGCGATCGCGCACGTCGAGCGCCGGCGGAATCGGAATCGTCGAGCAATGGAACTTGGCGTCGCGGTCGATCAGCGCCACCTCGCGGTAGATCGGCAGGTCCGCGATCACCGACTTGAAATAGGCGGTGCATTCCTCCTCGCGCGCGGGCACCGCCGGATGCTTGACGATCGTCAGCATCAAATGGCGGCTGCCCTCGATTAATTGCGACAGCTCCGCCGAGATCAGGTGCGCGGAAGAAAGTGCCTCCTGGTTCGACTGCCGCTCGAGGAATTCGCGCCACGCGAAGGTGTTATAGGCGGTGATCGCCAGCGGCGGTATCAGCCCCAGCGTAACCACCACCGCAAGACGGGATCTGAGGCTCATGGCCTTAAAGGCTCTCGCTCAAAGCCCGATCCCATCGCTCGCGCCCGGGCGAATTGCAAGGGCGGCGGAATTGCGGAAATTCTGCCGAACAAACTTCGCCCCTGATAAATACAAAATGCCCCAACCCTGCAATCGCGGCCGGGCCAAAAGGTTCCGTTTTCGGCGGCGGCGCCCGGCTTATCATTTCTGATAGTCTAACCCGCAGAGGAGGCATGATGCGGCAGGCGACAGTGCTCGCGACGTTCATGATGGGCTGGGCGTGCGCGCTCCCCGCCTTCGGCGAGCCTTCCTTGCGCGAGATTGCGAGAGTCGAGGGCACGCCGCAGATCCCCGGCCTCAAGATCGTTTATCTGACGCCACTCGGAAATCCCACCGACGCCAAGTGGAAGAACATTCTCGTTCACCAGACCGAAGGGCCCGCGGGCTCGGCGAAAAACGGTGCGGCGGAGCAAGCGAAAAATCCGACGCGGCGCGGCGTGACGGTGTGGGTCGAGACCGACGGCACCGTCTATTGGGCAACATCCGAGACCGCGATCCCGACGCAGAGCGACGGCGCCAACCGCAACGACAACAAGTACATCGACAATTCCAAGACCTTCCACGCCGTCACCAAGGACAACTCGATCGGCATCGAATTCTCCGGCAATTATCCCGACGTGCGAAAGCCGGTGACGGCCGAGCAGACCGCCGCCTGGCTCGTGCTCGTGCGCTTTTTGCAGGAGCGTTACGGCATTCCGCCCGAGAACATCTACGCCCATAACTGGATCGACTTTAAGGATTCGCGCTATTGCGAGGCCTGCGAACTCGCGACGCTCGCCCGCAAGCTCAACTACATTCCCACGCCCGTTTCCGCGCGGCGTTAAACAAACGTTACTCGCACGCCGATTACGGGTGCTTTTATTTCGACCCCTGGTTGGAACCCCTTCTCTGCCTGGGAATTGGTCTTAGCGGGTGACCAAGGGGTAGCTGTGTCCAAGGATAAAACAACGCGCGAAACAGGGCCTAAGCTCGGCGCACTGGAAAATAGGCAAGACTCTGAGCAGGATCGGCGGGATCTGCGCAAGCTGATCGACCGGTTTCACCGGGAGCCCGGAAGCAACGACGACGGCGGCTATTACCGCAATGTCGGACGGCTCATCATCCGTCCGCTGATGAACCCCCACTCGTCCGGCGACAAGGGGCGCTAGCCCATTTTCACGCGTCCACTCGCGCGGGAGCCTTTCTCGCGCCTCGCGCGAGGAAAGCGCGCGTTCCCGCATCGCGTCAGCCATGACAACTTCGCATGTGTCGGGGGTTCGGAGTTGCGATAACTTCGCGCCAAATCCGTGGAGGTTCCCATGCTCTCACGCCGCGAATTGTTCACCGGCTCTGCCGCCCTCGCTCTTTATGCAACGCTCCCGCCGCCCGCTCTGGCGCGCGCACCGCTCGCCAGCAAACAAGTTCCCGGCGTCTTCCGCCAATCGGTCGGCAATATCGAGGTGACGGCGCTCCTGGACGGCGACTTCACGTTTCCACCCGAACTTTTCCCCGGGGCCAAGCCCGAAGAGTAAAAGGCGCTCGCCGAGCGCGCTTTCTCGCCTTACCCCGTGCACTCGCCTGCCAATGTCTACGCGGTGAACACCGGCGACAAGCTCTATCTCGTCGACACCGGCACCGGCGCCTTCGCCGCCTCGTTCCCCGGCACCGAGCTCGGCCATCTCGGTGAGGCGCTCGCCGCAGCCAACATCGCGCGCGACGACGTCGATGCGATTCTGCTCACGCATCTTCACCCCGATCATTTCGGCGGGCTCGTGGCGGGACGCGACGCACTCTTCCCGCGCGCGGAAATCATCGTGCCGGAGGCCGACACGAAATTCTGGCTCAGTACCGAAGTCGCGGCCCAAGCGCCGGCCGACGCCAAGCCCTTCTTCGACATGGCGCGGAGCGCGATGACACCTTATGAGAGCCGCACCCGCAAGATCGCACCGAACGGACCGGTGATTCCCGGCATCGAGGCGATCGCGCTCCCCGGTCACACCGTCGGCCACACCGCCTACATGATCGGCAGCGGCAACGACCGTCTCCTGATCTGGGGCGACATCGTACACAACGCAGCACTGCAATTCCCGCGACCCGATTTGACGATTCCCTACGACACCGATCAGCCACAGGCGGCGGCGTCGAGGAAGCGCGCCTTCGACATTGCGGCCACCGACCGCATCATGATCGCCGGCATGCACCTACCCTTCCCCGGCCTCGGCCATGTCGAGCGCGACGGCGAGCGCTACGCCTATCATCCGGTGTCCTGGACGCCGAAGTATTAGCGCGAAAAATTCTCGCGGGGCTAGCAACGAAAAACGGAGCCCGTCGTTCCTGACGGACTCCGTTTGAATTCTCGGACAGGCTACGCGTGCGAGCGAAGCTCAGGCGACCGTGGCGTGCTCTTTATCTTTGGCTTTTTTGCTCTTCTTCTGGGCTGCCTGGATCTTCGGCGCCGTCTGGACCTTTGACGTCGGCTGGATCTTCGGCGCGGACTGAACTTTCGCTTCCGGCTCGGATTCCGGCTCCTTGCGGGGCAGCGGATAGTTGGAAGAATCGTAGAGCTTGCGGATTTCCGCGTGCCAATAACGGCGCTCATTCGCTTCCAGGATCGCGCCCAGAAGATTCGCGCGCGGCAGCACTTCGATTGCGAAGCGGAGCGCCTCCGCGCCGGTTTCGAAGCGCTGATAGCGCATGGGCCGCGGTCCGCGCATGCTGCGGCCGGCGAAGATTTCGGCCGGTGCGTTATAATCGAAGGCCATGATCCACTCCTGAAAAATCAACGAAGCATGACACTCTATATGGGCATGTAAGCAAGGCTTTGTAAGGGCAACAAAAAACCCGGCGCGTGGAAGCGCCGGGTTCGATTGCATGTGTCGCAGACGTTAGGCGTCTTGCAGGTTCGAAGCGGCTTGCTTGCCGCGCTCGGTCACGATGTCGAAGTTGAGCTTCTGGCCTTCGACCAGACCGCGCATACCCGCACGTTCCACCGCCGACACGTGAACGAACACATCGGGTCCGCCCTCGGTCTGCTGAATGAAACCGAAACCTTTTTGCGAATTGAAGAACTTAACCGTACCGCTAGCCATTGTAGATCTCTCCTAGAAGCGCTCAGCGCTTTTTTGCCACCGCACGACGATCGTGCGGCTTTTCATTCGACTTCAGCGCGTTCTGGGGAAGGCCCTTGCTTGCGGGGCGCATATCAAGAAAAGCGAAAAGTATCGAACAAGACGATTATACAGAAAAATGGCGCAAAGACAATTGGAATAAATCGCGCGACTGGGCCATGCTTTTCACTCCCCCGGCGCGCCTTTATTCTGGCTGCAAGCGGAACGATGTCTTCGGCAAAATGACAGAAAAACTGATTACGATCTTCGTGGGCGTATTCATCGCGGTTGTGTCATGGGGGCCGCTATATATTGTCGAGGCGCGCGATCCTCAAGCAATGCCGGTCGGGCTCGGCCTGCTGACCTTTGCCGTCAGCTTTGTCGGCGGCATGATCGCCCTCGTTGGGCTTGTTCGGCTGGTGATCCACGCCTCCCGGTCTTAAAAACACCCGCCGGATCACGCGGCTTCTTGTATTCGAGGAAATCCTTCCTACATACAAAGCATACGTCATCAAGTAACAGCCGGATTTCAATCGGCGAATTTTAGGAAGCCCGGCGCGCAGCCGGGTTTTTTTATCTGCGCAGGCTCAGTGAGGCGTATCATGACCGACAAAACGATCAAGCTCGACCAGCACCGCGGCATGTCGGCGCAGAAAGCGACTGACTTGCGCCGTCTGCTCTCGGGCGTGGAGGCCGACAAGAAGGCGCTACGCTCGCGGCAGGAGGCGCTGGAGAAGCAATTGATCTCGAAGCCCGCGACAACGTGGGAAGAAGCCGCTGAGAAGGCGCGCTATCTCCTCTGGCTTTTCGCCTCGACACAGGCGGCGCAAGACCCGCGCCGGAAGAAATTGATTGCGAATGTGCTGGACGACTTCAAGCGGCTCTCTGTGGACCACTGATTAGGTCCAGAGGCTTTTGATTAGTTTCTTTCGTCATCGCGGGGCTTGACCCGGCGATCCATGATGAAATTCAGCGAACGCCGGAGTGCAGTATGGATGCGCGGGCAGGCAAGCTTGCGCAGCCTGCCTAAAGTTGGCTGCGAGCCCGCGCATGATGATCAGAGAGCACCCGATTATGGGTCTCCAATCTCACCGCACCAACTCCTTCATCGCCTCGTCGAGGCCCGTGAGCGTCAGCGGATACATCCGTCCCGTCATCAATTGCTTCATCATGCGGATCGAGTGGGTGTAGTCCCACTGGTTCTCCGGCACCGGGTTCAACCACACCGCGTGCGGATAGGTACGCGTGATGCGCTGCATCCACGTGGAGCCCGGCTCCTCGTTCATGTGCTCGACCGAGCCGCCCGGCTGCGTCACCTCGTAGGGGCTCATCGAAGCGTCGCCGACGAAGATCAGTTTGTAGTCGTGCGGATAGGTGTGCATCACCTGCCAGGTCGGCGTCGTCTCCTGCCAGCGGCGGCGATTGTCCTTCCACACCCGCTCGTAGAGGCAGTTGTGGAAGTAGAAATGCTCGAGATGCTTGAACTCGGTGCGCGCGGCCGAGAACAGCTCCTCGCAAAGCTTGATGTGCCAATCCATCGAGCCGCCGATGTCGAGGAAAAGGAGCACCTTCACGGCGTTCCGCCGCTCGGGCCGCAACAGCAAATCGAGATAGCCCTTGTTCGCGGTCTCCTTGATGGTGCCGTCGAGGTCCAATTCCTCCGGCGCGCCGGTACGGGCGAATTTGCGGAGCCGCCGCAGTGCGAGCTTGATGTTGCGGGTGCCAAGCTCGACCGTGTCGTCGAGATCGCGGAACTCGCGCTTGTCCCACACCTTCACCGCGCGCTTGTGGCGGCTCTCGGCCTGGCCGATGCGGACGCCCTCGGGATTGTAGCCATAGGCCCCAAAGGGCGACGTGCCGGCCGTGCCGATCCACTTGCTGCCGCCCTGGTGGCGGCCCTTCTGCTCGGCGAGACACTTCGCGAGCGTTTCCATAATTTTGTCCCAGTCGCCGAGGGCCTGGATTTCTTTCATCTCTTCTTCGGTGAGGTATTTCTCCGCGAGCTTCTTCAGCCACTCGGCGGGGATTTCTGCCGCACCTGTGACTTCTCCGAGCATCTCGATGCCCTTGAACACCTGGCCGAACACGCGGTCGAATTTGTCGAGGTTGCGCTCGTCCTTCACCAGCGTCGCGCGCGAGAGATAATAAAAGTCCTCGATCTTTTGCGCGGCGAGATTCTTGTCCATGCCTTCCATCAAGGTGAGGTATTCGCGGACGGTAACGGGCAGGCCCGCGGCTTTCAGCTCGTGGAAGAAGGCGAGGAACATGGGAGTGTTTTACACGCTGAATTAAACGCCGTCATGCCCGGCTTTATGCTGGGCATCCACGTCTTTCTTGGTTGCAAAGACGTCCGCGATGTGCGATTCCAGATTCAAGTCGCGGTGCGCGAGATGCGCGCGCTCGCCGAGCCCGGTGCAAGTCGGCGCGAATAATTGGTGCTGGCGTGCCGCCATCAACGGCCGCATCTTCTTCCACGCCCAGCCCGCCGACCAGGCGCCATGGGCGACGAGAAAGGTCGCCATCTATCGCTCGAACGGCGACGTCTTGCCGGGCGCGAGGCAAACGAAGACGTTGGTGCCGCCGGCATCCGCTCCCCTCGCGGTGATCCTCGCGGTGCGGCCATATTGCTTGCAATAATCCTGCGCCGCCGCCTCGGCGGCGGCATCGCTACTGATGATTTTCGGCACGATGCCGCCGGTCTCGTTACCCTGAATCTTGTTCGAATCCGTGCAGCCGGCCAACCCGGCAAGCGCGGCCGCAATCAGCGCCCATCGCAGCATGAAAATCCCTCCCGCCCCGGGTATTCTCTAGCCAAACACTTTGGCAAGATTTCTACGACACTCCGAGCTTTTTGTGCAGGCTCGTCGAGGTGGTGGTGTACTGGAATACGATGCGCTTGTCGGGATTGACCACCTTCGCCGCCGCCTGCGCCATCAGCGCCGCCTCGTGGAAGCCCGAAAGAATGAGCTTGAGCTTGCCGGGATAGGTATTGATGTCGCCGATGGCGAAGATGCCGGGCTCGCTCGACTGGAATTTCTCGGTATCGACGGCAATGAGACCGTCCTCGAGCTTGAGCCCCCAATTCGCCACCGGCCCGAGCCTCATGGTGAGCCCGAAGAAGGGCAACAGCACGTCGGCTTCCAACGGGAAGGTGGACTTGTCCTCGCGGCGCGCGACGACGCGCGATAGCTTGCCGCCCTCCCCTTCGAGCGAGTGCAATTGGCCAAGTTCGAAGGCGATCTTTTTCTCGGCGACGAGCGCCTTCATTTTCGACACGCTGTCGGGTGCCGCGCGGAACTGGTCGCGGCGGTGAAGAAGCGTCAGGCTTTTCGCCACCGGCGCCAGATTCAGCGTCCAGTCGAGCGCCGAGTCGCCGCCGCCCGCGACGACGATGCGCTTGCCGCGGAAATCCTCGATCCGGCGCACCAGGTAAAACACCGACTTGCCTTCATAATCCGCGAGGTCCGCCAGCGGCGGCTTCTTCGATTCGAACGAGCCGCCGCCGGCCGCGACCACGACGACCTTCGCCTCGATCACGGTGCCGATATCGGTGGCGAGCCAAAAGCTCCCGTCCTTCTGCCGCGTCAGGCTCTCGACCCGCTCGCCAAGATGAAACTGCGGCGAAAACGGCTTGATTTGCTGCAGCAGTTTTTCGACCAGCCCCTCGCCGCTGATCACCGGCACGCCCGGAATGTCGTAGATCGGCTTTTCGGGATAAAGCTCGGCGCACTGGCCGCCGGGCTTCGGCAGAATGTCGATGACGTGCGCCTTGAGGTCGAGTAGGCCGAGCTCGAACACCGCGAATAGTCCGATGGGTCCGGCGCCGATAATGACGGCGTCGGTATTGATCGGCTCGCTTGTCGGGGCCTTGCTCATGCGATCCTTTTACCCCTGTTGCGCCGGCGTGTGCACTACGAGCCCGTCGAGCTCGTCCGTCATTTTGATTTGACAGGAAAGCCGCGAGGTAGGTTTCACGTCGAAGGCGAAGTCGAGCATGTCCTCCTCCATCGGCGAGGGCGGGCCGACCTTCTCCTTCCACGCCTCGTCGACGTGCACGTGGCAGGTGGCGCAGGCGCAGGCGCCGCCGCATTCGGCGACGATGCCGGGGACGCCGTTCCGGATCGCGTTTTCCATCACGGTGGTGCCGAGCGGAGCATCGACGGTGTGCTTTTTTCCGCCGTGCTCGATGTAGGTGATTTTTGGCATTGATCGCTTAAAAATTATGGAATGGGGGAGTTGCTGCGGACGCTCCCTATATAGGGAGCGCCGCCCTGTCGCAAACCCAAGGGGCCCGCGCTTTAAGCCGTGGTCGCGTAACCCCCGTCGACCGGGATCACGGCGCCGCAGACGAAACCGCTCGCCTTCGACGACAGATAAAGCGCCACCCCCGCCATGTCCTCGGGCCGGCCCGCGCGCTTCAGCGGCGTCGCTTGGGCGATGGCGTCGAAGGGAAGCGCCGCGGTCATCTTGGAGGGGAAGAAGCCCGGCGCAATCGCGTTCACCGCGATTTTCCGCGGCGCGAGGAACTTCGCCATCATCTTGGTCATGTGGATGACGCCCGCTTTCGACGCGGCATAGGAGTAGGTCTCGATGCCGGAAACGTGCAGGCCGTCGATCGAGCCGATATTGATGATGCGCGCGCAGTCGTCGGCGGAAGCCGCGGCTTCCAGGAGCTTGACCAGGCGCTGGCTGACGAAGAACACCGACTTCAGGTTCAGGTCGATCACCTTATCCCAACCCTCCTCGGGGAACTTGTCGAAGGTCTCGCCCCAGCTGGCACCGGCATTGTTGACGAGAATGTCGATCTTCTTCTCGCGCTTTTCGATTTCTTTGGCGAAGCGCTCGATCTCCGCCATCTTGGAGAGATCCGCCGGGATCGAAATGCACTCGCCGTGCGCCGACAGCTCCTTCGCCAGCGCATTACAGGCCTCGGCCTTGCGCGCGGTGATGTAGACCTTGGCGCCGTTCTCGATATAGCCGCGCGCGATCATTTCGCCGATGCCGCGGCTGCCGCCGGTCACCACCGCCACCTTGCCGCGCACACTGAACAATTGATCGATTTTCATCGCTCTCCCCGCCTTTGATGATTGGGCATGCCGAAGCGCTCGCGCGCTCTATAGAGCGCGGCGGCCCGCGTTGCAAAGACGGCGGTGAAGACGTCAGGTCGTGCGCAGGAGACCGGTGAGCGCGATCCGCGCTTCGGTGACGCGGATAGTGAGGTGGGCGAGCGCGTTGCTGAATTCCGTCGCGTCCCTCGCCTCTTCGATTTCCTCGGCGGCACGCGCCACGTCGAAGGCGCCGACGCCGCGCGCCGAACCCTTCAATTTATGCGCGGCCTCATGCCGGGCCCGCTCGTCCTCGGCGTCCGTGATGAGTGTGAGCAGGCTATCCACCTGCTGGCCGAACAGCACCAGCACTTCGCGTGCCAGCGAGCGGTCGCGGAATGTCACCCGATCGAGAAAGGACAGGTCGATCGCGCCCATTTTCGCCATCGTTCCGAATGCTTCCGCCATCGCCGTGTGCATTCCCATACCCTGACCCCGAACTCCGGGCGCGCGAATCCGCCCGCGCCAATGCTCGCGCGATTTGGTAAACAGAGATTCAAGATTTGGCGCTCAGCCGTCCAAAGAATGCCGGGGCGGGTTCTTGCCGAGCGCGCGATAGCCCTGGTCGGTCAGCCGGCAAACGAGCCAGCCGGGTTTCACCGGGTTCCGGCTCCAGGCCTTGGCCCAGCCATGCGCGACACAGGCCTCGATGGTGCGATGGCTGGTTTCCTGGCCGTGCTCGTCGAACAACGGGAGTTTTCCACCGGGTTGCTTCAGCCCGCGCGCCAAATAGCGGCGCTGGGCGGGGGTCATGAAACCTGCCCCCCATAGCGGCGTCTTGAGGCTCGAAGCCCCGCTCGACCTAAGCGCCTGCTTGGTTCGCATGATGAATAAGACGTTAACGATAATCCGAAGGCTTTAATATCTTGCGTTGCCTCGGCAGCCCTGCCGGATAGGATAGCCGGGCGGTGGATCGGAGTCCCAATCTTTCTCGCGGGGTGCCTCAAATTTGGCCCCGTGAAGGCGCCGGGTTAGCGGCGTATCCGGCGGATTCGATCAGGTAGGGGGCACCAAAACTCGAGGGTGCCGCAGTCGGCGTAAATCGGACGGGCAACCCGGCCCCGGTCCTGGACGTGAAGCGTAACGAGGCAACGGGCCATGGCGAATACTCCGAAGAAACAGGATTCGGCCGACGATATGCTCGCGGCCATCGAGGACGCGCTCAGGCTCAACGAACCGGCGGCGCCCGCGAAGCCGCCCGCCGCGAACGAAGCGAGCCTCACGCAGAAGCCAGCGCCGGCGCCGGCGCCGCCTCCTTCGCCTAGCTTCGAAGACGACATTTTTGCCGAGCGCCCGGTCTCAACCCGCGCGCCGCTCGCGCCGGGCGAGGCCGCGAACGACGACCGTCCGTCGGTCGGCCAGATTCTCTCCGGCCTGAACCGCACGCCTTCGCGCCTTCCCTCGCTGATCGCGGCCGTACTTTCGGCAGCATGGGCGGCCGGCGGATATTATTTCCTGCAGGCGCGCTACGACGAGCAACTCGCGGTGGCGCCGCACTCGGGCGCGATCTACGAGCAGACGTTCTTCCTGCCGATCATCGCCGCGATCGTGCTGCCGATCTTCGGATTCTTCGTGTTCGCGGCGCTCATCCGCCGCTCGCAGGAAATGCGCTACGTCGCCGCCGCGATGACCGAAATCACCATGCGCTTCGCCGAGCCCGAGGGCGTCTCCTCCGACGCCTTCGTGAGCATCGGCCAGGCGATCCGCCGCGAGATCGCGGCGCTCGGTGACGGCGTCGAGCGCGCGGTCGCGCGCGCCTCGGAACTCGAGTCGATGGTGAAAAGCGAGGTCTCCACGCTCGAGCGCGCCTATGACGACAACGAGATGCGCGTCCGCACGCTGGTCGAGAGCCTGCAGAGCGAGCGCGATGCGATTCTGTCGCACGCGCTCCGCCTGCAGGAGGCGATCGCGGGCGTTCAGCAATCCTTCCATTTCGACGTCGATGGCGTCAGCGACCGCGTCAACGCCTCGATCACCGAGGCGACCAACCGCATCATCGACAATTTCGTCTCGCAAACGCATTCGGCGCGCGCCCACATCACTGGTGCCGGCGACGAGGTCGTCCAGAACCTCTTGGACAAAAGCCAGGAGACCGCCGACCACCTCAATCACATCGGCAATGAGATCGGGAACGCCGTTGCCGCGCGCGGAATCAAGACGATCGAATCGTTGCAGGAAACCACCGACGCGATGTCGGCCTCGATCGCCGCCAAGGGCGAGGCGATCAAGGAAGTCCTGATCGCGCGCCTGCAGCAACTCGAGGATTCGATCATCCTGCGCGGCAGCGAAGTGGCCGACCGCGTGATGAGCGACACGACCTCGCTCGGCACCCGCATCACCCAGGGCCTGACCGCCTTCGACGACACCGTGAAGGTTCAAGGCGCCCAGATCGTCCAGCAGATCCGCGAGAGCGTCGATAAGGTCAACAAGAGCACCGAGCAGAACTTCTCGAGCTTCGACGCCCGCCTCGTCACCAAGTCGCAGGAAATCGCCGAGGCGCTTGATCTCCGCATCGGACGCGTCGAGAAGACGCTTTCCGACCGCACCCAGAGCCTCAACGAAACGCTCGCCGCCCGCACGCTCGAATACGCCCGCACCATCGCCGAAGGTTCCAAGAACGCGCAGGAATCGGTCGACAAGACCGTCGCCGGCATGGGCGAGTATTTCACTTCTAAGGCACAAGAGATCGCCCACACGATTTCCGAGCGCACCGACGCGATCAACCAGGTGCTCGGCAGCCGGGCGTTGGAGATGACGCAAGGGCTCGACACCCGCGTCGCCCGCTTCGAGGAAATGGTGGTCGGCCGTCTCGAGGGCATCACCAATTCGATCGAGCAAAAAAGCATTGCCGCCGCTGACGTGCTTTCGAGCAAGATCGAAGGCACCACCCGGCAGCTGCGCGACGAAGCGGCTTCCGTCGAGAAGAGCTTCACCCAGCTTGCCGACCAGGTCTCGCAGACCCTCGTCGCGCGCGCGGGCGAAGTCACCGGCGCGCATGAGCGCCTCCAGAGCGACGTCACCGGCGTGCTCGAGCGGCTGAATGACGCCAACGCGCTCTTGAAGACGGTGCTGAGCGGCATCGTCGAAAATCTCGGCCCGATCGAAGGCGTCGTGGCGGAGAGGGTCGCGGGCTTCCAGAACGCGTTGGAAACCACCCTCTCCTCGACCCGTGGCGCGATCGGCCACATGGACGGCCAGCTCCGCGACCTCCGCGAGGTCTCCTCCAAGGTTCTGACCGATGTCTCGGCGCTCACCACGCGCTTCGAGGATCAAGGCCGCTTCATCGCGGGCGCCGTCGACAATTTGAGCGAGACCCACATTCGCATCGACAAGACGCTCGCCGAGCGCCGCGAGGCAATCGAGTCGCTGACCACCCATCTTTCCAGCCGCTCGAGCGATCTCGACGAGCGGCTCGGCCGCTTCAATCGTCTCTTGCAGGAGCAACTCAGCGCCGCCGAGGAAAAGGCGGGAGAAATCGCCAAGCTCGTCGCCGACGCGACCTCCCATTCGACGCAGGCGATCGTCAAGCAATACGATCTCGTCAAGAACACCTCGAACGAGGAGCGCGAGCGCACGACCACCGCCTTGCGCGCGACCTATGAAACCGCGACCGGCGAGGTCAACACGCTCTTCCGCGACATGAACCAGCGCTTCACCGACGCCGCGCGGGAGCTCCGCGAGGTCGCCAATGAAGTGCAGCACTCGCTCGAGCAGACCCGCCAGGAGTTGAAGCGCGGCGTGTTCGAACTGCCGCACGAGACGCGCGAAAGCACGGCCGCCATGCGACGCCTCGTCGCCGACCAGATCAAGGCGCTCGCCGAGCTCAACGACATTGTCGGCCGCTATGCCCGCAATATCGATCATGTTTCGCCGCGGCGACCGGCACAGAGCGCTGACTCCCCGCTGCCGCCGGAGGGGGGCGAAGTTCGCACCCTCTCGCGCCGGGAGCTTGCGCCCTCCATTGTCGAAGGACCGCGCTCGGCCCCGCGTTCCGCTGCTCGGGCGGAAGCGCCCGCCCCGCGCCGTGAGCCGCGCGAGGATCGGAGGGACCCCCCGGACAAGGACGAGCGCGGCGGCGCCTGGCTCAACGACATGCTTACGCGCACGCGGGGCGGCGAGGATGGCCGCCAACCTGATGGCCGCCAGGACCAGCGCGTCATCGACTCGCTCGACGCGCTTTCGGTCGACATCGCCCGCCTCGTTGATCACGACGCCGCCGTCGAATTGTGGGATCGCTACAAGCGCGGCGAGCGGAACGTCTTCACGCGCCGCCTCTACACGGCGCAAGGCCAGAAGACCTTCGAGGAGATCCGCCGCAAATACCGCCGCTCGACCGAGTTCCGCGAAACGGTCGACCGCTATATCGACGAATTCGAGCGGCTGCTCGACCAGGTCGCCCGCGACGACCGCGGCCAGGTGCTGACCAAGACCTACCTCACCTCCGATACCGGCAAGGTCTACACGCTGCTCGCGCACGCAGCCGGCAGGCTCGGCTAAGCTGAGCCGCCCGATCGATTTATATCAGTGGCCGGGCAACAGTTGCCCGACCATTTTGATTCAGAGATCAGGTTTAGGCGGCTTCGCGCGCGCGATAGACGCTGGGGCTCGCGCCCATTACCCGCCGGAAGCGGCGGTTGAAGGTCGACAGATCATTGAAGCCGGCGTCGAAGGCAATCGCCGAAATCGCCTCGTCGGAACGGCGGAGCCGCACCGCCGCGCGGTGAAGGCGGGTGCGCAGCACGAATTGATGCGGCGTCATGCCCACCACCTGCATGAAGGTGCGGAGGAAATGGTAGGGGCTCGTCGCAGCTTCGCGCGCGAGATCGTCAAGCGAAAGCCGCTCGTGCGCGTTCGCCTCGATCCGGCGCAACGCGCCGCTGACGCGGCGCTCGTCGCGCGGGCTCGGCCCGCGTCCGGCCCGTGCCGTTCCCGCGAGCGCCATGGCGACGGCGCCGGCAAGACGGAGCGTCAGTTCCTCGAACTCCGCCGCCTCGCCCTCGTCGCGTGCGGCCTCGACCGCCGCGATCAGCGGCACCAGCGGCAGCATGGGCGGGAGATGCGGAACGCCGAACGCCGTCCGGGTCGCGCCCGGCACCGCGGCTACGATCTCCTCCCAGTATTCCGGCGTAAAATGGAAGGCGAGGCAACGGTCGCCGATGCCGTGCGCATGGCCGCACTCGAAACAATGCCCCTTGTTGCCGAGCACCGCGGCGCCCGGTGCCAGCACGGCGGACCCCTCGGTCGTGCGGTATAGGAACGTTCCTTCCGTCACCGCCGCGATGCAGACGGCATCGTGCTCTTCCTCGAACGGCCGGTCGCCCGGGCCGGCGGTGCAGACAACGTCGGTCACCTGCCAACCAGGGCCTGACGCCAGGATATTCGAAGCGAGTTTCATCGCGCGAAGTATAGCAATTTTTCCCAAGTAACCGAGGGCGGCACGGCCTACGGGAAAGGCATGTCCGCTATGCCCGAAAGGCCTGCCATGAACGCTTCCGCCTCACCCTCTTTTGCCGAAAAGCTCCTCGCCGATGGCCCCGCGGCCGATCGCGCCGGCAAGATGGGCCTTTACGGCTGGCTGATCGGGCGGTGGGAAATGGAGGCCATCGTCATTGCCGACGACGGCACGAAACATAGCGGCCGCGGTGAAATCCATTTCGGCTGGGTGCTCGAGGGCCGCGCCATCCAGGACGTATGGATTTTGCCGGGCTTCTTCCACGGCACCACGCTCAGGGTCTACGACCCCGGCCTCGATGCCTGGCATATTTTGTGGAGCGATCCCGTGAAGCAGCTCTACATCCGCCAGATCGGCCGCGCCCGCGGGAACGATATTGTGCAGGAAGGCAACGCCGAAGACGGCGCGACGCTCCGCTGGAGCTTCACGGAGATTATGCCCGACGCCTTCCGCTGGCGCGGCGAGCGCTCGCCGATCAAGAGCGCCGAAGTCAGGCAAGCCCGACTTCGGGACGACGGCGCGAGCTGGCACTTGCAGGCCGATTTCCGCGCCCGCCGCGTTCATTCGATTTGAAACACCGACAAGCATGGAGACTTGAACAATGGCTACCATCATCAAGGAAATCCTGATCGACGCCCGCCCGGACGATGTCTGGGACGCGGTGCGCGATTTCGGCCAAGTGCACAAACGCCTGGTGCCGGGTTTCGTCACCGAGTGCCATCTCGATGGCGACGCTCGCGTCGTGACCTTCTTCAACGGGCTGAAAGCGCGCGAGCCGCTCGTCGGCAAAGCGCGCCGGCTCGCTTACGCCGCGGTCGGCGGACGTGCCACGCACTACAATGCGTCGGTTCAAGTATTTACCAAAGGCAAGAATCGCACGCGCTTCGTCTGGACCATCGATCTCCTGCCGAACGAGCTGGCAGCACCCATCGGCGCCATGGCGGAACAAGGGGCAAGCATCATCAAGCGCACGCTCGAGAGCGCGGTCGCGAATACGGCGGGCTAAACCGCCGCAAGCCTGAATGCGCCCGCTTAGGGCTGGGCTTGGCGGCGGGGTGCCGCGCCCGGGACCGGGGTCGAGGTCGGGGTGGAAGTGCTGCCGCCGCCGAACAGGATGCGCGACGGGTTGTGCGCGAGATCCGTAATCGCCTTCCCGGCGATCTCGACTTGCCTGGTCGCCGTCTTCATCAGCGTGTTCGTGTTCAAGCTGATCTCGGCGGTGCGCTTGTCGAGATTGTCCATCAGCTCCTTCGCCGAGGCGGTGGCATCCTTGCCGTTCTTGATGACCGCGTCGATGTTGTCGCTGTTCTTCGCGAGCGCGTCGCTGAACGTCTCCAGATTTGCGATTGCTTTATGCACCGCCTCTTGGTTGGCGGCGATCAGCGCGTCGGCCTTGGCCAGTACGTCGCGTGCGGCCTGCATCATATCTTGGCTCGCGCTGATGTCGGCCTTCAAGGTCGGCGGCTCGCCTTCTTCCTTTTCCAGCAATGGCGTCGTGGCCGAAATGCCTTTGAGCGAAACCGAGGCGATTCCCGTCAAGCCGGTGAATTCCATTCCGACATACGTGTCGGAGCGGATCGGCGTCGCTTTGTTGACCAGGATCAGCGCCGTGACCTGCGAGGGAGTGTCGGGATTGAGCCGCAGAGCGGTCACCTCGCCGACGCGAATGCCGTTGAACAACACCGAGCTGCCGACGCGGAGCCCGGAAACCGCGCCGTCGAATATCACGCGATAGGCGACGCCTTGCTTTTTGTCGGACGTATAATGGATCCAAAAGACAAAAGCGAAAGCGGCGGCGATCGCCGCAAAGGTGAACAACCCAATCAAAACGTAATTCGCCTTCCGCTCCATCGATCAACTCCGCTGTAAATGCTTCGCCGTAACCTGCCGGTCCGCACGCGCCCGCGCGCCGTGGAAATAAGCCTTCAACCAAGGCTGTTCCGAGGCGAGCATCACATCCATCGTGCCCGCTTCCTTGATCTTGCCATCCCCAAGGACGGCAATCCGGTCGCAGATCGTATAAAGGCTGTCGAGATCATGGGTTACCATGAAAACCGCCATACCCGAAGTTTGCTGCAGGGTCAGGATCAATTCGTCGAATTCGTGAGCGCTGATCGGGTCGAGCCCGGAGGTGGGCTCGTCCAGGAACAGGATTTCGGGATCGAGCGCGAGCGCGCGGGCAAGTGCCACGCGCTTGATCATGCCGCCTGAGAGCTCGGAGGGATATTTCCGATAGACGTCGGGCTTGAGACCCACCATTTCGAGCTTGGCGATCGCCATTTCGACGGTGAGGCGCGGCGAAAGATCGAGATATTCGAGCATCGGAAACTCGACATTCTGGCCGGCGGTAAGCGAGGAGAACAGCGCGCCCTGCTGGAACAGAATGCCCCAGCGCCGCTCGATCGCCCGATGCGCCGTGTCCTCCACCTTGTCGAGATCGGCGCCGAACACTTCGATGCGGCCCGCTTGCTTCGGAAGAAGCCCGATGATGGTGCGTGTGAGCACCGACTTGCCGGCGCCCGAGGCGCCGACGAAGCCGAGGATCTCGCCGCGATAAACGTCGAGTGTCACGCCGTCGAGGATCCGATGCCCTTTGAGATCGACGATCAGATCCTTCACCCGGATGACGGCATCTCGCGAAGCTGTTGCCATCGCTACATTCCGATCGCGGCGAAGAACATGGCGAAAACGCCGTCGAGCACGATGACGAGAAAAATCGACTTGACCACGGAATTCGTCGTCCGCTCGCCGAGCGACTCCGCGCTGCCCTCGACCTGCAGTCCTTCGACGCAGGCGACGAGCCCGATGACAAGCGCCATGAACGGCGCCTTGATCATCCCCACCTCGAACGTCCCGACGTCGATTGCTTCGCGCAGGCGCGACAGAAACACCTCCGGTGCAATCCCACCATAGAGCCACGACACAAAGCCGCCGCCATAAAGTGCCGCCATCGAGCCGAACAAGGTCAGGATCGGCACGGCGATCACCAGCGCAATGATGCGCGGAAGGATCAGGACTTCGACGGGATCGAAGCCCATCGTGCGGAGCGCGTCGATTTCCTCGCGCATTTTCATCGCGCCGAGTTCGGCGGTGTACGAGCTGCCGGAACGGCCGGCCACCATGATGCACACGATCAAGACGCCCAATTCGCGCAACACCAAGACGCCGACCATATCGACGACGTAGATGTCGGCGCCGAATTTGCGGAAATGGAAGATGCCTTGCTGGGCGAGGATGGCGCCGATCAGAACGGTGATCAGCAGAATGATCGGCACGGCTTGCCATCCCACGCGCTGAAGATGGTTCACCATCGAGGTGAGCCGGAAGGTCGACGGGTGCAACAACACCCGCTTCAACGCGACGATCAGCGCCCCCACCATGTCCGCCAGCAGCAGAAGGTCGTTGCCGACCGTCGCCATGGTTATGCCGACACTTTCCAATGTAGCAATGACGGAGTTCTGCTTGGGCGGCTCGGGCGTCAATTTCTGCGTGCCGGCGTGGATCTTGTCGAACAAGCCGCGGTAATCGTCGCGCAGACCGACGAGCTTGGCTTCGCACCCTTGCGCGCTCCAGGTGCGGAGCGCCCGTTCCAACAGCCACGCGCCAAACGAGTCGAGCCGGTCGATCCGCGCTGTGTCGAGGGCGACGCTTTTCACGGGCGAATTGGGGCGGGTGGCAGCGTCAACCAGCGGCTCGAGCGCTTGCGCGTGCTCGGCCGTCCACGATCCGGCCGCCGCAAAAGCGAGGCGCTCGCCGCTCGATTGGCCGCTGAGTACAGTCAAAGTCCCTGCCGTCACGAAGCCGCTCCTTCGTCGACGCAAAAGCACGAAGCTTTTGCGAGGCCCTCTTCGGGCCGACAAGCGAGGGGAAGGAAATTGGTGGAAGCGTTGCGGATGGGCCCCGCGAATGCGCCCCCGATCAACCGGCAAGCAATGACCCCCGATCAGGGGCCAAAACTCACACAAATTGTTGCCCGCACTATGTCCGCCCTTCGAATGCCTCAAAAACTAGATTAACAAATTGATAAGAGTTCTTAAATGCCGTTTACCTTATTAGGTTAATGAAAGGTTAATTTCGTTCCGGCGGCACTTCGCCCCCGCGCGATGCGGTGTTTGAGACAAGCAACACGGCTACGGTAGAGAGTCTGCTATTCGATGGCGGTCTTGGCGCCGCGCTCCTCCACCTCCGCCTCAAAAGCCGAATGAATATGCCATTGCGCTTCGCTCTCGCGGTTTCACGCTGGCCCCTGATCGGGCGTTTTGCCATCAGCCGCGACGCCAAGACCGAGGCGGAAGTTATCGTCGCGGAAATCCATGACGGCGATCTCCGCGCGCGCGGCGAATGCGTACCCTATGCGCGCTATGGCGAAACGCTCGACAGCGTGCGCGCCGCGATCGAAGCGCTCGCGGCTCGAATCGGCGAGGGTCTCGATCGCGACGCGTTGCAATCGGCGCTACCCGCGGGCGCCGCGCGCAACGCCATCGACTGCGCGCTCTGGGACCTCGCGGCGAAGCGCGCGGGCAAACGCGTTTGGGAAATCGCGGGCCTCCCCGCCCCCGCCCCGGTGATCACCGCCTACACCATCTCGCTCGACACACCCGTGGTCATGGCCGAGGCCGCGCGGCGCGCGGATTTTCCGCTGCTGAAGCTCAAGCTCGGTGCCGCGGGCGACCCGGCCCGGCTTCGCGCCGTGCGGGAGGCAAGACCCGATGCGCGGCTGATCGTCGATGCCAATGAAGGATGGCGGAGCGGCGATCTCGCGACGAATTTCGCCGCCTGCGTGGAAGCGCGCGTGGAGTTGATCGAGCAACCGTTGCCCTCCGGCGACGACGGCGCCCTCCTGCAAATCGAACGCATCGTGCCCATCTGCGCCGACGAAAGCGTGCACGACCGCGCGAGCCTTCCGGCGCTCCGCGGCAAATACGATCTCGTGAACATCAAGCTCGATAAGAGCGGTGGCCTCACCGAAGCGCTGGCGCTCGCCGATGCTGCCCTCCGCCAAGGCTTTGGAATCATGCTGGGCTCGATGGTCGGAACCTCGCTCGGCGTCGCACCCGCTTTATTGCTCGCTTCGCGCGCGCGCTTCGTCGATCTCGACGGTCCACTGCTTCTCGCTCGCGACCGACCGGAGGGGCTCTGTTATAGCGGCGCGGAAATTTCTCCACCCATGCCCGCCTTGTGGGGTTGAGCGCGCCCAGACAGTGCGAGCAGCCCGCCGATCGCGGCGAGTGCCGCGAACCAGCCATAGGCCGCGGCACCCCATCGCACATAAAGCGGACCCGCGGCGATCGTCGCCGCCGCCATCACGAGCCCGAGCACCGCCGAGGCGTAAGTCTGCGCCCGCCCCGCCTGACGCCCGGTCACGTGGTCGGCGATCAGCGCCATCAAACCCAGATGCGTGGCGCCGAAGCTGAACGCGTGCAGAAGCTGCAACAGCGCGATGGACGAGGCGGGCGGGTCGAGTGCGAATGCGCCGAAGCGCAACGTCGCCGCGAAGCCGCCAAGCGCGATCAAACGGAGCGCCGGAATTTTGCGCACCAGTTTCGTCCCGGCGAAAAACAGAACGATCTCGGCGATGGTGCCGAGCGACCATAGAAGGCCGACGACCCCGGGCGTGAGCCCCTGCGCGGTCCACTGCAGCGACGAGAACGCGTAGAGAAGCGCGTGGCTCGCCTGCACCAGCGCCGCGGCGGCAACACCGAGCAGCAATACCTTCGGCCGGCGCGCGATAGGCAAGCGCATTTCATGTTCGGGGTGCGCGAGCGCCGGCAAGAAACGCGCCGCGAGCGCGAACGAGAGGCACGGGCCCGCGATCAGCCAAATAACGGCGCCAGGGCTCGCGAAATTGAGCAGATATCCGACCGCAAGGTTGGCGGCAACGAAGGAAGCCGAGCCCCAAAGCCGCGACCGCCCGTAATCCACCGCGCGTCGCTTCGCGAGCTGCACCGTATAGGAATCGAGCAAGGTGTAAGCCGGGCTCCAGACGACCGCCGCCAGTCCTACCGCGAGCAGGATCGCGGCCGTGCCCTGCACCAGCCCCACGAGGGCGAAAGCCGCCGCGGAGGCGAGGCCGAGGATGGCGAGGAGCGCCCGCGGCGCGCCGCTCTTGTCCGACACAATCCCCGCCAGCGGCATCGCGAACAGGCGAATCGCCATCGGCATGGCGATGGCGAGCCCGACCGCCTCGGGACCAAGGCCGCGCGCAGTGAGAAACAGGGGGAAGAACGGCATCTGCACGCCAATCGTGGCGCACAAGGTGATGTAGGCCGCGGCGGTCGCGAGCGGCCCTGCCACGCCTTTGGCCGTGGATCGCGCATTGGCCGAGACTCGGTTCATGGGTAAGCTCGCCCTAGAAGATTCGGGTGGAGATTCGTTCGCGTTATACCGCCTTCGCGAACTTCTTGCGGACCTGGAGCCGCCATGACGAATCCGCCCCCAGACCCAATGACCGAGGCCGACTACGAAACGATCATGAGCGCGGTACTGGAGACCGCACGCGGGCGCTGGTTCCTGGGCGAACACATGCACCGCAATCGCCAGGCCGATACCAGGCTCGTCCTGAAGGCGATCGAGCAACTGGAGCGCAGCCTGCGGGAGCGGCCAGGCGCTCACAGCGCCGAGCGCATGCGCCTCGACCTCATCGAAATGGCCGCCGCGATTTCCCAGACCAAGCAGGAGATCGCTTCGATCAAGCCGGCGGAAGATCGGGAGGGGAAGATCGGAATCGCCACCGACGAACTCGACGCCATCGTCGGGGCTACGGAAAAGGCGACATCCGAACTCCTCACCGCCATCGAGCGCATTCAGGAAATTGCCTGGACACTGCGCGAGCAAGGCACCGACCCCGCCGTTTGCGACCAGCTGGATGCGCAAGCGGCCGAAGCCTACACGGCCTGCTCCTTCCAGGACCTCACCGGCCAGCGCATTCGCCGCATCGTCAAAGTCATGCGTTTTCTCGAAGCGCGCATCGACGCGATGATCGACATCCTGCGTATCTCCGAACATGACGCGCCGGAAGCGGAAGCCGAGAGCGAAGCTCCACTCGCCCACGGTCCGGCGCGGCCGGGCGAAGGGCTCGGGCAATCCGAGATCGACGATTTGATCGCGGTCGATCGCAGCGATGATATTGGCTGGGCCGAAACCGCCCCCGCGGCCGGAGACGAAATCGCGGATAAGGTCGCGGCCGATCTTGAGATGGGCGAGACCGGGATCGTGCCGGCCGGACCGCCCGCCCCCCCGGTTACCGTCAGAGAACCGGTTAGTGCCAGAGAAACCGAGGCCGCCCCGGCGCCCGCGGCACCGCCCGCGCCGTCGAAACTTTCCGCCCGGCTCCGCGAGGCGATCGAAGCGCTTTCGCCCGCCGAGCGAATGGCGCTTTTTTCCTGAGCAAGAGGCCGCCGGCCCAAGAAATACGCAGGCTGCCGCTTTCGCGGGCGCGAGGTTAACGATTTATTATTTGGATAAACGCAGAGTCGGCAAACACCCTTAGAGCAGCATCGTCCCAGATGAAAATGCCGGTCCATCCCGCCTACCAAGTGGGTCTGACGCTTTATCAGATCGACGCCGAGACTATGGCGCTGCGCCGTGAGGCTTGGGAAATTCTCGGGCCAGAACTCGACGCCGTCATCGAGCATCACTATGAATTGGTTCGCAGGGGCGCGCCTTATCTTGCCGACAAGATTCTAAATCGCGGCGACAGCCCCTATAAGCAGATGATCCTGAAATATGCCGAGCGGCTTTTTTGCAATCCGTTCGACGAGCAATGGATCCAGGACTGCAAGGATCATGTCGAGGCCGAGCGCAAGCTCGGCCACGATATGCGAAGCCGCTCCGGCGTCGCCCAATCCCTGCTGACGGAATTTATTCGATTGGTCGCGGCGCGCCGCTTCCAATCGAAAGGCCATGCGTTGCGCCTCGTCGATACGGTGTCGCGTGTTTTCGCACTGGATTGCGCGACCGCCGTCTCCATCCATTACAGCCTCGTGTTTCGCGAATCCAAGAGGCGAAGCGAGGCGCTGGCAAGCGCGCTCGGCGATTTCGCCGCCACCGCCAAGGGCATCCGGCAAACCGTCGGCAGCGCCGTCACCTCGCTCGGCGATGCCTCGACCAAGCTCTCCGGCCTCGCGGAAGGCGCTTCGGTAAATGCCAACGCCGCCGCCAAGGCCGCCGGAAATACCGCCCTCAACGCCGGCGAGATGGCCGCGGCCACCGGACAGCTCACGACCTCAATCGCGGAAATTCACACGCAGGCTGCGAGAAGTGCAGCGATGGCGCGCGAAGGCGTGGACTCGTCCGAGCGCGCGAACATCGCCATCCGCTCGCTCTCCGACGCGGTCGGCAAGATCGGCTCGGTCGTCAACCTCATCGCCGACGTCGCGGCACAGACGAACTTGCTGGCGCTGAACGCCACCATCGAGGCGGCGCGCGCGGGCGAAGCTGGCCGCGGCTTTGCCGTGGTCGCATCCGAAGTAAAGTCGCTCGCGACGCAAACGTCGAAGGCGACGGAAGAGATCGGCCGGCAGATCGCGGTCGTCGAGGAAGCGACGCGGTTCTCCGTTAGTGAGATCGCCGGTACCGGAAAATCGATCGGCCAGATCGCCACCATCGTCGAAACGGTCGCGACCGCCGTCGACGAACAAACCAGCGTCACCGGCAGCATCACGGCGAGCGCCGGCCGCACCGCCGCCAACGCCTCCACGGTGTCGGACGCGCTCAAGACGGTCGAGGACGCCATTCTCGAGACGCAAGATGCGTCGAAGTCGGTGCTCGATTTCTCGCGCGATCTGCAAGGGCGGACGGCCGAACTCGACCGGGCGATCGAGACGCTGTTCGAGGCGGCGCAGGAGGGCGGACTGAAGAAGTTCTCGGATCTGTCCTCGGCCGCCAGCTGAGTTCAGCCGGCAATCGTTTCGGCGAACAGCTTCGCGTCCACATTCCCGCCCGAAAGCACCGCGGCCGCGATTTTACCGCGCACGTCGAACTTGCGGGCGAGCAGTGCTGCGAGCGCGACCGCGCCCCCCGGCTCCACCACGAGTTTCAATTCGCTGAAGGCGAAGCGCATCGCCGCGCGCACTTCATCGTCGGTGGCGGAAAGCCCTTCGCCGACGAGCCGGCGCGTGATCTCGAAGGTGAGCTTGCCGGGCTCGGGCATGAGCAACGCATCGCAGATCGAGCCTGAGTGATGCGCGCCGCGCACGCGCTTCCCGGCGAGGAAAGAACGCGCGTGATCGTCGAAGCCAGCGGGCTCGACGGTCAGGATACGCGCCGCGGGATGCCGCTCCTTTACCGCGAGCGAAATGCCGGCGGCCATGCCGCCGCCCGACGCCGGCATCATGACGATGTCGGGCGCGAGCCCCTGCGCCGACAAATCCTCGCAGATTTCAAGGCCGACGGTTCCTTGGCCGGCGATGACGTAAGGATCGTCGAAGGGTGGAACGAGCGTCGCATTGCGTTCTCGTGCGTACTTGCGGCCGATTTCCTCGCGGTCCTCGCGCTCGCGGTCGTAGAACACGACCTCGGCGCCGTGCGATTTCGTCCGCTCGATTTTCGCCGCCGGCGCGTCGCGGGGCATCACGATCAGCGCCGGAAGCCCGCGCAGCTTCGCCGCCGCCGCGACACCTTGCGCATGATTGCCGGAGGAAAAGGCCACGACGCCGCCGGCGCGTCCGCTTTCGGCAATGCGCGCGATGCGGTTATAGGCGCCGCGGAATTTGAACGAGCCGGTACGCTGGAGGACTTCCGCCTTCAGGAATACGCGCCCGCCGGTGATCTGATCGAGCACCGCGCTCGATACGAGCGGCGTTCGCACGGCGACACCCGCCAGCACGCGCGCGGCGTCTTCAACGTCGGTGGCGGCGGGCAGGCGGGTCATGGTAACAGCGGTATTCACCGCCGCAAATTAAACCCGCTTATCGCGCTTGTCACGCATCACACGCCTCACGTTTTGTATTTCACGCGCTAGCCGCCACGACATTGATGCCGCGATGAAACTTGCTTTCGGCGCGACGGGTTTTCGTGCAATATTACTTCGGCATGCTCACACCGCACTATCTCGAAATCACTGTCCATCTTGCCTCGGCCTGGCTCGCCGGCAGCCTGATCGGGCTCGAGCGCAGTTTCCACGGGCGTCCGGCGGGGTTTCGCACGCACGCCCTCGTCTGTCTCGCTTCGGCCGTGCTGATGATGATCACCGTCTATCAATCGGATTGGTTGACGTCCGCCCTGCCGGACACGATCCGCGCCGATCCGCAGCGCATGGCGCAGGGCATCATGACCGGCATCGGCTTCCTCGGCGCCGGCGTAATCTTCAAGGAAGGGCTTTCGGTGCGGGGGCTCACCACCGCCGCCTCGATCTGGATCACGGCGGCGCTCGGCATTCTCTACGGTGTCGGCTTCTACTATCCGGCTTTGCTCGGGACGATCGCAACGCTCGGCACGCTTTCGGCCTTCCGCTGGATCGAAGCGAAGATGCCGAGCCAGTTCTATGCCCATCACGTCATCCGCTTCGCCCGCGCCCACATCATGCCGGAGGAAGAAGTCCGCAAGCTGATCTCGGGGAATGGATTCTCCATCGCCAATATGAGCTATCGGCTCGACGAGGATGGCCGCGTATACGAATACCGCATGACGATCCAGACGATCGACGTAGAGAACGTGAAACGCCTCGCCGAGCGGCTGCGTGCCCGCGAGGACGTGCTCGAATTCCGCATCTCGCCGACCGGCGACTGAACCTCCCTTGTCGGCCGCGCGCGGGCATCGCATGATCCCCTCCCCGCAAGTCTCTCATCCCGGAATCAAAGAGGAACGCCCATGAAGCTCGTGCGCTTCGGCCCACCCGGCCGCGAAAAGCCCGGCATCGTCGATAAGGACGGTCACATCCGGAACCTCTCGAAGATCGTGCCGGACATCAATGGCGAGACGATCTCGCCGGCGGGCCTCGCCAAGATCAAAAAGGCGAAGATCGAAAAACTGCCGCGCGTCCCCGGCAAGCCCCGGCTCGGACCGCCGATCGCCCATGTGCGGCATTTTATCGCGATCGGACTGAATTTCTCCGACCACGCGGCCGAGGTCGGCATGCCCTTGCCGAAGGAGCCGATCATCTTCGCCAAGGCGCCGAACTGCATCTGCGGGCCGAACGACAATATCATCATCCCCAAGGGCTCGACCAAGCTCGATTGGGAAGTGGAGCTTTGCATCGTCATCGGCAAACGCGGGCGCTACATCAAATCCGAAGCGGAAGCCGCGAGCTACATCGCCGGCTATACCATCTGCAACGACGTCTCCGAGCGCGCCTTCCAGATCGACCGCGGCGGTACGCAATGGGGTAAGGGCAAGGGCGCGGAGAACTTCGGCCCCGTCGGCCCCTGGCTCGTAACCAAGGACGAAATCAAGGACGTGCAGAACCTGAAGATGTGGCTCAACGTCAACGGCGAAAAGCGCCAGCACGGCTCGACCCGGACCATGATCTTCGGCGCCGAGAATCTCGTCTGGTACTGCTCGCAATTTTTCGTGCTCGAGCCCGGCGATATCATCACCACCGGCACGCCGCCCGGCGTCGCGCAAGGCATGAAGCCTGAGCCGAAATGGCTCAAGCCGGGCGACATGGTGACGCTCGGGATCGAGGGCCTGGGCGAGCAGCGGCAGAAGGTGGTGCCTGCGAAGTGAACACCTTCAGCCTTAGGGCTGAAGCGTGCCGAGGATGCTCGCGGCCATGAGGGCCGCGAGCGCAATCCCCTGCTCGACGATGACGCTCCGCCAAAGCAGGCGGAGCTGATCGGGCCTGGGTTTCGCGCCCTTTCGCGCCGCCGCTATGCGCGGCATCAAATAAAAGCGGTTGAACAGCGCGATCGTTGTCATCAGCGAGAAGAGAAAAAATTTCGCGAGCACGACGCGGCCATAAAGCGTGCCGAACAACTCGGACCAGCCGCCGAGCATCTGCCAACCAATCAAGCAGCCGGAAAGAAGAACGAAGCTCACCGCGAAGTAACCGACGCGGGAGAAGCGCGGCAGCGCGTAAAGAGCGTGCGTCGTCCAAGTGCCTGTCCTCGCCGACGAAGCTTTGCCGAGTACATAGCTGAGCGGCACGAGGCCACCGACCCAGGCTCCTGCCGCGATAAGATGAATGGCCTGCGCCGTTTGATGAACCGCGCCCTCATGCATCGTCGCATGGCCAACCCCGGCGAGCGAGACAAGCAAAGCCGCGGCCAGGCCCGCGACGAGAAAATTGATGCGAGGAGTCCAATCGCTTCGGCGGACGAACAAGAGAACGAAAATTAACAACGCCGAAATCGCGAGCCGCCAGATCCACACGCGCCCGAATTCGGTATCGAACAGAACCGCTTTGAGCGTTTCGACATTCAACGCATCCGCCCAGCCCTCGCCCATGGAGACGGCGAGCGCGTCCCACCACGCGAGCCCGGAGAGAAGTGCCGCTACCGCCGCGAAGAGCAACGTATTTTTCAGCCAGCGATCGAACGCAGCGCCGACGCGTTTCGAAAGCTCTTGACTGGCATAAAGCGAAAACAGCGATGCCCCGAACAGGAGCGTCGCCGCGGCAAAGTGCACGAGCCGCGCGGTAACGAGGAACTCATCCATGGCCGGGCGTCACGGCCTCACCTCGAACGTAAACGAGCCTTCCATCTTGTGCGTGTCGGTCGAGATCACGTGCCAGTTCACGCGATAACTGCCGGGCGCAAGCTGCGGCAGGCCGATGACCAACTGATTGCCGGAAACCGAGGCGCGGCCGCCCACGCGCCCTGAAGGGCCGGTCACCTCGGCGCCGGAAAAGCGGGGCTCGACGACTTCGCTGAACCAAAGCCTGACCTCGCCGGGCGAGCCCGAGACGCTGCCCCCGACCGGCGGGCTGGTCCGCTCCAGCGTCACGTGCGCGAACGCACTCGTGGCCCACATGCCAGCCACTAAGAGCGTTGCGACGAAGTTTGCTAGTTTTCGCATCTCAAAGTCTCCTGCCGAAGATCGGTCTACGCTTTTCGCGTCGGCAGAAAACGCCAAAAGAAACCCTATCGCAACTTCCGCTTCCGACCCAAAGCGAACATTCTCAGTTCGAGCAGCAAGCATGTCCTTCTTGCATCGGCGGACATTGTACGGTGCCGTACGAACAGAACACACAGCAGTGGCCGGGCAGAGGCTTAAGCCGCTCTCCGCAGCCCTTGCACTCATAAAAGAACCGGCAAGCATCAGTTGGCATCTGTTCCACGGCTTGATGACCGCATTTGGGGCAGGTGATGGTGGACTGCTCGATCATGCAAATAACTCGGGACCATTAGGACAAATCTTACAATAGTTTTTGTCTTCTAATTCTCAAACTATTTCCCACCACGCTTACGCTTGAAATCGCCATGGCGCCCGCCGCCACCATCGGATTGAGGAGCCCGAATGCCGCCAGCGGAATGGCAGCGACATTATAGAAAAATGCCCAGAACATATTCTGCCGGATCGTCTTGAAGGTCAGCCGCGAAAGGTTCAACGCTTCGACCACCTTCAGCGGGTTACCTTTCACCAACACGATGTTTCCGGCCTCGATCGCGATGTCCGTGCCGGTGCCGATGGCGATGCCCAAGTCTGCTTGCACAAGGGCGGGCGCGTCGTTGATGCCGTCGCCAACGAAGGCGACGCGTTGGCCGCCTTGCTGAAGGGCGCGGACTTTTTCTGCTTTCTCTTGCGGCAGCACTTCGGCGAATACCTTATCGATGCCGATTTGTTTGGCGATCGCCTCGGCGGTCCTTTGGTTGTCGCCGGTGATCACCACGGTTTCGATACCCTGGGCACGCAGCAGATCGATAGCGGCCTTGGCATCTTCTTTCAGCGTATCCGCGACGGCGATGATCCCGGCGAGTTCGCGGTTGCGCGTAACGGCAATCACCGTTTTTGCGCCGGATTTATATTTTTCGACGGCCCCGGCCTGAGGACCAAGCGAAATACCGCTCTCCAGCGCCAGGCGAACGCTTCCCACCGAAATGGCTTTGTCGCCGATTCTTCCTTGCACTCCTTTTCCCGCCTGATTTGCAAAATCATGCACTTCCGAAAGCGGCAGATTCTTTTTTTCGGCCTCACGAACAATGGCTTGCGCCAACGGATGTTCGGATAATTTTTCCAGGCTCGCGGCAAGACGGAGAAGTTCGTCCGCATCTATTTTTTCATTGCAAGCAATATCGGTGACTTTGGGCTTGCCTTCGGTGAGCGTGCCGGTTTTGTCAAACACGACCACGTCGATCTTCTTGCCTCGCTCCAGCGCCTCTCCGTTCTTGATGAGGATTCCGCGTTTCGCGCCCAATCCGGTGCCGACCATAATTGCTGTGGGTGTGGCGAGACCGAGCGAACACGGGCAAGCAATCACCAGCACGGCAACCGCTGGAATAAAGCTCTGATAGATGTCGCCGGTGAAGAAATACCAACCCGCCGCCGTGACAGCCGCGATCGCAAGCACGACCGGCACAAAGACGCCGGAAACCTGATCGGCGAGTTTTTGAATCGGCGCCTTGTTGACCTGCGCCTCGGCGACCATTTTCACGATCTGGGCGAGCGTCGTATCGGCGCCCACTTTCGTGGTCCGCATTTGAAACGCACCGCTGAGATTGATCGTCGCGCCGAATACATCGTCGCCACTTGCCTTGCCGACCGGCATGCTTTCGCCAGTGAGCATCGATTCGTCGACGCTGGAGGCGCCCTTGACGACTTTTCCGTCCACGGGAACTTTTTCGCCCGGTTTGACCAAGAGAACGTCTCCAACCTTCACGTCTTCAATCGGAATATCCTCTTCCTTGCCATCCCGGCTGATGTGAGCGGTCTTGGCTCCCAGCTCCATGAGCTTTTCGATGGCTTCGCTCGCCCGTCCGCGGCTACTGGCTTCGAAGTAACGCCCGAGCAGGATGAGCGCGGCAATCACGGCGCCGGTTTCAAAGTAGAGATGGTGCTCGCCCGCGAGCATCGCCCACAAGCTGTAAAGGAGCGCCGCGAGCGTCCCCAAGGAAATGAGCGTGTCCATATTGGCCGCGAGATTGCGCGCCTGCCGCACCATGCCGATATGAAATTCCCGGCCGAAACCGAGAATGACCACGGAGCTGAGTGCCGCCTCGATCCATACGCTCGCGTTCTGCCCGCGAAACGCCCAAGGCAGGTCGATGTTGAACATCGCGAGCACCACCACCGGGAATGCGAATGAGAGTGCGAGAAATGCCTTCCTCCGTGCCGACTGCAATTCCCGCCGGGCCCGTTCCTTGTGATCCTGCGCGGATTCCTGGGTCAGCACGCCATAGCCGCCCTCGACGACGGCCTGATGAATCGCGCGTTCCGACAAAACGGATTCGTCGAATTCAACGCGGGCGCTATGCGTCGCCAAATTCACGCTCGCGCTGTGAACACCCTTGAGCTTGCTAAGCACGCGTTCGTTCCGCACCGAGCATGAAGCGCAGTGCATGCCGGAAATGCCGAACGTCGCAATTTTCAAAGCGTCCATGCCCCGCCGGTCAGGAGCGAGCGCTGCCGTGGCGTGTTCGTTCATCGCTCAGCTCCCCTTGTTCGGGATCACCGTGAATTTGGAGCCGGGCGTCATCATCCCCATGCCGCAGTTGAAGTAGAAGTCGCCCGTTTCTTGCGGCGTGAATTTGACGGTGTTGACGGCGAAGCCGTAGAGAAGCTTCTGTATTCCAAGCCTCGGCGCGATGAGGATGCGGCCGCAGCCCTGCGCATGCTCGGCGTCGATATTCCACTCCACCGGTACGCCCTGCGTGACGGTGAATTGATTGGGGATGTAATCGAGGCCATCCACTTTCATATTCACAATTTGCGGCTCGACGGCGGGCGCTTCTGCGGTTGTTTGCGGCGTGGCTGGTTTCGCCGGCTCGCTCTGTTGCGCGATTTTCGTGGTCACGGGCGGCGACGCTGCGTTTACGCTCGTGCCGGTGAGAACGATCCCGTATTGAATGTTGGCGACGCCGAGGAAAATTACCGCGGCACCCGCGAGCTTGAGAAAGTAGCGCTGGAAATTGCCGCGGGCGAAACTCGAAAGCGCCGACAGCGAGGTGAGAGCGGGAAGCGTGCCGAGAACGAAGGCGAGCATCGTCAGCGCGCCGATCGCGAAACTGCCCTTGGAAAGCACGTAGAGCTGCAGAGCTTGCGTGAAGCCGCAGGGCAGAAAAAACGTGGAGGCGCCGAGGAGAAGTGCCGCGCCCTTCGTGCCGCTCGTCGAAAGATCATGAATCTTGTGGGCGAGGAATTTCGGCATTCGCGGCTGCAAGCGGCCGAGCGAAGGGAGGAGCTTCAGCATCTGCAAGCCGAGCAAAATCATGATCAGGCTCGCGACGATCGTGAGCGCGCCGTTCGCTCCCGGCGTGAGCGTGAGCGTCGAGCCGAGCCCTCCCACCGCGCCGCCGAGCAGCGTGTAGGAGACGACACGGCCTACGTTGAAATAGATGTGCGGCTGCAGCCTCTGGAAATTCGTGAAGTGCGAATTCGCCTCGTTATATTTCGCCGCTAGCGCGACCAATAGACCGCCGGTGACCGCGATGCAGGTCGAGACCGAGGCGACGAGACCGATCAGGAATACGAGCCCGTAACTCATATTATCCGTGATGCCGAAACCGCGCGGCAGGAGGTCGAATTCCTTCAAGAAGAAGAACAGGCCGGCGAGAACCAGAAACGCCGCGCCGATCTCCAGATATTCGAGCTTGGTACTTTCCTGGCGATCAACCACGCCGATCTCCGGCTCGTCGGACGACACAATGGTGTAGCCGTCATCGGCGATAGCGCTTTGCAGACGGTGGAGATCGAGTTCGCCGGAGTAGACGACTTCGACTTCGCCCGCGCCATAGTTTGCATTCACCCGGCTAACGCCGGAGACCTTCTTGAGGCTGCGCTCGATGAAGACCTCGCAATTGACGCAGTGCATGCCATTGATCTTGAGGTTGAGTCGTTTGCGTGACTCGGCCATGGCCGAATTCCTTCTTCGATCGTCGTCGCCATTTTCCAAAGTCAAATTGACTGCTCGGACGCGTCGCTGAGACAAATGCAGCAAGCGGACAAGCACATTTTTCCGTCCGTCGGACGCAAATGCATACGGCGGTGCGGGGAAGGCGCGAGACTTTCGCGCCTTAACTCAGGATGATGGATCGAGGAGGGGCGGGTTCGGGAGGACTGCCGCGCGACGCCATGAACTGTTCCGCGTGTGAAAGCGGCTGCGGCATGGCCATCGTCATGGGCAAAGCTACTGACGCGGGAAGAATCGCAACGGTGCTGGCGCAAAGTGCGAAGCACGCCATGCCGCCGCCGTCATTTCCTCCGCAACCGGAATCGGGAGTGGAAGGTTGCATATCGCTCGCGGCCATAACGTCCATGGCTTTCATGTTCGCATGGCTCGCTGCGAACCCATGGGCGGCGACGCTGATGCTAAAGAGCATCGCGGTCGCGAGCGCGGTGAAACGGCGGTTGAGGCGGAACGCCATGGCTACAAACCTACAGTCCGCAATCCGTTCTCGCAAACACAAAGTCGTGACTTAGGAGGAACCATGGTTCCTCCATCTTTCTGACTGCATATCCCCCATCCAGCGGCGTTGGCCCTTCCCCACGATGCTTTCGGGCGGAGTAGCCGGCCGGAATGCGGCCTCAATATTTGAGATTGGCGAAAAGCCTGTCGCCTCACGCTTTCGGCCAGCGAGCGTGGAAATGATGCACCGGGCCGCGGCCCTTGCCGACCGACAGCCGGTGCGCGGCTTCGATCGCGCCGGTGACGAAATCCTTCGCCGCCGCGACGGCGTCGGCAAGCGGCAATTCTTTCGCAAGCCCCGCAACGATCGCCGACGAAAGCGTGCAGCCCGTGCCGTGGGTGTTTTGCGTGTCGAAACGGCGCGCCGGATAGCGGCGCAAGCCGCCGCGATCGACGAGAATGTCGACCGCGTGCGGCCCGGTGCCGTGGCCGCCCTTGACGAGCACGGCCTTGCATCCGAGCGAAAGAATGGCCTCTCCCTGCTTGCCCATCTCCGCCTCGTTGGTAGCGAGCGGCGTGCCGAGAAGCACCGCCGCTTCCGCCAGATTGGGCGTGACTAGAAGCGCGCGCGGAATCAAGAGCCGCTTCATGGTGGCGACGGCGTCCGGCCGCAACAACGGATCGCCCGAGGTCGCCACCATGACGGGATCCAGCACCAGGTTTTTCGCCGCGTGACGGTCGAGACCCGACGCCACCGCCTCGATCGTCTCAGCGCGCGAAAGCATGCCGATCTTGGTCGCGGCGACAGCGAGATCGGAAAAAACCGCATCCATTTGCGCCGCGACGAAATCGGCCGGAATATCGAACACCCCCGCGACGCCGCGCGTGTTCTGCGCGGTGAGCGCGGTGATCACCGACGCGCCATATACGCCGAGCGCCGAGAACGTCTTGAGGTCGGCCTGGATGCCGGCGCCCCCGCCCGAGTCCGAACCCGCAATGGTGAGCGCGATCGGCGCCGTCATGCGGAACTCTCGTTCTTCGCTCGCGCGCCATCGACGAGAGCGCGGAGCCGCCGCGCCGCCGCTTCCGCGTCGGCGGCCGCGATCACCGCGGAGATGACCGCGATTCCTTCCGCGCCGGCGCCAATCACCGCAGCCGCGTTCTCCTCGTTGATCCCGGCAATGGCGCCGACCGGCACTTGCGGCGCGCGCGCGCGCAACAGCTCGCGCAGGCGGCGCAAGCCCTCGATCCCGATAGGAGGATCGGGGTTGTCCTTGCTCGTGGTCGCGAACACGCCGCCGATGACGGCATAGTCGACTGCGCCGGGCGGAAGTGCCGCGATATCGGATTCGTTCTTGATCGAAACGCCGATGATCGCGCGCGGGCCGAGGAGCCGGCGCAGGGTGGCGGGATCGATATCGTCGCCGCCGACATGAATGCCGTCCGCACTCGCCGCGAGCACGACGTCGGCGCGGTCGTTGACGATGAGCGGCACGCCGGAGCCGCGGAGCGCATGCTTGATCGCGAGCGCCTCGTCGATAAGCTGTCGAGTCGCGCCGAGCTTATCGCGCAATTGCACCAGCGTAGCGCCACCTCTTGCCGCCGCGGCGGCGAGTGCCGCGAGCGGCTTGCCGCGCGCAACCGCCGGATCAACGAGAACGTAGAGCGAAAGATCGAGCTTCATCGCATTGCAAAACTAGGAGCGCACTCCCACCGAGGCAAGTCTATTCGGCGATCCGGCGGCTCTTGCGTCTTTGATGCCTTTCTGATTGCTTCGCGGAACAATCGGCCCGATGGAGAGGCGCGCGATGGCCCCGTTCTTCGTTCAGATCAAGTGCCAGCTCGGCAAGGCCTACGAGGTCGCGAACCGCCTCGCCGATTCCGAGATCGCCTCGGAAATCTATTCGACCGCCGGCGACTACGACCTGTTGGTGAAGTTCTATGTCGATGACGGCACCGACATCGGCCACTTCGTCAACGAAAAAGTCCAAACCATCTCCGGCATCCAGAACACCCACACCATCATCACCTTCAAGGCGTTCTAAATCTTCTAAACGGCGGGCCCTACTGGCGGCGTCTCGGCTTCCCGCTCGAGCGTGCGGTCGATGCCGAGGCTGCGCTCGCGGAAAATCACGAACAGCCCCGCCGCGATGACGAGTCCCGCGCCCATGAGCACGACCGCCTCCGGCACTTCGCCGAAGAAGAAGAAGCCGATCGCGATCGACCATAGCATCGCCGTATAGGAAAACGGCGCCACCGTGCCGGCGCCGGCGTGGCGGTAGCTCTCCGTAATCATGATCTGCGCGATGCCGCCGACGATGCCGGTGAGGAACAAGACCAGCGAATCCATCGGCGAGGGCTTGATCCAGCCCCACGGAATCGACGCGAGCGAGGCAATCGTCGCGATCAGCGAGAACGAGAAAACGAGCGAGGCGGTCGTCTCGGTCGCACTCATATGGCGCACCTGCGTCATCGCGGCGGCGGTGAGAAAAGCGCCGGCGACCGCGTAGAGCGCGCCCGCGGCACTCGTTGCCTCGCGCTCGGCGCCGAACAGATGCGGCAAGAGCATCACGAGAACGCCGAGGAATCCGACCGCGACCGCGCTCCAGCGGAAGACGTGCACCTTCTCGCCGAGAAAGATCGCCGCGAGCGCGACGTTGATCAAAGGCGTGGCGAAGCCGATCGCGGTCGCATCGACGAGCGGCAGCCGCGCGAGCGCAGCGAACATGCAGACCATGGCGATGACGCCTGTCAGCCCGCGCCGCACGTGGCCGAACGGGTTTTTCGTGCGGAAGGCGCTCGCGAGCTGGTTGCGCCACAAAAGCATCGCCACCAGCGGAATCAGCGCGAAGAAGGAGCGCGTGAAAACCTGCTCGCCGAGCGGCACCCGCCCGCCGACGAAGCGCACCAGCGCGCCCATCACGGTGAAGGAGAAGGTCGCCCCCAATTGCAGCGCGATGCCGAGAAAGATGTTCATGGATTCAAGGTTTCGGTTTCGCGCCCGCCCCCGGCAGCGATTTGATGTAGACAGCCATCGCCTTGCGACCCTGCTCGGAGAGTTGCGCGATGTTGCGCACGATTTCGGCCATCGAACTCCCGAGCGTGTCGCCATCCGGCGACTTCCCGCTCGTCAGCGCCTTGTAGATGTCATCCTCGCTCCAGCTCGCGAGCCCGTCTTCGCTTTGCGTGATGTCGGGGATCAATCCCTTGCCTGCCGGATTAGGACCGCCGGTGAAGCGCTTCGCGTGCACGATGCCGCCCAAGAGATTGCGCGGGCTGTGGCATTCGGCGCAGTGGCCGGGACCTTCGACCAGATAGGCGCCGCGATTCCATTCCGGCGTTCTCGAAGGATCCGCGCGGAACGGCTCGCCGTCGAGAAAGAGAAGCTTCCACAGCCCGACGCCTTCGCGGATGTTGAACGGAAACGACAATTCGTGCGCAGGCGCGCGGCCTTCGACCGGCGGGAGCGTCTTCAGATAAACGAAAAGATCGCGCACATCCGAAAGCGTCATGCGCTGGTAGGAGGTGTAGGGAAAGGCCGGAAAGTAGTGCTGGCCGTCGGGCGAGACGCCCTTGAGCAAGGCGTTGATAAACTCGAGCTCGGTGAAGGCGCCGATGCCGTCGCGCGGATGCTGCGAGATGTTCGGCGGATAGAACGTGCCGAAGGGAGATTTCAACGCAAGCCCGCCGCCGAGATGCAATGGGTCGTTCTGACGCGGCGTTGCATGGCAGGAGGAACATCCGCCGGCGAGAAACATCGCGCGGCCGTTGGCGAGATTGGGGCTATAGAATCCGATCGGCTCCACCGTCACCCATTGCGGCAACGCGACGAACCATAAAGCCGCGCCGCCGATCACGCCGAGGATCAATAGGATAAAAAGCAAGCGCCGCATCGATTCCTCCCGGGACTGGTCGTCTTCTTAGCGCGTTCGCTCAGCGCCGTCGCGGAGCGCCGCAACAACGCCGGCAATTTCGGAATGAGAGCAAACGGTAGGCTTGGTGGCCGTTCTCGGATCGAAGCGGGTGCATGGCCCGCCCCAGTTAGGACCTTCGGGCCGCGGCAATTATTCCCGCGCCGCGGTCCGGATCGCGCGCCAAACCCGCTCCGGCGTCGCCGGCATGTCGATGTGCTTGATGCCATAGCCGCGGTCGAGCGCGTCGACGATGGCGTTGATGATCGCGGGGCAGGAGCCGATCGCGCCGGCTTCGCCCGCGCCTTTCACACCGAGCGGATTGGTCTTGCAGGGCACGTCGCGGCTTTCGAACGTATAGGACGGCGTGTCGTCGGCGCGCGGGATGGCGTAATCCATGAAACTCGCGGTGAGCAACTGGCCGTCGGAATCGAACACCGTGCGCTCGAGCATCGCCTGCCCGATGCCCTGCCCGATGCCGCCCTGCACCTGTCCTTCGAGCAGGAGCGGATTGAGGGTGACGCCGAAATCGTCGACCACGGTGTACCGCAGGATTTCGCTAGCGCCGGTGGCGGGATCGACCTCGACCTCGCAGACATGCGAGCCGTTCGGATAGGTGCCGACGGAGGGCGTGTGCGAGTCCTCGGCACTCAACAGCTCCGGCGCGGCGCCTGGCTTCGAAGCGAGCGCCTTGAGCGAGATCGCATGATTGGTGCCGCCGACGCGCACGGAGCCGGCGGCGAATTCGAGATCGTCGGCGGCAACTTCGAGTTCGTCCGCGGCGAGCTTCTTCAAATTGTCGGCGAGGTTCTTGGTGGCCTTGGAAACCGAAACGCCGCCGGTCGGCATCGAGCGCGAGCCGATGGTGCCGCCGCCGGTCGCGATTTCATCGGTGTCGCCCTGATGGACATTGATCTCTTCGAGCGGGATGTCGAGTTGCTGGGCGATGATTTGCGCGTAGGTCGTCTTGTGCCCCTGCCCGTTCGATTGCGTGCCGATCCAGAGCGTCACGGTTCCGTCTGACTCCAATTTCAGGCGGGCGCGCTCGGCCGAGGCGCCGCCGCAAGCCTCAATGTAAGTGGCAAGTCCAAGGCCGCGCAGTTTGCCGCGGCCTTTCGATTCCGCCGCGCGCTTGGCGAATCCTTCCCAGTCGGCGATTTTTTGCGCGCGCTCCATATGACCGAGAAATTCGCCGGAATCGTAGGTGCGACCGGTCGCGGTCTTGTAGGGCATGTCGGCGGCCGCAATAAAATTCCGCCGCCGCACTGCGTCCTGCCCCTCGCCGCGGGCGCGCGCCACGGCGTCCACGAGCCGCTCGATCACATAGGTCGCTTCCGGCCGCCCGGCGCCGCGATAGGCATCGACCGGCGGCGTGTGGGTATAGACGCCGCGAATGCGCGCATGCATCACCGGAATGCGGTAGCAGCCCGGCAGCATGGTGGCGCCGTTCCACGGAATGAACGGCGCGAAGAAGGAGAGATAGGCACCCATATTGGCAAGCGTGTCGACGCGGAGCGCGAGAAAATTCCCTTCGGCATCGAGCGCCATTTCGGCGATCGTCACATTGTCGCGGCCTTGATAGTCGCCGAGGAAATGCTCGCTGCGGTCTGCAATCCAGGCGACCGCGCGGCCGAGCTTCTTCGCGGCAACCGCGACCAGCGCGTATTCGCGATAGGGTCCCGCCTTGGTGCCAAAACCGCCGCCGACATCGTGGGTCACGACGCGCAACTTGTCCGGCGAAATTTTCAAAACCCCCGCCATCGCGCCGCGCACGATGTGGCTTCCTTGCGTGCTCGCCGTGAGCGTCAGCCTGCCCTCACCACCGATCTCGGGTTTACCCGAGATCGGCTGATCAGACTGCGCAAGTCGGCTAGAGCCGACTTGCGTGCCCGGCTCCGCGATCGCGCCGCGGGGCTCCATGAAATTCGTCACGATCCGCTGATTGACGATCTCGATCTTCACCATCTTCGCGGCTGCCGCGAAGGCGCGCGCGGTCGCCTCCGCATCGCCATGCTCAACGCTGAAGGTAATGTTGTTCTTGCGCCCGTCCCAAACGAGCGGCACGCCGTCGGCGATGGCGCCTTTGGTGTCGGCGATCGCGGGTAGCGGCTCCCAATCGATCTCGATCGCTTCGGCCGCGTCCTTGGCGGCGTCGAGCGTATCGGCGACGACGAAGGCGACCGCGTCGCCGCCGAAGCGCGCCTCGTCCTTGGCGAGCACCGGGAATTTCGGCACCCATAGTTTTTCCTCGTCCTTCGGCTTGATCTGGCCGAAACATGGAAGCGGCCCGAGGTCGGCGACATCAGCGGCGGTCAGGATCAGCCGCACGCCGGGCTTTTTCTTCGCCGTTTCCAAATCGACGATGCGAAAGCGCGCATGCGCGTGCGGCGAGCGCACCACGACCGCATGCAGCGCGCCGGCGGGCACCGCATCGGCGACGTAGCGGCCGTGTCCGGTGATGAGTGCGGCGTCTTCGATCCGCCGATGCGGCTGGCCGACGCCGAATTTCATCGGCCGCATCCCAACGTTCATGATTTCACTCCGCCGGCGTCTGCGACAGCCGCTTCGGCCCTTGGCTCGCCCAGAACCGCTCGGCGTGATCGGCGAGCCAGCGGCAGATGATGTAGAAGGCGGGCACGAATATGAGTCCGAACAGGGTGACGCCGATCATGCCAAAAAAGACGGCGGTGCCGAGCGTCTGGCGCAATTCGGCGCCGGCGCCGATCGCCCACACCAGCGGCGTCACGCCGAGAATGAAGGCAAGCGAAGTCATCAGGATCGGCCGCAGCCTGCGATGCGCGGCTTCGCTCGCGGCCTCTAACCGCTTCATGCCTTGATCCTCGAGTTGCTTCGCAAACTCGACGATCAGAATCGCGTTCTTCGCGGCTAACCCGATCAGCACGATGAAGCCGACCTGAGTGAGAATATTGTTGTCCTGCCCGCGCAGCACGACGCCGGTGATCGCCGCGACCAGGCACATCGGCACGATCAGGATGACGGCGAGCGGCAGCGTCAGGCTCTCGTATTGCGCGGCGAGCACGAGGAACACGAACACCACCGCGAGCGAGAAGGCGAATAGCGCGGTGTTGCCCGCGCGGATCTGCTGCAGCGCGAGCGTTGTCCACTCGAAGGTAAAGCCTTCCGGCAGCGTCTCGCGCGCGAGTTTCTCCATGATCTCGATCGCCTGGCCCTGCGAGTAGCCGGGCGCGGCGTTGCCGTCGAGTTCGGCCGCTGGATAAAGATTGTAGCGCGGCACGCGGTAAGGGCCGGCAATATCGCTCACCGTCGAGAACGAGCCGAGCGGTACGGTATCGCCGCGTATGTTGCGCACGCGCAGCTTGAGCAAATCCTCGTAGCTTTTGCGGTAGGGAGCGTCGGCCTGCACCATGACGCGGAAGGTTTTACCGAGCAGATTGAAATCGTTGACGTAGGCCGAGCCGATATAGACCTGCAACGCGGCGAATACGTCGGGAACGTTGATCCCGAGCATCTGCGCCTTGGTGCGGTCGATATCGAGATAGAGTTGCGGCGTCGACGCCTCGAATATCGAGAACACTTGCGACAGGCCGGGCGTCTGGGCCGCGCGGCCCATCATGGCGTAGGTCGCGCCCAAAAGCGCCTGTGGTCCGGCGTCCCTACGATCCTCGAGCATCATGCGAAAGCCGCCGGCGTTGCCGATCCCACGCACCGGCGGCGGAGCGACCACGAAGATCAAGCCTTCCTGAATCGCCGACAGCCGGCGCAACGCTTCCATTTGAATGACGCGCGACGCCTGCTTCGGGTCTTTTCCGCGCTCATCGAAGGGCTTCAGCACCGTGAAGATCGCGCCGGAATTCGGCGCGTTGGTGAAGGTGGCGCCCGAAAAGCCCACGACGCTGACGGCATGCGCGACGCCGGGTATCGTCAGCACGCTCTCGACCGCGCGTTTCATCACGGCGTCGGTGCGCGAGATCGACGAGCCCGGCGGCAGCTGCACGATCCCGATCAGGTAGCCTTGATCGACCTGCGGAATGAAGCCGACCGGCGTGCGGCGAAACTCGATCAGGCCCAGCGTAATAATGGCCGCGTAGACGGCGAGCATGATGAAGGCGCGGCGCACGATCTTCGCCGCGACCCCGCTGTAAAAATGCGACAGCTTCTCGAAATAAGTGTTGAAGTAGCCGAAGAATATGCGGATCGGCCGCTCCCACGGCTTGGGCGGCGCTTCCTTTTCCGTGCGCGGCTTCAAGATCAGCGAGCACATAGCGGGTGACAACGTCAGCGACACGATCAGCGAAATGACGGTAGCGCCGGCGATGGTGAGCGCGAACTGCCGGTAGAATTGGCCGGAAATTCCGGTGATAAAGGCGGAGGGCACGAACACCGCGCACAGCACGAGCGCGATCGCGATCAGCGCGCCGCCGACTTCGTCCATGCTCTTCACCGCGGCATCGTGCGGCGACAGGCCCTGTTCGATGTTGCGCTCGACGTTTTCGACGACGACGATCGCATCGTCGACCACGATGCCGATCGCGAGCACAAGGCCGAACAAAGTGAGGTTGTTCAGCGAGAAGCCGAAGATCGCCATGAAGAAGAAGGTGCCGACGAGCGAAACCGGAATGGCGACGAGCGGAATGACGGCGGCCCGCCACGTTTGCAGGAACACGATCACCACGATCACGACGAGAATGATAGCCTCGCCGATCGTTTCCTGGACCGCTTTTACCGATTCCTGAATGAACTGCGTGGGGTTGTAGAAGATGTCGTATCTCAAATCCGACGGGAATCGTCTCGAAAGCTGTTCCATCGTGGTGGAAATGGCTTTGGCGGAATCGAGCGCGTTAGTGCCGGGCTGCTGGAAAACCGCGATGCCGACGGAAGGATCCCGATCGATGTAGAGATTGGACGAGTAGTCGAGCCCCGAGAGTTCGACCCGCGCCACGTCGCGGAGCCGCACCACCGCGGACGCTGTCTGCTTGATGACGATATTGCCGAACTCGCTCGGATCCGTGAGCCGGCCCTGCGTTTGCACCGCGATCTGAAAGGCGCGTGGATCGTCAACCGGGGGCGCGTTCAACACCCCCGAGGCGACCTGCACGTTCTGCCCCTGTAGGGCCGCGACCACATCGCTCGCGGTCAAATTGAGCGTTTGCAGCCGCGGCGGATCGAGCCAGACGCGCATCGAATAGTCGCGGCTGCCGAACACGATGATGGAGCCGACGCCATAGAGGCGCGCGAGCGCGTCCTTGATCTCGAGCGTGGCGTAGTTCGAAATGTAGAGGGCGTCACGGGTCTTGTTCGGCGAAATGAGGCTCACCACCATCATCAGATCGGGCGAGCTCTTGGCGACGGTGACGCCGATATTGCGCACGTCCGCCGGCAGGCGCGGCTGCGCCACCGCCACGCGGTTTTGCACCTGCACCTGCGCGATATCGAGATTGGTGCCGAGATCGAACGTCACCGCGATGGTGAAGCGTCCGTCGGCGGTCGAGTTCGAGCTCATGTAGAGCATGTTCTCGACGCCGTTGACCTGATCCTCGATCGGCGAGACCACCGTGGCAGCGACGATCTCGGCGCTGGCGCCGGGATATTGGCCGGTGACATTGACCACCGGCGGCGCAATCTCGGGATATTGCGCGACCGGCAGCCGCGAGAAGCTCACGGCGCCGACGATGACGAAGACGATCGAGAGCACGGCGGCGAAGATCGGCCGGTCGATAAAGAAATGCGAGATGCGCATCAGTTCACCTTACTTCGGCGCCGGCGCGCCGCCCGGAGCGCCGGGCTGCTGCCCGCCGGGAGGTGCCGCGCCCTCTTCGATCGGCGTCACCTTCACGCCGTTTCGCGCGCGCATCAGCCCGTTCACGATCACGCGGTCGTCGGGCTCCAAGCCCGATTTCACCACGCGCAAATTGCCCTGCAGCGTGCCGAGCACGAGGTACTTCTGCTTCACCGTGTTTTCGCCGTCGACGATGAAGACGAATTTGCGGACCTGCTCGCTGCCGATCGCGGCGTCGGGCACCAGAAGCGTCTCGTATTTGGCCGAGCCCGGCACGCGCACGCGCGCGAACATGCCGGGAGTAAAGAAGCCGTCCGGATTCGGAAGCACGGCGCGGCCGCGAATCGTGCCGGACGATTGATCGATCACGTTGTCGACGAAATCGATCTTGCCCTTGTGCACGAAATCCTGCTCATCGAGGAGCTTCAGCTCCACCGGGGTCGAGGTGTAGCGCGATTCCGGATCGTTGCCGTTCTTGGCGATCCGCTCGTAGCGGATGAAGGCGCCTTCGTCGGCGGTGAACTCGAACCGCATGGGGTCGATCGAAACGATGGTGGCGAGCAACGTCGTGGTGCCCGTCGTACCGCCGGTCACGAGATTGCCCGGCGCCACGCGCCGGTCGCCGATGCGGCCGGTCACCGGCGCGCGCAGCTCAGTGAACTGCAGGTCGAGTTCGGCTTGGCGCACCGCCGCTTCGTTGGAGGCGACCGAGGCTTCGGCGTTGCGCTTGGCCTGCGTGCGCTGCTCGAAGACCTGCTCAGAAATCGTCTTGTCGGTGACGAGCTTCTGCGCGCGAACAAGATCGGATTCGGTAAAGGCGAGATTGGCGCGCGCCTGCGCCAGCGCGCCCTTGGCCTGATCGAGCGTGTTCTGGAACGGCCGCTTGTCGATGGAGAAGAGCAGATCGCCGGCCTGCACGATCTGGCCGTCCTTGAAGTGGATTTGTTCGAGATAGCCCGAGACGTGTGCGCGCAGCTCGACCATATCGACCGCGATGAAGCGGCCGACATATTCGTCCATGTCGACGATCTCGCGCTTTACGGGTTTGGCGACCGTGACCGGCGGCCCGGGCGGAGCCTGTGGACCGCTGTCGCCGCAACTTGCGAGCGCGAAGAAGAGAGCAATGACCGCGGCGATGCGCGCCGTGAACGCAATATGAATCATGGCAAACCTAACGGGGGTGAGGTCTTAGCCCATATCTCGCATGTGCGAAACCCGGCGCAAGGAGGCTTTTCAAATTTCGTAAGGCGCGGCGGCATTGGCGCTGCCCGTACGTGACGCAGCGTCACGCAGCAGATTCTTCAGCCAATCGCGGCCCAGCAGCATGAGAATGAGCGCAACATACGCAATCGTGCCGCCGATGAGTAAAATCAGAAGCAATGTTTCCTCGCGAAAACGTGAAATACCAGAAAGCAGCGGGGCGAAGGATCGCTGACCTGCGTAAAACGCAAGGCTCAACAGGAGCCCGATGGCGAGGAGACGGGCCGCACGATCGAACGGCGCGTCGGGCCGCTCGAACCCTTTGCTGCGGGCGAACCAGACGAGCAGCGCCCAATTGAGCCAGGCGCCCACCGAAGTCGCGAGTGCCAAGCCCACCTGCGCGAGCGGGCCCATCAGCGCAACCTTCAAGAGAATGTTCACCAGCGCCGCCGCCAGCGCCGCCTTCAACGGCGTCGTGGTATCGCCGCGCGCGAGGAAGGGCGCGGTGAAACTCCGCATCCACATGAAGGGAATGAGCCCGACCGCATAGGCGGAGAGCGTCGCCGCCGCCGCCGCGGCGTCGGCATTGGTGAAGGCGCCGCGCGCGAACAGCGCCCGCATGACGAGATCGGGAATGGCGATCGCCGCCGCGACGAAGGGGACCGCGATCAGAAGCGTGAGCTCGATCGCGCGGCCCTGCGCTGCGGCCGCGCCCGCCTCGTCGCCCGCGGCGAGCCGGCGCGACATTTCGGGCAAGAGCACGATGCCGATCGCAATTCCGACGACGCCGATCGGCAGTTGATTGATGCGATCGGCGTAATAGAGCGCCGACAAGGCGCCGGCCGGCAGAAACGTCGCAATCAATGTGTCGGCGAAGAGCGCGAGCTGCACGCCGCCTGCGCCGACGATGGCGGGTCCCAGCGCCTTGAGGAATTGTATCGTCGGCGCATCGAGCACGGGCCAGCGAAGCCTGAAGCCGAAGCCGTTTCTCGCGGCGTCGCCACCGACGAGGAGCGCCTGCAACACGCCCGCCACCAGCACGCCCCAGGCGGCGGCATGGCCCGCGGTCGGAAAGGCGGCCGCGAGCAATAGCGCGCTCACCATCGAAATGTTGAGAAGCACCGGCGCGCCGGCGGCGGCCGCGAAGCGATGATTGGCGTTGAGTGTGCCCGCGATCAGCGTCTCGATCGACATCAGCGCCAGATACGGAAACGTGATACGCGTGAGCGCGACCGCAAGCTCAAAGCGCGCGGGATCGGCGGCAAGTCCCGGCGCGAGTACGCGGACGACCGTCGGCGTAAAGACGAGCGCGAGCACGATCAGCGCGCCGAGAACGAGCATGAGCCCGGTGCCGATACCGTCGCCGAAGCGCCGCGCCTCTTCCTGCCCGTCCTGCTGCAATCGCCGCGCATAGGCCGGCACGAAGGCGGCGGCGAAGGCGCCTTCGGCGAAGATGGCGCGGAAATGGTTCGGCAGGCGGAAGGCGACGAAGAAGGCGTCGGCCACGGGGCCGGCGCCGAGCACCGCCGCCATGACGATGTCGCGCACGAAGCCGGTGACGCGCGACACCAGCGTCCAGCCGCCAACGGTGAAAATGTTGCGGATCATGCGGCCGCTCCGCGGCGGCTGAAACTTAGCGCGAAAGCGCGCGCTTCACCGCCTCGACAATGCGGTCCTGCGTCGGCTCGTCGAGATAGGCGTGCATCGGCAGGCTGATTACTTCGTGCGAAAGCCGCTCGGTCACCGGCAGGCCGCCGTCGGCCACCGGATAGCGCTTGTAGGCTTCGTGCAGATGCGGAGGCTTGGCGTAATAGATCGCGGTCGGAATCCCTTCGGCCTTCAGCGCCGCGGCGACGCCGTCGCGCGCGCCCTTCGGGAGGCGAATCGTATATTGCGCCCATACCGAAGTGTAGCCGTCCGGCACGCGCGGGACGATGGCGACATTGCCGAGTTTTTCGTGGTAGCGGCGCGCGATGCGGTCCCGCGCCTCGATCTCGTTTTGGAAGATTTTCAGCTTCTCGAGCAGGATCGCCGCCTGGATCGTGTCGAGCCGGCCAGTGATGCCAAGGTGCGAAAATTCCGATTCCCCCGGCATTTGGCCGTGCACGCGAAGCCCCTTGATCGTCTCCGCGAGTTCGCCGTCGTCGGTAAAGATCGCCCCGCCATCGCCGTAGCAGCCGAGTGGCTTCGCCGGAAAAAAACTGGTCGCGGTGGCGTGGCCGAACGTGCCGAGCTTCCTGCCTTTATAGCTTGCACCAAAGCCCTGCGCGGCGTCGTCGAGCACGAACAGCCCTTCCGCTTCCGCCACCTCGGCGATCGAATCGTGATCGGCCGGGAGACCGAAGAGATCGACCGGGATGACGGCTTTGGGTTTCAAGCCCTGCTTTTTCGCAGTCAGAACCGCGCGCTCGAGGCTCGCGATGTCGATGTTGAACGTATCTTCTTCCACGTCGACGAACACGGGTGTCGCGCCGAGCAAGGCCGGCGGCTCGATGGTCGCGGCGAAGGTGAAGGACGGACAGAAAACCGCGTCGCCGGGGCCGACGCCCTTGGCGAGCAAGATAAGCGTCAGCGCATCGGTGCCGCTCGCGCAGGATATCGCGTGGCGCGCGCCCGAGAACGCCGCGAGCGCGGCTTCCAGCTCCCGCACTTCCGGGCCGAGGATGAACTGACAGTGGTTGAGAACGCGGCCGACCGCCTCGTCGATGGTCTTCCCCAGCCGGCGGCGCTGCGCCGCGACGTCGATGAAAGGAATCGGTTGGGTATCGACCCGGACGTGCTCATTCATTTTTTGACTCGAGGAGATGTCTTGCAAGAAATCAGCCGGCGACCTTGCGCGGGGCGCGGCGCGGCACGGCGGAGGACCCGCCTTCCAGGCACTGGATCGCAATCTCGAGGCTCGCGACACCCTCGTCGCCGCCGACGACCGGCTTCTCGTCGTCGCGGATCGACTTCACGAAAGCCAAAAGCTCGGCGCGCAACGGCTCGGCGTGGCCGACCGACAGATGCCGCATCGAATAGCTGCCGTCGGGCTGGAAGCCGAAGCACTCGGTCACCTGCCGTGTCAGAAGATCGCCGATCACGTATTTGTCGCGCGTCGCGACGTGCACGGTGCGCGCCTTGAAGGGCGTCAGCCAATTGGTGTTGATGTGGGCGAGAACGCCGGAAGCGGTGCGGAATTGCAGCAGCGCGATATCCTCGCGCGCGGCGCGCGCTTTCGTCAGCTGCGGCTGCACCTCGACGATCTCGGAGCCGGTGAACCAGCGGATAAGATCGATGTCGTGCACGGCGAGATCGATGACGACGCCGACATTCGACATGCGCGGCGGGAACGGGCCGACGCGGGTGATCGCGATCGAAAGAATATCCTCGGCCGATATGGCCTGCTTGATCGCCTGCACCGTCGGATTGAAGCGCTCGATATGGCCGACCATTAGCTTCACGCCCTTGCGGCGGGCGGCGGCGACGATCTGGCGGCCCTCTTCCACCGTCGGCGCGATCGGCTTCTCGACCAGGAGGTTGACGCCGGCCTCGATGCATTCGAGCGCGATCGAATGATGAAGGTGGGTGGGTGCCGCGACGATCACGGCATCGACCCCGAGGCCGATCAACGTGTTGTGGTCGGCGACCGCGTCACAATGGACTGCTTTCGCGACTTTCAGCGCCAGGCTGCGGTCGGGGTCGGCGATGGCGACGAGTTCGATGCCGGGCACCTCGGCGAGCACGCGGGCATGGTTCGAGCCCATGACGCCGACGCCAATAATGCCGAAGCGAAGACGGTCCGGGGGTACCTCGCGCGTTTTCGCGCGTTCCGAAGTTGCCGGCATGATTATTATTTTCCCCTGTCCCGGGCCGCGTTTTTTCCTACCACGCCCCACGGCATCAGGCGACAGCCCCGGCGGAAGCCCCACTCACAAATGATGTCAATGGTTTACAGGGGAAGTGCCTTATTCCGCGGCAGTGCGTCGCACGTTTCCCGCTTTCAGGCTCAGCCCCGCGGCCAGCGTGTCAGCGCGGAAGGCCTTTACGCCCTCGAGCGAAAGATCCTCGGCGGTCTTGCTTCCGAGTGCCGGCAGCTTCTTCAAGATGTCGGCGGGCGCCGTGATGATGTGGCAGCCCATGCGGTCGGCCTCGATCACGTTCCATACCTCGCGGGTCGATGCCCAGATAACTTCGACTTGCTTGGTGGCGCGTGCCTCGCGCACCGCCGTTTCGACCGCGGGTACGTAGTCGATGCCGAGATCGGCGAGCCGGCCGGCGAAAACCGACACGCATCCGCCCGGCCCCTTCGAAAGGGCCGCCGTCGCACGCTTCGCCTGTTCCTCGGTGGTGATGACGGTGACGTTGATCTTCACGCCCTCGCCCGAGAGCATCTTGATCGCATCGTAAAGCGGCTCGCGGCGGGTGTTGATCACCGGCAGCTTCACATAAACGTTCTTGCCGAAGGTGGTGATCACGCGTGCCTCGGCGATCATCTCCTCGATCTCGTCGGAGATGACCTCGAAGGAAATGTGCTTGCCCGGCACCGCCGCCACGAGCTCCCGGGCATAGGATTCATAGTCCTTCACGCCCGCTTTTTTGAGCAGCGACGGATTGGTGGTGAAGCCCGTGACATAGCCGAGCTTCGCCATTTCGACGATCTGCGCCTTGTCGGCGCCGTCGGTGAACAGCTTGACTTTGAGCGAGGCGAGCGTGGTCATGGCGGGCTCCGGGCGCTTGCGCGAGAGAGATAAACGGGGCTATGCGGGCGCGCCCGCGCCGTCAAGGCCCGTCCCCAGGTTTTACCCGACATGTCGCTTCCCGCCCGTTTCGAGCCGCGCCTCGTCGAAGTGCTGCATCCGAATTTGCATCATCGCTATTCGGGCGTGACCACGACAATTTTGAGCCTCGCTCCCGCGATGGCGCATCTCACCCGGGTGGCGCTCGTCGGCAGCGGCGAGGCGAAGGGCGTGCCGACGCTCCGCTTGCGCGAGGTCGCTCGCCTCGGCGGCTCGCGGCCAGCCGGGCGGCCGTTCCGCATGAGGCACGCGCGCCGCAACGACGAGATGATCGCAGGACTTTTGCTAAAACATGTTTTCGGCTTGAAGCTCGGCCTCATCTTCACCTCGGCGGCGCAGCGCCATCACACCGCTTTCACCAACTTCCTCATGCGCCGCATGGACGCGCTGATCGCGCCCTCGCCCGAAGCCGCGAGCTATCTCAGCCTGCCGGTGACGGTCGTGCTGCACGGCGTCGATATCGAGCGCTATCGCCCCACACCCGACCGTGCGGCGGCGTGGAAGGAAACCGGCCTTCCCGGCCGCTACGGCATCGGCGTCTTCGGCCGCATCCGCCGCCAGAAAGGCACCGATCTCTTCATCGAGGCGATGCTGAAGTTGCTTCCGCGCTATCCCGATTTCACCGCGGTGGTGATCGGGCTTGCGGCCGAGATGGATCGCGCCTTCGAGGCCGCGCTTAAATCGAAAGTGGCCGCGGCCGGACTTGCGAGCCGTATTATCTTTCTTGGCGAATTGCCGCCGGACGAAGTGCCGCTGTGGTTCCGGCGACTGTCGATTTTCGTTGGACCACAACGCAATGAAGGCTTCGGTCTCACAACGCTGGAAGCGATGGCGAGCGAGATGGCGGTGGTGGCGACGCGCGCTGGTGCCGCCCCGCATATCGTCGCCGAGGGCGAAACCGGATTCCTCGTTCCGATCGAAGACGCGGGCGCACTCACCGATCGCATCGAACAACTGATGAAGGACCCTCCCCGCGCCGAGGCGATGGGCAAGGCCGGACGCAAGCGCATCGAGGCGCATTTCAACATCGAGCGCGAGGCGCGAGAAATTTTCGCGGTTTATGAGCGGCTGTGGGCGAGCGCGCGCTCGAGTTCGGTGAAGACCGCCTGAGGTGCCAGATCCACAAGACACTTGTGATGCCCGAGCGGGCAGACATGCTGGGCACAAGGCCGGCAATCGAGCGGCTCGGGGCCGAGCAACGCCTTGGCGGATTTGTTGAGCGGCATCCAGGCAGCGGGATCAGTGGGCCCGAACAGCGCGAGCGTCGGCGTACCGAAGGCCGAAGCCATATGCAGCGCACCGGAATCGTTGCTGACGGCGGCATCCGCCTCGCCCAGCGCCAGCGCGCCGTCGCCGAGATCGAGATAAGTGAGATCGCGCGCGGCCGGCACCGCCGCGCGGATTTCTTCCGCCAGCGGCTTCTCGTCGCGCCCGCCGGCGATCCAGACTTCGTAGCCGCGCTCCGCGAGAAGTGCCGCGAGCCGCGCGTAGTGTGAGGCCGGCCAGCGCTTCGACAGCCACACCGAGCCGGGCGCCAGCGCGACCGCGTGCTTCCCGCCTTTTTCGATGCCGGTTCGCGCCCGCCAGGATTTTAACTGCGCCTCGGAAGCAACAAGCTTCGGCTCGGGTAGCGCGGGAAGTTTAGCGCCAGATGGCAACGCAAGTGCCGCGCACTGTTCCGCCATGGTCAAATATTGCTTTTCGCCCGAACGAATGTCGCTCAGGAGCAGAAACCTCATCTCACCGAGAAACCCCACCCGCTCGGGAATGCCGGCGAGATAGGGTGCCAGCGCTGCCTTCCATTTGCGCGACATCACGAGCGCGGTTCCATAACCCTCGGGCTTGAGCTTTTCCGCGAGCCGTGCGTGTTCCGCATAAGCGAGCCGCCCGCGCGGCAAATCGTGCACCACGGCCTTCCGCACGCCCGGCATGTAACCGGCGAGCGGCGCGCACAGCGTCGAGCTTAAAATATCGACCGGGCGCTCGGGCCAGCGCGCCTTCAGGATCTGCACCACCGAATGACAACGCACGAAGTCACCGATCCACACATAGGGTACGAGCAGAATCGGCGCGTTCGTCGCTTGTATCATCATGACGGGCGCGGCCTCGCGCTTAACACATGCGCGCGCACGAAGGCGAGAAGATCGCCGCCGGAAAAGCGCAAACCGCGCACATGCGCCGTCCGCGCCGCCCCCATGTCGCTCTCCTTGTCGCCGATCAACACGCTGCGCGCGCGGTCGATCGGCCATTTCTTCATCAAGTCGAGGATCATGCCAGGCCCGGGCTTGCGCCAGTCGGATGTACGCTTGAATTTCTCGATCGTCCCCTCGGGGTGGAACGGGCAATGGCGCCAGTCGTCGATGCGCGCGCCACTCGTAGCGAGTTTACGCGAAATGTAGCCGTGCAATTCCTGCATGTCGCGCTCGGTATAAAGCCCGCGCGCGATGCCGGACTGATTTGTTGCGACGAAGACGTAATATTCGGCGTCGTTGAGCGCTTTGATCGCTTCGATCGCACCCGGAATCCATTTGAAGTCGGCGCGGCTCGCGACATAGCCACGGTCAACATTGATGACGCCGTCGCGGTCGAGAAAAACGGCCGGCCGCCGGGGCCGGGCGGCCCGCTTAGCGTTTTCCGCCAATGGAGCGCTCGATCAGGCCGCAGATCACATGCGCCGCGGTGATGTGGATTTGCTGGATGACGGGCGTTTTGTCGGACGGCGCGTTCAGCACGAAATCGCAACGCGCGGCCATGTCGCCGCCCTTGGCGCCGGTGAAGCCGATGGTGACAAGACCATTCTTCTTCGCGGCATCAAGCGCGCGCAAGATATTCGGCGAGCGGCCGGAGGTCGAGAGCGCCACCAGCACGTCGCCCTTGCGGCCGAGCCCCTGCACCTGGCGCTCGAACAATTGCTCGTAGCCGTAATCATTGCCGATCGCGGTCAGAACCGAAGTATCGGTGGTGAGCGCCACCGCCGCCATCGGCGCCCGATCGAACTCGTAGCGCGAGAGCAACTCGCCCGCGATGTGCTGCGCGTCGGCAGCACTCCCGCCATTGCCGCAGAGGAGAATTTTACCGCCAGCCTTGAGCGCCGCGGTCATCGCCGCGGCGATCTTGCCGAGCGAAGCCATAAAACCCGCGTCTTCGGCGGCCTTGGCGAAAGCATCGCGCGAGGCCGCGAGATGCTTCCGGGCGTAATCGAGGTCGGCTTCGTCCATGTGTCCCCTGCGCTTCGAGCGCGTAGCACCCGTCATTAAGGGTGTCCAGATTGCCGCCGTTGCGCTCGGCACCCGCTTGCGGCAAAGGAAGCGCATATTCAAACACAACGGGCATTAAGCATGATCCTCGTGACCGGCGGCGCCGGCTTCATCGGCTCGAATTTGGTGGCGAGCCTGAATGAGCGCGGCGTGTCCGAGATCGCCGTGAGCGATCATCTTGACGCCGCGAAAGAGCGCAACCTCGCCAAGCGCCGCTACAGCGAAATTGTCGCGCCCGACGACATTCTGCGCTGGCTTTCGGGCCGCAAGTGCGACGCGATCCTGCACATGGGCGCGATTTCCTCCACCACCGCGACCGACGAGCGCGCGGTGATGGCGGCGAATTACGATCTGCCGATGCACTTGCTCGATTGGTGCACCGAGACCAAGACGGCCCTCATCTATGCTTCCTCCGCCGCCACCTATGGCGACGGCAGCCTTGGATTCTCGGACGATGACACGCCGGTGGCGTTAACCCGGCTCGCGCCGCTCAACCTCTACGGCAGGAGCAAAGCGCGCTTCGATCTGGCCGCCGTCGAACGCGCGCAGAAGGGCCGTGCGATGCCGCCGCAATGGGTGGGCCTCAAGTTCTTCAACGTGTTCGGGCCGAACGAGTATCACAAGGGCGACATGCGAAGCGTGCTCGCCAAGGTGTTTCCGGAGGCGAAGGCCGGCAAACCCGTGCGCCTCTTCAAGTCTGACCGGCCGGACATCGCCGGCGGCGAGATCGTGCGCGACTTCCTCTATGTCGAGGACGCGGCGAACGTCGTCCTGTGGCTCATGGACCATCCGCACGTCTCGGGCATCTATAATGTCGGCACCGGCAAGGCGCGAAGCTTCGACGACATGATGATCGCGATGTGGAAAGCGCTCGGGCGCGAGCCCAAGATCGAGCGCATCCCGATCCCGCCCGAGCTCGCCGGCCGCTACCAATATTTCACCGAAGCGAGGATGGAGCGGCTCGTCGCGGCGGGCTACGATGCTCCCTTCACGCCGCTGGAAGCCGCGGTCGAGCGCTACGTCAAGCAATATCTCGACCGCCCCGATCCTTATCGCTGATTGCCGGGTCCCGATGTTCGATTACGAAAAACGCCTTGCCGAGCTTGCCCAGCAGACCGTGCTTTGCGTCGGCGATCTGATGCTCGACCGCTTCGTCTATGGCGAGGTCGCACGCATCTCGCCCGAGGCGCCCGCCCCCGTGCTCGCTGTGCGGCGCGAGGAGACGGCGCCGGGCGGCGCCGGCAACGTGGCGCGCAACATCGCGGGCCTCGGCGCCCGCTGCATGCTGGTAAGCGCGGTCGGCGCCGACGATGCGGGCCGCACGCTCGCCGCGGCCTTCGGCAAGACCGGCGGCCAGATCGAGGCAAAACTCGCGATCGACGTCTCGCGGCCGACGACGCAAAAGGCCCGCTTCGTCTCCGAGCAGCATTCGACGCATCTTCTCCGCGCCGACTGGGAAGAAACCCATCCGCTGCCGAAGCACTGCGAAGAGGAAGTTCTCGCCATCGCCTTGAAAATCCTACCGGGATGCGGCGCGGTGGTTCTTTCCGATTACGGCAAGGGCGTCCTGACGCCGCACGTCATCGAAACGCTGATCGCCGCCGCCCGCAAGGCAAAGAAGCCGGTGATCGTCGATCCCAAGCATCTCGATTACCGCGCCTACAAGGGTGCCACCGTCGTTACCCCGAACCGCACGGAGCTTTCGCGCGCCGCGCATCGTGACGTGCGCGCGGCCGAGGACATTGTCGAGGCCGCCGGCAAGCTGATCGCGAGTGCCGATCTCGACGCGATCCTCGTCACCCGCAGCGAGGAAGGCATGACGCTGGTCTCGCGCAAAGGCGCGCCGGTCCACATTCCCTCGCATCCGGTCAAAGTGCGCGACGTATCCGGTGCCGGCGATACGGTAGTCGCGACCATCGCCGCCATGCTCGCCATGGGCGCAGAATTACAGGCGGCAGCCCGCGTCGCCAACGCCGCCGCTGCCGTTGTCGTCGGCAAGCCCGGTACCGCCACCGTCAACTTCGCCGAGATGCGCGCGATCCTGGTGCCGAGTGCGTCCCGCGCCCACGACGAGAAGATCGTGCGCGACGATTCACTTCTCGCCGAGCGTCTCGACGAATGGCGCAGCAAAGGCCTGCGTATCGGCTTCACCAATGGCTGCTTCGATCTGATCCATCCCGGCCATCTCAAGGTGCTCGCAGGCGCCCGGGCCGCCTGCGACCGGCTGGTGGTGGGGCTGAACAGCGACGCCTCCGCCCGCCGCCTGAAGGGGCCGAGCAGGCCCATCCAGGACGAAGTCGCCCGGGCCGAGGTGCTGGCAGCGCTCGAGGCCGTCGATCTCGTGGTGCCGTTCGAGGAGGACACGCCTCTCGAACTCATTCGCCGCATAAAGCCTGCGGTGCTCGTGAAGGGCGGCGACTACGCCAAGGAACAGGTCGTCGGCCACGAGATCGTCGAGGCCAATGGCGGCGAGGTCTTGCTGATCGAAACCCTGCCCGAGCGCAGCACCACGCGGCTCGTCGAGCGCTCGAAAGGCCGCGGCTAATCGTTAACGCCCTTTAACCTTCGTTCGCATCGATTAAACAACCCGTCACATTGCTTCGTTATGTCAATTGTAGGAGGACCAGCCATGGCCGTGCTTGTGACCGGAGGCGCCGGCTATATCGGCAGCCACATGGTGCTCGCCCTCGTCGACGCGGGCGAGGAAGTCGTCGTGCTCGACGATCTTTCGACCGGCTTTGCGCGCGCGGTGCATCCCAAGGCGCGCCTCGTGCTAGGCGATGTCGCCGATGAGGCGCTCGTTTTGCGGCTGATCGCGACCCACGGCATCGACGCGGTAATCCACTTTGCCGCCCGCATCGTGGTGCCCGAGTCGGTAGCCAATCCGCTCGGCTACTATCTTGCCAACACGGTGAAATCGCGCGCCCTGCTCGCAACCGTGATCGCGGCGGGCGTCAGGCGCTTCGTGTTTTCGTCGACGGCGGCGGTCTACGGCATGCCGGCCGAAAACCCGGTGAGCGAGAGCACGCCGGCCAGTCCCATTTCGCCTTATGGCGCCTCGAAGCTCATGACCGAGTGGATGCTGCGCGACGCCGCCGCCGCGCACGGGATGAATTACGTGGCGCTCCGCTACTTCAACGTCGCCGGCGCCGATCCCGAAGGCCGCTCCGGCCAATCGACGCCGAACGCGACGCACCTGATCAAGGTCGCCTGCGAAACCGCGCTCGGAAAGCGCAACCG
>PLBP01000037.1 GCA_003135415.1 Hyphomicrobiales bacterium
TTGTAGCTGTTCTCGGTGTGGATCGTCTCATTGCGCTCGAACTCAAACGCCGCGCCGTTGAGCAAAACCCTTTGCCGTTTGCGGCTCTTGAGATGCATCTCGATGCGCTGGCGCTCGCGATTATAGAGCGCGCGATGCTCGAAAGCGGAAAGATCGAAATCGGCCCCGAGTTCGCGATTCATGCGCGCGAGCAGATTGAGGTTGAAGGCGGCGGTGATGCCGGCCGAATCGTTATAGGCGGCGCGCAAAACTCCGGCGTTCTTGACGAGATCGACGCCAACAATCAGCGCGGCGCCGCGGCCCAGAATGCGCGCGGCGTTGCGGAGAAACGCGACGGCGGCGAGCGACTCGAAATTGCCGATGGTGGAGCCGGGGAAAAAACCCACGCGCGGCAGCGCGCGAACCTTCGCCGGCAGCTCGAAGGGCTTGGTGAAATCGGCGGCGACCGGCAGGACGGCGAGCTCGGGGAAGTCGCGCCGCAAGCCTGCCGCCTCTTGTTCGAGATATTCCGCGGAGATGTCGACCGGCACATAGGCCGCGAGCTTCGGCGCGGCCTCAAGCAGGATCCGAATTTTGGCGGTCGAGCCGCTGCCGAATTCGACGAGTGCGGCCCCCGGCGGGATCCGGCCCGCGATCTCGCTTGCCTTGTCGCGCAGCACCTGCATTTCGCTCCGCGTGGGATAATACTCGGGCAATCCCATGATGCGCTCGAACAGGCGAGAGCCTTCGGCGTCGTAGAAATGCTTCGCCAACATAAATTTCGGCGTCGCCGAAAGCCCTTTGATGGCGTCCGCGGCAAAGGGGTTGGCCTCCGCCTGCGCTTTTTTTGCAAGCGTACGAACTTTTGCGGCCGCGGGTTTCATGCTGTCCCTCCCGGAAACATTTTTGCTGGAGCATGATCTTTTCCGAAAACCGGTTCCCACTTTTCGGGATCATGCTCTATGCGTCGTATTCGGCAAGGCGCAGGCCCGTGAACTGCCAGCGCGACGGCGGATAGAAGAAATTGCGATAGCTCAAGCGCGAATGGCCTGCGGGCGTCGCGAGCGAGGAGCCGCGCAGCACCATCTGGTTGATCATGAATTTACCGTTGTACTCGCCGAGCGCGCCTTCCACCGCCCGGTAACCCGGGTAAGGCAGGTAAGCGCTGCGGGTCCATTGCCAGACGATGCCGAAGGGATCGGCGATGATTCCGGCGCGCGCCGCGACTTCCCATTCCTGCTCGGTCGGCAAATGCTTGCCCGCCCAGCGTGCGAAGGCGTCGGCTTCGTAATAGCTCATGTGACAGACGGGCAGCGCCGGATCTACCGGCTTTAAGCCGCCGAGCGTCATCTGCTGCCATGTGCCGTTTTCTTCATGCCAGTAGCCGGGCGCGCTCCAACCTTCGGCTTGCGCCATGGCCCAGCCGTCCGAGAGCCAAAGCGTCGGCGTCGCGTAGCCGCCATCGGCCATGAACTCGAGCCACTCTTTGTTGGTTACAAGCCCGCGCTGAAGCCGCACGGGCTGGATCAGCGCCTGATGCGTCGGGCGCTCGTTGTCGAAGACAAAGCCCGCGCCTTCATCGCCAATGGTGTGAATGCCCTCGGGCAGCGGAGCGAAGCCCTCGACGTTTTTGCCGCGCGGCATTTTCCAATCGGCGTCGTAGGCGGGCCAAGTCGGATTTTGCGCGAAGGCATGCAGGATATCGGTGATCAGCAATTCCTGATGCTGCTGCTCGTGGTTGAGACCGATCTCGACGATGGGAATGAGCTTGCGAAGCTCGGCGACGGAGGCATTCTCGATCAGGCGCCCGACCGCGGCGTCGACATGGGCGCGGAAGCGGGCAACTTCCGAGGCCCCTGGCCGCGTGATCAGCCCGCGCTGCGTGCGGGCGTGGCGGGGGCCGGCCGAGACGTAATAAGAATTAAAGAGATAGGCGAAACGCTCGTCGAAAATTTTGTAGCCCGGAACGTGGGGCACGAGCAGGAATTGCTCGAAGAACCAGGTGGTATGGGCGCGATGCCATTTCGCCGGGCTCGCGTCCGGCATCGATTGAATGACTTGGTCCTCGGGCGACAAGAACGATGCGCGCCGCTCCGTCTCGCCACGAACCTTGCGAAAGGCAGCGAGCCACATCTCCCACAGGTTCTGCGAGGCGGAATCGGTTTCCGGTTTTGGAGACTTACGCGTTTTGCTGTCGGCGATCGAAGAACCGGCAAGCGGTGACATCATTCACTCCAAGAATGGCCATTGCGCAAAGTGCGATTGTCCACGCTAGATGGTCCCTGGCAACCGTTATCTCAAGGCTCGCGATATCGTGAATTAAGGCGTCATTAGCCGTACATTGGCGTGCACAGGCCGAAGCAAATCCCACCCACAACGCGATAAAAGCGAAATGGTTCGGCGCGGCAATTTACTTAAATCGGGCAATGACTTCTTCGGGAATCGGCACTGATTTGATCCGCGCCGGATCGGAAGGGTCGCGCGCCGCCCACACGCGCGTCTCAAAACCCTCGACCGTAAGCGCGCCGCCATTGGTAAGCTGATGCTCGACGTCGAAGTTCGAGCGGCGGAATTCCTTGATCGTGGATTCGATCACGACATCGTCGCCGAACTTCGCCGGCACGATGAAGCGCGCGCGCGTATCCACCATCGGGTAGCCGACGATGCCGTAGTGCTCGATGAACTTATATTTCGTCATGCCGAGCGCGCGCTCGAACAAAGCCGTCGTGCTCGCGTCGAACATCGCGAAAAAGCGCGGATAGAAGACGATGCCAGCGGGGTCGCAATCACCCCACTCGATCCGCACCGTGCGCGAATTGGTCAGCATTCCCAGTTGCCGCCGTGCCGCCCTTACTTCGGCGCCATGCGCAACGCGCCGTCGAGCCGGATCACCTCGCCATTGAGGTAGCGGTTCTCCACGATGTGGAGGACGAGCGCGGCGTATTGATCGGGATCGCCCAGAACCTTGGGAAACGGCACCGACGCCGCGAGGCCCTGCCGCACTTCTTCCGGCAGTCCCATCAGCATCGGGGTAAGAAAAATCCCCGGCGCGATCGCATTCACGCGGATGCCCGATTGCGCGAGCTCGCGCGCAGCCGGCAGCGTGAGCGAAACCACGCCGCCCTTGGAAGCGGCATAGGCGGCCTGGCCGATCTGGCCGTCATAGGCCGCGACCGAAGCGGTCGAGACGATCACGCCGCGCTCGCCGTCTTCGAGCGGATCGAGTTGTGCTGCGTCGGCCGCCATCAGCCGCAGCATGTTGAAGCTGCCGATGAGGTTGATCTTGATCACCCGCTCGAAGTCGGCGAGCGGCATCGGACCGTCGCGGCCGACGATGCGCTTGGCCGGTCCGATGCCGGCGCAATTGACCAGAATGCGCGCGGCGCCGTGCTTGGCGCGCGCCTCGGTGACGGCCTTGGCCGCGGCATCCGCATCGGATACGTCGCATTTCACCGCGAGCGCGCCGATCTTCGCCGCGACTTCTTTCATCGCGTTTTCGTTGACGTCGAGGAGCGCGACTTTGGCGCCGGCCTTGATAAGTGCCGCCGCGGTCGCGGCGCCTAAACCCGAGCCGCCGCCGGTGACCAGCGCGGCATGACCCTTGGGATTCATAATGACGGTCTTTCCGTTGTTGTGGCGTCGGCCTTTATCAACCACAAGCGTGGGAGGCTCGCAATCGGTTGGAGACCAAACGATCTTGCAAAAACACCGGCGGCTACGATATGGCCGCGGAGCGTGTAATCTAAGGCCAATAAAATTCATCGGGAGAAAGTCATGCCCCGCCGCCTCGTCGACATCTCAATCGCATTAGAAAACGACGTCGTGGCCGATCCGCCGCCGATGAAACCGAAAATTACCTACCGCACGCACAAGGACACCGCCGCCGAAGTCTGCCTCTATTTTCCGGGGCTTAAACCCGGAGATCTTCCCGACGGCGAAGGCTGGGCGATCGAACAGGTCGAGATCTCCACCCACAACGGCACGCATCTCGACGCGCCGTGGCATTTTCATTCGACCATGAACAAGGGCGAGCGCGCGATCACCATCGACGAGGTGCCATTAGAGTGGTGCTATCAGCCGGGCGTGAAGCTCGACTTCCGCGCTTTTCCCGATGGCTACGTCGCGACGGCAAAAGACGTGGAGGCGGAGCTCGCGCGGATCGGCCATACACTGAAGCCGTTTGAAATCGTCGTCGTCAACACGAGTGCGGGCGCTGCCTACGGCCGCCCCGACTATGTGGCGAAAGGCTGCGGCATGGGCCGCGAGGCGACGCTTTATCTCCTCGAGCGCGGCGTGCGGGTGACCGGCACCGATGCCTGGAGCTGGGACGCGCCTTTCATTCACACGGCGCAGCGCTTCAAGGAGACCGGTAACGCGGCGCTGATCTGGGAAGGGCACAAGGCCGGGCGCGAGAGCGGCTACTGCCACATGGAGAAGCTCCACAATCTCGAAGCCTTGCCGGCAGACGGATTTCTCGTCTCCTGCTTTCCGGTGAAGATCCGCGGAGCGTCCGCCGGCTGGACGCGCGCGGTCGCGATCTTTGAGGGCTAACGGGGCATTCATGCTCGACATTCCGCTCGATCAACTACTTTGGCTCGCGATCGCTCTTGTGGTCGCGGGCGCGGTGACCGGCGTTCTCGCCGGCCTCTTCGGCGTCGGCGGCGGCGCCATCATCGTGCCGATCCTCTATCAGGTGTTCAGCGTGATCGACGTGCCGGAAGCGATGCGCATGCCGCTTTCAGTCGGCACGTCGCTCGCGATCATCATTCCCACCTGCATTGCAGCCTACCGTACGCACCGATCGAAAGGCGCGGTCGACCAGCCGATACTCCGGCAATGGGCGCTGCCTTGTGTTATCGGCGTCGCCGCCGGCAGTTTCATCGCCGCCTTCGCCCCGGCGTGGCTGTTCAAGATCGTGTTCGTAGTGATCGCTGGCGGGAACGGAATTCTTCTCCTGGTCGGCCGGCGCGATTGGCGGGTCACGGACAACCTGCCCGCGCCGTGGCCGATGCGGGCGATCGGCTTCGCGATCGGCATTTTCTCGGCGTTGATGGGGATCAGCGGCGGGATGCTCTCGAACATCGTCTTGCTGATGTTCGGGCGCACGATCCAGCAGGCGGTCGCCACCTCCTCGGGGCTCGGCATCGTCATCTCGATACCGGGAACGATCGGCTACATGCTCGCCGGCTGGCCGAAGATGGCGTTTTTGCCGCCGCTCTCGATCGGGTTCATTTCCCTGATCGGGCTCGCTTTGCTCGCGCCGCTCAGCATGTTGCTTGCGCCGTTCGGCGCGCGGCTCGCACACGCGATCTCGAAACGCCAGCTCGAAATCGCCTATGGTCTTTATCTCCTGCTCGTCTCGGCTCGTTTTGTAATTAACCTGCTCTAATTGGCCGGTTATTCGAAGCGCGCCCTTTTCGTGGGCAGCCAATCCGCCAGTTCTTCTCGCGCTGCAGCAAAAATGTTTTTGACTTTAGGCTCGCTGGTAACCAGTTCCATCTCTGGTATAATTAATTCAAGACGCGGGCTCGGCGCGCCAAAAAACAAAATAAAAATAACGAGCTAGGGGACAGGGAGGTAACAATGGCTGTGACATCAGGCGCTGCTGGCTCGCGCGCCAAAGCATCAGAAGGTACGCGCTGGGGCCAATTGATTTTCGGCATCATCTGCATGGTGATGATCGCCAACCTGCAATATGGCTGGACGCTCTTCGTCAAGCCGATCGACGATAAATACCACTGGGGACGCGCGGCGATTCAGGTCGCCTTCACGATTTTCGTCCTCACCGAAACCTGGCTGGTGCCGGTCGAAGGCTATCTGATCGACAAGTTCGGTCCGAAGGCGATGATCTTCGGCAGCGGCATCCTGGTCGGGATCGCCTGGGTGCTGAACTCCTATGCCGATTCGCTGTTCTTGCTCTATCTTGGGGCCGCCATCGGCGGCGTCGGCGCCGGCGTGATCTACGGCGGTTCGGTCGGCAACGCGCTCAAATGGTTCCCCGACCGCCGCGGACTCGCCGCCGGATTGACGGCCGCAGGTTTCGGCGCCGGCTCGGCCCTTACCATCATTCCGATCGCCAACATGATCGCGTCGAGCGGTTATGAATCCACGTTCTTCTGGTTCGGCATCGGCCAGGGCATCATCGTGCTGATCTTCTCGCTGTTCCTGCGCGCTCCCGAGCCCGGCGAAGTGCCAGCATCGGCCATCGTGCAACAGAGCAGCCGCGATTACACCTGGAACGAGGTGCTGAAGACGCCGCCCTTCTGGGTGATGTACGTGATGTTCGTGATGGTCGGTGCCGGCGGTCTGATGGCGATCGCGCAGCTTGCGCCCATTGCCAACGACTACAAGATCGCGGGCATCCCGGTCTCGCTCGTGGGGCTGACTCTGCCGGCGCTCACCTTCGCCTTGACGATCGATCGGGTGCTCAACGGCATTTGCCGGCCGTTCTTCGGCTGGGTGTCGGACCATATCGGCCGCGAAAACACGATGTTCATCGCCTTCTTCCTCGAAGGCATCGGCATCTATACGCTCCTCTACTTCGCGAACGATCCGGTGCTGTTCGTGATCCTGTCGGGTGTCGTGTTCTTTGCCTGGGGCGAGATCTATTCGCTTTTCCCGGCGACCACCGCCGACCTCTACGGCAAGAAGTTCGCGACCACGAACTACGGCTTGCTCTATACGGCGAAGGGCACGGCGGCGTTGCTAGTTCCCTTGGCCAATGTGCTGACCAATTATACCGGCAGCTGGCACGCCGTGTTTTATGTCGCGGCGATCCTCAATATCATCGCGGCGGTCATGGCCCTTGTGCTCCTGAAGCCGATGCGGCAGCGCTTCTTGGCAAAGAGCTGAAGAAGACGCTTCGATCCAAGCCGGCTCGGCGCCGTTTCCGCGGCGGCGAGCCGGGATTTTCTCCCCCGCGGTAAGCCGTCATCTTGAAAGACTCGCCCTGGCAGGACGCGTGGTATATTGTATTATAGTATATCCACTCCAAACTTTTTGAACCCGCTATCACGGTATTTCATGTCGAACATACCTTCCCGCAGCCGCAGCACCGAAGCAACCGCGCGCATCGCGATCGCTCCGCTCGACGACGTGTCGACCTTCAAGAACCGCGCCTACGCGGCCCTGCGCGACGTGATCGTTTCCCTCGACGTCTATGACAGCCGCGGCGAAGTTCGCCTCGACGAGCGCAGGCTCGCGCAGGATCTCGGCGTCTCCCGCACGCCGGTGCGCGAAGCGATGGCGCAGCTCGAGCGCGAAGGCTTCGTCCGTTCGGTGCCGCGGCGCGGCGTTTACGTCGTCCGCAAGTCCAAGAAAGAAGTGATCGAGATGATCACCGCCTGGGCCGCGCTCGAAAGCATGGCGGCGCGCCTGATCACGCAGATCGCGAGCGACGAAGAGATCGCGATGCTGCGCAAGATGTTCACCAAATTCGAGAACGGGACGCTGCACGCCAAGCTCGACGAATATTCTGAGGTCAATATCGAGTTTCATCAGAGCATCATCCGCATGAGCAAGAACAGTGTGCTGATCTCGCTCGCAGAGAACCTTTTCACTCACATGCGGATGATCCGCCGGAAGACCATCGGCGAGGAAGACCGCGCCGACCGCTCGATCCGCGATCACCTGAACATCATCGAGGCGCTGGAGCGGCGCGACACGGGGCGCGCCGAAGAATTGGTGCGCCAGCACGCGCTGGGCCTTGCGGACCACGTCGCGCGCCACGCCGATTATCTAGATTGAAGAACGCAAAGATTCCGAGGGAGGCACTGATGGCTGAAGCGGCAGTTGCTAAAAAACCTGCGCCCACGACCGCGGAAGCCGAGCCAGAGCTGACGGATGGTTTTCATCTCGTCATCGATGCGCTCAAGCTCAAC
>PLBP01000035.1:0-154378 GCA_003135415.1 Hyphomicrobiales bacterium
ACCGTCATGTCCGCTTGTGGCACAAAGCGGACATCTAAAAGCTGCCGATCAATGTCCGCTATCGGGGTAATAGCGGACATCGCAATTCATGGGTGTGACGTCCACTTTTGACCCACACCGGACCTCGTAGTCGTGCAGATTGTGAGCGCATCGCACAGATCGTCTCGGCTAGCTCACTCCAACTGAAACGACAAGATTTGAGCGGCGAACAGCCGCAGCAGCAAACAAGCATTTCAGTTTGGCTGACCTACTTTTGCGTTTGAGCGGGGGCGGTTGTACTAGGCGTCGTCGTCACTGACATCGACACGCTGCCGTAACCGAAATAGACAAGGGTTCCGAACACGAGGGCAAACACGATTGCGCTCATTAGGGCGCTGAAGAAGCGGTTGCCGAAACCGATCGAGTTGCCGATTAAATCAATGATGAACACCACGATGGTTGCAATGAGCACAGGCTCAAACCACGCGTATTGTGCAGGTAAAAGCATAGCTCGTCTCCCCAGCATTTTCTGGATGTTCTGAAGCTAGCAGACGGAACGACGACTGGCCATCCCGCTCGACGCGGTGTGGGGCGGCACCCAAGGAGGCGGTCTTTCTCTATGTGCTCGAAGCGCAAGAAACGCGGAGTGATGGATTTAAGTGTCTCGCCGATAATATTGCAGTGCATGAGTCCGCAATTGGCACTTAACAGACATCAAACGGTAGCGGATCAAATTCAAGAACGTTACGTCAGCTTTTGATGCAAAGCGACGTGCTCATTGGGATCGGTGTCCGACTTGAATTGACGCAAAAAAAGGGCGCAGGAAACGGCGCGCTTAGAGCCTGCTTTTCTCCGCTAGAATGGTCAAAATAGAACCGTTGTAAGTTTCGCTAGCTATGTTCTAATCCAGCCGGGCAATGCTTAGCTTAAGCGCGGGCTGGGATTTTGTAGCGAAAGGATCGATCAATGCGTATGCACAAGATCATATGTGGCTGTGTCGCAAGCTTGCTACTGGCCGGCACGGCGTCCACAGCTTCCGCTTTGCCACTCGCATCGAATGGCTCCGCGATCAATCAGACAGCCCTCGAGGCAACGACGAACATCTACTGGCGTGGTCGTGGCTGGGGTTGGGGAGTCGGCGCAGGGTTACTAGGCGGTGCGATCATCGGTGGGGCGCTTGCAGCGCCGTACTATTACGGCGGCCCGGGCCCTTATTATGGTTATGGTCCTGGACCGTACTATCCCGCTTACGGTCCGGGTCCTTATGAACCTGGCTACGGGCCTGGACCATACGGACCGGGTTACGCTGGGCCTCCGCCGGGAGACGCGGTTGCTTACTGCTTACAGCGATACAGGTCTTACGATCCACGGAGTGGAACTTTTCTGGGCAATGACGGCTATCGGCATCCCTGCCCGTGAGTAGAACCATTCCGAAAATTCAATCCAGCCCCGGCATCGTCCGGGGCTTTTTCTTTTGCCACCCGATCAATCTTTCCAACAACATGAAATAGCGAAGAAGTGTTGGTCAAGGGACGATGGCAGCTATTGGCACTTAGCGGACGTGTTCATCAGGGCGATCAAGAGCAGACATCAAATTCGGTGAGCACCAACCCGGCTTTTAAACCAAATACAGTTAGACAAACTGAACGCCTATTTTTCGCTCCTGCCTCCAAGTCACTCGGCACTTGCGCTTCAAATTATCGAGCGGAATAGAAAGCTCAAACGTGTCGGGAATACCAACAGGAGTGCCTACCTCCAAACTCGCGCCTGTGTCGGTGAGGTTGCGGACCGTACAATCGATGACCGACTTGCCGTCGATCATGATCTTCGCCGCCTTCAATGTGCGTCGTCGAATGTCTTTTCGGCGCTCTTCCATTGGGCGTCCCCATCAACAACGTTCCCGCTGGATGCCCGCGATAGCAACTGTCAAATTGACGCATAAAAAAGCTCGGCGACGATACGCCGGGCAGCATTCTGGCCGATGTCCGTTATTGGCACTTCGCGTCAATTCGAACCCATGCCTTGAATGGTCGCTGTCGGGGGCAGACCGGCCATTGATCGGCACTGGCGTGGAATGCGTCTGTAGCGAATGACCCAAAGCAGACATCCGCGAGGCTAAGTGCAAATATTGACAAGCTTGTCCGACCGCACGAGTCTGCAAATACAGATGAAAAATAAACCTAGAGGAAATGCAACATGCTTCGTAATGCAATGATTGGAGCCATCGCGGGCTTGGCAATGACTCTCTCGAATGCAGTCAGTACAGCCAACAGTGCAATGGCACAGACCGCCGGAAAAATCATAACCACATCATCAGGGCTACAGATGATGGACATTAAAATCGGCACCGGTGCGACGTGCCGGCCCGGTCAAACTTGCGTCATGCACTACACGGGCTGGCTGTATAAAAACGGCGTCAAGGGCCAGAAGTTCGACAGCTCGGTCGACCGGGGCGAGCCGTTCGAGTTTAAACTCGGTAAGCATGAGGTCATCTCCGGATGGGATGAAGGTGTCGCCACGATGAAGGTCGGCGGCAAGCGCACCCTCATCATCCCGCCGGAGCTCGGTTACGGCGCACGTGGTGCCGGTGGCGTCATACCGCCAAACGCCACGCTGATCTTCGATATCGAATTGCTTAATGTGAACGGTTGAATCAGCGAGCAGGGCAACGCTGTTGCCATCGGCAGCTTTGGTCATGCCCCCGCTTATGAGATGTTGCCGCGATAGCAATCATCACCGAAAGAGGGTATGGCCGCTTGTGGGACTAAGCGTCATTTCGCTACGCCGCAAAATTTGGTCGCTAATGGCACTTCGCGTCAATTCGGACCCACGCCTTGAATGGTCGCTATCGGAGGCATAGCGGACATTGTTCGGCACTCGTCCGGAATGCGTCTGCCGGAGCCCAACAGCGACGATACAGCGCGTCCGGCTGTCTTACCTATTTAACCTCGAAGCGCGGATTCCAGTGGCGAACTCGGGGGCACTGTCTCAGCTACAAAATGGTACGGGCTTGACCGACCATTGCGAGATCGCCCATTCGGGCTTGAGCATGAGTGCGGTGTGCCTTAAACGCATAGCAAGCTGCATTGATGGAGATCGATATGCCAATGACCATCACCCTGTACCTTATCGGCGTCTGGTTTTGCGTGGGCTTCTTTGCCGGAGCTGGGTGGACGCTCGCTGCACATCTGATTGGCAGACTACTTTAGACATTAATTGGCGCTGCTTGCAGGTCCGTTTGGTGCCCGTAACGTTCGGACTGAGGTCACTCATTTCACCGTCATTGGCGGCGCCCGCAGGTCAGACGAAAATAGGATCGGGCCGGAGCAGAGCACAAGCGCCGCTTCCAGTTTGGCATCACCATATATGTAATATCGACTGGTGTTGCAGCAGGTAGATTAGACCGAGGATGACGGCAACGATCTGTATAATCATTCTGATACGCCATGAGACCGGCAGAAACGTAATCAAGTAGAGGACCAGAAAGAAGATCGCCAGAATTATGACTAGGCTGATAATGCCAGGTGACATTTTTCGTCCCTTTCCTATGTAGCGTGGACGCGGAACTCAGACGGCAGCGCACCGGTGACTGGGTGCGCGAGAACAACTGAAAATCACATAACAGACGTTCCCCAGATGACCAAGGATCGGCGTGAACGATAGCACTCTGCCGGGGTACGCGGAAGTCATCAAGCAGCATGCCCGCGCTACGCATGTCTGCATTGGGTCAATCGCGGCCGAGCCATCTTGCGCCAAAATCCATCAATGTCCGCTGTTCCCCGAAAGCAGACTCGATTTCAGCGCCACCAGGGTGTGCAAGGCAAGCTCGGCCTCCTCTGTAACCGAGGAGTACGACCATGCAAGACAATGCCAATTCCGAGCTACCGACACCTAAGCGGATACCCTGGAACAAAGGGAAACTGACAGGAGCCAAACCACCGTTACGGCAGAAACACGTTTGGGCGATCCGGACCAAGCTTCAGATCGAGCAACGAACGCGCGATCTGGCGCTGTTCAATTTGGCCATCGATAGCAAGTTGCGAGGCTGCGATGTCGTCGCTCTCAAAGTCGAGGATGTGGCTCCAAACGGCTATTCCGTCGATCGGGCGACCGTGCGCCAGAGAAAGACCGGACATCCCGTTCGGTTTGAATTGACGGAACAGACCCGCCAAGCGGTAGATGACTACATCAAGTCGGCCGGTAAGAAGCCTGGCGAGTCCCTGTTCACAGCCCGCCGCAATCAGGAACACCGTATGACGACGCGGCAATATGCTCGGCTTCTATCTGACTGGATTGCCAGTATCGGATTAGACCCACACCTATTCGGCACTCATTCCCTGAGACGAACTAAGGCGACGCTGATCTACCGCCGAATCGGCAACCTGCGTGCCGTGCAGCTATTGCTCGGCCACACCAAGATTGAGAGCACCGTCAGATATCTCGGCATTGAGGTTGATGACGCCCTTTCCATCGCGGAACAGGTCGACCTCTGATCTACCCGGGTGGAGCGGGTCCGTTCCGCCCGAAAGCCCTCACCCACCCCGACATAACCCGCGCCGCTTAGGCGGTGAAGCGCAACTCCCGAATATCCTCTAAAATCCGCCGAAAAGCTGGTTCCGGGGCGAGGCACATAGTTCGATATGTATTCAGGAAGGGCAGCCAACGAATTCAATTAGTTAGTAATCGTAATTGTGCGTGTTAGACAATTTTCAAAATTGACTCCGAGAATCTAGGTTCGAAACCGCTGGGCGTCACGTCTGCTAATGACCCAAAGCAGACATACCCATAGGTGATATTAAGAGGGCCGTTGCACAAGCAGCATGTAGTGCTCGGGAGTTTGCCGCCGCTCACTGAGCGTCACGAAACCCGCGGATTCGCACCACGTTTTAACTTGGTGGGATGTTAGCCGGTGCCCCTGCGGCGGTCCCTGGTCACACGGGCCATCAGGATGGAATTCCGCGACCACAGCTAGGCTTCCAGGGCTAAGAAAGCGAGCAACGTTGCGCAGGATTCCGGCAGGATCCTCCGCATGATGCAAGACCATTGTGATCAGCGCTGCATCCGCGCGAACACCTGCGGGTTCCAGCGTCGCGGCATCCGCGACAAGTCTTCGGATGTGCGAGACGCCACGTTCCTTTTGCAGGCGCTCTAGATAAGCCAGGGCTTCGGCCGAACGGTCAACCGCATATACAACGCCTGTGGGTCCGACCCGATCGGCGAGTACCAGACTCACATAGCCGGGCCCCGCTCCTATTTCTAACACGCGGTCGCCTGTCTTGAGGCGCAAGGCGTCCATCCATTCGCCGACGAGATCGGCACTCTTCAACTGGCGCGCGTAGACCTCGTCCCAGGTAAGATGAGTCAGATCCTTCCGGAAAGCCTCCTGCATTTCATCCCCCCCCGTCATAGGCCAAACTTTATGATGGACCACACCGCCAGCCAATGTCCGCTTTCGGAGGTAAAGCAGACATCGCAAATCATGGGCGTCATGTCCGCTTATGAACGGAAGCTGGCATAAAAGGGCGCACAGCCGAAGTTGAATTTGTTACTTGACGACGATTCTTTGTGAATTGCCCTGGACTCACGCAACGCCGCGTAGAATTAAATGTCGCAATGCGGCACGGAGTTCATTCCAATTTCTGAAATTCATTGACTGGCTGCATTTAACTGTGGACCATCGAGTCCAATCGCCGCGCATAAATCCTAAAATAAAACGCGGTATCAGGGGGAGACCATCCATGACTATCACGCGACGCGGCGTGCTGAAGGCCGCTGGCGCCGGAGCGGCACTCGCCAGCTCCGGCTATGCAATTCCAAAAGCATTGGCTGATGCCCTGAATCTTCCCGCCGCCTTGCCCGACGGGCTACGCGCGGAGGCGGTGCTCGACGCGCTGCCGGGCAAGAAGCCGCTGATCAAGCTCAGCTACCGGCCGCCGAATTACGAGACGCCGATCGCGCTCCTTGGCAGCGATGGCATCACGCCCAACGATGCCTTTTTCGTTCGCTATCACCTCTCCGATATTCCGGAGGTCGACGCCAAGACCTGGAAACTGAAGGTCGGCGGCGAAGGCGCGAACAGCACCGCCGAACTAGATCTCGCGGATCTTAAGCGCATGCCTGCAACTGAGATCACCGCCGTCAACCAGTGCTCGGGCAACCGGCGCGGGTTGTTCGCGCCGCATGTCGCCGGCGTCGAGTGGGGCTATGGCGCCATGGGCTGTGCGCGCTGGCGCGGCGCGCGGCTGAAGGACGTGCTCAACAAGGTCGGCCTCAAGAAAGAGGCGATCGAAATCGTACTCGATGGCGCCGACGGCCCCATCGTGCAAAAGACCCCCGATTTCGTGAAGTCCGTTCCCGTCCACAAGGCGCTCGACGAAAACACGCTCATCGCCTACGAGATGAACGGCGCGCCGCTGCCGCACTTCAACGGCTTTCCCGCCCGTATCATCCTCCCCGGCTGGACTGGGACCTATTGGGTGAAGCACATCACCTCGATCAACGCGGTGACGAAGCCGTTCGGCGGCTTCTGGATGAAGGTCGCCTACCGCATTCCGGTCAACAAATTTCCGACCGAGCTTTTCACCACGCAGACGACCGACGTGAACACGCCGATCACCGAAATGGTGGTGAACTCGCTGATCACGAGCCACGTCGACGGTGCGCAGGTGAAGGCGGGGAGTGCGGTAATGCTTTTGGGGCTCGCCTGGGACGCCGGCGATGGCATCGCTAAAGTCGAGGCATCGAGCGACGGCGGCGCGAGCTGGAAGCCCGCCACCCTCGGCCGTGACCTCGGCCGCTTCGCCTTCCGCCCCTTCAGCTTCACGACGCCGCCGCTCCCGGCCGGCGCCCACAAGGTATCGGTGCGAGCGGAGAACAAGAAGGGGCAGAAGCAGGTCACCGGGCTGATCCTCAATCCCGCCGGCTATCATCACAACGTCGTGCAAACGCTAATGCTCAACGCGGCATGAGGAGGAAAATAATGCGCACGATTCTCGCCGCCCTTGCTGCCGCCCTCCTAGCCACCGCCGCCGTCGCGGAGGAGCCGGAGATTAAGTTGAAACCCGGCCCCGGCCTCGACAAGGTCGAGGGCAACTGCAACGCCTGTCACAGCCTCGATTACATCCAGATGAATTCGCCGTTCTTAACTCCAGCGCAATGGGAAGCCGAGGTGAATAAAATGCGGGGGCCGATCGGCGCGCCGATCACGGAAGAGGACGGAAAAGCGATCATCGAGTATCTGAAGGCGAATTACGGCGGCTGAGCGTGCTATCCCCGCCAAAGACCTCATACAGAGAACCCTTGATGAGGGTTGGACATTGAGCTGATGTCCCGATCCGTCGATCGAGGTCGTGGAAATAGTTAGATCCGGACCCTTATTCAGCTGGCACGACCCGAACGCGCGGGGAGTGCCGAGGTGCCGAACTCGCCGTAAACATTGCGAGACACTTTGAGCCGGACGTCCGCTTGTGGCCACTTAGCGGAAATTCCGGGACTACGGTAGAGAGTCTGCTTTTGAGGGCAAAGCGGACATTGATAAAGTCCGATGTGCTAAACAATTTTTGCGATCCGCGAGTTAGAAAAAATTCCGAATCTACCAATGATCTGCAAGGGCGTTAGACACTTTTCACTCGCGTAAACCGTTGAAAACAAAACGATGCGTTGTGACTCTGACTCCGAGAATCTAGGTTCGAATCCTAATCCCCCAACCAGCCTGTTCAGATTCGCTTCTGCGGCTCGGCACAATTCTAATGCCGTATCGAAGGACGAGCATCGGTTTTTTCTTCAACTTCCGCGAAGAGGTACAGAGTTTCACGTATATACCGCACTAGCACCCATGCCCTATCACAGCATTGCCGCCAGAACCCTCTGGCGTGGCGCGATCATCGCCCGGCCCTTTTTCTTGCGCGGCCGATGACCTGATGGATGAAATCCTTCCAGCGCGCATCAAGAACAAACGGGTGGCATGCCGTTATTGCAATTTCGCCGGTGGCCCGCCACTCGGTCAGATATGACCCGGCCCGTGGCCGTCGAATAAGCCCAGATGCTTCTGACTTCTTTCCGGCATATCCGGAACGTTGATCGAGCGTCCCATGAAGCTCGTCCACGGCTTTTCCGCCAGCGGCTGCACGGTAACGAACCGCCAGAATTGGCGCTCCGTCATGACGATTTCCGTTACGCCATGTTCCAAAACCCAGCTTTGCAGGGCCGACAGCCGAATTTGATCGCGATCATTGAACATGGAATCGGGTATGGATTTTTTCATGAAAATGTTTCCTCGGTTCGTTGAAGTTCTGCCTCGCCTGCTCGCTTCGCACGCCGCAAGGCAGCATTGAGCCATCAAAAGCGGAGGCCGTGCGGTCCGAAATAGCCGTCCGAAAACCATACGCGCCGATCCTTAACGGGTTCGGTTCGGCTGTAATCGTGCAATAAGGCGGCTTTGACGGGGCTCTAGTTCCTTAGACCGCCACTCTCGACAACGAAGCGCACGATCCTGTCCGCACCGTCGCCGGTCTTGAGATTGGTGAATACGAAAGGGCGGCCGCCGCGCATTTTCTTCGCGTCCCGGTCCATGACTTCGAGGGAAGCGCCAACCAAAGGCGCGAGATCGGTCTTGTTGATCACCAACAGATCCAAGCGCGTAATGCCGGGACCGCCTTTGCGCGGAATTTTATCGCCCGCCGAAACGTCGATAACGTAGATCGTGATATCGGCCAGTTCCGGCGAGAAGGTCGCGGCGAGATTGTCGCCGCCCGACTCGATCAGGATAAGATCGAGCTTCGAAAAGCGGGCGCGCATTTCGGCGATTGAGTGGTATGATGAGATTCGGCTAGCTCGGATTTCCTATGACCGAATTGCCATGCTCAAATCCAACACTGATCAAAGTTAAATGTTAGCCGCTCCCGCCGATCACGAAGCCGGTGAAGCAACGCGGCCGCGTAAAATCATTCATGTCGATATGGATGCTTTCTTCGCCTCGGTCGAACAGCGCGATAATCCTGATCTCCGCGGCAAGCCCGTCGCCGTCGGCGGCTCGCGCGAGCGTGGCGTGGTCGCGGCCGCAAGCTACGAGGCGCGTAAGTTCGGCATTCGCTCGGCCATGGCCTCGGTCACCGCTCGGCGCAAATGCAGCGAGCTGATCTTCGTAAAACCGCGCTTCGACGTGTACAAAGAAGTCTCGCGGCAAATACGCGCGATCTTCGCCGAATACACGCCGATCATCGAGCCGCTGTCGCTCGACGAAGCTTATTTGGACCTTTCCGAAAACTTGAAGGGGATAATTTCGGCGACCATTATCGCTGAAGAAATTCGCGCCAGAATTCGCACCGAGACAAGCCTCACGGCTTCAGCCGGCGTCAGCTACAACAAGTTCCTGGCCAAGCTCGCCTCCGATTATCGTAAACCCGACGGGCTCTATGTCATTACGCCGAATATGGGGGCGGCGTTCGTCGAGGACCTGCCGGTCAGTAAATTCCACGGCGTTGGACCGGCAACCACCGCAAAAATGAATGGACTCCGCATTTATACCGGCCGAGATCTTCGGGCGCAGACGCTGCCTTATCTGCAAAAATACTTTGGAAAATCCGGACCCTATTACTATTCGATCGCCCGCGGCATCGACGACCGCCCGGTGCGAGCGAACCGCGTACGCAAATCGGTTGGAGCGGAGAACACGTTTGCGCAGGATCTCGTGGCGTTGGACGCGATGCGCGACGCGCTGCAGCCGATCATCGACAAGGTCTGGCGCTATTGCGAGGGGTCGGGCATTCGCGGGCGAACGCTAACGCTGAAAGTAAAGTACGCCGACTTCGAGCTGATCACGCGTAGCCGATCCACGCCAAAACCGATCGACAGCCGGCTCGATGTCGAACAAATCAGCATCGATTTGCTGACGCGCCTTTTTCCGATCCCAAAAGGCGTTCGTCTTCTCGGGGTATCGCTCTCTGCGCTCGGAACGGAGCAGCCGGAAGACAATTCGCAAATGCATCTCGCTCTATAATGCCTATCTATGATTGGCGTCTTTTGCGCAATTATATCAACGAGGGTGACCTATTTTCGAACGCGCCACCAGCGCGGCGAAATGCCGGGAGCCAGCCCCGTCTTGACGACGCCCGCCGATTGCGTTCTGCTTTAGGCGCAATCGAATTTCGGCCGTCTCTCGAAGGGCCTAGACGTTTCATGGCCGCAACTTGCAAGGCGCTCCCCGAAAATCGGATTGACAGAAGCCGCGCGATTCCCGCGCGGTCGCGCCTGCTAGCGCGAGCAATGAGGAAGCTGCAATGCCTACCGGTACCGTGAAATGGTTCAATGCGCAGAAGGGTTACGGTTTCATCCAGCCAGGCGACGGCGGCAAGGATGTGTTCGTCCACATCAGCGCCGTCGAACAGGCCGGGCTGTCGACGCTGAATGAAGGTCAGAAGGTTTCCTTCGACGTCGTGACGACCGACCGCGGCAAGACCGCAGCGGGCAACCTCAAGGCGCAATGAATTTCGCCGGCGGCGGCAGCCGCCACGGGGTAGCGATCTAACTTTCGCGTGGGAGGGCGCCGCGCGGGCCGTTCTTGCGGCATCGCTCGGCCGAACACTCTTATTCGTTCCGGTCAGGCAAAGCGCGATAGCGGCTTATAGACAGGCGTTTCGATCGGGGTGGATCACGGCGGCCGAGCTCGAAGCCCTTTCTATGAAGCTCGGCAAGAATGAATATTCCCGTTATCTACAAAAAATTTTGGAAGGCGGCCTTAGTGAATAAGGCAAAACGCCCATAAAACAATCCGGCCGTGATGACGCTGCCGGGTGATTCAAGGATCACAAAGCTCGGACGTTTTTTACGCAAGAGTCGTATCGACGAATTGCCGCAAATTCTCAATATTTTGCGTGGTGAAATGACCTGGATCGGGCCACGTCCCGAGGCGGTGGCGCTGACGCGATGGTACGAAGCCAAACTGCCATTTTATCATTATCGCCACATCGTGCGACCAGGAATTAGTGGATGGGCGCAAGTCAACCAGGGTCATGTCGCGGAAGTCGACGCGGTTAGGAGCAAGCTTCAATACGACTTCTACTACATCAAAAATTTTTCCCTTTGGCTCGACATCCTCATTACGATGCGCACAATTATCACGATGATGACCGGGTACGGCGCGCGTTGATATGACGGACCAATTTATTATACAAATCATACCGAAGCTGGATCATTGCTTAAAGTCGTTTCTTTAATCCCTCTGCCTTCGGAGATAAATGGCCGCGTTCACTGATTTTGCACGAGGCACCGAGGGATCAGGCGTAGACACGATGAGCTTTGCAAGAGAACAACGCTCGAAAATTACTCGATACTTCAGAGCATTCGAGCGAACTAAGATTTACGATCTCGTCACTGCATCGCCCGTTGTCGCCTGGTACGGGATTTCCGAGTATCAACAATTTTCGATACTTGCCGCTCAAATTACTGCACGTCCTCCCGCTGACTTAGATGCTGTCTTCGTTGTGGGTATCCTGTCGCAGATAGTTTCTCTCATTTTTATACCTGTCGTGAGCGTCATGATTCTGTTGCGCCACGTCCCAATCGCCAAAACTTCCGGACTTTTCCCACGGATCGCCGCAGTAGCCGGAGCTTACATTGGCGTTTTTATAGTGCTGCAGCCGCCACAACAGTTGCCGATTGCGGTGCATTTCATATCAGTGCTGCTAATTCTCGGCGGTGTGAGTTTTGCGCTCTATAGTATTGTCACACTTGGCCGATCTATTAGTTTGGTCCCCGAAGCGCGGCGTCTCGTGATGGGGGGACCTTACGCCGTGATCCGTCATCCAATTTATCTTGGCGAAGCTCTTGCTCTAAGTGGCATCACGCTTGAGCACTTGACGCGATGGTCGTTGCTGATCTTCACCCTGCAATGCGTGTTTCAGTTTGTGCGCATGACAAAGGAAGAGCAGGTACTACTAGGCGCTTTTCCAGAATATAAAAACTACATGAACCATACCAAGCGGCTGCTCCCGGGCCTGTACTAAGGTCCCAATACGTCGGGGACCTGAGTGGCCCAGTTAGAATGTTAGTTTAACATTGGTTTTGGTCTGCGCCCTATTTGTGGCCCGAGAGCCGGCAACTTTTCGAGCGTTGCTAGCTTGGTCGGCAAAGGCACTTGGCATCAAGTTGAGGAATGCTGAGCAGGGTCGATCTTCATTGTAGCGGCATCTCCATCGTTCGATTCAATCGCGCGCTTCAGCCATCGACAAGAACCACAATACATTGAGGCACTCTACGCGCACGCGCGTTCAAACCCTCGATGAAAGCCTTCCATTGCTTTTTGGGTAGGCAGTAAGAAGAGCTTACAGTACTTCATGAAGGGTATGCTTGGTCCTCACTCTGAATTAAACCGCTGGCATCCTTCCATTTCGTGACCAACAATTACTACGACGTGCCGGCGACAAATGGGTCTGTCGTCGCTCGTTTCGCAAAATGCCGATAAATCTCAGTCCGAGTTCCTCCCTTCGCGGACCCTATCGCTTGCTTCGAACGCGATCAGGTGATAATCCGAAATTCAACGATAACCTTGTCGATAGCCACACCATTCAACTCAGCAAATTCACGTTTTACGCGCTCGATTAGACTACTGGGTTCTGCTTGCGGAAGCGCACTGAGAATCTGCGCATTGAGAACGATATCTTTTTTCCACTTTGCCTTTGCTCTTAGACCGACGCCAACGCTTGTCGAACCTTTCTCCGCTTTCTCATCCAAAGCAATGAAGACCGGCGTGTCGCTGTCACACATTTTTTTACCCTTTGTCACTGCGTCAAAAATTCCGACCAGGGTATCAGGGTCAAAACCTAGAACCTCTATCGAGGTGTGGTTCCCATGATTTTTTCTTGATTTAACCGCCACCACTACCTCGTCAACCTCAGGAACCGTCCTCCAGCCACCCCCATCCACGCGGCGCAAAAGACCAACCTCGCGCCCCTTGGACGTCCGAACCGCGATTTTGAGCTTTTCCGCACCTCTGGTGGCGATTAAGCGAGCGCCTGGCGCGGCGCCTCTCCTCTTGTCGCGAGCCACATCGTAACCGCGAGATTCGAGGAAATGGTGGGCTACCGCGCGCAATAATTTCTTGGTGATCTCGATCTCCCGCATACACACCTTATATGCTTGTTTGTTAGAAAAAGCAATGTACCCGCTCTACCCCCCTAGTTTAACTGCATGGTTAATATACGTCAATCTTTTGACATATAATCGAACTAGCTATCTAATATGGCTTGTTTGGAGATGATCATGACGATCAAAATGTTATTCGTTTCGGACGCAGTGTTACGGATCGACCCCACCTGCAGCGCTGGCGTGCGTCTAGAAATCAGTTCCATCGGTGACCAAGTTCCCGGCCACATCGAGGTTTCAGGAAATCGCGATTTTTTGCGTCTCGTTGCCGAGCGCACCTCCGTTCAACTTGAAGGGTTCGGGCGCCAGTTCCGTTCGCAGGTCTTAAATTTTATCCCAGAAAACTCGATGCTGATCTTGGACAGCGGGCCGCTTTTTCGCGCTCTGGCGCGAAAGCCACTGCCGATCTAGCCAAAACAAATCAAGAAGCGGAAGTTATCGTCAACAACGGAGAAACGAAACTATGGCCAAGAATCTCGGCGCGCAGATAAATATTAAACAAACTTATTTTCGAAAGTTTGACTATCGGCTTATGCCAGAATTACCCGTCGTGCTCAGCATTGTTTCGGTCCAGCGTGGTGTTCGGCGTAACTACTTTTCTGTGATACAGGCTTGGTCACCTTTTGGCCATGACCACTTGCTTTTTGGTCAATGGCGGGAGCAAGCCACCTTTGAGGAATTAAGAAAAAGCTATTGGGATTTCGTCTGGCACTTCCGACCGAGTGTTGCGCTTATTAGGGCCGCTGCGAATGGCGCTGCCCTAATTTCAGACGCGAAACTCCAACAGTTTCCTCGCGTAGTTGACATCGCGCCGGATAACCGTTCGAAGGCGAAAAAGCTTATCGCACATCTACCACTAATTCGCAGCCTTGCGATTCATCTTGTGGAATCGGCTTCGTGGAAGGAAAACTACGTCAACGAATTTATCGAATTCCCAGCAGGAAAGTTCAATAATCAAATTGAAGCTACCACTCAGTATCTTGATTGGATCGGTACGAATCCGATCCCGAAGCTTTGTCAAATCGGGCATTAATTGCCGGGGGATCAACCGGACCTCCACTCTGCCGAGCAAAACTCTTTATCAGCTCTCAGCTGGGCATAGTGGTAAGCAGATCTCGTTAATAGAACAGATTACTTAGTGAGCATGAGAGGAACTCTCGTAGCATCTCTGCTACGTTTTAATAAATTCGTATCGTGTTGTGCTACAGCGTTTCCAGCCTTTTTCGCCAAGAACTTTGACGAGCTCCCCGCCTAACCGACGTGATCTACTCGCTGACGTTTGGTTTGAGTGGCTGGCTGGCAAGAACGCGATTAGTTTGACGGCAACACTGTCGGCATTTTTCCAAATAATTCCATTGTGTTTCACTCCTATTTTTAGCGGTCCATGATCTATTTCGCGCATAATTTTTTCTGCAATCATACGAAAGTTGACAGGTGACGCCGATTTCGAGAGGAGTTTGGATCCGACAATATATTGCTTGGCGACTAACTCTTGAATATTGATATCCCATCGCTGGCGTTCTGCCCGCTTTGAGCCCTGAGCGGCACGGCCATGACGTACGATTATGAACGACAAGAGTGGTGAACACCAACACATGTCCTTTATCCGGTCTAACTTATAAACCTTCATTCGAGATTCGTCTCCGCCTTCGAATTCAGTCCAGCAAGACTTAAGCAGCTCGACAAGCTGATCGCGGCTATCCGCTGGAACCAGGCCTGACGGTACCTTGGCGAGAAGCTCGCGGAGTTTCTGCAAGGACATCGATATCCTCATCACATCTCATCTGGGCTCGCATTATGGATCGAATTCGTGGGGATACTGCACTTTCTTTCGTGCCTTAAGCTTACGAAGAAAATGGTCCAATGATCGGCCCCCACCGAGGGTCTAGTTAGAATGATAATTAATCGCGCTTCGTCTCGACGTGGAAGGTATGCAATACGCGGTGAAAAATCGGCGCTAGAATAAATCCGGTCGCGATGACGATGATGAGGCCGGAAAAAATCGCATAGGAGCCGGCAAAGACCTTGCCGGCCGTGGTTTTCAACTCTCCCATCGGGCCCATTCCGGAAAGGATCATCGCCGCGTTCACATATGCATCGACGAAAGGCATGCCTTCGAATTTGGCATAACCGGCGATACCGATTGCTAAGCTTACGATCGTGAGGATCGTCCACAATCCAATCGCTCTCAGCATTCGCACCACGAACTTGCGGCGCGAAATGACAGCCTGCCGGCGATGTTCAAACCGGATGAGGCGCAGTCGTTTCGATAGTATTTTCATTTCTATGGTCGTGCGTCCCGCGTCTGCCGCCTTTAGGCATGGTGCGCTCCATCAATCGGACCAAATCAGAGTAAGGCCGGAGATGCCCACGGCGATGTTGATGCCGGTCTGACCCTCGACCGAGAGCGGCTGCAGGGCGATCGAGCGATTGGAGCCGCCCACCAAGACATTCGCACCGGCACCGACGATGACGGCAACGTTCCCGCTCGCGCCCGCATATTCGCCCGCCAGCGCGCCGCGTAACCATCCGTCGGTCGGCGCGAGCACGGCCCACGACATGATGCCGCCCGCCGTCGCGCCGATGTCGGGACCGATCCGATTGATCGTGCCGAGATAATGCTCCGGCGCCGGTCCGTTATCGGGGGTAAAGGTGCAGGTCAGCTTCTGGGTCGAGCCGACGATGAGGCCGATCCGCTCCGAGGTGTAGCAAGTGAGCAATCCCACCTTTGTTTGCTGCGCGGAAGCCGTGGAGACGGACGCCGAAAGCAGCGCAAGCGCGAGAATCGTCGAACGGAATTTCATGAATTGCTCCCCCTGTATGCCCGATCTGGCTGCGTCAACTTGGCAGCTGAAGCGTTGGTGCCAGCATCTCCCGCGCCGCCGGCGATGTAAATACCGATGCTAAACTGCTGTGATCAGTATTTGGGATCAGCCTTGGGGCCGCGTCATTGCCGAGCGCGAAATTAAAACGGGTGCTTGCGGCGATTGGCGGCGTAGGGCTCGCCTATTTTGTCGTCGCTTATTTCGCTCTTCCCGCAGCGTGGAAGCATTACGAACATCAAAAAAGACTGGAGCCCCTTCCCGCGGTCACCCTGACCGCGCAAGGAATCCCGGGTGATCCGATCAACATTGGATTGATCGGCACGAAAGAAGATGTCGTCTGCACCATGCATTATGCCGGCTGGTATCCGGCCGATCCGGTCACGTTCCTGACGAGCCTCGGCATCATCGGCAGCGTCTTGCTCGACCGGCCCTATCCCTACGCGCCCGTCAGCCCGCTCTATTACCTCGGGGCAAAGCAGGCACTTGCCTTCGAGAAGGCGGACGGCGGAAGCGCCGATCGCCGCAATCACTTGCGTCTGTGGCCGGTGCTCGATCGCGGCGATGAAGATCGCCCAGTGTGGTTGGGGGCAGCCACCTTCGATCGCGGCATCGGTATCAGCCGATATACCGGCGCGCTCACGCATCATATCGCGCCCAATATCGATCAGGAGCGCCAGCAACTGAGCGACGATCTCAACTCGGCGCGGATGGTGGAGGCGATCTATCAGGTTTCCGGAATCGGCCCGACGGTTAATGGCCGCAACGGCGAAGGCGATCTCTACTTTACCGACGGCGACATATGGTTCTCGCGGCTAGTGAAAAGCTGCACAAGGCGGAGCGAGCCCGCGTTTGAGCTCTCCAATCCGCCGATCGTCGCCCTCAAAAACCTGATCTGGAAAGGCGTCACGTCGCTGGCGCCGAAAGATTGAGTTCAGCCCAAATACGCCCCGCCATTCACGTGCAGCGTTTGGCCGGTGATGTAGCGAGCACCAGGGCCGGCGAGAAAACGCACGGCGGCGGCGATGTCCTCGGGCGCCCCTAACCGGCCGGCCAGCATGTTCTGGCTCTGATGATGTTGCGGCTCCGGCGCACTGGGCTGGCGGGCCGTGTCGATCAGGCCGGGTGCGACGCAATTCGCCGTCACCCGATCCGCTGCGAGATCGTGCGCGAGCGCCCGCGTGAAGCCAACAATTCCGGCCTTGGCGGTGATGACATGCGCGCGGTGCTTCGCGCCGGTGTGAGCGCTGAGGCCGCCGATATTAATGATGGCGCCGGCATTGCTTTTCTTCAGATGCGGCAGGCACGACTTCACGCAATTGAATGCGCCGTCGAGGATCACGCCGAGAATATCCCGCCATTCGGCCACCGTCATGGTTTCGAGCGGCGTTTCTTTCCGCACTGCGGCGTTGTTGACCAGGATATCGATGCGGCCAAATCGCTCGGCTGTGGCCGCGATCATTCCCTCGACCGCGCTGGGATCGCTCACGTCCGCCACCGCCGCGAGCGCATGGCCGCCCCGTTTCTCGATCTCGCGCATAACGGATTCCGCTTCCGCGCGATTGGAGCGCGCATTGACCACCACGGCAGCGCCGCCCGCCGCGAGCGTGAGCGCGATCATGCGCCCGATATTGCGCCCGGCGCCGGTGACGATTGCAACTTTGTCCTTGAGTTCCTGCCCGCTTGCCTCGATCGCCATGCTTCACCCGCGCAAAACCGAAAGATCGTTTGAGCCTTGATAGAGGGTGTGCGCGAGATCGAGCGCTGCCTTGGCGCGATCGAGGGGCCAGCCTCCGTGCCGTGCATTTGCCATGAATTTCTCCTCGATATCGCGCCGTGAAAGCGGCTCGCGGGCTCCGCCGCGCAAGTACGGCTGGCGCTCCTCGACAATCGTTCCATCTCGCAGCAGCGCGCGAATGTGGCCGGTGTAGTTGGCGGGATAGGGATTATTCGGATCTATTTTGTAGCGCACCTTGGCGGCGAGCGCGAGCACGCGCGGATCGTCGATGCGATCGTCGGCGAAAGCATCGAGCCCGATCGAGCCGCGGATGAAGGCTGCGGCAATGCAGTAGGGCATGGAGAATTTCGCGGCGTAGCCGTTCGGCGGACGCTGCTTGTCCGCGAGCGGCTCCCAAAGACGATGCACGATTCCTTCCGCGGTCTCGCAGACCATCTCCTGGATGTCCTCGGCCGCGATTCCTTTTGCCGCGAGCCTGCGCGCGCAATCGATATAGGGGTGGATCATCGTCCCGCACGGATAAGGTTTAAAGGCGAGCGTTTCCGTTACCCAACGCTCGCCAAAGTCGCCTAGAAGCGCGGCATAATCGCCCTCCTGGGTGTGGGCAAACCCGTGAAACAAACCGTGCGTTCCCTCGAAAACTGTGCGGGGGCCGACGAAATTCGCGCGCCCCAGGAGTGCCGCGCGCAAGCCCGACTGTGCCGCCCAGCCGGGATGCAGGCGTTTCGTCCACGCGCCCTCGGCGAGATATTCGATGATGCCACCCGCCATGCTGCCGGCAATACCGAGCGCATTCACCATCTGCTCCGGTTTCAGCCGTAGTGCCGCGCCGACGCCGGCGGCGGCGGCCATCGTGCCCAGCACCGCGGTCGGATGAAAACCCGCGCGGTGAATGGCCTTCGGCACCACGAGGCTTAAGCGGCAAAGGACTTCCACGCCGACAGCGATGCCGAGCAGCGCGGAAGGCCGCTCAGCTTGCTGCTGCTCGCAAATGGCAAGCACCGCCGGAACGATCACGGCGCCCGCATGCACCGGGCCGCCCTCGAACGTATCGTCGAAATCCTCGCCATGCGCCGCGGTGCCGTTGACGAAGGCCGCGGCCGCGGCACTCGCGGGAGCCGAATGGCCGATCACCGTGCAAGGTCCCTCCTCCCCCCAACCGGCGAGCGCGCTCTTGATATAATTTTCGTTGCGCGCGGTGACGCAGAGACCAATGACGTCGATCAGCAATTCCTCGCACTTGGTTTTTGTCTTCGTGGGTAGATTTTTCTCGGCGATGGCCGAGATTTTTCTCGCCAGGGTTTCGGCGACTGATTCTTGCTGGTGCACGGTCATCGTTCGCGGCCCGTCAGGCGTTGCGCAAGCGAACGTCACCGCCAAAGCCGGGGATGCGGTTGGCGGCGATGACAATGGTGAAGGTGATCGCAAGCATCATCAGGCCCAGTACCGAAATCGCCGCGAGGTCGCCGCTCTCGTTCAGGTCGAAGATCAGCACCGAGATCACCTTGGTCTCCGAGGTGAACAGCATGATGGCGGCCGAAAGCTCGCGGATCACGCTGACAAAAATAAAGCACCAGGTCGCAATCACGCCGGTGCGCAACAGCGGCGCCGTGATGCGGCCGAGCGTCTGCAGACGCGTGGCGCCGAGGATGCGGCTCGCGTCCTCAAGCTCGGGATGGACGCCGCGCAGGGCTGCTTGCAGCTGTTGATACGCCGAAGGAAGGCTGATGGTGATGAACGCGATGAGCAAGATCCAGAGCGTGCCGTACAGAACGAAGGGCGGCCGGGTGTAGCTCAAAAAGAGGCCGACGCCGAGAACGATGCCGGGAATCGCCACCGGCGCGGTCGCGAGAAATCCGAGCGCGCGGTGACCGGGTATTGCTTTCCGCGCGGTCATATAGGCGATGACGAGGGCGAAAGCGGTGCCGATCGTAGCCGCGAGTACGCCGAGCAAAAACGTATTCTTTAAAGCGAGCTTGGTCGCCGAAAGCTCGAACAGCACGAAGTCGACATTGTGCAGCGTGAAATTTTGCAGCGATAGCAATTGCGAAGGCACGCGCGAAAAAGCCGCGTTGAACAGCGCGCCATAGGGCAGAAACACGGGATTGAGCAACAGCATGAAACACAGAATTAGCGCCGGCCACCGCAACACGCCGAGCCGCACGAGCCGCGGATCGCTATTGCGGCCGCCGACCACCGAATAACCGCGCCGCCCCAGGATCATCGCTTCGGCGCGAAGCAACAGGACTGTCAGAACAAGCAACGGCAGCGACGCCGCGGCGGCGAGTTCGGGTTTCGGCGGATACTGGAACAGACTCCAGATTTTCGTGGTCATGGTGTGAAATCCGGCCGGGATCGCGAGGATCGCGGGCGAGCCGAACAGCGTCATCGCTTGCAGGAAGGCGACCAGCGCGCCGGCGAGCAATGCCGGCAGGACGAGCGGAATGGTCACCCGGCGCGCGGTGGTCCAGGCATTGCCGCCGAGGATCGAGGAGGCATCCTCGAGATCGCCGGGAATGCGGTCGAGTGCATTCGCCACGAGGACAAACACGTAGGGAAAGGTGTAACAGGCGATCACAAAAATCAGGCCAGTGAGCGAATAAATATCGAAGAGATGAACGCCGGGCGCGGCACCGGTGAGCGAGCTGTAGAGCTGATTGAGCAGGCCGCTATTGGGCGCGGCAAGAAGTTCCCACGCGATAGCACCCAAGAAGGGGGGTGTCACGAAGGAAGCCATGACGAGGACCCGCACCGTGCGCTTGAGTGGCATGTCGCTGCGCGCCACCAACCACCCCATCGGCGCCGCGACCAGGCAACAGATGGCGCCGACGCTGGTCGCGATGATGACGGTGGTGACAAGAGGATCGATGAAGGTCGCGTCCGTCGCGAGTCGCAAGAAATTGCCGAACGTGAACGCGCCGGCGTGATCGGTGAAGCTGTAATAAACGAGCCATGAGACCGGAAGAACGATCAGCACGCAAAGTGCCGCGGCGACGAAGAGCAAGATCGGCCAGGAAAGATCGATCGCGGCCGCGCGCGGGCGCGCTTTCGCAGATGCGGCACTCACCGCGATTCTCCAAAAGAGCCGCCGGGCGTAAGCGGGCTAGACATGAAAAATTTGGGTGTAGTGTGCCTTGATCTCTTCGCTCTCCCGCTCGACGGCGGCCGCATCGTCTTTCATCAACTTGATTTCCTTGAGCGGCTTCCTGCCCAGCTTTTCCGTCGCCAGCGCGTGCAACGAGCGCAAGCCGCCGACTTCGATCATCTGTTGTTGCGCCTCGACCGTGAACATCCAGCTTTGAAACAAGCGCGCAGCGTTCGGATTTGGGGCATTCGCGAAAATTCCATTCGGGCCGACGATCAGAGGACTGCCTTCGGTCGCATAAACGATCTCGACCGGCTGGCCCGATTCTTTCAGCAAGAATAAATTATATTCATTGCCATCGGCCATGATGGCGCGCTCGCCGAGCGCGAGTTTTTTCGGCGGCTCGGCCGAAGACTGCACTTGTAGCACGTTCTGCTTCGCGAGCTTCTCGAAATAGGACCAGCCGAGATCGCGCGACATCTGATACGTCGCGGTGAGAATCGTTCCGCTATAACTCGGATGCCCCTTCACGATCTTTCCGTTCCATTTCGGATCGAGGAGGTCAGCAAAGCTTTTCGGCGCTTCCTCGGGTTTCACCAGTGTCGTGTTGTAGCCGATCACGCTCAGCCAGGCGCGCCAGGCTGCGAACATCCCATCCGCGTCCCTGTGTTCCGGCGAATAATGACGCGCGATGTCTTCGGGAACGTAAGGCGCGAGCCATCCGTCGCGCTTCCACACGATAAAGTGCGCGGCGTCGGAGGAATTCACGACGTCGACCGCATAAATCCGGCTACCGTATTCCTGGCCGATGCGCTGAAATATGCGCTCGGCGCCGGAGCGCTCGACGCGTGTGGTTATGCCGGGATATTTCGCTTCGAAGGTTTTCGCGATTTTTTCAGCGACCGGCAGATCCACCGAGGTGTACCAGGCGACCTTGCCTTCCTTGCGCGCCGCCTCGATCAAAGCGGGCGTGACCGGACTTGCCTCGGGCGGTGCCGCCCTCACGGGCGAGGCGAACGCGCCGAACACGAGCGCCGCCGATCCTTTCAATAGGTTCCGCCGGGAAAATTTTTCGTTTCTCATCGCCGCATTCTCCCTATCCGACCAATACATGGCAGCATTCCGGCGGCAAATGCAGCCAGACCGCCGTCTCCGGCGCGATATTTTGCTCCGCCGGAGCGACCACGCGCAACGGCGTTCCGCCCGCGGTTTCGACGACATAATCGCGATGGCCGCCGAGAAAGACTTGCCGAATGACTTTCCCTGAGACGACATTTTCGGCGCCGGAAATGGGTGCCGCGGAAAGCCGGATATCGTGCGGGCGGACCGAAAGCGAAGTCATGCCGCCGGAAGAAAGCTTCGCCCCGCTGCAGCGCAATTTTGCACCGTCAAATGCGATATGCGCCTCATCCACGTTCTTGCCATGCAGAATATTACTTGCGCCAATGAAGCGCGCGACGAATTCCGAGCGCGGTTTGTCGTAAATTTCCTCCGGCGAGCCGAGCTGTTCGATTTTGCCGGCATTCATCACCGCGATCAGATCGGCGGTGGTCATCGCCTCGGACTGGTCGTGAGTGACATAGACGGTCGTGTAGCGATACTGATCGTGCAGGCGGCGCACTTCGAAGCGCATTTCCTCGCGCAAATTGGCATCGAGATTCGACAGCGGCTCGTCGAGCAGCAACGTTTCCGGCTCCACGATCAGCGCGCGGGCGAGCGACACCCGCTGCTGCTGGCCGCCCGAGAGTTCGCCCGGGTAGCGATTGGCAAGGTCGCCGAGGCGAACCGCCGCGAGAAAATTCGCCACCCTCTCCTTGATCGCGCCGCTCTCGATCCTGCGAAGGCGGAGGCCATAGGCGACGTTTTCGGCGACAGTCATATGCGGCCACAGCGCGTAGCTCTGGAAGATCATCGACATGTTGCGCCGCTCCGGCGGCACCGTTCGCTGCGGCGAGGACATAAGGCGGTCGCCGACGAGGATTTCCCCCGCCGAGGGTTCGACGAACCCCGCGATCAGCCGGAGCGTCGTGGTCTTGCCGCAACCGGAGGGGCCAAGGAGACACACCAACATGCCGTGCTCGATCTTGAGCGAAATGTCGTCGACGACCGCAGACGCGCCATAGCGCTTGGTCAGCCCCCGCAACTCGACGCTTGCCACCCGCCCCTCGCTGCCGTTTTTTACGCGCGATCAGCTGCCCGTAAACTCGGGCTTGCGTTTTTCCATGAAAGCCTTGCGACCCTCTTGATAGTCGGCGCTCTTGAAGCAACGCTCTACCACCTCGGCACAGCGCTTGAGATCGCGCTCGGCCGGATCCTTCAGCACTTCGCCGACGATGAACTTCGTGCCATTCACGGTGAGCGGCGCGTTGTTCGCGATCGTCGCGGCATAATCCTTGACGTAGGGCTCGAGCTGGGGACCCGCCAAGACGCGATTGACGAGGCCCATGGCGAGGGCCTCGGCGGCATCGAATTGGCGCGCGGTGAAGAAAATTTCCTTGGTAAAGGACGGGCCCACCGTATCGACGAAGCGCTTGATGCCGCCAAACGAATAGCCAAGCCCGAGCTTCGCCGCCGGCAGCGCGAAGCGCGAATTGTCGGAGCAAATCCGCATGTCGCAACCTAACGCAAAGCCGAGGCCGCCGCCCATGCAATAGCCGCGGATCATCGCGATCGTGGGTTTGGGAAGTTGCTCCATCGCGCCATAGGCCGCTTCCACCGTGGTGTTATAGTGAGCAATCGCTTTTTCGTTGGCGCGCTCGTCGCCGAAGCGCGAAATATCCGCGCCCGATATGAACGCCTTCTCGCCGGCTCCCGTGACGACGACGACACGCACATTCTCGTCCTTCCCGAAATCCCGCAGAATGTCGGTCGCCGCCGCCCACATGTCGAGCGAGACCGCATTGTGGCGCTCGGGATTGTTGAAGATCAGGTAGCCGACGTGGCCTTCCTTGCGCGCGATCATCTTGTCGGTCTGGCTCATGTCCGGCTCCTTCAAATCTTTGGCTTGTGGCTCGCTCATCTCAGATTACTTTCGATTGGCGAAGTGCCGCAATCTCTTGCGCGCTGAAGCCGAATTCCCGCAGCACTTCCTCGGTATGCTGCCCGAGCTCGGGCGGAGGGGCGGCAATTTTGCTGGGCGTCCGCGACAGCGACACGGGCTGGCCTACGACCTGGAACGTCTTCCCCGCTTCCTTCACTACGTCGGTGGCGATGCCGAGATGCTGAACTTGCGGGTCGGCGAACATAGCATCGATCGAATAGATCGGCCCACAGGGCACGCCGGCCTTGTTCAACGTCTCGATCCACTCATTGCTGGTTTTCTTGGCGAGAAATCCGTCGATTTCGGCGTTGAGCCGGTCGCGGTGCTTCGAGCGCCCGGCCGAAGTTTCATAGTCGGATTGCTGCAATAACGTTTTTGCCGAAATCGCCTCGCACAGGCGCGTCCACATTTTCTGCCCGGTGGTGGCGATGTTGATATAGCCATCGGCCGTTTTGAACACGCCGGTCGGAATGCTGGTGGGATGATTGTTCCCCGCCTGCGCCGGTACTTCGCGCTTCATCAGCCAGCGCGCCGCCTGAAAATCGAGCATGAAAATTTGCGCCTGCAGCAGCGACGTCTCCACCTGCTGCCCCTCGCCCGATTGCTCGCGCTCGAACAGGGCGACCAGAATGCCGAACGCGCAAAAAATCCCGGCGGTCAAATCGGCGACCGGAATGCCGACGCGCATCGGCCCCTCGCCCGGCTTGCCGGTGATCGACATCAGCCCGCCCATGCCCTGCGCGATCTGATCGAAGCCGGGGCGCTCGCGGTAGGGCCCGGTCTGGCCGAAGCCAGAAATGCTCGCATAGATCAGCCGCGGGTTGATTGGCTTCAGCGTCTCGTAATCGATCTTGAGGCGCGTTTTGACGTCGGGGCGAAAATTCTCGACGATGACATCGGCCTTTTGCACGAGGCGCTTGAAGGCTTCGATTCCTTCCGGCTCTTTCAAATTGAGCGTGATGCCGCGTTTGTTGCGGTGAAGGTTTTGAAAATCTGGACCCTCGCGCGGACCGCCCGGCCCTTCTCCCGACGTGAGATGCGCGGGCGGCTCGATCTTGATGACATTCGCGCCCCAATCGGCGAGCTGGCGCACGGCCGTCGGGCCCGAGCGCACTTGCGTGAGATCGAGCACCGTAATGCGGGCGAGCGCTTTCGAGGATTGAGGAAGCATCTTTGTTCAGGCGTTCTCGGAGGTGCGCAATATTAGTTTAGCACCCGCATTGACGCCAGCGTCGGCGCCGTTAGGTGCGGCATTTTTATTGCCGGCGATTGCAAGCTTTTGCATCGCTATCACTTGGCAAGACCCAGCAAGCGGCGCGCATTGCCGCCGGCGATAGCCCCGATGGTCGCCTGATCGAGCGTGCCGACCGATGCGAGATGACCGATCGGATCGTATTCGCCCATATCGAACGGATAGTCGGTTCCCATCACGATCTGCTCGGCGCCGAAAACCTTGATCAGCGCCTCTAACTGATGCGGCGTGAACACCACCGTATCGAAGTAAATTTTCTTCAGATACGAGGTCGGCGGCTTCGGCAAGCTCGCGCGCGCGTCGGAACGCGCGCCCCAGGCATGATCGATACGGCCGGAATAGGACGGCAGATAGCCGCCGCCATGAACCGCGAGGATTTTCAAATTCGGGTGGCGCTCCAACACGCCGTCGAAAATGAGATTATGGAGTGCGAGCGCGGTCTCGAACGGATTGCCGATGACATTGTTGAAGTAATAGCGGCGGAGGCGCTCGCCTTCGGTAAAGCCGTTGGGATGGATGACGACGAGAGCCTGTAGCTCTTCGGCCTTCGCCCAAAACGGCGCGTAGGCGGGATCGGAAATCTCCTTGCCGTCGACATTGGTGAGAATTTGCACGCCTTTGAAGTCGAGCTTCTTCACCATGCGCTCGAGCTCGATCGCCGCTTCCTTGCCGTCCTGCATGGGCACAGTGCCGAACGGCACGAAGCGATCGGGATATTTCGTCACGTATTCGGCGATGCCTTCGTTCACCATGCGCGCGGCCTTGACCGCGATCTCGACCGGCAGCGACACGTAGCATTGCGGCGGCGGCGGCATGACGATCTGCATGTCGAGGCCCATGGCGTCGAGATCCTTCAGCCGCTCGTCATATTGCGTAATGCGCGAGCGGCGATCGGCTTCTTGCTGCTGGTTCAATTGCTTCGTGTCGGCGGTGGCGAAGTGTGCGAGCGGAATCCGCGAGACATCGAGATGGGGCGCGACGAAGGCAGCCGCGGCCGGCACCGCGACATGGGCGTGAATATCGACGGTCGTACTCTTCGGCCGCAGTTCGCGGCCGGCGTTGCCGTGTTTGCGGGCGGCCGTCGGCCCGTATTTATTCCAGAGGTTGCTCATGGAGACCTTTCCGCGACTTTTTCGTTGTTCAGAAAACACCGAGATATTGCGCCACGCGTGCATCGTTCGGATTGATCGCTTTCGCCGAACCCGCGAGCGCGATCTCGCCGCTGTTCAAGATGACGACATCGTCGGCGATGTCGAAGACGAGCCTCGGATTTTGCTCGACCAGCAAAATCGACAGGCCGCTCGCCTTCAACGTCCGGATCGTGCCCATGACCTCGGCGACGATTTGCGGAGCCAGCCCCTCCGACGGCTCATCCATCAACAAGACGCGGGGGTTATTCATCAGCGCGCGGCCGATCGCAAGCATCTGCTGCTCGCCGCCGGACAGATGCGCGGCCAATTGCGACCGGCGCTCGCGGAGCCGCGGGAACATGGCGAAAACGGTTTCGTCGGTCCACGCCGCCTTCTTGCCGTTGCCGTTTCGCGTGGCGACAATCAGGTTTTCGCGAACGGTGAGGCTGCGAAAGATGCGCCGCCCCTGCGGCACCAGGGCAACGCCCCGGCTCGCGATCAGTTCGGGCGACATGCGGCGCACGGATTCCCCAAACACCGAAATATCGCCCTCGCGCGCGCGCAGGAGACCGACGATGACATTCATGCAGGTCGACTTGCCGGCGCCGTTGCGGCCCAAGAGCCCCAACAGCCGGCCCTCGCCCAGCGTAAACGACACGCCGTGCAGAACGTGGCTGTCGCCATAGAATGCACTGATATTGTCGAGCGCAAGCGCACTAGTGGCCAAGATAGACCTCCCTGGTGCGCGGGTCGTTCACCACGTCGCTGCGCGTGCCCTCGACGATCACTTCGCCGAAATGCAGCAGCGTGACTTTTTCCGCGAAGTCGAGCGCCACGTCCATATTATGCTCGATCATCACGATCGAAACCTCGCGCGGGATGCGCTTCAGCAATTGCTGCACGTCGCGGCGCTCGTCGATCGAAAGCCCGGCGAAGGGTTCGTCGAGCAACAAAAGTTTCGGCTTTTGCGCGAGCGCCATCGCGATCTCGACGCGCCGCCGCTCGCCATACGATGTTTGGGCGAGCGGACGCGCGGCGATGGTCTCGAGCCCGACATGGGCGAGCGCTTCGCGCGCGCTTTCGACGATATGATGCTGACGGTCAAGATTGCCGAAAAAGCTCCAGCGCAGCGGCGATAGCCCGAGCAAGGCGAGCGAGACATTGTGCAGAATCGTCTCGCCCGCGAACAGCGTAATGATCTGGTAGGTCCGCGCCACACCGAGATGCGCGCGCTTGCGGCTCGCGAGTTTGGTGATGTCGCTGCCGAACAATTCAATCGATCCGCTGTCGGGGGATAACTCCCCGGTGATCAGATTGAACAGCGTCGTCTTGCCCGCGCCGTTCGGGCCGATGATCAGCCGGCGCTCGCCGGCCTCGACCGAAAGGTTCACGTTCGACGTCACCCGTAATCCGCCAAAGGATTTGCAGAGCGCGTTGATCGCAAGCGCCGTCATGACACGCGCACTCCACGCGCGGCCCGAGCGCGAAGCGTCTGCCAACCGGAGCGCCAGATCCGCGCCGTGCCGGGGATCAGGCCATCGGGCATGAAGCTGATGATCAGCACGAAGATCACGCCGAGCACGAGATTCCAGCGCTCGATATAGGCGCTCGCCACGTTTTTCATGACGACGACGATTGCCGCACCCGCGATCGGGCCTAGCAGCGTCGCGGTGCCGCCGGAAATCACCATCAAGAGGATTTCGGCGGAAGTCTGCAACGCCATGACTTGCGGGCTGATGAACTGATTGTAGTAGACGAACAGCAATCCCGCGATGCCGGTCCAAAATCCAGAAAACAGAAAGGCGAGAAAGCGGATCAGCCAAACGTTATAGCCGAGCGCGTTCATCCGGCGCGCTTGATCGCGCGTCCCGCGCAGGCTCGCGCCGAACGGCGAGCGCACGAAAATCGCCATGGAAATGACCGCCAGCGCGAAAACGATCAGCACAGCATAATAAAACGCATCGGCGGTAGCGAGGCTTATTCCGAAAAACCGCGGCCGCGTCGTCACGTTCACGCCATTGTCGCCCTGCGTGAGGCTTACCCAGCGATAGGCGATCCCCCACAGAATTTGGCCGAGTGCCAGCGTAATCATCAAAAACGCGATTCCGGTCGAGCGCAGCGACAGGATCGCGAATATCGCCGAGACGAAAAGCGTAAAGCCGATCGCCGCCAAATCCGCAACGAGATGTCCGTGACCGGCCTTCAGCAGCAACGCCGCCGTATATCCGGCCGCGCCGAACAGTGCTGCGTGGCCGAGCGAAACGAGCCCGCCATAGCCGACGAGCACATTCAGCGCGAGTGCTGCGACCGCCCATAACAGAATCTGGCTTGCGATATTGACGTAATAGGAATTGGCGATCCAAAGCGGCAGCGTGAGTAGAATCGCGATCGCGACCCCGATCGCAAAAAATCGCGGGCCGCGCGCGCTCATGACATGACCTTGCCGAAAAGTCCCTGCGGGCGAAGCACCAGCACCAGCACCATCGGCAGGAATAGAATGACGTAGGCGAGATCGGGAAACATCGCCTGGCCGAAATTGTAGAGAAAGCCGATGACGAAGCTGCCGACGAATGCGCCCACCAAACTGCCGGTGCCGCCGAGAATGACGACGATCAGCGCGAGCGGAAGCATTTCGGCGTCCAATCCCGGATAGACCGAGAGATAGGGCGCGCCCATAACGCCGCCGAACGCCGCCAATCCCGCGCCCAACGCAAAGATCAAGGTGAAGAGCTTTGAGACATGAATGCCGACCATGCGCGCGATCGGCGCGTCATCGACGCCGGCACGGATCTTGGCCCCGAGCCGCGTCCAGTCGATCATCAGCCAGAGCGCCAGCGCAACGACGACCGCGACCGCGACAATCGCCAGGCGGTAGATCGGGAAGAACAAGCCAGCGACTTGCACCGCGCCGCGAAGCTGCGGCGGCGTCGCCGGTTGCCACGGATCGCCGGTCCAGATCATCAGGCAGAGATCGGCGATGATGAAGGAGAGGCCGAGCGTCAAGAGAACCTGCGGCAGTTCCTGGCCGGAAAGGCGCTTCAGCAAAAAGCGCTCGATCAAGCCGCCGATCAGCGCCATCGCCACACCGCTCAACAACGCGGCGAGCCAGAAGTTGACGCCCTGTTGTAGGAAGCTCACGCCGAAATAGGCTCCCAACATAAAGAAGGAGCCGTGCATCAAATTCGGAATGCGCATCAAGCCGAAAATGAGCGAAAAGCCGGCGGAGAGCAGGAACAGCAAGCCTCCCAAGGCAATGCTGTTCACCGCCAGTGTCAGCCAAAGGCTCATCGTCTTGCTGCCTACTCGCCGACCGCGGATAGACTATTCGCCGCCCTACTCGAGATTTTTCGCCGGCGGATAGTCGCGCGAGTAGACCGGGTTCCCGAGAAACGCTTTCTCGTCGTAGCTCCAGAACTGACTGACGTTCGGATAGGTCTTGATCACCGTGTTGACGAGTTTTCCGTCTTTCTTTTCGCATTTGCGGATGAAGACGTCGCCGACCACGTTTCCGTATTGGTCGAATTTGACCGGGCCGCGCGGGGTATCAGTCAGCGACACCTTGTGCAGAGCTTCGGCGAGCGCCTTCCTGTCGTCGGCCTTGCCGCCGAGGATCTGGATCGCGGCCTCGACGCATTGGCCGGCCACGTACATGCCCGCCGAATAGCCGCCGGGGAGCACGCCGTAAGCCTTCTGCATCCCCTCGACAAAGCGCTTGTTGCTCGGCGTGTTGGCTTCGGAGGAATACCAGGCCGCCGAGATCACGCCGACGGCTTCGTCGCCGAGGCTTTTGAGAAGCGCGTCGTCCATCGCAGTCCAGCCGGCGAGCAGCGGTATTTTATCCTTGACGCCGAGATCGGCATAGGCACGCATGAATTTCACCGGATTCGAGCCGGCGAAGCCGTTGAACACGCAATCGACATTGCTGATCTGCGCGATGTAAGGCGTGTAGTCCGGCGTAACGAAGGGCGGCCACAGCTTCTTCACTACCTTGCCGCCATTGTCCTCGAACACGCGTTGGAAGCCTGCCATCTGCTCATAGCCGAAGGCGAAATCTTCCGAGATTGTCGCGGCGCGCTTGAACTTCAGCTCCTTCGAAGCAAAGTCGCCCATCGCGTGGCAGCATTGCGCCGAGGTCGCGGAGGGACGGATGACGAAGGGATTGGCCTTGCGCTGGGTCACGTCTTCCGCGGCGGCAATGCTGATGAGCGGTGTGGCGTTGTCGCGCACGTAGTCGGTGATCGCCAGCAGCTCGAAGGCGGCGAGCGGGCCGAGGATCACGTTGACCTTGTCGCGCTCGATGAGTTCGGACGCCTTCGTCTTGGCGCCGGCCGGATTTCCGCCGGTGTCCGCGACGATCAGTTCGATCGCGCGCCCAGCGAGCGTCTTGTTCTTTTCCGTCAGGAAGGTGAGGATTCCCTGTTCCATCTGGTTGCCGCCTTGCGCGAGCGGCCCAGTCTTGACGGTAAGCAAGCCGATCTTGAAGGGTGCCGCCTGCGCGCGCAGGAAGGGCGGTGCCGCGACGGCGGCGCTTGCCGCCAGCAAGCCTTTCAGGACGGTGCGGCGTTGGACTTTCATCGGCTCTCTCCCCTTTGTGGCCCTACCCTTGACGGGTCTTGACGGTGCCGTTCGCCCCAAGTGTCGCGGCATTCCGTTCGCTTGTCACCTATTTCCGTAGCGTCATTCAGGCACGGTTTGATTTCGCTATTTTCGCGGGAATGATCGGGAGCAACAGATAGGGCTTATGGTTCCGCCCAAAATGCAGCTTGGTAATACCGCTAAAAATACCACTTGGCCGCTCGACGGGGTCATCGTGCAAGAAGGGCCCGCAACCTCTCAGCTCGTTCTTGAAATTCGACAATCGCCCGCCGCTCGCTCCGCCATATTCATAATCCTTGCCGCGGATCGTGAGTCCGAGGCGATGGCCCGCAGGCACCACGATCGAAGTTGGCCAAATCTCGATATCGAGCGCGGCGATTTCGCCGCGCTTCAACGGCTGCTTCCGGTCATGCGTGTGGTAGGGCCGATAGGGCGTGGAAAGTTTCTTGTCGAGCTTGCGGTGCGAAGCGCGGAGCCAGCCTTGCGCGATCGGAGTATGCGGGTCGATCGCCCCTTGGAACACAACTTCCCGCATGTCGGGAGAGAATACGCGCAAGATCGCGAAAAAATCGGCGTCCTGGGTCGACGACGATGCAAATAGTCTCAATGCGGACGGCCCGGTAATTTCGGTTTCCGCCGCCATCGGCGCCGTGAGAAAGGTAACGCCCTCTCCCATCGCATTGAAGCCAAGCGTCGCTTTTTGCGAGGCGGGCTTCGTGCGCAAGGCCCCGCCCGCGGGATCGAGATAGTATTTTGTCCATTTCGTCCGCTTAAGCGGCCACTCATTCTCACCGCGTGCGACGAAACGATCGAGATGGCGCACCTGCAAAAGCACCTTCGGTTCCTTGTCCCATCCATTCCGCTTGCCGTGCAGGAAATAGTCGAAGAAGCGCTTCTGAATCTCGCGACCATAGTCGGTATAAAAATGCGTCCAGTGTTCGATGCCGTGCGCTTCCAGCCATTTGTTCTTGCTCGCGGCGCGCACGAAGCCCTCGAAATTTCCACGCGGATGCAAGCCCTGGCCGCCCCAATTCGCGGCGGACAGAAACGGCACCGTCACCTTCGACCAAATCGGCGAGCGAGATTTGTGATAATCGTCGTCGAGTGGATGGGCGCGGATCTCGTTGCCGAAGTCGCAGCGGTTTTTTGCGAGTTCCTCCGCCGACAATGTTTCCGGCCCGCACACCCACTCGCCGCGCACGCGCGAGCATTTTCCTTGCTCGCCGGCGCCGTGTTGCACGGTCTTTACTTGCATGTCGTACCAATTCGCCCAGAAGGTTGAGAGGATGCCGCCGTGATGGGTCATGTCACGATACCAATCGGCGGCGCCCTCCCAGATGCACATCGCGGCGAGATGCGGCGGCTGCAGCGAGGCGACGTGCCATTGATTGATGCCGTAATAGGAGACGCCGTTGAGGCCGACCTTGCCGTTCGACCAGGGCTGCACGCCCGCCCACTCGATGCAGTCGTGGAAATCCTTGCTCTCGCGCGGCGAGAAATGATCGATGTAACCCGGCGAGCAGCCGCAGCCGCGTGAATCGACGCGCACGCAGATGTAATCGTGCTTCACCCATTTCTCGGGGTCGACGACTTCCCAGTTTTGATATTGGTTGGACGAGCCTCTCGCCACGTCCGTATGCTGCGTGACCATCCGCTCCCAAGCGCTGGGATAGCCGTCTTGAAAGGCGAGCCCCTTGCCATAGGGCCCGTAGGTCAGAAGAACCGGATAGCGGCCCTCGGCAATCGGGCGAAATACGTCGGCGCGGAGAACTAGGTCGTCGTCCATGCGAATGGGGACGTCCCACTCGACGCGCATGCCGTCGCGAATTTCCATGCGCGTCGTAATCGTGCCGCGATCGCCCCGCGACTTCGCAAGCGTTTCATCGGGAGTCAATTTCACGCAAGCCGTCCCAGTTTTTGCAGAGGCACGCAGCCGTTTCCCTGATCTTGTCATTGCCGCTCACGACCAGCAAATGACCAAGGGTGCGGCGCAGCGTTGGCAGCTCCTTTTGCTCCGTGGTAACGAGTGCCGAGCGGACAAAGAGCCGGACAAAATATCGCAGGGATGAAACAGGTCATGAAAATCGGAATTGCGGGTCTCGGCCGCATGGGAGCGGCCATTGCCGCGAGGCTGATCGAGGTCGGGCATACCGTGAGCGTTTGGAACCGCTCGGCCGAGAAGACAAAAGCGCTGGCGCAAGCCGGCGCCAGGGTCACTGCCACGCCCGCCGAGCTCGCGGCCGGCGCCGACATCATCATCACCATCCTGACCGATGCCGCCGCGATTGACGCCGTTTACAACGGCGCGGGCGGACTGCTCGCGGGCAACGTCAAGGACAAGCTTTTTATCGAAATGAGCACGGTGCGGCCCGAAACCGAAATTACGCTTGCGAAAGCCGTGCAAAGCAAGGGTGCGGCGCTGGTCGAGTGTCCTGTCGGCGGCACGGTGGGCCCGGCCCGTCAAGGGAAACTGCTCGGGCTGATGGGCGGAGAGCCCACGGACACGGCGCGGGCGAAGCCCGTCCTCGATCAGCTCTGCCGCCGCGTCGAACCCGTCGGCCCGATCGGCAGCGGTGCCGCGATGAAGTTCGCGATCAATCTGCCGCTGATGGTCTATTGGCAGTCGCTGGGCGAGGCGATCTCGCTTTGCCGCCCGCTCGGCATCGAGCCCGCGCGCTTGATGGATATTTTCGCCGACAGCTCCGGCGGCACCAACGCGGTGAAGGGGCGCGGACCCGTCATCGCCGCGATGCTGGAGGGCCGCGACGCGGGCCCGGTGGGCTTCGACATCGATTCCGGCCGCAAGGATTTGCGCGCGATGCTGGCCGAGGGACAGTCGCGCGGCATTGATCTCCCGGTGACGAAGGCGGCGCTTGCCTGTTTCGACGAGGCCTCTGCGCGCGGCATCGGTCCTAAGGATGGCTCCAGCCTTGCGGTTTATTGGTCGGAGCGAAAGAAGGGTTGAGCGTAGCCGATGCCCGAATTGGTCCTGAGTGCCGTGCATCGGTTACTCGACAAATTGGATAAAGCGATTCGAAAACTCGGCGCTCGGAAAGCGGAAAATGTGAATCTCGCCAACTTTCCCGAGTTGGTCGAAGTCGTGCGGGAAGTTCGAGGCTGGACTAACGCCGCTTTCATGGAAGCAAATCTAAAAATCAATCCGGCTGTGTTGAGCAAATTTATAAAAAGGCGCGGCAGTGTACCGCTGCACGTCGCACGCGCGGTGGCGGAGCGCCTGCGGAATTATTTGCGCAGCCAAGACCAGCGGTCGCTTTCCGCACGATTGGCAATCAAGCGGCCAGCGAAGAAATAAAATCTCATTCCGCCTGACCATGCCGGCGTTCACCTATTCGTCATCACGATTACGTTTGTTATCACGATTAAAAAGACAGAGACTTTCGGAGGCATAGGAAGTGCCGCGTTGAACCGAATATCAATTGCGCGTGATTTCTCGCTTTCTCCATAGAGAAAAAACGCCTTCGTCTGTATTGCTGAGGGCACTCAGAACGGAGGATTTGCGCGATGCTCACGAGGAGAACTTTACTGCAAAGCGGCGCTCTCGGTTTGACGGCTGCCGCCACCTCGCCATGGTGGAGCAGCCGATTGCAGGCCACCGAAACATTCGAAGTCACTCACAGCGACGCCGATTGGCGCAAACTTTTGACGCCCGCGCAATATGCCGTGCTTCGGCAGAGTAGCACCGAACGCCCGTTCTCCAGTCCGTTGCTGCATGAAAAACGCGCCGGAGATTTTTCGTGCGCCGGCTGCGACCGACTGCTGTTTTCCTCCAGCACAAAATTCGAAAGCGGAACCGGCTGGCCCAGTTTCTGGGCGCCGTTGGACAAGGCCGTCGACAATAAGCGGGACGCCTCCTTCGGCATGGCGCGAACGGCCATCCATTGCAGCCGCTGCGGCGGGCATCTCGGCCACGTTTTCGACGATGGCCCGAAGCCAACCGGCCTTCGCTACTGCATGAACGGCGTTGCGATGAAATTCAAACCCGCGAGCGCCTAGACAATGAAAGTGCCGTCGCATGATTAAAACGGAGATTTCCGATGTCCAAATCGTTTGAGAAATTCACTGGACGCCTCACCTATCTCGCCGGCCTCGTGTTGTTTGTTGCAGCCCTATTGTTTCTAGCGAGAGCGGGATTCGGGGTATCTTCGTTGGCCGCGGAAAGCGCGCATGTCGTAGCGCCGCCCGCGATCGACGAGCAGGCGGGGCAATCGACATCCGAGGTTGCGGTGCTGGCCGCTGGATGCTTCTGGGGCGTGCAAGGCGTTTTCCAACACGTCGAAGGCGTCACCAACGCGGTCTCCGGCTACGCCGGCGGCGCCAAGGAGACGGCGCACTACGAACTCGTGGGCTCCGGAAGAACCGGGCATGCGGAATCGGTGCGGATCAGCTACGATCCGCAAAAAATCAGCTATGGCCGCATCCTGCAGATTTATTTCTCAGTCGCCCACAATCCGACCGAGCTCAACCGGCAGGGGCCCGACACCGGCACGCAATATCGCTCGGCCATTTTCCCCACGAATATCGAGCAGGCACGCGTCGCGAACGCCTATATCGCGCAGCTGAACCAGGCGCATGCATTCAAAACGGCGATCGTCACCAAGGTTGAGCCCGACAAGAGTTTCTATCCCGCCGAGGCCTATCACCAGGACTATTTGACGCGAAATCCGCGGCAGCCCTACATCGTTTTCAACGACCTGCCGAAAATCACGGATTTGCAGCGCGTCTTCCCCGATCTCTACCGCGCCGAGCCGGTGCTGGTGGCGAATTCGGGGTTGTCGAACTGAAAAAGGGCTGCTCGCTAAAAGCAAAACCCCGGCAACGCAGGCAAGTTTACGCAGCTTGCGCAAGCTTGGCTGCTTCGGCGGCGGTCTTATAAAAACCGCGCAAGATCGCCGCGGAAGCGGGCTAATTCGCCCGTGGCGGGAACACCCACGCTTCGCCGACGGCGACATCCTCGCCATGCTGATTGACGAAGCGAAGCGCCATGCGAACGCTGCGGCGCTTTTCCTCTTTCTCGACCACTTTTCCCGTCGCGGTGATGTGATCGCCGATCTTGACCGGCTTGAGAAAGGTCGAGGCGAGCGACATCAGGAGGCAGCCGGGGCCCGGTAGTTTCATGCCGATGACGGGTGCGATCAATCCGAGCGTGATGGTGCCGTGCGCGATGCGGCCGCCGAATTTCGTATGCTTCTTGGCGAATTCGTCATCCATGTGCATGGGATTGTAGTCGTCGGTGAGCTCCGCGTAGAGATCGACGTCGCGCGCGGTGATCGTACGCTCGTGCGAGGCGCTGTCGCCGATTTTGATCTGATCGAATGTTTTGCTCATGCGGCTTCCTTGCCGGAAATATATTTCGCCGGGCATGACGATGATTGGTCACGCGTTGCGGTTCTGCGCGTTCCAGTGCTTCTCCAGATTGGCGATCAGCGCCGGGCTGAAATGGCAATGCGCTTGCTCCCGCGCATAGACCGCGATGTAGCGGCGGAAGAGATCGAGCGGCTCTTGGCCTACGCGAAACGCGCGGCGGTTGCTGCCGGCACTGACGACGCCCGAACTCGTGAGCCCGTCGATGACGCGATCGAGTGCCGCGTCCATCTCGGCGGGCGGCACCACTTCGTCGCAAATCATCTTGCCTTCCGGACTGTCGCAATCGAGCCTCCGCCCGTACATGATTGCCTGGCGCGCGATGCGGTCGCCGACGAAACGCGGCAGGCGCAAATTGGCGGCGCCCGGAATGATGCCTTCCTTGCGCGCGGGCAAAGTCATGTAGGCATCGCTCGCCGCCAGCACGTAATCCATCGTGAGCAAATATTGGCAGCCGCCGCCGATCGCGAACGTGTCGAGCGCCGCGACCCAGGGTTTTTCGGTGGAGGGACCGCTGATGTCGTCGGGCACGAGTGCGGGGTGGGCGACGCCGCGGAAAATCTTGTTCACCGCGCCCATGTCGCGGCGGATGTACCACATGAAGCCGATCTTGCCGTGATAGAGGTGGGTGAGATTGATGCCGCTGCAGAAAATGCGGCGGCCTTTGTATTTCGGATGCTCGACCACGTCGCCGCGAAAGACCGCGATCGCGGTCTCGGGATCGAGTGTGGCAAGGTCGATCGCGATTTCCATTTCGTCGATCGTCAGCTCGTCCTCGGCATTGAGGAAGCGCGGATGGCGGAGCGTCACGAACGACGCCTTGCCGCGCCGTTCGACCGTCGCCGTTTTCATCTCGAGCGCACCGCGGGCGAGAAACTGCGGCAGCCGCGCAAGCGATTCTTGTTTTGGTAGCAGCATGGCGTGACAGAGGTGCATTCCCGCGCGCGGGTGTTCGAGCAGGCGTGACAGAAAAATTCCCTGATCGATCTCGACGCCGTCCTTGTCCTTCTGCGGATGCTCGGCTTCCGCCGCCACCTCCGCCGCCGTCGGCGTTAACCCCGGGATGAGCGCGGCCGCGTCGAACACCAGCCGCTCGACGCGAACGAAATTGGCGTAGTTTTTAGTGAGTGCGCGATAAAGTTCTTCCGCATGACGGATCAGGAATTGGTCGCGCGCCGAGCGGCTGATCCCGAACATCAATTCGGCGGCGCGTTTTTCTTTGGCGTTGCGTCCGGGCTTCTTCGGCAGCGCCGCGAGTAAATCCGCGCCCATCTTCCAGTAGCGGGAAGAAGCTTCGCTGTCGCGCTTGAAATCGTCGCTGGCGCCCGGCCACGCCGCGAGCCAGGCAGCGGCGATGTCGCGGGGAAGGCCCGCCGCAACAAGCGGTTCGCGGGCGTCGGAATGTTCGGTCGCAGTCGCGCGTTGTTGCATGGCGTATCCGTCGTTTTTGCTTGAGCCGTTTCTGGAGAGTAGATTACCCGATCGGGACATTAGTGCACCTGCAAAGGAACCGAAATCCCTCCCCGCCAGTTGTAGGAGAGCCCGCACCGCCAACTTCAATGCCGCTGCATGCCACAGGAGCGTTCCATGAGCCGAGCCGCCGCCGCTGCGAAAAGAACGAACCACTTCGTCACCATCAATCCGGCCACCGGCAAGGAACTCGCCTCCTATGACGAGATGGAACGCGGCGAAGTCGCGCGCATCATCGGGCGGGCGAACGCCGCCTTCCTCGACTGGCGCAAGAAAAGCTTTGCCGAGCGCGCGAAGCCGATGAAGGCTGCCGGAAAACTTCTGCGCGAGCGGGCGGAGGAGCTCGCGCACCTGATGGCGGGGGAAATTGGGAAGCCGATCAGCGACGGTATCGCGGAGGCGCAAAAATGCGCCACCGGTTGCGATTATTTCGCGGAGAACGCGGAGAAATTCCTCGCACGCGAGGAAATCAAAACCGACGCCACGAAAAGCTTCGTCACCTACCAGCCGCTTGGCGTCGTGCTTGCGATCATGCCGTGGAATTTTCCGCTCTGGCAGGTCTTTCGCTTCGCAGCACCCGGCCTGATGGCGGGAAACGCCGGCGTCCTGAAACACGTCTCGAATGTTCCGGGTTGCGCGCTCGCGATCGAAAAGATTCTTGGCGACGCGGGCTTCCCCGAAGACCTCTTTCGCACGCTTCTGGTGTCGAGCCGGCAGATCGACGGCATTCTCGAAAATCCACTCATCCGCGCGGCGACGCTCACGGGCAGCGACGCGGCAGGACGCGCGGTCGCGAGCAAGGCCGGCGCGATGCTGAAAAAGACGGTGTTAGAGCTCGGCGGCAGCGACGCTTACGTTGTGCTCGACGACGCCGATCTCGAAAAGGCAGCGACCATCAGCGTCAAGGGCAGGCTCGTGAACGGAGGGCAGAGCTGCATCGCGGCGAAGCGTTTTATCGTCACCGAGAAGCTCCGCGCCAAATTCGAGGAGCTGTTCGTCGAAAAAATGCGCGCGATCAAGTTCGGCGATCCGATGGACAAGGCCACCAAAATGGGCCCGATGGCGCGGCATGATTTGCGCGACGCGCTGCATGAGCAAGTGGAGCAGAGTATCGCCAAAGGCGCGAAGTGCCTCTTGGGCGGCAAGGTCCCGGATGGGCCCGGCGCCTTCTATCCGCCGACCGTGCTCACCGGCGTGAAGAAAGGCATGGCCGCTTATGAGGAGGAATTGTTCGGGCCGGTGGCGGCAATCATTGCGGTGAAGGACGAAAACGAGGCGCTGAAGACCGCGAACGATTCCGTCTTCGGGCTCGGCGGGGCGATCCTGAGCACGAATGTGGAGCGGGCGGAAAAGCTCGCCGCCGAGGAGATCGAAGCCGGCTCCGTGTTCGTGAACGAGGCGGTGAAATCCGACCCGCGGCTCCCCTTCGGCGGCATCAAGCAGAGCGGCTATGGCCGCGAGCTTGCCGTTCACGGGATTCGTGAGTTCGTCAATGTCAAAACGGTTTATGTCGCCTGAAGCAGCGGCCAAAAGCGCGATTTGAAGTGCCGAAATTCGCGAGCCGCGTCAACCGCTTGGCGAAGGGCGTGAATCTTCGCGGATCGATTCCCGCCGTTCCGGTTTCGATTCAACTGCGCTTCAAGTGTTGATTCAACGAGCGCCCCCTCAGGCCCGGCCGACCGCCGCTTCTTCTTGGCGGCGGAAGCGGACCAGGGTGAAAAAACCGTAGGGTTTGATTACGCGACGCTCGACGAGGCGGCGATTATCAACCTTAACCGCGGCCCATCGCCTTGGCGCGGATCGCCGAAAGCGTGGTCGTGGGCGTGATCGCCTCGGGGTCGAGCTTGACGTGGATGACGGACGCCGTCTTCGCGGCGAAGGCGGCCTCTAACGCTGGCACGGCCACCTTGTCGCTCGCGATGGTGAAGCCCTCGGCGCCGAAGGAGCGGGCGTAGGCGGCGAAATCGGGATTGCGCAAATCGGTGCCGAACACGCGGCCCGGATATTCACGCTCCTGGTGCATGCGGATGGTGCCGTAGGTGTTGTTGTCGATGACGAATAGGCGGACGGCAAGGCCGTATTGCATCGCGGTCGCGAGCTCCTGGCCGGTCATCAGGAAATCGCCGTCGCCGGAAAACGCCATCACCGTGCGCTCGGGATGAATGCGCTTGGCGGCGACCGCGGCGGGAACGCCGTAGCCCATCGAGCCGGAAAGCGGCGCGAGTTGGGTGCCGAATTTCGGATAGCGATAAAAACGGTGCAGCCAGGCGGAAAAATTTCCGGCGCCGTTGCACAAAATCGAGTCGGCCGGCAAATGTTCGCGCAGCCAGCGCAGGATCGTGCCCATTTGAACTGAGCCCGGATGGTTCGGCACCTCCTCCGACCAGGCGAGATAGTCGGCGCGCGCGGCCTTCCGCCATTCGCGCCAGCGAATGTCCTTCGGCGGCTCCACTCCTTCGAGGGCGGCGGCGAAGGCCACCGGCGAGGCATTGATGGCAAGCGACGGCTGATAGATGCGGCCCAACTCCTCGATGCCGGCATGGATGTGCACCAGCGTCTTGCCGGGATTGGGCGCTTCGAGCAGCGTGTAGCCCTGGCTTGGCCATTCGGAGAAACGCGCGCCGAACACGAGCACGAGATCGGCGTTCTTCACCCGCTCGGCCAACTTCGGGTTGGGTCCGGTGCCGAGGTCGCCGGCGTAACAATCGTGCCCGTTGGGGAAGAGCATCTGGCGGCGGAAGCTCGCCGCCACGGGGATGTCGAAGCGCTCGGCGCAGCGGACGAGCGCAGCGACCGCGTTCTCGTTCCAGCGGGAGCCACCGGCGATCACCAGCGGACGCTCGGCGGCCCACAGCAACTTCTGCAAGCGCGCCATATCGGCGAGCGCCGGGGAAATTTCCACCGGCTCGACCGCGGCAAGGTCGTCGGCGGAGGCTTCCTCGACCAGCATATCTTCCGGAAGCGTGATCACGACCGGTCCCGGCCGCCCTTGCGTCGCCACCCGCACGGCGCGGGCGACAAACTCGGGGACACGCGAAGGATCGTCGATTTCGACCACCCACTTGGCCATGGTGCCGAAGACGGCACCGGCGTCCAGTTCCTGGAACGCCTCGCGATGACGAAAATTTCGCGGGATCTGGCCCGCGAGCAAAATCATCGGCGTCGAATCCTGCTGCGCCACGTGCACGCCCGCGCTCGCATTGGTCATTCCGGGCCCGCGCGTGACGAAGCAAAGGGCCGGCCGGCCGGTGAGCTTGCCCGCGGCCTCCGCCATCATGGCAGCACCACCTTCCTGGCGGCAGATGAGGAAATCGATTTTCGAGCCGATCATCGCATCGAGGGCGGCGAGGTAGCTCTCGCCCGGCACGCCAAAAGCGTGGGTGAGCCCGTGGCCTTGCAGCGCGTCGATGAGGATGCGGGCGCCCGTGCGGGCATTGCTGCGAGGCTTGTGCATGCTCTTAATCTAGCGCGCGAAAGGCGGGGCGGCCAGCGCGCACGGCGGCGCGGACCTCTTCGCTGTGCTCGCCGAGGCGGGGCGAGGGATGGTCGTAGCGGAGCGGCGTTTCCGAAAGCGTGATCGGCGTGCGCACGCCGGGGATGGTGACGCCGCCCGCCGCCGTTTCCGCGAGATCGACGCGCACCTTACGGTAATTAACCTGCGGATTAGCGAAGGCGTCGGCGATGTCGTTGATCGGGCCGACCGGCACGCCGACTTTCTCGAGTGCTACGAAAAGATCGGCGTGTTTGTGTTTGCGAGTTTCCGCGTGCATCAGCTCGATCAGGAGCGGCCGGTTTTTCACCCGATCGGCGTTGGTGCGAAAGCGCGCATCGTCGGCGAGGTCCTCGCGGCCGAGCACCTTGCATAAGTTGCGGTACTGGCCGTCATTGCCGACCGCGATGATCATGTAGCCATCGCTCGTCGGAAAAACGCCATAGGGCACCACGGTCGCGTGCGAATTGCCGAGGCGGCGCGGCGGCGTGCCGGAGACGAGATAAAACAGCGCCTGGTTCGCGAGCACGCTCATCTGCACGTCGAGGAGCGCCATGTCGATGTGCTGGCCCGCACCGGTGCGGTAGCGCGCCAAGAGCGCCGACTGGATCGCGAGCGCGGAATAGACGCCGGTGAAAACGTCGGCATAGGCGACGCCGGGCTTTTGCGGCTCGCCGCCGGCCTCGCCCGTGATGTCCATGATCCCGCCCATGCCCTGGATGACGAAATCGTAGCCGGGGCGGTGCGAGTACGGCCCGCTCTGGCCGAAGCCGGTGATCGAGCAATAGACCAGGCGCGGGTTGATCTTTTTCAGAGTCGGATAATCGAGGCCGAATTTGGCGAGATCGCCGACCTTGTAGTTCTCGATCAAGACATCCGCCTCGCGCGCGAGCGCAAGTACGAGATCAACGTCTTCTTTCTTGCGGAAGTCGGCGGCGACCGAGCGCTTGTTGCGATTGATCGCGTGATAATAGGCGGAGGAAAGATTTTCGCCGCCTTTGCCCTCTACGAAAGGCGGACCCCAACCACGCGTCTCGTCGCCCGTGCCCTCGCGCTCGATCTTGATCACGTCGGCGCCGAGATCGGCGAGAATTTGCCCGGCCCAGGGCCCCGCGAGCACGCGCGCGAGTTCGAGCACCTTGATGCCGGCAAGCGGCGCGGACATGGCTTTCCTCTGGCTTTATTTCAATCGGACATTATTTCAATCAGACATCGGCCGCATGCCGAGCTTGTCGAGGAGCCGCATGTCGCGGTTCTGATCCGGGTTCGGCGTCGTCAAAAGCTTGGGGCCATAGAAGATGGAATTCGCGCCGGCGAGAAAGCACAGCGCCTGGGTTTCCTCGCTCATGTTTTCGCGCCCGGCGGAAAGCCGCACGACGGAAGCGGGCATCGTGATGCGAGCCGCGGCGATGACGCGAATGAAATCGAGCGGATCGGTGCTTTGGCCCTTGGAAACCGGCGTACCTTCGACCTGCATCAGGAGGTTGATCGGCACGCTTTCGGGATGCTCCGGCAGGCTCGCGAGCGTCGCGATCATGCCGATGCGGTCCTCGATCCCCTCGCCCATGCCGACAATGCCGCCGCAGCAAACATGAATGCCGGCCGCGCGCACGGCCTTTAACGTGTCGAGCCGGTCCTGGTAGACGCGCGTCGTAATGATCTCGCCGTAATATTCCGGCGAGGTGTCGAGGTTGTGATTGTAATAATCGAGGCCCGCTTGTTTCAGCCGTCCGGCTTGCGCGTCCGTTAGCATGCCGAGCGTCACACAAGTTTCCATGCCGAGGGCTTTGACGCCCTCGACCATCTTGCACACCTCGCCGACATCGCGATCCTTCGGCGAGCGCCAGGCAGCGCCCATGCAGAAGCGCTGCGCGCCCGCGGCCTTGGCGGCGCGCGCTTCCACGAGCACCGCGTCGAGCGCCATCAGCTTTTCCGCCTTCACCCCCGTCTCGTGATGAATGCTTTGCGGGCAATAGGCGCAGTCTTCCGGACAGCCACCGGTCTTGATCGACAACAGCGTCGAAATTTGCACCTCGCGCGGATCGAAATGGAGCCGGTGGATGCGCTGCGCCTCGAAGATCAGATCGGGGAACGGCAGTTCGAAGAGGGCCCGCACCTCCGCGCGCGTCCAGTCGTGACGCACGCCTCTCCATTGGCCCGGCTTGATCGGCTCGGTACTCAGCGATACGGACATTGCGAGCCCCTTTGGCCCATTATCCTCGATCCGTTGGCCCCAATCCATGACCCCATTAGCCCCGTTCAAACCGCCGCGATGGCCTGAATTTCGAGCAAATACTTCTCGTTGACGAGGCGATCGACGACCAGAAGCGTATTCGGCGGATAAAGATTGCCGGGGAACATTTTGGGGAATTCGCGCAGCCGGTATTCGTAAAGGCCCGCGATGTCGGAGGCGCGCACGATATAGGTGATCGATTGCACGACATTCGCCCACGAGGCGCCCGCGGATTTCAGCGCCGTCTCCAGATTGGCGAAAACCTGCCCGCATTGCTTCGCAAAGTCGTCTTCGCCCACGAGCTTGCCGCCTTTATCGACTGCGACCTGGCCTGCGACAAAGACGAGCTTGGCTTGGCTCGCCGTTGCTACATGATTATAGGGCCCGACGGGCTTCGCCAGCTCCGGCGGGCTGTAAATTTTGATTTCGGCCATGGTTTCCTCCCGGAACGGATTGCGAGCCTATTGGTTGTCGAACGAGACCTTAAGTTAGCAACGCGCCGCCTCAAATAGGCCAGATCGAAGAATGCCCGCCGAATCCCTCGAACTTGCCTCAACCCAGTGCTGCATCGCGGGCGGCGGGCCCGCCGGCATCATGGCGGGCCTCCTGTTGGCACGCGCCGGCGTCGACGTCCTGGTGCTGGAAAAGCACGCCGATTTCTTCCGCGACTTCCGCGGCGACACCATCCATCCCTCCACCCTCGAATTGATGCACGAGCTTGGCTACGACCAGGACCTGTTGCGGCTGCCGCATCAGGAGGTGCGCGAGCTCGCGTTTCATGTCGGTGCGCGCGAATTCAAGATCGCCGATTTCTCGCATCTCGGCGTCTCCCACCCCTTTATCGCGCTGATGCCGCAATGGGATTTCCTCAACTTCCTCGCCGTCAAAGGCGCGCGCTATCCGGGCTTCCGCTTGCGCATGAACGCGGAAGTGACGGGGCTTACGGAGCGCGACGGCCGCATCGCCGGCGTGCACGTCAACACCAGCGAGGGCGACCTTGAAGTGCGCGCCGACCTCGTGCTCGGGGCCGACGGGCGTCACTCCATCGTGCGGGAGAAAGCGGGTCTTGAAGTCGATGAGATCGGCGCGCCGATCGACGTGTTGTGGTTCCGGCTTTCGCGCCCCTCCGACAACCCGGAGGAAACCATGGCCCGTCTCGGCGCCGGAAATTTTATGGTGATGCTCAATCGCGGCGATTATTGGCAGTGCGCCTTCGTGATCGCGAAGGGCGACGCAGAAAAGATTAAGCAACGGGGGCTGTTCGCGTTTCGGCGCGACATCGTTGAGCTCGCGCCCTTCGTCAAGGATCGCGTCGAGGAATTGAACGACTGGGATCAACAGATCAAGCTCCTCGCCGTCGCCATCGACCGGCTGTACAGATGGTATCGTCCGGGGTTGCTCTGCATCGGCGACTGCGCCCACGCGATGTCGCCGGTCGGCGGCGTCGGCATCAATCTCGCGATCCAGGACGCGGTGGCGGCGGCGAATATCCTGGCAGCACCCTTGCGCGAGGGGCGCGTGAACCTCGATCATCTGCGCGCGGCGCAGGAACGGCGCGAGTGGCCGGCCAAGATCACGCAAGCGGTGCAAGTGCAGGTGCAGAACCGGATTCTGCGACCCATCCTGAGCGGGCAAGGCGAGCCGAAGCCGCCCTTCCTCATTCGGCTGCTCGACCAAATTCCGCTGCTGCGCCGCCTCCCCGCCTACGCCGCCGGGATCGGCGCGCGGCCGGAACACATTCAGACGCCGGAATTCGCCCACTGAGACGTTTTTGATTGTCATGGCCGGGCTTGTCCCAGCCATCCACGTCTTTCTTGCCGACGCGTCGTTAAGGCGTGGATGCCCGCGACAAGCGCGGGCATGACGACGGACTAGAAGAACGCCTGGATGCCGGTGATCGCACGCCCCAAAATCAGGGCGTGAACGTCGTGCGTGCCCTCGTAGGTGTTCACCGTTTCCAAATTCGCTGCGTGGCGCATGACGTGATACTCGATCGAAATGCCATTGCCGCCGAGCATGTCGCGGGCGGTGCGGGCGATGTCGAGCGCCTTGCCGCAATTGTTGCGCTTGACGATCGAGACGGCCTCCGGCGGACAGCGTCCCTCGTCCATCAGCCGCGTGACGCGGAGGCTCGCTTGCAGGCCAAGCGAAATGTCGGTCGCCATGTCGGCGAGCTTTTTCTGCACCAGCTGGTTCGCCGCCAGCGGCCGGCCGAACTGCTTGCGATCGAGCACGTAGTTGCGCGCGATCGCGTAGCAGGCCTCCGCCGCGCCCATCGCACCCCAGGAAATGCCGAGGCGCGCGCGGTTCAAACAGCCGAACGGCCCCTTGAGGCCGGAGACGTTGGGCAGGAGCGCGTCCTCCTTCACCTCGACGTCGTTCATGGAAATCTCGCCGGTGATCGAGGCGCGGAGCGAAAGCTTGCCTTCGATCTTGCTCGTGGAAAGCCCCGCGGCCCCGCGCTCCAAGATAAAGCCGCGGATTTCGTCGTTGTGCGCCGCCGACTTCGCCCACACCACGAACACGTCGGCGATCGGGGCATTGGTGATCCAGAGCTTCGAGCCCGTGAGCTTGTAGCCGTCGGGAATTTTCTCGGCGCGCGTCCTCATGCCACCGGGATCGGAGCCGTGATCGGGCTCGGTCAGGCCGAAGCAGCCGACCCACTCGCCAGAGGCGAGCTTCGGCAGATATTTCTTGCGCTGGCTTTCGTCACCGTAAGCGTAGATCGGATACATCACGAGCGAGGACTGCACGCTCATCGCCGAGCGCATGCCGGAATCGACGCGCTCGATCTCGCGCGCGGCTAACCCGTAGCAAACGTAGGAGAGCCCGGCGCCGCCATATTCCTCCGGGATGGTCGAGCCCAAGAGCCCGAGCTTGCCCATCTCGTCCATGATGCCGCGATCGAAGCTCTCCTTGAGATAGAACTCATTGATACGCGGCATCAGCTTTTCCTGCGCGTAGTCGCGCGCGGTGTCGCGCACCGCCCGCTCTTCCTCGGAGAGCTGGCTTTCGAGGTCAAAGGGGTCGGCCCAATCGAAGATGGCCTTGCTCGCCGCCGCCGCCTTCTTCGTTTGCGTTTTGCTCATGGCCGCTCCTTCGTTCCGCCCCGCAGAATTGGTGGATGGCATACTCTACCAAGCTGGTATGATGACCGCAAAAGCATGCGCGCTTTAACGCGCCGCCTCCAGGGAGTGAAGCGATGAATCTCGGCCGCCTGTTGAAGCAACGCGCCGCGGAAGGCCGCCCGGTGCGGGTCGGCGTGATCGGAGCCGGCAAGTTCTCCTCGATGTTCCTGGCGCAGGCGCGCACCACGCCCGGCCTGCATTTGCTTGGCCTCGCCGACCTCTCGGTCGAGCGCGCGGAGAAAGCGCTCGCGGCGACGGGTTGGGATCTGAAGACACAGGCCGCGAACAGCTTCGACGATGCGCTCAAAACCGGACGCACCTTTATCACCGACGATGCCGACAAGCTGATCGCGGCGAACGGGCTTGACGTGGTCGTCGACATCACCGGCAGCCCCGCCGCTGCGATCCGCCATACGCTCGCGGCAATCGCGCTCGGCCGCCACGTGGTCAACGTCACGGTCGAGGCCGACGTGCTCGCGGGTCCGCTGCTCGCCGAGCGCGCCCGGAAAGCCGGTGTCGTCTATGCGCTGGCCTATGGCGACCAGCCGGCGCTCGTTTGCGAGATGGTGGACTGGGCCGAGGCCTGCGGCTTCCGCGTCGTGTCCGCCGGCAAAGGCACCAAATACCTGCCGCAATATGTGCGCTCGACGCCCGCGACTGTGTGGGACCACTACGGGCTCACCGCCGAGCAAGCCGCGGCCGCCGGGATGAATTCGCAGATGTTCAACTCGTTTCTCGACGGCACCAAATCCTCGATCGAGATGGCGTCGATCTCGAACGCCACCGGCCTCAAGGCACCGCGTGACGGCCTCGCCTTCCCGCCCTGCGGCGCCGACGATCTGCCGCGTATGCTGATTCCGCGCGCCGACGGCGGCGTGCTGGAAGAGACGGGCCTCGTCGAGGTGGTGTCGAGCCTCGCGCGCGACGGCAAGCAGGTTCCGCGCGATCTCCGCTGGGGTGTCTATGTCGTGTTCGAGGCGGGGAGCGACGACGCGCGCGCGGCCTACACCCGCCGCTCGTTCCGCGAGTACGGCATGATCACCGACAAATCGGGCCGCTACTCGGCGCTCTACCGCCCCTATCACATGATCGGGCTTGAGCTGGGGATTTCGGTCGCGGCGGCAGCGTTGCGGAACGAGCCGACCGGCACGCCTGACGCATTCCGCTCCGATGTCGCGGCCGTCGCGAAGAAAGCGCTCGCGCCCGGCGAGATGCTTGACGGCGAAGGCGGCTACACGGTGTGGGGCAAGATCATGCGCGCCGAGGATTCGCTTGCGCGCCGGGCGCTCCCGATCGGGCTCGCGCACAAAGTGAAGCTCACAAAGCCCGTCGCCGAGGGCGCGATCGTGTCGTGGGACGACGTGGCGATCGCGGAAGACGAAACGGTGCGCGTGCGGCGCGAAATGGAGCGGCGCTTCGCGCCGAAGAAGGCGGCGGCTGCGTAGGTCTATCAGATATTCGCCGATTTCTTCCCCTCTCCCCTTGTGGGAGAGGGTGGTTCGAGCCTGCGTCAGCAGGCGAACCGGGAGAGGGGTAGGTAACGATTTCAAGCCAAGATCTTCTCGCTCGCTCCGCTCGCGCGACCCCTCACCCGATCGCTCGCTGGCGCTCGCGATCACCCCCTCCCACAAGGGGAGAGGGGAAAATGAGGAATTACTCCGCCGCCACCGGCCGGTGCGCCTTCGGCTTCAGCTCCGGCTCGTCCTCGCCGATCGCCTTCGCGATCCTGCGGTCGAAGCGATCGAGATAGAGGTAGATCACCGGCGTGATGTAGAGCGTCAGCAGTTGCGACAACAGAAGACCGCCGACCACCGCGACGCCCAAGGGCTGGCGCAATTCGGAGCCGGCGCCAGCACCGAGCGCGATCGGCAGCGAGCCGAAGATCGCGGAGAGCGTCGTCATCATGATCGGCCGGAAGCGGAGCAACGCCGCTTCGCGGATCGCCTCCAAAGGCTCCATGCCCTGGTGGCGGCGCTCGATCGCGAAGTCGATCATCATGATCGCGTTTTTCTTCACGATGCCGACCAGCATGACGATGCCGATGATGGCGATCACGGATAAGTCCATCTTGAACAGAAGCAGCGTCAACAGCGCGCCGATGCCGGCCGAAGGCAACCCCGACAGAATCGTGAGCGGATGGATGAAGCTCTCATAGAGCACGCCGAGCACGATATAGATCACGAGGACCGCCGCGACGATCAAGAGCGGCAGGCTCGAGAGCGAGTCCTTGAACACCGCCGCGGTGCCCTGAAATCCGGTCGAGATGCCGGCCGGGATATTCGATTGCTGTTCGATTTCCTGAATTGCCGCCGTCGCGTCGCCGAGTGCCACGCCGGGTTTCAGGTTGAACGAGATCGTGACCGATGGAAGCTGTTGCAAATGATTGATCTGCAGCGGCCCGATCGATTGGCGAATCTTGGCGACGGCTTCGATCGGCACCAAGCGGCCGCTTGTCGTGCGGATATAGGTCTGGGTGAGATCGGCGGCGCCTGTTTGAAATTTCGGGTCGTTCTCGATGATGACCTGGTACTGGTTCGACGCCGTATAAAGCGTCGCGACCTGGCGCGTGCCGAACTGGCTGTAGAGCGAACTCTTCACTTGATCCTCGGTCAGGCCGAGCGCCGCCGCCTTGTCGCGGTCGACGTCGATCGAAAGCTGCGGATTGGTGATCTGCAAATCGGAGGTGACGTCGCGAAGGATGTCGAGCTGCGAGATCTTATCGAGCAGTTTCGGCGCGGCGGTATAGAGCGCCTGCGTATCCGGCCCGAGCATCGTGTATTGATACTGGCTCTTCGACACGGTGGCGCCGACGGTGATGTTCTGCACCGGCTGGAAAAATACGTTGACGCCGGGAATGCCTTGCACGGTCGAACGCAGGCGCTGAAGCAGGTCGTTCGCGCTCAGATCGCGCTCGTTTCGGGGCTTGAGGCCGACAAAAGCGCGGCCGGTATTGGTCGTCGGGCTGATATTGGTCGCGCCCGCGATCGTGACGGCATAGGCGACGGCCGGATCCGTACGAATCGCGGCGGAGACATCGCGCATATGCTGGCGCATCGACGGAAAGCCGATATCGCTTCGCGCTTCCACCGTTCCGGAAATGAAGCCGGTGTCCTCGATCGGGAAAAAACCTTTCGGTACCCAAGCATAGAGCACGACCGCGACAAACAGCGTCACGAATGTAACAACGAGCATGACCGGACGATGATGCAGCACGAAGTCGAGGCTGCGCCGATAACCGGCAAGACACTGGTCGAACAGGCTTTCCGACCACTGCAGAAGCCATATCGGTTTTTTTCTGTGATCGGGCTGTTTCAAAACCCGCGCGCATAGCATCGGCGTGAGCGTAAGCGAAACGAAGCCTGAAATCAGAATCGCGACCGAGATCGTCACCGCGAATTCGCGGAACACACGTCCGACGATACCGCTCATGAACAGGACGGGAATGAACACCGCGACCAGCGAGAGCGTCATCGAAATGATGGTGAAGCCGATCTCGCGCGATCCTTCGATCGCGGCCTTAAAGGGCGGCATGCCGCGCTCGACATAGCGATAGATGTTTTCCAACACGACGATGGCGTCGTCGACCANNTCGAGCACGACGATGGCGTCGTCGACCACGAAGCCGACGCAGAGCGTCAGCGCCAGCAGCGTCATATTGTTGATCGAGAATCCGAACAGCCACATCGCCCCGAAGGTGGCGACAATCGACAGCGGCAGCGCGAGCGATGGAATGATGGTCGCGCGCACGTCGCGCAGGAAAAGGAAAATCACGAACACGACGAGGCAGACCGCGAGTCCGAGGGTGAACTGAACGTCGCCGACCGCTTGGCGAATCGAAACCGAGCGATCGATCAACACCTCGATGTTGACCGCGCCCGGCACCTGCGCGCGATATTCGGGCAGATGCTTTTTCACCAGATCGACGACCTCGACCGTGTTGGCATCGGGCTGGCGAAAGATCGCGAGATTGATCGCGCGCGTGTCGTTGAACCAGCCGGCGATACGCTCGTTTTCGACGCCGTCTTCGACGGTCGCGATTTCACTCAGACGGACGGGGGCGCCGTTCCGATACGCCACCACGACGTCCTTGAACTTCTCCGAGCTTCTTGTCGGAAGGCCCATGTCGAGGGTGAGCGTTTGTTGCTGGCCGCCGATGACGCCGGTCGGCGTGATCGAGGAAACCGCCGCGACGGCGTTCTGCACCTCTTGCAGCGATATGCCCCGTGCCGCGATCGCATCGGGCTTGAGGCGAATGCGGACGGCAAATTTCTGGCTGCCGAAGATATTGACCTGCGCGACGCCCGGGAGCTGGGAGATCTGCTGCCCGATGATGGTGTCGGCATATTCATTGACCGCTGACTGCGGCAGCGTGTCCGACAGCACCGAGAGGAATAGCACAGGCGCGTCGGCCGGGTTCACTTTCTTGTAGCTCGGCGGCGTCGTCATCTCGATCGGCAACTGCTTTTGCGCGACCGAGAGCGCCGATTGCACGTCGAGCGCGGCGGCGTCGATGTTGCGGCTCAAATCGAACTGAATGACGATCTGGCCGGTGCCGGTGGTGCTGGTCGAGGCCATCGACGAAACACCGGCGATCGTCGCGAGCTGGCGCTCGATCGGCGTCTGCACCGAAGCCGCCATCGTCTCGGGGTTCGCGCCCGGGAACGTCGTCGTAATCTGGATGGTGGGGAAATCGACGCGCGGGAGCGCCGCGACCGCCAAGAGCCGATAGCCGAAAATGCCGGCCATGATCAGCGAGGCCATCAGCAGCGTGGTCATCACCGGACGGCGGATGCAGAGTTCCGGAAGATTCATCGCCTAAGCTCCGGTCTGCCGCTTGATATCGACGCGCGCGCCGTCGCGGAGCGAAAGCTGCCCGTCGATCACGACGGTTTCGTCGCCGTTCAGCCCTTTGGTGACAACCGACTCGCCATCTACCGTGCGCGCGACCGTGATGTCGCGCACTTTCGCCATCCCGTTCTCCACCACGAAGACGAATGTGCCGCGCTGACCGTTTTGCACCGCGTCGCTCGGGATCGCGACCACATTCTTGTCCGTCCGGAGCGAAACGCGGACGCTTGCGAGCGTCCCGGGCCACAGCGTCTCGTCGGCGTTCTGGAACAGCGCGCGCACCAGGATCGTGCCGGTCTGCGGATCGACGGTATTCTCGATGAAGGCGACGTTGCCGCCGGTAATCAAATTGCCGCTCTGCAAGGTTGCCACCACCGTGGCGTCGTTTCCGGCCGCGCGCAGATCCGGGATGTAGCGCTCGGGCACGCCGAAGGTGACGTAGATCGGCGACATCTGATTGACGGTCGCGAGCGGCGTGCCGGTATCGGCGGCGCGCACCACGGTGCCCGGCCGCACGCCGGAGATGCCGACGCGGCCGGTCGCCGGCGACGAAATATCGTAGTAGCTGCGCTGGGCGCGAAGATTGTCGAGATTGGCCTGATCTTGCTTCACGGTCGCGGCCAGCATGTCGGCCGTCGTTTGCCCATCGTCGAGCGTGACTTTCGCGGTCGTGCCCTTGGCGACGAGGCCGGTAAAGCGCTCGACATCGCGCTTGGCTTTCACCAGCGATGCCTGATCGCGCGCGAGCGTCGCGTCGGCTTGCTCGACCATCGCGTCGATGGCGCGCGCATCGAGCTTGAAGAGAAGATCGCCCGCTTTTACGGCGGCGCCGTCCTCGAACATGACCTTGTCGATTTGGCTATCGACCCGCGCGCGGATTGCAACGCTCACGACCGGGAGCACCGAGCCCGGCGCCTCGACGCGATAGGGCAAGTCCTTGATCACGGCTTTGCCGGTCGCAACCGCGATCAGGCGCGGCGGCGCGGTCTGCACGGCGGCGCCGGCGCCGACGAGCCACCAGCCGAGTCCGCCGACCAGCAGAAGCAAGACGACGCCGATTGCCGTTTGGGCCGGATCGAGTTTCTTGGTCAGCTTCATGCGGTGTTTTCGACCATTCAACGGATAAACGCCGGGGTATCGCGACCTTTCCCGCAGCGCGGTTCTCGTATCATCCGTCGCCCTTCACGCGAATTAACATGGGCAAGCTGAGCTTGTCCCGCGTCCGTGCGCACAAGTGCGCGAGCGGGGTGCTACTCATAGCTCGGGTCCCGGCATGGAACCAAGGCCATGGGTTTCAACCCTTGAGCAGGGTAAACCCTGCGGATTCCGCGGTGCACATATCGAAAGTAACCGTGACATCGCAACCACATGCCCGGTTGAGCGCGGCCAATAGACAATCCGAAAATGCGGTCTCGCCCGATTTAAAATTCTCCACCGCGATGAGGGCCTCGTTGGCGTTGGGAATGGTGAATTCCGGCGCCCGTAAAATCCGTTCCAGATATTCGGCAATGGCGGGGCGTTTCAGCTTGAAGCTCCGCTCGAGCCTGGAAGCAAGTTCGACCAGCACCAGGGGGTGGACGAAGCATCCGCCTTCCGGGGCGGCGATGGTGACGAGCGCTTCGACCCGGCCCGTGAGGGCGGGTTCGCTCCGGTCGAAAAGTCGCAGCAGGATTTCGGCATCGAGCCCGATCATGACCGCGGTTTGCGGTTTGGGCCCGAATTGCCGCCGTTTTCGGGGGCGACGCCGCCCGCGAGCCGGAGCGGGGTGAGCTCGTCCCGCCCCTCCAGAATCGAGCGGCGGAGCCATTTGCGCAGCACCACGCGGCCATCGTCTTCGAGGCAGAAGTCGATGCAGTCTCCGGGTTTCAGGTCCCAGCGGCGGCGGAGCTCCACCGGAAGCGTGATCTGGCCTTTGCTTGTCAGGGTCGAGCGGGATTTGAAGCTCATGTAAGTAATATATCCTTTCCTTACTAAATTCCTTACTTTTTTTAACTCCTTACCATTATCCCACAGTGATGCCGCCCATGCAATGGCCGGTTCGGCCCGAAAAATCAGGGTAGCCCTATGCGCGAAAATTAAGGGGCGTCAGACCTTCACGTCGAGGGCGAGCGAGATGTCCTTCACCCCGGCGAGCGCCTTCGAGACCGGGCAGCCCTTTTTCGCGCCTTCGGCGATCTCGCGCACCTTGGCGGCATCGGCGCCCGGCACCTCGACCTTGCAGGTGAGCGCGCTTTTGGTGATGTCGGCGCCGGCCGATCCCATCACGACTTCCACCTCGCAGCCGGTCTCGATCGACTTCGCCGACATCTTCGCGCGCATCAACCCGAAGCCGAGCGCCATGGTGTAACAACTGGCGTGGGCGGCGGCGATCAGCTCTTCCGGCGTGGTGCCTGGAACGCCGCCCTCGAAGCGGCCCTTGGCGCTGTAGGGCGCGTCCTTGAAGAGACCGCTGCCGGCGGTGATCTTGCCGGCACCTTCGGTCATCGAACCGGCCCAACTGGCCCTCGCTGTGCTTTTCATCTCGGATGCTCCTCTCCATTTGTTGCTTGGATCGTTGTCCCAAACTTACCCCAATTGCCGGATGCGTGCATGTTCGTTACGGACGCGAGCGAAACCGCGGCGGCACCCGTAACTGAAGCACCGCCGTAAGCATTCAGTGGTGATGCTCGTGCATGCCGCCCATAGCGCCCATGCGCTCGACCGCGAATTCGACGTCGACCTTGCCCGCCTTCTCGAAGACGAGCGTGCCCTTGAACGGCTTTCCCTCGACGGGCGGCGCTTTGAGATCGAGAAACATCAGGTGATAGCCGCCGGGCTCGAACTTGACGCTCTCACCGGGCGCGATCTCGAGGCCGCCCTCGAGCGGGCGCATCGTCATCGTGCCGCCATTCATCGTCATTTGGTGAATTTGAAAACGGTCGGCAATTTCGCTCGAGCCGCCGACGAGACGGTCGGGCGCGGTGCCTTTGTTCTCGATCACGAGATAGCCGCCGGCGACATTCGCGCCCTTGGGGGTGGCCCGCGACCAGGGATGCTCGATGTGAATCGAGCCGACCGTATAATCGTCGGCGGAGGCGATTGACGTGAGCGCGAAAAGGGCCGCGCCGATGATGGCTGCGAAACGCATGGATATCTCCCTGTTACGGAGCGCCGATTGGGCGGGCTCCGGCTCTGATCGAACGGATGGAAGCAGGATCAGATGCGGGCAGGAGGTGCGCGGGCGGACGGGTGGCGATTGGCCGGCAAGCGGAAGAAATCCGTTTCATCCGCGAGCCAGGTAATACGCGCGAAGACAGGTATGGGGATCCCGGCGGCGGGAGCCGGGAGTGCCGCCGCGCCGCTGCAACAAGCGATGCAGCAGTCGAGATCGTGCCGCGCCGGTAAAACGGGCAACTGACCGCCCGCGAGGCTCGAAGCGCTGCAAAAGGAAGTGCCGAGAGCGGCCGATTGGCTCGCCGATACCGCGCCGAATACCGCCGCCAGCATCATGCCGTAGGCGGTGGCGAGCGCGATCAGCGGTCTGGTGCGGCGGCGCATGGGTAAAATCCAACGATCCGCCACAGTTTTAGCTGATTGCAGCAATGCTTGCGAGCGGATAGGTAAGCGCCAACCAAAGGCCGATGCCATGAGCAATAACGCCCAGAAAAACAAGCGCGCCGTCGTCGACTTTTACGACATGATGTTCAATCAGTCGAAGCCGATGGATGCCGTGCGGCAATTCGTCGGCAAGGAATACGCGCAGCACAATCCGAAGGTCGAGGACGGCAAGGACGGCTTCATCGCCTATTTCAGCAAGATGGCGAAGGACTTTCCGGGCAAGAGCGTGCAGTTCAAGCGGGTGATCGCCGAGGGAAATTTCGTGGTGCTGCATACCCACCAAAAATGGCCGGGCGGCCCGGACTGGGCGGGCATCGATATCTTCCGCTTGGACGAGGATGGAAAAATCGTCGAGCACTGGGACGTGCTGCAACAGGTTCCGAAGAAATCGGCGAACTCCAATTCGATGTTTTGATTAGCGCGAGGCCATCTCGATCAAGGCGATCAGGCCGCTTAGGATCTCGACCGGCCGCGGCGGGCAGCCGGGAATGCGAAGATCGACCGGCACCACGTCCTCGACCGCGCCGATACAGGCGTAGCTGCCCTTGAAGAGGCCGCCGGTGCAGGCGCAATCGCCGAGTGCCACGACCCATTTCGGAGCGGGCGTGGCATTGTAGGTGCGCTCGAGCGCCGTTTTCATATTGGCGGTGACCGGACCCGTGACCAGAAGAACGTCGGCATGGCGGGGCGAAGCGACGAACTTCAGGCCGAAGCGCTCGAGGTCATAGACCGGATTGTTGAGCGCGTGGATTTCGAGCTCGCAGCCATTGCATGAGCCCGCATCGACCTCGCGGATCGAAAGCGCGCGGCCGAGCACGCGGCGCGCGGAATCCTGAAGCGTCTTCGCGAGTTCCTTCGCCGCCTTGTCGCCGGACGAGGGCCCCGCGATGGTGGCGGGCTTTTCCACGAGCGCCCGCAGGAGAAGCTTTTCGAGCCGCGCGCTCATAGATCGTGCCCCGAATAGGAGCAGTTGAAGGACTTATTGCAAAGCGGGAAGTCGGCGACGATGTTGCCCTCCACCGCCGCCTCCAACAGCGGCCATTGAAACCACGACGGGTCGCGCGGATGGCAGCGTAGAACCGTGCCGCCGGCGGCGAGCTTCAGCCAGACGAAAATATCGCCGCGGAAGCCTTCCACCATTGCCGTGCCCTCGCGTTCCTCGCCAACAGAAGAAATCGGGGCTTTGATTGCACCGCTCGGCAACTGATCGAGGACTTGCGCGATCAGCGCGAGACTCTGCTCGATTTCCCGGATGCGGATCCAGACGCGGGCATTGACGTCGCCTTCCTGCAGCAGCGGAACGGCGAATTGCAACTCGTCATAGGGCGCATAAGCGAGATCGCGGCGCGCGTCGAACGCGCGGCCGGACGCGCGCCCAACATAGCCGCCCGGCGCGAAGCGACGCGCGAGCTCGGCGGTGACGATTCCGGTCGTGACCATGCGATCTTGCAGCGAGGGCGTGTCGTCATAGATTGCCACGAGTTCGGGAAAATCCCGTGAGATCGTGGCGAGTAGCGCGCGCAGCCGCGCCTCGCCTTCCTTCTTGAGATTGACCGCGACCCCGCCCGGAACGATGCAATCGCGCATCAGGCGATGGCCGAAGGCGATGTCGGCGGCTTGCAGGACTTCCTCGCGCAGAATTCCGCAATGGGCTTGGACCGCGACGAAAGAAGCGTCGTTGCAGATCGCGCCGAAGTCGCCGAGATGATTGGCGATGCGCTCCAGCTCCGCCATCAGCGCGCGCAAATAGGTGGCGCGAGCAGGCACCGAAACGTCCAATGCGGCTTCCGCCGCGCGCGCAAACGCATAGGCGTAGGCTACGGTCGAATCGCCGGATACGCGCCCGATCAGCTTCGCGGCGTGATCGAGCGGCGCCCCCGCCATCAGCCGCTCGGTGCCCTTGTGGACATAGCCGAGGCGCTCCTCGAGCCGGACCACGGTTTCCCCGTTCGCCGTGAAGCGGAAATGGCCGGGTTCGATGATGCCCGCATGCACCGGCCCCACCGGAATCTCGTGCAAGCCTTCGCCCTCGGCCGGCAGGAAGGCGTAGCCGGTATCATGGACCACGCGCGCGAGTCGGCGCTTCTCGGCAAGCGGCATGGTGATCGTCCACTTGCCGTGATCGAGCCAGGGGCGCGTGTCGGGAAGTCCTTGCGGCTCGTGCCCGAAGAGATCGCGGATCGCACGCTCGAGCCGAATGGCGGGCGCGTGATGCGCGCCGACCGAGGGATAGCGCCCCTCTTCCACTTTCACCGTGACGATGCGCGGCTCGTCGCTTCCGATGCCGCGCAAGGCCATGTGCACGCGATCAACTTCCGCGAACAGCGCGAACAACTCGCCCTCGCCGCGGCCGAGCGCTTCGGCGCATTCGCCCCAGGCCGCCTTGTCGATTTCCTGGCGCAACCAGAGTTTCATTTCGTCAATGCGTTTTGCCATCGCCTCACCCGAGCATTTTCGCGACCGCCTCGAACCAGCGAACGAGGGGTTGCGGCAAGTAAATTCCCGCGGCGAGCACGATGGCAAGATGCGCATAGAGCGGAAACAAGGTCGCCATGGGAATTGCTTCGGAGGGCGAGGGTTTGCCGAATAGAACGTCCTGCAAGCGGATGATGAGAGCGCCGAAGGCAATCAGTAGTCCGAAGCCGAAAATCGCTGCGAGCCACGGCTCGCGCGCAAACGTCGAGGTCGCGAGCAGGAATTCCGCCTTAAAAATCCCGAACGGCGGCAGCCCCGCGATCGCCACCACCGCAAGCGCAAACGCGAAGGCGAGCGAAGGATTGCTCTCCGACAATCCGTGAATTTGCGCGAAGCGCTGCGTACCCTTCGCCTGCGCGATGTGACCGACCGCGAAGAAGATCGCGGACTTGGTGAGCGAGTGCATGGTCATCTGCAGGAGGCCGGCGAAATTCGCCAGCGCCCCGCCGAGGCCGAAGGCGAAGGTGACGATGCCCATATGCTCGATCGAGGAATAAGCAAAGAAGCGTTTGATGTCGCGGCGGCGGTAAAGCATGAATGCCGCGAAGACGAGCGAGACGAGGCCCATGATCACCATCAGCGGCGCGGGCGCAATCGCGTTGGGATTGACCGCGAGCAGAATCTTGAATCGCAACAGCGCGTAAAGCGCGACGTTCAAGAGGAGGCCCGAGAGCACCGCGGAAATCGGCGTCGGGCCTTCGGCGTGGGCGTCGGGAAGCCATGCGTGCAGCGGCGCGAGGCCAATCTTGGTGCCGTAGCCCAGCAATAGGAATATGAAAGCGAGATTGAGAATACCGGCATCGAAGGTTGCGGCGCGCGCGACGAGCGTGGTCCACACCATCGAGTCGAAGCCAGCACCAATGACCGGCTGCGCTGCGAGATAGACCAGGATGGTGCCGAACAGCGCGAGCGCGATGCCGACGCTGCCGAGGATGAAATATTTCCACGCGGCTTCCAGCGCCTCGTGGGTGCGGTAGATGCCAACCATCAGCACCGTCGTGAGCGTGGCGATTTCTACCGCCACCCACATCAGGCCGATATTGTTGGCGACGAGCGCGAGGTTCAACGCGAACATCAGCGTCTGATACATCGCGTGATAAAAACGCAAATTGATCGGCGTGAGGCGACCGATCTTCAATTCGTGCGCGATGTAGCTCGCGCTGAAGACGCTCGTGGTGAAGCCGACGAAAGTCGTGAGCGTGATGAAAACATTATTGAGATCGTCGATGAAGAGATAGTGGTCTAGCGCCGGCCGCTGCAACAGGAGCAAGGCAGCCGCGAGAAAGGTGAAGAGCGCGGCCGCGACATTGACGGCGGCACCGATGCGGTAGTTCGGCAGAAACGCGAGCAATCCCGCGGCGAGCGCCGGGATCACAAGCACGGCCATGACGGCGGCATCCGCGATACTCATGCGCGATCCCCGCGGAAGCGATCGAGCGCGCCGACATCCACCGTGTCGAAGCGCTCGCGGATGCGGAAGAGAAAAATACCGATCACGATGAAGGCGATCAGGATCGAAAAGGCGACTGAAATCTCCACCACGAGCGGCATACCCTTGGCGCCTGTGGCGGCAAGCACGAGGCCGTTCTCGAGCGACATGAAGCCGATGACCTGGCTCACGGCGTTGCGGCGGGACACCATCATCAGAAGCCCAAGCAGGATCACCGCGAGTGCGAAGGCGAGATCCTCGCGCGCGAACGGATCGGCACCGCCGGTGACACGCAAGATCACCACCATCGAGAGTGCCACGAGGCCGATGCCGGCGAGCATGGTGAGGCCGATGCCGCCCACCGTCTCGATCTCGCGATGAATCCCGAGGCGCACGATGATCCGGCGGAGCACCACCGGAATCACGATCGCCTTGAAGACGAGCGCAATCGCGGCGGTGACGTAGAGATGCGGCGCGTCCTGCACGTAAGCCTGCCAGCCCACCGACAGCGCGAGCACGAGCGCATGCAGCGCGAAAATATGTAGGAGCGCGGTGAGGCGGTCCTGATAGAGCTGCATGAAGCTCAGCAGCACGAGCGTGCCGGCGAGAAAATGCGCGATATCGAAGTTAAGGCCGCGCATCTAGAGGCTCCGCGATACGAACAGGAGAAGGGCCGCGAGCAGGCCAAGCATCAAGGCGCCGCCGAGAAATTCCGGCACCCGGAAGACGCGCATCTTCGCGATCGACATTTCGAAGGCGGCGAGCAGAAATCCGATGACCAGGAGCTTGGCGACATAAGCGGCAACGCCGTAGGCGTAGATTTCCGGTCCTGCGGCAGGCGTCGCAAGCCCCCATGGCACAAATACGCAGCCGATTAACGAGGCATAGAGAACGAGTTTCAATTGCGCTGCGAGATCGATCAGCGCGAGATGACGGCCGGAATATTCGAGCACCATGGCTTCGTGCACCATGGTGAGTTCGAGATGCGTCGCCGGATTGTCGACCGGAATGCGTGCGTTCTCCGCGATCGCCACCATAATGAGCGCGATCAGCGCCAGGCCGAGCGAGACACGGAGCCCCACTTCGTTCGAGGCCATGAAGGCCGCGATGGTCGAGAGCTGGGTCGAGCCCGCGACGAGCGCGAGCGTAAACACGACCATCAGCATCGCGGGCTCGGCGAGGGAGGCGATCATCACCTCGCGCGAGGAGCCGATGCCGCCGAAGCTTGTGCCGACGTCGAGGCCGGCGAGCGCCTGAAAGAAGCGCGCGCTGCCAAGGAGCGCGATGATCGCGATGAGATCGGCCGACCAGCTGAACACCAGCCCGCGCGCGAAGGTCGGAACCAGCGCCGCCGCCACCCAGGTAATTGCGAAAACAATATAGGGCACCGCGCGGAAGAGCCACGACGCGTTCTCGGCGAGCACGGCTTCCTTGCCGAGGAGGCGCATGAGTTCGCGATAGGGCTGCAACAACGGCGGCCCGCGCCGGCGCATCAGGCGCGCCTTCACCTTGCGCACGAATCCGGTGACGAGCGGCGCGAGTGCGAGCACGAGCCCCATTTGCGCGGCTTGAATGGCGAGATCTTGGATCACAGCCATAGCGCGAACACCAGGAGCAAAAGGATGAGGGCGAGAAACACGAGGCTCAGATAACGGCGGATTGTGAGAAACTGCAGTCGGTTGAGTTTTTCCGCCGCATGCGCCACCGAGCCGATCGCCGGCGCGTAGAGCGCGTCCCAAATGAGATCGTGAATGCCGGCATCGAAGCGCGCCGCCCGCATCGAGCCCGGCGGCGGCATCTCCACGGTATCGCGCGCGCGGAATACGAGCGTGCCGAACACGCGGCGGATCGGCTGGGCGAAAGAGGAGGCGGTGTATTGCGTCGCCGGGCTTGGATCCGGAAAGCCGCAATCCCAGGCGGGCCCGCGCCGGACTTTCTTCGAGGCAAGAGCGTGAATGACGAAGGCGGTGAAAAATCCGTTGAAGGTGATGAAGAGAAGAACCAGGAGCCCGTTATAGGAGCTGCGGCCTTCCGCCACCGGCACCAGCGTGAGCCAGGGCTGCGATAGCTGCACCGGCAAGCGCTCGCCCGCGATCTGGCCGACCGCGGGCGCGAGCGCGTCGATGAAGACGCCGGAGAAGGTTCCAGCTGCGAAACAAAGTGCGGCGAGGACGAACATCGCGGCTAACGAGAACCGGTCGGTTTCCTCGGCCTCGCGCGCCGCGCGCGTGCGCGGGCGGCCGAGAAACGTGATGCCGAACGCTTTCACGAAGCAGGCGGCGGCAAGCGCCGCTGACAGCGCGAGCAAGGCGCCGACTGCCGGCACCAGAAACTTCAAACCCCATTCGGGAAGATCGGGGCTCTGCAAAATCGCTTGAAAAGTCAGCCATTCGGAGACGAAGCCGTTCAGCGGCGGTAGCGCCGAGATCGCGACGCAGCCGACGAGAAAGGTAAAGGCAGTGAGCGGCATGCGATGGATCAGGCCGCCGAGATCCTCCAGGTCGCGGGTGCCGCTCGCGTTCTGCACCGCGCCGGCGCCGAAGAACAACAGGCTCTTGAACACCGAATGATTGAACACATGAAAGATCGCCGCGGTCGCGGCGAGTGCCGCGGCGCGCGTGAAACCGTGGGCCTTGAAGGCGAGCGCGAGGCCAAGCCCGATGTAGATGATTCCGATGTTTTCGACCGTGTGATAGGCCAAGAGCCGCTTCAGATCGTGCTGCATCATGGCGTAGAGCACACCGAGCACTGTCGTGATGCCTGCGAGCGCGAGCACGATCATCGCCCACCAGGGCGCGGGCGCCCCCATCAAATCGAAGACGATGCGGATGAAGCCGTAGACCGCGACCTTGGTCATCACGCCGCTCATCAGCGCCGAGACGTGGCTCGGCGCCGCCGCGTGCGCGGGCGGCAGCCATGCGTGCAGCGGCACAAGACCCGACTTCGATCCCGCGCCGACGATCGCCAAGAGAAGCACGACGGCGGCCTCGATCGGCGCAAGCGCGTGCCCACGCATCGCGTCAAACAGATAATTCCCGCCGCCCGCCGCCATCAAACCAAAGGCGAAAATCAGCGCCAGCGCGCCGATGAAGGCCATGACAAGATAAAGCGCGCCGGCGCGGCGGTTTTCCTCTTCGCGGTGCTTGACCACGACCAGCGCCCAGGAGGAAAGCGACATGAATTCCCAGGCGACGAGAAATGAAAAAGCGTCGTCGGCGACGAGCACGAGATTCATGCCGAGCACGAACAGGGCATAAAACGGGAGCACGCGCGCAGGCTCTTTTTCTTCGCGACCGTAACCGAGCGCGTAAAGGCTCGAGAGCGCGATCGCCACGTTGACGATCACGATGAAGGTCGCGGAAAGCGCGTCGAGCCGGAGGCTCACGCCGGTTTCCGCGAGGCCGATCGGGAGAGAAACGACCGAGATTCCGCCCTTCCACAGCGCGAACGCGCCGGAAGCCGCGGCTGCCACGGCGACGAGCGCGCTCAACAAATAAAAAATGAACGGGCCGCGGGCGGCTCGCGCAAGCGGCACCCCGGCGGCGGCAAGCGCGAGCAGTACCGCCGTGATGGCGCCGGCATGGTTCGCGACATTCATCGCTCGTCTCCCATGCCGCGCTTCACCATTCGCCCCCGCTATAGCGGCGCTAGGATATCACATCGCATTCCCGCATAAGCACGAATGCGCGCAGACATAGCGCTCGCGGCTGTGAAAATCCGGCGGAGGGGCTACTGAGTTTGCGAAGTGGGATGCGGCGGCGCCGCCAGCACGGGCCTGAGCGTATCCGAGGAAGGCCGCGGTACGGGGGCCGCTGCGGGTAAGGCGGCATCGCCGGGTTTGGGCGCGGCGACGACGGGTTTCGGCACCGCCGGACGTCCGAGCCCGAGCACGCGGCCGATCACAATTTCATGCAGGCGCGCGGATTTATCGATCGAGGTGTGACTGATATCGGAGCGAGCGCGCAGATCGACATTCGAAAGCTCGCCGTGGAAGCCGGCGCCGCGCGGCACCGCGGCGCCCCAACCGTTGTTCGATTGATAAAGATTGACGAAACGCGCGGTGGTGCCGCCCGTCAGCGGAACCGGATGCACCGGATCGAAGGCAACGACCAGCGCCACGGGAATTCCCATCTGGCCGAGGCGGTTCGCCATGTAGATCACCGCGTCGCCGCCTAACGAATGGCCAACGACGACGATCTGCGTCCGCGACGAACGCCAGCGCGCGGCGGCGTCCTGGCAAAGCGATTCCCACTGGCCGTATTCGTAGACGTTGGCCGCGATCCCGCGCCGCTGCAGCTTGGCGGCGAGATCGTCCATGCCAAGCGAAAATACGTTGAGCAGACCGCGCAAGATGTAAACGTAGGGCCGGCCCGTATCAGCGGTCGGGGAGGCGGTCGTAACGGCGGCGCTCTGCACAGGCGCGGAATGCACAGCCGGCTGTTTCGAAGCCGGCTGGACGGTGGTGGGCTGGGTAGCAACGGGCTGGGCGGCAGCGGGCCGCACTGCCGGCTGAGGCGCAAACTCGCTGGTCTGGCTCCAAGCGCCAGCCGCACCGGCAATCGTCGTTGCCATTGCGACCGCCAGGATCGTGATCGCAATCCGCGAAAATCTGGACATGATACCGAACAAAGTCCCCAAAGCCGTTCCTATCGAGCGAATATTTAGAACAAGCAAACGCAGGTTTGCCAGACCGCAATTGCCGCATTGCAAGATTGTCAAAAGATGTTGCACGAAAGACACTTACCTCAATATAGGCCCGGTAAAACCCGCGACGTTCGGCGCATATAGGCGCGATATTCATCGCCGAAGGCGTCGCACATCAGCCGCTCCTCTTCTCCGACCCGGCTGAAGAAAAGGGTGCCGAATCCGACAATCCCGGCGAGTCCAGCGACCCAATTGGGCAAAAGCAGGGCCTGGGCGATCGCCCACAGCCAAAAGGCCGAATACATGGGATGGCGCACAAGCGCATAGACGCCGCCGGTAATCAGCTTGTGGCTTTCGCGAATGTCGAGGCTCACCGACCAATTGCGCCCGAGAGCCTTATGGGTGAGGTAGAAAAGCCAAAGCGAAGCCGCGAATACCAAGACCCCGAGCCAGGCGAGCGCCGGCACGAACGGGTAGTCGGCGAAGCCCAGGAATCGGAACCGGGCGCTCTGGAATTGGCTCGCGATATAGGCAAGCGGGATGATGCCGAGGCCGGTAAGCGAGATCGCCATCAGGACCTTTTCGCGCAGACCCCGGCCACTCAATTTGACGGCGGCCTTGCGGGCGCGACGCCGCGCCGGGATGCGGATGACGAACCAAATCACCGCGCCGATCAGAAAGACGATCATGGCGAGCGTCGGCGTCATCGCTCAATTACTCTTGCCGCCGGCGCGCGCGGCCTTGGCGGGAGCCTCAGTGCCCGCATAGGAGCCGTCTTCGGCGAAGGCCTCGCACAGGCGGTCTCGTTCAGCCACACGGCGCGCAAGCGGCGCCGGGCCGCAACAAATCTGGAAATAGTCGTAGAAATAGCGAAGCTCGTTCCCCATCCCGAACTGCCGGTGAAGGCGAAAAAAGTTGCCCCAGAAGCGCTTGTAGGTCGCGGGCTCGAGCATGCGGCGGATTTTGACCTGCTGTACGATCGGTCGTTCCCGGTCGGGCAAGCCCATCTCCACCACGGGATCGGTCTTGTAGAAGCTGATGACGTCGACGATCGCCTGGTACTCCACCCAATTGACGGAAGGCGCATCGGCGACGCGGCCGGTTGCGATGCGAATCCATTCGGCCTTGGGATGCAGCGCGATCTTCAAGAGTGAAGAGCCGGTCGACATCAACCACAGCACCGGCCCGTTCTTTCCGAGCGCGGGATCGAGCTTCAGCGCGCGATCCACGACCTCCATCATCAGCGCGCCGCCGAGGCTGTGGCCGAAAACCACCACTTCGTCATAGGAGCGGTCGCGGTCGCGCTTGACGAGCTCGCGGGCAAAGCGATCGATTCGAGCGTCGAGGCCGACACGGCTCTGGTGAACGAGCTCGTGGGCGAAAATCCAGTCGTCGAGCAGATAGTGAAAAAGAAAAAGCCGTCCCGGCCAATAAAGCGAGCCCGCAAAGACCGCGATCGCGAGCAACGCCGCGAGGGGTGCCGGAATCGGCAGGCCGACGCGGGTCAAGACGTAGGGAACTGCGGCCGCTATTGCGATTAATCCCGCGAGCAGGATAAGCGGATAGAGGAAGAACAGGAAATAGCGGACGCTCGAGCGCAAATAGCGGTAGGCGGCGCCCGAAATAATAAAGTCGCCGAAGGCGAGGATCCCGCGTGGCACGCGCTCGACATTGGAGCGGGCGAAATCGGCGATGACAAAATCGTCCCATCGCAGCAAGACGAAATCGGTTTCGGTGCGCCAGTTCGGCCCCCTGGCATCGATCTTCCAGTTGGCGAGCCCGTCCTTGTCGGACGTGACGGGCTCGGAAACCTCAGTGGTGGCGTTCCAGGTTTTTTCGAAGCGCTCGATCTCGCGCACGAAACGCTGATGCCACCAATCAGCGTTGATCGGCTCGTAGCCCCCGACGCAGAGGAAACAACGCTTTTTGACGATCTCGGCTACCATGGCCCTGCGCGGATACCGCCCCTTTGCCCAAGCGGCAAGCTCACTAGTGTCCCGAGCCCGAATACGCAAGTTTGCGGCCTGAGGCAGCCCTTTACCGGGCCTATCCGGGATCATTCGCGGCATTGAAAGGCCCCGCGCCGTCCGCTATAGGAGCCGCGACCCTTGGGCTACGAAACGGCCGAGCTTTCCGGCATTTTGGGCCGTATGTCGCACCGGAGTTCGCGGGCGCGACAGGAGATTTTTTATGTCATCGACCTTCGATACGGTCGCGAATATCATCGCGGAAACCTGCGATATCCCGCGCGACACCATCACACCGGACAGTCACGCCATCGACGATCTCGGCATCGACAGCCTCGACTTCCTCGACATCGCGTTTGCGATCGACAAGGCATTCGGCATCAAGCTGCCGCTGGAGCAATGGACGCAGGAAGTGAACGAGGGCAAGGCCACGACCGAGGAATATTTCGTGCTCAAGAATCTTTGCGCACGCATCGACGGACTCGTCGCCGCCAAGAACGCCTGAAGAAGGCGAAATGCGTCTCGAATATTTTCAGATGATCGACCGCTTCGTCGAGCTGAAGCCCGACGAGCGGAAAATCAAGGCGCTGTGCAAGGTGCCGATGGAGAGCCCGGTGTTCGAAGGGCACTTCCCCGGCTTCCCGTTGATGCCCGGTGTGCTCCTGATCGAGTGCATGGCGCAGACAACCGGCTGGCTCGTGAGCGTGATCACCGGATTTGTTGGGCTGCCGCTCCTGGTCGGCGTCAAGGAGGCTAAAATCAAGGGCATTGTTTCGCCCGGAGCCGAACTCACCTTCGACGGCGCCATCATTCATGAGGGCTCGGGCTACGCGATCGCGGAGGCGAAAGGTTATTCGAACGGCAAGCCCGTGTGCGAGGCGCGCCTCACCTTCAGCCTTACGCCCTATCCCAACGAAGAGTTCCGCAAGATCATGATCGAGATGGGGCATAAGGTCGGCATTTCGGTCGAGGAGTATTCGAAGTGAGCCCGCGCCGCGAGGTCTGGATCACGGGCGTTGGTTTCATTTCGAGTCTCGGCGAAGGACTCGAAGCGAATTGGGCGCGGCTTTCCGCCGGCAATTCCACCCCCTCCTACGACGACCAGAAATTCGCACCCTTCATCGTGCACCCGCTCGCGCCGGTGAGCTTCGACTCGCAGATTCCGAAAAAAGGCGATCAGCGCCAGATGGAATTATGGCAGCGGATCGGTGTCTATGCCGCGGGGCTCGCACTCTCTAACGCCGGCGTCGCCGGCAACGCCGAGATTCTCGATCGCATGGACATGATCACGGCCGCCGGCGGCGGCGAGCGCGACATTGCTGTCGACAGCGCGATCCTGAGCGGTATCCGGACGGCGGCGAATCCGGGTGCGTTCCTGAACGAGCGGCTGTTGAGCGACCTCCGCCCTACCCTTTTCCTGGCGCAACTGCCGAATTTGCTCGCCGGCAACATTTCGATCGTCCATGGTATCGTCGGTTCTTCCCGCACCTTCATGGGCGAGGAAGCGGCGGGCGTCGACGCGATGCGGCTCACCTTCGAGCGCGTCGCCGCAGGCCAGAGCGATATTTCGCTCGTCGGCAGCGCCTTTCACGGCACGCGGTGGGATCTCTTGCTCGTCACCGAGCTTGCCGGGAACCTGCTGAAGGACAAATTCGCACCCGTGTGGGACCGCGGCCAGCATGGCGGGCTTGCGCTCGCCTCGATGGGTGCCTCGCTTGTGGTCGAGAGCAAGGAGCACGCGGAGAAACGCGGCGCAAAACCGCTCGCGCGGATCGTCGCGATCCAATCCGACCGCAACCGGCGCAAGCCCGGCGAAATCGAAGCCACCATTGCGCGCGAATGGGCCGCCATCGAGCCCAAGGTCAAGCGCAGCGAGGCCGTCGTCATTTCAGGCGCCTCGGGCCTTGAGCCCCCGACCGCGGAAGAAAAAAACGCGCTCAAGAAAATCGGTCTTCCGGTACGCGCGACCGGTACCCATATTGGTCATGGCTTCGACACGCAGTTTCTCGCTAATCTCGCCATCGCCTGCGAAACCTTGCGCCAGGGCAAGCTGTTCCCGGCGTCGGGGTCTGGCGATACGGGCGAAAGTCCGGGTAAAATTACCCAGGTGGCGGTGACGAGCGTGGGCAATTGGCGGGGTGAAGGAATTGGGTTGATCGAGAAGATCGCCTGACCAGGAGAACGGCCTTGGCATACGCAACGAAAGATAAAGCAGGACGGCCGGTCATCGCGGTGACGGGCATCGGCATCATCACTTCGCTCGGCACAGGCAAGGAAGACAACTGGAAAAAGCTCGTCGCCGGCCAATCGGGCATTCGCCGCATCACGCGCTTTCCGACCGACGGCTTGCGCACCACCATCGCCGGCACCGTCGATCACGAATATGAACCCGGCATGGCGCCCTCGGTGATGACCGAGAAGATCGCGCGCACCGTCGGCGAAGAAGCGATCGCGCAAGCCGGCATCGGCAGCAAGGGCCGCTTCCCGGGGCCGCTCTTTCTCGCCATGGCGCCGATCGAGCTCGAATGGCCGCATCGCTTCGACCTCGCCGGCGCCACCGGCGCCAACGAAACCGTGAGCTACGCCGACCTCGTGCGCGTGGCGACGCAACCGCGCTTCGCGCCCTATTTCGAAATGTCGAAATACGGCATCGTCGGCGAGCATCTGGCCGACCATTTCGGCACCGAGGGCTCGCCCATTTCGCTCACCACCGCCTGCGCTTCGGGCGGCACCGCGATCCAGCTCGGCGTCGAAACCATTCGTCGCGGCGACTGCGAAGTGGCGCTCGCGATCGGCGCTGACACATCAGTAACGCCGGAATCGCTCGTGCGCTTTTCGTTGCTCTCGGCGCTGTCGGCGCAAAACGACCCGCCGGAGCAGACCTCGAAACCCTTTTCCAAGAACCGCGACGGTTTCGTGCTGGCGGAAGGTGCGGCGGCGCTCGTGCTCGAGAGCATGGAGCATGCGCAGGCACGCGGCGCCAAGATTCTCGGCATCGTCCAGGGCTGTGGCGAGAAGTCGGACAATTTCCACCGCACGCGCTCGAGCCCGAACGGCCGGCCGATCATCGGCTGCATGCAAAACGCATTTACCGACGCCGGCATTTCGCCCGACGATGTCGATTACATCAATGCCCACGGCACTTCGACGCCCGAGAACGACAAGATGGAATACACCGGCGTTGCCGCCGTGTTCGGCGAGCGCGCGCAGAGAGTGCCGATTTCTTCTAACAAGTCGATGATCGGGCACACGCTCACCGCCGCCGGCGCGGTCGAGGCAGTATTCACGCTACTCACCATCCAGAACCAGCGCATTCCGCCCACGATCAATCACAAGGTGCCGGATCCGGCGATTCCGCTCGACGTGGTTCCCAATGTTGCGCGCGACGCCAAGATCAGGACCGCGATCTCCAATTCCTTCGGCTTCGGCGGGCAGAATGTATGCCTCGTGCTCGCGGGCGAGCCGGCCTAAGGTCCGTGCGAATTTCGTGAGCCATCGAGGTTGACGGCGGGCGGTCAGAGGCTTTAGCCCTCTCGCACGCCCATTCCCCTTACCGCCGGAAATTCCCGTATGCGTGCGCTTCGCCTTGTCTCCGACCGAAAGCTCGAAATCTCCGAGGTCGACCTGCCGCCGCCGCCGGGCGAAGGCGAGGTGCAGGTCAAGACGCACGCCATCGCGCTCAATCATATTGACGTATGGGGCTGGCGCGGCATGGCCTTCGCCAAGCGCAAGCTGCCGCTGGTGGTGGGCGCCGAGGCCGCGGGCGAAATCGCGGCGGTGGGCGCGGGCGTCAAAGGTTTTGCGGTCGGCGATCCGGTCACGCCCTATGGCGCGCTCACCTGCGGCAAGTGCAAAGCCTGCTTGGAGGGCCGCGATAATCTCTGCGAAGTGGTGAACGGCGTTAACGGCTTCCACGTCGATGGCTTCGCCCGCGACTTCTACAATCACCCGGCGCGGCTCACGGTGCGGGCGCCGAAGGCCATCTCGCCGACCGACGCTTCCTGCGCGCCGCTCACATTCGCGACTGCCGTGCACATGCTGTTCGACAACGCGAAGCTGCAAGCCGGCGAAATCGTGCTCGTGCAGGCGGGCGGCTCAGGCATCGGCTCGGCGGCAATCAAGCTCGCCAAATACGTCGGTGCGACGGTGATCACGACCGTGGGCGACGACGAGAAGACGGCGAAGGCCAAGGCGATCGGCGCCGATCACGTCATCAACTACAAGACCGACCGCTTCGAGCACCTCGTGCGCAAGATCACGCAGAAGAAGGGCGTCGATGTCGTGTTCGAGCACACCGGCGCCGATACCTGGGACGGCTCCCTCTTGTCGATGAAGCGCGGCGGAAGGCTCGTCACCTGCGGCGCGACCTCGGGCCCGGCCGGCAAGATCAATTTGATGCAGCTGTTCCAGCAGCAATATAAAATCTTCGGCTCGTTCGGCTTCACCATCCGCAACGTCGCGGAGGCGCTCGACTACATCGCCAAGGGTGTGAAGCCGGTTATCGATTCCGAAGTTCCGCTCGCCGAATTCCAGAAGGGCCTGGAGCGCTTAGAGGGTCGACGCGTATTCGGCAAGATCGTTGTGCGTTTTTAACGGCGGGGCGTTGCTTTGAGTATCGCGGTCCACGGCTTTCGCTGCACGGCGCGCAAGAGCTTGCGCAAAATCTACCGGCCGCTTCTGCGCCCCGTCGGAATCGTGCTCGACTACATTCTGGCGATCCTCGTGCGCTTCGTGGTGCGCGGGTTGAAAAAACTCGAGCCGATGCGAGTTCCGACGTTGTGGGCAAAGCCGCGCGCGCGCTCGGCCCGTGGATGTCCGCGAACCGCACCGGTCTCGCCAATTTGCGCGCCGCCTATCCGGAGAAAAGCGAGGCCGAGATCGCGGAAATTCTCGGCGGCGTGTGGGAAAATCTCGGACGCGTTGCCGGCGAGTTCGTGCATCTCGAACAATTGTGGGACTACGATTTCTCACGCCTGACCGCCGGCCGGGTCGAGACCAGCGACGCGCCCAAATTCGGCGAGATGCGCGACGACGGCAAGCCCGCCCTCATCTTCTCCGCGCATCTGGCGAATTGGGAACTCGAGGCCGTTTGCGCCGCCGCGCATGGATTAGACGCCGCTGTGCTGTTCCGCGCGCCGAATAACCGTTTCATGGCGGAACTCATCCACGAGACGCGCACGAAGCTCGTGCCGACCGGATTTCAGTCGGTGTTTGCCATGGCTGGCATGATCGAGCGCGGCGGCCATGTCGGAATGCTGGTCGACCAATTTTATCACGAGATCCACGGCGCGGTACGCGCGAACTTCTTCGGCCGCTCGGCCCCCTCCAATCCCACGCTCGCGCGGCTCGCGCGCCAGTTCGACTGTCCGGTCTATGGCGTGCGGGTGGTGCGGTTGCCGAAGAACCGCTTTCGAGTCGAGCTTGTCGGCCCGGTCGATTTGCCGCGCGACGCGGAGGGGCGCATCGACATTCAGCCCGCGACGCAGAAAATCATGTCGATCATCGAGGGCTGGGTGCGTGAGCATCCCGAGCAATGGCTCTGGCTGCATCGCCGCTGGCGGGACTAGCGGATTCCGCCTGCTCGCTTACTTGCCGGTCTTGAACCTCGTCCACACCCGCGTGATGACCCGCTGCAGGTCCTGCGGATTGCTGGTCACGGTGTAGAGCTTCGCGAGTACCGCCGGTGGCGGATAGACCGACGGGTTGTTCAAGATGTCCTTGTCGATTAGTTTCTGCGATTCGAGATTGCCGTTGGCATAGGCCATCGCGTTCGAGTTCCGCGCCGCGATCTCGGGCCTGAGCATGAAATTGATGAAGGTATGCGCCTCCTCGACGTGCTCGGCGTCCTTGGGGATGGCGAAGGAATCGAACCACATCAGCGTGCCCTCTTTCGGCAATGCGTAGTCGACCTCGACCGGTTTCTGCTTGGTGTTCTCCGCTGCTTCAATCGCGCGTTTCTTGGCCTGGAAAACGTCGCCCGACCAGCCGACGGTGAGGCAGATCTCGCCGCCGGCGAGTGAATTGATGTATTCGGAAGAATTGAACTTCTTGATGAAAGGGCGAATTTTCTCCAAGAGCGCGCTCGTCTTCTCGATGTCCTCGGGTTTTTTCGAATCCGGATCGAGGCCGAGATAGTTCATCGCCGAGGGAATGAGCTCCTCCGATGCATCGAGCATGTTGATGCCGCAATCCTTGAATTTCGAGATCAGCTCCGGCTTGAAGATGATATTCCAGCTATCGAGCGGCTCTCCGCCGAGAAGCTCTTTCGCCGCCTTGACGTTGTAGCCGATGCCGGTCGTGCCCCACATGTAGTTTACGGCGTATTCGTTGCCGGGATCGTAGGTCGCGAGCCGCGTCGTAACGAGCGCCCAGGCGTATTTCAGGTTCGGCAATTTCGACTTGTCGAGCTTGCGAAGAATGCCGGCTTGAATTTGGCGTTGCAGAAAGCTTGCGGAGGGCACCACCACGTCGTAGCCGCTTTTCCCCGCCAAGAGCTTCGTCTCCAGCACCTCGTTCGAATCGAAGGTGTCGTAGACGACCTTGATGCCGGTTTCCTTGGTGAAGTCTTCGAGCGTCGCGGGGTCGATATAGTCGGACCAGTTATAGACGTTGACGACGCGCGGTTCTGCCGCGGCCTGCAAAGCGAGAAGCAAAAGGGCAATCGGAAACAGCAGACGGCGCATCATCCGCTCTCGGTTTCGAAGCCCGCCGCCTTCCACGCCTTGAGGCCGCCCGCCATGTGCGCGGCGTAGGGCAGCGCCGCCTCCTGCGCCAGCAGTGACGCGGTGACGGAGCGATTGCCGGAGCGGCAAGAGAATACGAGGCGCTTGTCGCCGGGATCCGGCAATGCCGCGGGATCGAAGCTTTTCAGCGGCATCTCGACGGCGCCGGGAATGCGCTCGACCGCGAGCTCGTCGGGCTCGCGCACGTCGACGAGCAGGATTTTGCCGGCGTCCATCCCGGCTTTTACCTCTTCGACGCTAAGATCTTCGACCGAGGGGTGCGCCATGGGCTTCTCCCTATTCCGGGAGGACATGTAGGCCGCACGCAGCGCCGGTCAAGCGAAACGGGTCAGGGCTTGATGCCGAACGGCGCCGGCGGCGCTTCTTTCATCAGCGTGATCGAAACGCGCCGGTTAGCGGGCAGATACGGGTCTTCGGGAAAGAGCGGCTCGGTATCGGCGCGACCCGCCACCGCATAGAGTTGCGCCGGCGCGACGCCCTCTTCTTGCAGAATTTAGCGCACGGCATTGGCCCGGTCGGCCGAAAGATCGAGGGCGCCATAGCCCGGCCGCGGCGGCTGCTTGCTCGCCGCGGTGTGGCCGGTAACGGAAACGCGGTAGGGCATCTTGCGAATTTGCTCGGCGAGCTTGGCGACGATCCGGCGGGCATGCCGTGGCGAGCAACGCCTCTGCGGAAAATAATCAAGTAATATCAATGCATTACGCGCTGGCGGAAATACATGCGTCGGAGCTTCAAGCGCTTGTCGCCTGAAGTCTTTCGCGTGGTGCTACGCTGCGCTAGGAGATTTTGACGGAACGGAATGGCCCGCGGGCCTTTTCCCCAAAAAAAAGATCAGGGAGGATGGAATGCGCGAAATCGGACACTTCATCGGCGGCAAGAATGTGAAAGGAACCTCCGGCCGCACGGCCGACGTGTTCCAGCCGATGACCGGCGAGGTGATCGCCAAAGTCGCGCTCGCCTCCAAGGCCGAGGTACACGCCGCGGTCGAAAACGCCAAGGCCGCGCAGCCGGCCTGGGCCAACACCAATCCGCAGCGCCGCGCGCGCGTCCTGTTCAAGTTTCTCGAACTGATGCAGCGCGACCACAATCAACTCGCCGAACTCTTGGCGCGCGAGCACGGCAAGACCATCGCCGACGCCAAAGGCGACATCCAGCGCGGCGTCGAAGTCGTCGAGTTCGCTTGCGGCATTCCGCATCTGATGAAGGGCGACTTCACCGAAGGCGCCGGACCCGGCATCGACCTCTATTCGATGCGGCAGCCGCTCGGCGTCGTCGCCGGAATCACGCCGTTCAATTTCCCGGCGATGATCCCGATGTGGAAGTTCGGCCCGGCGATCGCCTGCGGCAACGCGTTCATCCTCAAGCCCTCGGAGCGCGATCCCGGTGTGCCGATGAGGCTCGCGGAGATCATGATCGAGGCGGGGCTTCCGGCCGGCATCCTCAACGTCGTCAACGGCGATAAGGAAGCGGTCGATGCGATCCTCGACGATCCCGACATTCGCGCCATCGGCTTCGTCGGCTCGACGCCGATCGCCGAATACATTTACACGCGAGGCACCGCGACGGGAAAACGCGTGCAGTGTTTCGGCGGAGCCAAGAACCACATGATCATCATGCCCGACGCCGACATGGACCAGGCGGTCGATGCGCTGGTGGGCGCGGGTTACGGCTCGGCGGGCGAGCGCTGCATGGCGATCTCGGTCGCCGTTCCCGTCGGCAAGAAGACCGCGGACACGCTCGTGGAAAAACTCATCTCGCGGGTGGAGAGCCTGAAGATCGGGCCCTCGACCTCGGCCGATGCCGACCTCGGCCCGATGGTGACAAAGCAGCAGCTCGAAAAGGTAAAGAACTACGTCGAGATCGGCATCAAGGAAGGCGCCAAGCTCAAGGTCGACGGCCGCGGCTTCAAGATGCAGGGCTACGAGAACGGCTTCTACATGGGCGGCTGCCTGTTCGACGAAGTGAAGCCGTCGATGCGCATCTACAAGGAAGAGATTTTCGGGCCGGTGCTCTCGGTCGTGCGCGCTGATAATTACCAGGAAGCGCTCGAGCTGCCGAGCAAGCACGAATACGGCAACGGCGTCTCGATCTTTACCCGCGACGGCGACGCCGCACGCGATTTCGTCTCCAAGGTCGAGGTCGGCATGGTCGGGGTGAATTTCGCGATCCCCGTTCCCCTCGCCTATCACACCTTCGGCGGCTGGAAGCGCTCGGGCTTCGGCGACCTGAACCAGCACGGGCCGGATTCGATCCGCTTCTATACCAAGACGAAAACCGTGACCGCGCGCTGGCCCTCCGGCATCAAGGACGGCGCCGAATTCGTCATTCCGACGATGAAATAGCCGGCGCTAACTTTCGCGCCGCAACGCGTCGTCGCGAATGAAGAAGAGCGCGACGACGGTACCCAATAACTCGCTGGCCGCGGCGCCCCACATGGCGTAGCGGAAACCTTCGACGATTCCGGCCGCGAAAGGCGAGCGCGGGCTATTGGAGATATTCGGGCTTTCGCTCTAAAATGGGGTTTCTGGTTTCCAATCAGAGCGAATATCCATGTCCGAATACAAACTCTACTGCTTCGCGCAGTCGGGAAATTCCTACCGCGCGGCCCTCATGCTTAATCTGATCGGCGCCAAGTGGGAGCCGGTTTGGGTCGATTTCTTCAAGGCCGGCGAGACGCGAACGCCGAAATATCGCGAAGAGGTCAACGAGATGGGCGAGGCGCCCGTGCTCGTCGACGGCAAGAAAAAGCTTTCGCAATCCGGCGTCATCATTACCTATCTCGCCGAGAAGAGCGGCAAATTCCTGCCGCAAGGCGACGAAGAGCGGCTGGAGGCGTTGCGCTGGATGATTTTCGACAATCAGAAGATCAACGGCTTTCTCGCGCCTTATCGCTTCTTGCGTAATTGGGCGAAGGGCGCCGATCCCGCCGTCATCGCCTTCTTTAAGGGCCGGCTCGACGGCAATCTGGCGATCCTGAACAAGCGGTTAGAGGGCCGTAAATTCCTGCTCGGCAACCGCCCGACCGTCGCCGACGTTTCCATGTGCGGATACATGTATTACCCGGCCGAGGAATTCGGCTTCGATATCGTCAAGGATCATCCCGCTATCGGCGCGTGGCTGGAGCGCATCAAGCTGTTGCCAAACTGGGTGCATCCTTACGAATTGATGCCCGGCCACCCGCTGGCGGCGTGACGCGCATAGCGGCCTGTCTCAACCCCGCTTAAAGGCGAACGGCCCGAAGGCCTGCATCGTCGCCATCGACTGGATGCGGTTGATGTTGACGTGGCGGGGCAGCGTGCAGCAGAAGAAAATCTGCTCGGTGACGTCATCAGCGGTCATCGGCGCGATATTTTGGTAGGGCACCTTGGCCTTGTCCGCATCGCCCTTGAAGCGCACTAGCGAAAATTCCGTCTCGGCGAGCCCCGGCTCGACATTGGTCACGCGTACATTGGCACCGAGAAGGTCGGCGCGAAGGTTCAGCGCGAACTGCTTCACGAAGGCTTTGGTCGCGCCATAGACGTTGCCGCCGGGATAGGGGTAATCGCTCGCGACGGAGCCGAGCAAAATCACGTGGCCCTCGTCGCGCTCCACCATGCCGGGCAGGAACGCGCGCACGGTGTAGAGCAAGCCATTGATGTTGGTGGCGATCATCTGCTCCCAGTCGCTCATATTGGCTTTTTGCGCGGGCTCGAGGCCGAGCGCGAGGCCGGCATTCGCCACCACGACATTCACCTTGGCGAAACCGGCGGGAAGACTCGTAACCAGCGCATCGACCGCTTTCTTGTCGGTGACGTCGAGGACAGCAGTGTGGCAATGGGCCCCGAGTTCCTTTTTCAAGGCGTCGAGCCGGTCCTTGCGGCGGCCGGTGGCGATCACCTTGGCGCCCGCACCGGCAAAGCGGCGGCACATGGCAGCGCCGAAACCCGCGGTCGCTCCGGTGACCAATACGGTGAAGGTCTTGGGGTCGAGCATCTTGATCATTGGCAATTCTCTCCTTGCGAGGCGCAGTCGATAGCCTTTTGCGCGCCGCTCGTCCACGCACGGGACGGCGAAAAACGATTGTGAATGGGCGCCCTAGAGCGCGAGGTTGGTGGCGGGATCGATCAGGTGCATGTGGTTGAGGTTGGCGCGGAGCCGCATCGGCTGACCGGGGCCGCCCGCGCTCGTGGGCTCGACGCGACCGCAGACCTCGGTGCCCTCGATGCGGAAGAACACCATCGTCTCCATCCCCATCGGCTCCACCACGTCGAGATTGGCGGTGAACTCGCTCTTCTCGCCGGGCGCGCCGCCGCGCGGCTCGGTGATGTGCTCGGGGCGGAGACCAAAGATCATCGGCTTGCCGACGGCTTTGCCGTAGCGGGCGCTGAGGTCCGCCGGCATCGGAAACGACAGGTTCTCGGCGAGGTTCAGCACCAAACCCGCGCCGTTCCGCTCGACCTTGCACGGCAGGAAATTCATCGCCGGCGAGCCGATGAAGCCCGCGACGAAGCGGGTCCTCGGCGAGTGATAAAGCTCGTGCGGCGTGCCAACCTGTTCGATGCGGCCGTCGTTCATCACCACGACGCGGTCGGCGAGCGTCATCGCCTCGATCTGGTCGTGGGTGACGTAGATCGTCGTGGTTTTCACTTTTTGGTGCACGCGCTTGATCTCGGTGCGCATTTGTACGCGGAGCTTGGCGTCGAGATTGGAAAGCGGCTCGTCGAACAGAAACACCTTTGGGTTCCGCACGATGGCGCGGCCCATGGCGACGCGCTGGCGCTGACCGCCGGAAAGCTGTTTCGGCCGCCGCTCCAGAAGATCGGTGATGTCGAGAATTTGCGCCGCCCGCTCGACTCGCGCTTTGATCTCGGCCTTGGGAAAACGCCTGAGCTTCAGTCCGAACGACATGTTGGCGGCGACCGTCATGTGCGGGTAGAGCGCGTAATTCTGGAATACCATCGCGATGTCGCGATCCTTTGGCGGCACGTCGTTCACCACCTCACCGCCGATGGAGATTTCGCCCTCGGAGATTTCCTCAAGCCCCGCGATCATGCGGAGCGTCGTGGTTTTGCCGCAACCCGAAGGGCCGACCAGCACGACGAACTCCTTGTCGGCGACATTGAGGTTGATGCCGCGCACGGCGATCACCTCGCCATAGCGCTTGATGATGTTGTTGAGCGAGACTTCGGCCACGGCTCAGCCCTTGGTCGCGCCCGACGTGAGGCCGGCGATATAGTAGTCCATCAAAAACGCATAGATGACGAGCGGAGGTGCGGCGGCGAGCAGCGCGCCCGCCATCAAGCTCCCCCACTGGAACACGTCGGCGCGGACGAGGCTCGTCACCGTGCCGACGGTGAGCACGAGCTGGTCGGAGCGGTAGAGAAACGCCATCGGATAGATGAAGGCGGCCCATGAAACCGTGAAAGCGAAGATCATCGCCGCGATGATGCCGGGAAAGGCCACCGGAATGAAAATGCGGAGCAATATCTGCATGTAGCCGGCACCATCGATCAGCGCCGCCTCGTCGAGCTCCTTCGGGATCGACGTGAAGTAGCCGATCATGATCCAGGTGCAAAATGGCACCGTGAGCGTGGGATAAACCAGCACCATTCCCCAGTAATTGTTGAGCAGGCCAAAGGACTTCACGACCTGAAACAACGGGATGAAGAGGAGCGAATCCGGAATGAGATAAGTGAGGAACACGCCGGTCGCGATCGCGGTCGAGCCGAAGAAGCGCATGCGCGAGAGCGAGAAAGCCGCGAGCACCGAAATCACCATGGTGATGGCGACGACACAAAGCGTCACGATGATCGTGTTCTTGAAGAAAATCAGGAAATCCGTGTTCTCGATCAGGTTCTTGTAATGCTCGAGCGTGAAGCCCTGCATGATGAGCCAGGGATTGCTCGTGATCTCCACCATCTCGCGGTTCGTCTTCAGCGAAGTGACCACCATGTAATAGGGCGGCGCGAGAAAGAAGATCGCAAACAAAATCAAAAAGAAATAGGAAAAGATCAGCGCCCAGCGGCGATCACGCGCAAGGCTGCGGCGCCTTTTCAGCGGCTTCGCCGCGGGTGCCACGGCGGCGATTGTCGTCATTGCATCTCCCGGCTGCGCTTGGCGACGCCGCGCAGGATGAAAATGGCGGAGATGCCGAGGATCGGGAACATGAACAGAGACACCGAGGCGCCGAGCGGAATGTCGCCTGATTGAATCCCGAGCTTGAACGCCCAGGTCGCGAAGATGTGCGTCATGTCGCGCGGGCCGCCCTGGGTCATGACCCAGATGATGTCGAAATTGGCGAAGGTGACGATCAACGAGAACAGCACCGTGATCGAGATAATGCTTTGCATCATCGGCAGCGTGATGTGGACGAATTTCTGCCAGGCGTTGGCGCCGTCGATCGAGGCCGCCTCGTAGAGATCGGTGGGGACGGAGCGAAGGGCGGCGAGATACATGATGAGAAAGAACGGCGCGCCGTACCAGACATTGTCGAGGATCACCGAGAAGCGCGCCCAATAAGGATCGGAGAGCCACGCCACTTTCCCGATGCCGAACAGCGCCAACAGCCAGTTGAAGGCGCTGTAGGTGGGATCGAACATCCACCACCAGCCGAGCGTCGAGAGTGAAAGCGGCATCACCCACGGCACCAGCAGCATGCCGCGCCATTTGCGCTGGCCTTTCGCCGGCAAATTGTTGACGAGATGCGCGGTGATGAGCCCGATCAACGCTTTGAAGAACACGGCGGTGAGCGCGAAGATCGCCGACTGTGAGACTACCATCCAGAAGGTCTCGCGCGTGAACAGAAAGGCGAAATTGTCGAAGCCGATGTGCTTCGTCATCGCCTTGTTCAGAGTGGCAAGATTGATGGCGTAGAGCGCGGGATAAACGACCAGCCCGCCGATCACCGTCAGGAGCGGCAGGCACATAAAGAAGGCGATGGTCGAGCGCCGGCGCAGCACGCGGGCGATGCGCCCGCGCCGCCATGGGATGACGGACGTGAGTGCCGGAGCGTATGCGCTTTGTGTCGCTTCGACCATCCGTCCTTCCCTTCCGGGTGAAGCGTGAAACGGGTCGCGCGCGCCCCCCGCCCATCAGCGAGGCGGAGCGCGCAATCTTTAAGCCCTCAGATAGCCCTCAAGCTCGCGCTCGGCCCATTTGATGGCGCTCTCGATCGACTCGCCGCCCTGGGTCACCCGCGAAACCATGTTGACCATGACCGCGGAATTATAGACCTGCGCCGCGACGTCGGGCCGCGCCGGATAGCCGGCGATGCTCACCTGTTCGTCGCCACGCGGCGGGTAGTTGTAGACCGAACCCTTGGGGGGACCCGCTTCCTTCCAGGTATCGAAGTCGTAATAGGACTTGAACGAGGGCAAATCGTAGCCGGAGGACGCGGCAACGAATTTGCGTGCCTGGTCCTTCTCGGACAGGAAGCGAATGAGGTCTTTCGCCGCTTCTTTGTTTTGCGAGAATTTCCACAGGCCGAAGAAAATCGGCAGATGGCCGACGAAGCGCCCCGCGGGACCCCGCGGCATATCGTGCGTCCAGCATTGCGCGCCCACGCTCGGATTGTCGCGATTGGCGACGACCCAGGCCGAGGGCGGGTTCATGATGCCGGCACCTTTGCCGGAAATCAACCAGCGATTGTTGCCGGCATCGTCCCAGGCATAAACTTCGGGCGGCATCTGCGGGGTGAACTTCTTCATGTATTCGAGCACCTGACGGGTGGCGTCCGAACTGATCTTGATGTTGTCCTTCTCGTCGATGGCGACGACGCCGTGGGAGCGGAACAGCGCACCGACCCAGTCGATAGCGTCGCTCGTCTGCCCGAGCGGGTTGCCGACAGGAAAGCCCGCCTTCATCAGTTTTTCCGCACTCGACAGATAAAGATCCCAGTTCCAGCTATCGATCAGCGCCTTGTCGCGATTGTCGCCGGCCGGGAACATGGCCTGCAGATCGATGCCGCAATGCTGCTTGTAGAGATCGACCCGCGAGCAGCACGGTTTCACCTGGCTGCCGGTGCAGGTCGGAATGCCGTACCAATGGCCGTCGACCATGGCGAGATAATTGGCGATCTCGTTCGCGGGGCCGCCCTGTTTCTCGAGCGAGGCCATCACCTCGTCGAGCGGCTCCAGCATCCGGCGGTGAACGACGATCTGCCAGCTGCGGTGGGTCATGATGTCGTGACCCGCGCCGGCCTGGGACTCCGCCGTTGCCGTGATCATGTCCTTGTCGCCGACCGAGGTGATGTAGTCGATCTGGACCTCGACCTTGTTCTTCTCGCCCCACTCCTTGCAGAGCTTGTTCATGTTGTCGTTGGCGCCGGGCACCCAATGGTCCCAGACGCCGAGCGAAAGCTTGCCGGCGGCGTGTGCGCCTCGAATATAGGGAGCGGCGACGACCGAGGCGGTGGCGAGCGCCGTGGTTTTCAGCAGAGTCCTTCGATTGATGGATGTGCGCAGCATTGGAACCTCCCCTTGGCTGATCAACGTGCCATCGGCGTTTTTATTTGAGGTGGCGCTGGCAAAGCATACACCAACCGCGCTCGCTGTCAGCGGCGTCGTGCAAACGCAATTTCAATGCGGGAACCGGCGCCCGTGTTGCGGCGCGGCAAAGCCGATGGCGCGTTTTTGGTCAGTTCAAACGATTTGGCCGCTCGGCTTCCTCGGCATCAGGGGCGTGCGGTATGCCCCCGGGGACGGCGGCCAAATGCGCGCGCTCGAGCTTCTTGTAGTGCATGTAAGCGAACGGGATGCAGCCGAGATAGGCGAGGGTGCCGGCGGTGAGCAATTCCCAGGGATAGCTCACCAAGAGTGCGACCAGAAGCACGACCAAGACGAAGATCGGCAGCACATAGTCGCGCGGCACGCGGGCGGTGACACGCTTTCCCGACCAGGTGGGAAACGAGGAAACCATCAGGAGTGCTATTCCGATGACATAGACGAGCGCGAAGGCGGGGCTCACCCCCGTGCGCGGCAGACCGATCAATTCGAGATAAACCGGCAGCATCACGATCAAGGCGCCGGCCGGCGCGGGAACGCCGACGAAGAAATTTCCGGCATAGGGCGGCTTGTTAGGATCGTCGAGCATCACGTTGAAACGCGCGAGCCGCAGCGAAGTGCAGATCGCGAACACGAGCACCGCGATCCAGCCGACCGAGTGCAACGCGCTCAACCCCCAGAAATAGAGAATGATCGCGGGCGCGACACCGAAGTTGACGAAATCGGCGAGCGAATCGAGCTCGGCGCCGAAGCGCGAGGTGCTCTGCAGGAAGCGCGCGATCCGGCCATCGAGCGCGTCGAGGATCGCGGCGAGGACGATCGCCGCGATCGCAAGCTCAAGCTTGCTCTCGACCGCAAGCCGGATCGCCGTGAGCCCGAGACAGAGCGAGAGCAGCGTGACGAGGTTCGGCAACAGCACGCGCACCGGGATCGGTTTAAAGCGGCGGCGGCGCGGCTCCTCCCTGTCGGGATCGAAGGGCGCGAAAAGGTTCGACATGGGCGGAGAGTACTCCTTGCCGCCCGCACGCGGAAGCGGGCCTGTTCAATCGGCGCGGAAGGTTAATGCGCGCGATTGCGCCGAAAGATCGGCGATCACGGTTTCGCCCGCGAGCGCCGTCTGACCCTCGGAAACGAGCGGCTTGACGCCGCCGGGGAGATAAACGTCGACGCGCGAGCCGAAGCGAATCAGGCCGATGCGCTCACCGACGGCGACGCTCGTTCCCTCGCGCACGAAGCACACGATCCGGCGTGCAATGAGGCCCGCGATTTGCACGACCGCGATCGGACCGGCGCTGGTGCGCAACAACAGGCTATTGCGCTCGTTGTCCTCGCTCGCCTTGTCGAGATCGGCGTTGATGAATTTTCCGGCCCGATAAACGATGCGGCGCACCTCGCCCGCGATCGGCGCACGATTCACGTGCACATCGAGGACGTTCATGAAAATCGAGACGCGCACGCGCTGCTCCGGCCCCATTTCAAGCTCGGGCGGCGGCATGGCGAGTGCCACCTGCGAGATGCGGCCGTCGGCGGGCGACACCACGAGCCCCTCGCCGACCGGCACGACGCGCTTCGGATCGCGGAAAAAGTAGGCGCACCACAGCGTCGCAATCACGCCGATCCAGCCCAAGGGCCTGGCGAGCCAAAAGAGGAAGATCGCGACGAGCGCGAAGCCACCGATGAAAGGGTAGCCCTCAGGGTGAATCGGCGCGAAGTTTTTCTTGATCGAGTCGAGGAGGGACATGACTTCGGATTCGCTTTTGCTGTTCAATCGGTTTTGGCTTGAATCGTTTACGTTCCCTCTGCCCTTATGGGAGATGCGACAAGATTTTCAAAGTCATTATTTGAATCCTTGCCGCCGTCCACGCCAGCGACGATCTTCACCGGCACGACAGCTTCTACCGCATCTTCTCCGGCAAGGCGCAGCCTCTCTCGCGCTTCCTCGGCCTCACGCTGGCGGTTCCACATGCCGGCATAAAGGCCGCCCTGCGCCAAGAGTTCCGCATGTCTGCCGCGCTCGACGATTCTACCCTCGTCGAGCACGATGATCTCGTCGGCGCCGACCACGGTCGAAAGCCGGTGCGCGATCACGAGCGTGGTGCGGCCCCGCGACATGCGGTCGAGCGCGTCCTGAATCTCCCGCTCGGTATTGGAGTCGAGCGCGGAGGTGGCTTCGTCAAGCACGAGAATCGGCGGCCCCTTGAGGATCGTGCGGGCAATGGCGACGCGCTGTTTCTCGCCACCCGACAATTTCAGCCCGCGCTCGCCGACCTCCGTCTCGTAGCCCTTCGGCGTCGAGCGGATAAAATCGTCGATCTGCGCGAGCGCCGCTGCTTCCTCGACCTCGGCCTCGCTCGCATCCCAGCGGCCGTAGTGAATATTGTAGCGAATGGTGTCGTTGAACAGCACAGTATCCTGCGGAACCATGCCGATCGCGGCGCGCAACGAAAGCTGCGTCACGTCGCGGATGTCCTGGCCGTCGATCAAGATGCGGCCTGACGAGATCTCGTAAAAACGAAACAGCAGGCGCGAAATCGTCGACTTGCCGGCGCCCGAGGGACCGACGATCGCGAGCGTTTTTCCCGGCGGTACCTCGAACGAAACGCCTTTCAGGATTTCCCGGCCCTGTTCGTAGGTGAAGCGCACGTTGTCGAAGCGCACCGCGCCCTCGCGCACGTCGAGCGGCTTCGCGCCGCTCCTATCCTCGATCTCGGGATTGCGCGACAGAATGGTGAACATGATCTCGATGTCGGTGATCGCCTGCTTGATCTCGCGGTACAGCATCCCCATGAAATTGAGCGGGATGTAGAGCTGGATCAGCATGGTGTTGACCATGACGAAATCGCCGATGGTGCGCTTGCCGGCTTGCACGTCGAACACGGCGAGCAGCATTACGGCGGCAAGACCGAAGGTGAAAATCACGGCCTGCCCCGCGTTCAGCACCGCGAGCGAGGTATAGGTCGAGGTTGCCGCCCTTTCATAGCGCGCCATGGTGCGGTCGTAGCGCTCGGTCTCGCGCGCCTCGGCGCCGAAATATTTCACCGTCTCGTAGTTGAGAAGCGAGTCGACCGCCTTGGCATTGGCTTCGGTGTCGGACTCGTTCATGCGCTTGCGAATGGTGATGCGCCACTCGGTCGCACGATAGGTATAGGCCATGTAGACAAGGATGGTGACCAGCACCGCGAGCGCATAGCGCCAATCGAACACGAACAGAAGTACGCCCATCACGAGACAAAGCTCGACGATGGTGGGCGCCATCTGTAAAATGACGAGCCGCACCAATTCTTCGATGCCGTTCCGCCCGCGCTCCAACACGCGTGTGAGGCCGCCGGTCTTGCGCTCGAGGTGAAAGCGGAGCGACAGCGCGTGCATGTGCTCGAAAGTGAGATGCGCAAGCCGGCGCACCGCATGCAACGCGACCTTGGCGAAGAGACCGTCGCGGAGCTGCGTGAGCGAGGACATCGCGATGCGAAGGGCCGCGTAGGCGAGCACCAGTGCGGCGGGTGCCAGCATGATCGTGGCGATCGTGCCGGTGTTGTTGGGCGCCCGGCCTTCGGAGACCGCCACCAGCGCGTCGGTTACCCACTTGAAGCTGAACGGGATGACGATCGTCACGAGCTTCGCCGCGACGAGCAGGAAGAACGCCATCATGACGCGAAGCTTGAGATCGGCGCGCGCGGCCGGCCACATATGCGGCCACAGGCCGACGATGGTGGAAAAGAGCGTGCCGCCTGTCGCCGAAAACGCGCGCGCGCGGCGCGTATCGGCCGTGGCCGCCGCGGGTTTGCGTGCGCCGGGCGCGGCGGCGTGGTTCAGTTCTTTATCGTGAATGTTCATTTCGGCTGGCCGGTGACTATATATAGAGCGGTCGCGCGCCGCCCGCCACGCCGAAAAATAGGCCTATTTCAAAGCGATAGATGTTCTCCTATATCAGTGCCGATTCCCGAAAATGGAGCGTTTATGCCGCGGATCGTCCTTGCCACGTTTTTCTTTCTCGCAACCGCGCTGCCGGCCGCAGCGCAAAGTGCCACCGCGACCGCCCGCCTCGGGCCGGGCCAGACGGTGACCGTCACCGCGGTGAGGGCGAGCGGCGAGTCCGCACGGCTTGAAATCGCGACGCCCAGCGGCACGCAGCGTTTCGACGGAATCGGCGAGCAATTCTTGACGATAAAATCAGGTGGCAAGGACAGCATCATCGTGGTCGCCGATTTGAACGGCGATGGCATCGACGAAATCATCGTGCGCGGCTCGGTGACTTCCGATGCGAGCGCCGTGATCGTCTATCAGTGGAACGGCGCACGCCGTGAATATCTCCCCCTCGATTTCACCGCCGACAATCAGGACGAGGGCAAGCCATTCCTGTTCGTGGACGCCGCGAGCACGGTCACGGTCGTCCGTCCGGGCACGATCGAGGTCAGCGCCACGCGCACGGACCAGAGCGGGCGCACGAACGCCGTCGTCGAGCGCTATCGCTGGGACGGCGACGGATTCAAATACGTCGCCGATAACTAAACCCGAAAATGGCGGAGCTGAAAAACGTCTGCGTCTATTGCGGCTCTTCGAAGGGCGGCAACCCGGCCTATTTGCAGGCGGCGCGGGCGTTGGGGACCGTGCTCGGGCGCGAAAAAATCCGTCTCGTCTATGGCGGCGGCGGCGTCGGCATGATGGGCGAAGTCGCGCGCGCGGCCGAGGATGCCGGCGGTAAGGTGCTCGGGATCATTCCCGATTTTCTCGTGGCGCGCGAGCACGCGGATCAGGGCGCGCGTGAAATCGTCACGGTGCGCGGTATGCACGAGCGCAAGCGTACGATGTTCGAGCGCGCCGACGCCTTCGTGGCGCTACCGGGCGGAATCGGTACGCTCGAGGAACTCGTCGAACAGCTCGCCTGGGTGCAGCTCGGCCGCCACAAGAAGCCGGTGCTGGTGGCAAACGTGCTCGGCTTCTGGGACCCTTTGCTCGTCCTGTTCAAGCATCTCGGCGCGGAAGGCTATCTCTACAACGACCCGAATTTCCTCGTCGCCAAGCGGATCGAGGACGTGGTGCCGAAATTGCGCGCGGCTTTGCGCTCCGTTTCGGAAGCCGAGCTGCATGGCGAGGAAGCGAAAGTCGTCGCCGAGGGCATGTAGAACTGCGGTTTTTCGCGCGTTTTCTTCAAAAAATAGCCGTGAAACTTTTTCGGCGCTGCCGCGTTGAACTGCGTGGCGTAGCGTAAGTGCGGCAAAGCCTGAGCCTGGAGCTCAGGCTTTGCTTTTTTGTTTCTCTTTTTGACGGCGCTCCAACACACTTTTCACGAGTTCGGCGTGGTCGTGGTGGCGCTCGGCGTGCACAAGGCATGGCCATGACCGGGCCATTAGTTGTTGAGAAACGTCACCGCCTCGATTTTGTTGCCGTCGAGGTCGCGGATGAAGGCGGCATAATATTTCTCGCTGTATTCCCGCCGCGCGCCGGGCTCGCCGTCGGAGGTGCCGCCCGCTTTGAGCGCCGCCGTGTGGAAGGCATCGACCGCCTCGGTGTCGAGCATCCGTAGGCAAATATGGATGCCGCTATCCGCCGCCGCCGATTTCATTCCCGGGCGCGCGTTGATCCAGAATTCCGCGTGCGTTTTGCCGGAACGCGCCCACCCCACGGTCTTTTCGCGGATGTGCATTTTCACATAGCCGAGCGGCGCGAGTGCCGCATCGTAGAAGCGGGTGCTTGCGGCGAGGTCACGGACGCCGATGGAGACGTGATCGATCATCTTCAGGCCGGAGCGTTGCTCTTCAGAAGCTTCCAGGTGATGGAGTCGACCAGCGCCTGGAACGAGGCGTCGATGATATTGGGCGAGACGCCGACCGTGGTCCAGCGCTCGCCCGATTCGTCGGAGGACTCGATCAAAACCCGCGTCACCGCCTCGGTGCCGCCGTCGAGGATACGCACGCGATAATCGGTGAGGTGCAGTCCTTCGATGAAAGGCTGGTACTTGCCGAGATCCTTGCGGAGTGCCACGTCGAGCGCATTGACGGGGCCGTTGCCCTCGCCGGCGGAGATCATCGTTTCGCCGCCGACCTTCACCTTGACGGTCGCCTCAGCCACCGTGACGAGTTCGCCCTTGGCGTTGTAGCGGCGCTCGACATTGACGCTGAAGCGCTCGACATCGAAGTAGTCCGGCACCTTGCCGAGGATGCGGCGGGCGAGCAGCGCGAAGGAAGCATCGGCCGCCTCATAGGCATAGCCCTTGGCCTCGCGCGCCTTCACCTCTTCGAGCAGACGGACGAGCCGCGGATCGTTCTTGTCGACCGCGACCCCGAGGCGCTCGAGTTCGGCGAGCACGTTCGAGCGGCCAGCCTGGTCGGAGACGAGAAGCTTGCGGCGGTTGCCAGTGGCCTCGGGCGCGACATGCTCGTAGGTCTTCGGGTCCTTCATGATGGCGGAAGCGTGGATGCCCGCTTTGGTCGCGAAGGCGCTCTCGCCGACATAGGGCGCGTGGCGATCGGGCGCGCGGTTCAGCATCTCGTCGAGCGTATGCGAGACATGGGTGAGCGCGGAAAGCGCCTCGGGCTTCACCTTGATGTCGAAGCGCTCAGTGTAATCGGGCTTCAGCAACAGCGTCGGGATAAGCGAGCAGAGATTAGCGTTGCCGCAACGCTCGCCGACGCCGTTGAGCGTACCCTGGATTTGGCGCGCGCCCGCGCGCACGGCGGCGAAGGAATTGGCGACGGCCTGATCGGTGTCGTTATGGGCGTGGATGCCGACGTGATCGCCGGGAATGATTTTCGTCACGGCGCCGACGATTTCCTCGACCTCGTGCGGCAGCGTGCCACCATTGGTGTCGCACAGAACGACCCAGCGGGCACCGGCGTCGAAGGCCGTCTTGGCGCAGGCGAGCGCGTATTTCGGATCGTCCTTGTAGCCATCGAAGAAATGCTCGCAGTCGATCATCACCTCGCGGCCCGTCGCCTTGGCGGCCTCGATCGATTCCTTGATCGCGGCGAGATTTTCCTCCGGCTTTATCTCGAGCGCGACGCGGACATGGAAAGCCGAGCTTTTGCCGACGAGACAGATGGCGTCGGCCTTGGCCGCGAGCGTGGCGGCAAGCCCCGGATCGTTGGAAGCCGAGCGGCCGGAGCGCTTGGTCATGCCGAAGGCGGTGAACTTCGCCTTGAGCCCGCGCGGCTCGGAAAAGAGCGCGGTATCGGTCGGGTTGGCGCCGGGATAGCCGCCCTCGACGTAATCGACGCCGAGATCGTCCAAGAGCCGCATGACCCGGAGCTTGTCGGCAAGCGTGAAGTCGACGCCGTTCATCTGCGCACCGTCGCGCAGCGTAGTGTCGAAGAGATAAAGCCGCTCTTTCATCACGCTACCTTTTTTACTTTCCAGCTTGTCGTACCATCCTTGCGGTCTTCCAATTCCACGCCCATCGCCGCGAGCTCGTCGCGGATGCGATCGGATTCCTTGAATTTCTTCGCCTTGCGCGCAGCATTGCGGGCGTCGATCAGTTTATTGATTCCGGCTTCGTCAATCGCGAGCGACGCCGGCCGCCACGCCGCCCATTCGGCGGCGGTGGGCTGCAGAAGACCCATTATCTGCGCGCCGGCCTTGAGGCACGCCGCCGCGCCCTTGGCGCCCTTGGCGGCTTCGCTCCGCAACTCGTGCAAGGCGGCGAAGGCCTTCGGCGTATTCAAATCGTCCGCCAGCGCATCGATCATATCCGCGCACAGCATACCCGGTTTGGCGTCCGCCGTGAGCGACTGCCAGTGATCGAGCGTGCGCTTGGCCTCGCGCAGGCCCGCCTCGGTCCAATTGATCGGCTGCCGATAGTGCGATTGCAACATCGCGAGCCGGATCGCTTCGCCCGGCCAATCGGCGAGAAGCTCGCGGATGGTGACGAAATTGCCAAGCGACTTCGACATCTTCTCGCCCTCGACCTGCAAGAAGCCGTTATGCATCCAGAACTGCGCCATGATTTTGGTGTGAAAAGCAGAGCGCGATTGCGCGAGCTCGTTCTCGTGATGCGGAAAGACGAGGTCGATGCCGCCGCCATGAATATCGAAAGTCTCGCCGAGATGCTTCCAGCTCATCGCCGAGCACTCGATGTGCCAGCCGGGGCGCCCGGGCGTCTTGATCCCGCACGGTGACGGCCAGGCGGGCTCGCCCGGCTTCGAGGGCTTCCACAGCACGAAATCCATCGGGTCGCGCTTGTAGGGCGCGACTTCGACGCGGGCGCCCGCCATCATCTCGTCGAGCGTGCGGTGCGCGAGCTTGCCGTAGTCCGGCATCGCGGCGACGTGAAACAGTACGTGGTCCTCGGCGATATAGGCGAAGTCCGCTGCCCGCAGCCGCTCGATCAGCGTCTTCATTTCCTCGATATGATCGGTCGCGCGCGGCTCGACATCCGGCGGCAGGCAGCCGAGCGCCGCCACGTCTTCCTTGAAGTTGTTGTAGGTCTCCTCGGTGAGTTCGCGGATCGGCACACCGCGCTCGGCGGCGCGCGCGTTGATCTTGTCGTCGACGTCGGTGACGTTGCGGACGTATTTGACGTGATCCGGCCCGTAGAGATGGCGCAGGAGCCGGTAGAGCACGTCGAAGACAATCAGCGGCCGCGCATTGCCGATATGGGCGAAATCGTAGACCGTGGGTCCGCACACATACATACGCACGCGCGAAGGATCGAGGGGCCGGAAGGCCTCCTTCGTCCGCGTCAGCGTGTTGTAAAGCTTGAGTTCCATTGAACGTCCCTCGCCCGGCGGGCCAGAACGTTCGTCTCTGAGTGTTGAGAGAAAACGATCCCGCCCGCGCCCCTTAGGCGCAGATAATCTCGCGGCAAATGCCGAAGAAACGGTTGCGGGCAGTCGTCATGGTCTAACCATGCGAGCGAGGCCTTGCGTCGTCAAGGGTCCGCGTCTCGGGACCGGACATTCTGCTCAAGGCCCGGGTAGGCTGCGGCGCGGAAGCCACAGAAAGCGAGAACATAGCGCTTGCGACGAAGGGCGTTCTTGAAAGCGCGCCGCGTCACGGCTATCGAAATTTACAAGCTTGTTCATCGCCTTATCGCAACCGGTCCGCGCGTTAACGCCGGATCAACCCTGTGGGCGCATCTTTCGCGCCTTGGGGCCGTGTCGCTGGGGAATTTCGATCGTGAAGCTCGGTATTGCGCTTGTAGCGCTCGTAGGCCTTTTGGCAGCCTCACCGGTCCGGGCCGAGACGCATATCTTCCTCGTCGATTCCTCCGACGGCTACGGCATCGATCGCTGCCTTGCCTCCGGCGAGCCGTGCGGTGCGGCCGCCGCTTCCGCGCTCTGCCAGGCGCGCGCATACACCAAGGCCGTCGATTTCGGGCGTATTGATCCCACCGAGATCACCGGCGGCGTGCCGGCGGGCTCCCAGGTCAGCGCCTGCAAGGGCCGCTCCTGTCCCGACATGGTCGCGATCACCTGCAGCCGCTAGACGCGAAGCGCGTCCGCTACCCTTCGGCCCTTCAATACGTCAGCCCCAAAAGCAAAACGGCCGCCCGATGTGGCGGCCGCTCGCAATTTTTGATCTAGCCGATGCTTATTTCAGCTGCGAAGCGAGAACGTCGAAGGAGAGCTTCGCGGCGAAGGCGCCTTTGCACCAATTATTGAGGCTGGTCGCAACATTCGGATCCGCGTTCCAGAACTCGATGCACTGATTCCCGTGAATGCTCGTATCGCTGTACCGCAGGTCAAGCGTGAAGACCTTGTAGGTAAAGGCGAGGCCCGCGTTCCAGGTGTTGTAGCTCGGGATCGAGAAGCCGGTGAAGGGCAAAGCTACGCCCGAGCTGAAAGTCGTCGCTCCCTTGTCGACATTGAAGCGGCCATAAGCACCGGAGATATACGCACCCCAATCCTTCGCGAAATAGCTGCTCGGGATTACGTACTTCGCATTGATCTCGTAGTACTCGCTGGCCTTGTGATAGTTCAGCAGGTTCGGCGAGTAATAGATGGCGCCACCGATCGAGAGAGCGTCGGTAACGGCATAGGTCGCCTTGCCGTAGACTTCGCCGAAGTCGCTGGTGAATCCGCCGAGCGCAGCCGGCAGGCTCTTCGGATAGAGATAATAGATGTAGCCGAGGTCGAAGCTCCACTTGCCGACGGTCGGACGCCAACCGCCGTAGAGATCAACTTCCGCGCTCGGGCTGTTCAAGCAGTAACCGGGGCAAGCCGACACGAAGTCGATGCCGGTGCCGGCGACGCCGAGGTAGAGTTCCTTGTAGTGCGGCTCGAAGTAAGCCGTACCCGTCGCGCCGTGGTTCGACTGCGTGATGCCACGGAAAATGTAGTCGCTCATGATGCCGCCGCCGAAGGCGATATCCCAATCAGGTGCAGCAGGCGCGGGCGCCGCTTTCACGGGCATGTCCGCCGCGAGCGCCTGTCCAGAAAGTGCCAGCGCGAACGCACCGGCCCCCAAAATTGCCGTCAAACCAGTCTTGCGCATGATGACCCCCAAGTTCTTAACTCGTGACGGAGCTGGCCGGACCGAAAACTACGCCAAACAAAACGGCCGATTGACCCCGTCTTTCACCGGCAAAGTTCGAATAATGGCGCGATTTCAGCAACCGCAGAATTTGATCAACCTGCTTATTTCGCGGGCAAAAGGGCCCTTTCGGCGATGGTTTCCAAAACGCGTGACAAAAATGACACAGAAAACGCTCGGAAATCGTAGACTTATGGCCGGTCCAGGGGCTGCGGCCCGGCTATCCACAGGCTTCGCAGCCATTCTCGCAAGTCCATTCCGTCGAATCGTCCGGTAAGCCCCTTAGCGGTCTCATTGCCGGATCTCGGCCGCGATCATCAGCTGGCTCGTCACGTAGCTCGATGGCCGGGCTCGCCGTGACGACAAACGAAGAGGAAAAGCCGGCCATGATGGGAGAATCGGCGCCGCTTCCCGCATCCTTGCCTTCATACTTCGGTCAATGTTTGCTGCGCTCCTTCGGCCAACTGACGCGGAATCCGACCGGCGCATGAACCCGACCCGCCTCGCAAATCTCACGGCTGTTTGTCTGCTCGCCCTCCTCGGCGAAGCTGCGGCGCAGCCGATGCCGCCCGGCAATGTTCCAGGCGGCGCGCCGCCCGGCGTCTATGTGCCGCCACCGCTTCCCGGGCAGCCGGGTACGACCAATTCCGCCTGCGTCCGGCTCGAAACCGAGCTCGCGCGGATCGACGGCGGAAACGCCGGTTCCGACAACGCCCGCAGCTACGAGGACGCAATCGCCCGCCAACGCTTCGAACTCGATCAGACCACCGCGCAGGGACGCCGCGTGGGATGCGATTCCGGCGGCGGCTTCTTCCTGTTCAGCAGCCCGAAGCCGCCACAATGCGACCAGATCAACGCGCAGATCACGCGCATGCGCAGCAATCTCGACCGCATGATCTCGGAGATGAACCAGAGGCGCGGCGGCGGCATGGATTTGAACCGCGACCAGCAGCGCCGGCAGATCGTCGCGGCCCTGCAGCAGAACAATTGCGGCTCGCAATACCGGAGCGCGCCGCCGCAGCAGGCCACGCGCCAGCGCGGCTTCCTCGAGACGCTGTTCGGCGGCTGGCGCGAGGAGAGCGACATCAACGCATCCCCGCTCGATCTTCCCTCCTCCTCCGGCTCTACCTTCAAGACCGTATGCGTGCGGACCTGCGACGGCTATTATTTCCCGATCAGCTACGCCACCGTCGTCTCGCGCTTCGGGGAAGATGAGCGGACCTGCAAGCGCCTCTGCCCGGCGGCGGATGTCGTGCTCTACACGCATCGCAATCCGGGCGAGGAGATCGAGCAGGCGGTATCGATCAGCGGCAGGCCCTATACGGAATTGCCGACGGCCTTCAAATACCGGCAGGAATATAATTCGGCCTGCTCGTGCCGCGCGGCGGGGCAGAGTTGGGCGGATGCGCTGGGTGTCGGCCGCGACGCCACGGTACAGCAGGGCGACATTGTCGTCACCGAGGAGCGAGCGAGGCAATTGGCGCAGCCGCGCGCGGCAAGCCAGCCCGTCCGTGGCGGCACGGCGAACACACCCGGCCAGCCTGCCGGCTCCGGCCAGCCGTCGACCGGCGGCGACGCGGCGCAGCAGGCCCAACCGGATCAAGCGGCGCCCACGGGCGAGCGCAAGGTGCGCACGGTCGGTCCGCAATTTTATCCGGTGCGTTGATCCTCTAAACCTTTTTGCCCTGAAGCCTCGCGGCCGTACGCGTGCGACCGATAAACGGCAAAAGCGCGCGCAGTTCCGGCCCCCTCTCCTCACCGGTGAGCGCGATGCGGAGTGGATGAAACAACGCCCGCCCGCTCTTTCCCGTCGCCTTTTTGATCGCTTCGACGAAGGCGTCCCAGTTTGCTTTTTCCCAGGTCACCTCGTTCCAAGGCTCCGGCGGCAGTGCTGCGGCGGCGCTTTTGCAAATTTCGAGATCCGCAGGCGAAAGCACCGGCGAAATCGCTTCGTTCGCCACCCGCCACCACAGGGCGGCTTCCGCAAAGCGGGAAAGATTACCGCGCACCGCCTCCCAGAAGCTGCTTCCGCCACCGACTCCGAGCTTCTCGAGCCGGGGGGCGGCGCTGTCGTAGGCCATTGCATGCAGCGTGCGAGCGGTGAGCGCTTCGAGATCGGCGGGGTCGAAGCGCGCGGGGCCGTGAGAAATGCGGGCGAAGTCGATTTTCGAAGCAAGCGCGTCCAAACTTTGCACGGGCTCGACGGCCCCGGCCGTGCCGACCAGCACCGCGGCACTCGCCACCGCGAGCGGCTCCAGGCCCGACGCGCGGAGCGCCTGCAACGACAGATGCCCGAGGCGTTTCGACATCCCCTCACCGCCCGGCAGCGTCAGCAGGTTATGGTGCGCGAAGCGCGGGGGCTTGGCGCCGAGGGATTCGAACATTTCGATTTGTGCAGCACTATTGGTGAGATGATCCTCGCCGCGGATGATGTGGGTGACGCCCATCTCGATATCGTCGATCACCGAGGTGAGCGAATAGAGCCAGGTGCCGTCGGCGCGGCGGGCGACCGGATCGGAGAGCGAGGCGGTGTCGATCTCGACGTGTCCGCGCACGAGATCGTCCCAGGCGATTTTTTTTCGCTCGAGCTTGAAGCGGAAATAGGGTTTCTTGCCTTCGGCTTCCAATTTCGCGCGCTCGGCATCGGTGAGCTTCAGCGCCGCACGGTCATAGACCGGCGGCTGGTGCGCGGCGAGCTGGCGGCGGCGGCGGAATTCCAGTTCCTCTTCGGTTTCAAAGCAGGCGTAGATCCGGCCCTCGGCGCGCAGGCGATCGAAGGCCGCGTCATAGAGCGCGGTGCGCGCGGACTGGCGCTCTACGCGATCCGGGGGAATGCCGAGCCAGGCGAGATCCTCGCCGATGGCGGCGACAAAGCGCTCCTCCGAACGCGCGCGGTCGGTATCGTCGAGGCGAAGGATAAACGTCCCCCCCTCGCGCCGGGCGTAAAGCGCATTCAGAAGCGCGGTGCGCGCATTGCCCACATGCAGGAGTCCGGTCGGCGACGGGGCGAAGCGGACGATCGGGGGCGGCATGGGGCGGGGATAACAGCCGGGCTGCGCGGGTTCCACTCTTCTTTTTCAGCGGGGGCGGCAGCCCTTCGCCGGCTGTGCGTATTTTGCCCCATTGAACTATTTCAAGGATGCGTGTGAATTTCTGAAATTCTTGGGATGACGTTTGTAGGGAGCGTCTATGGGAACCAGATCGAAAAACCGCAAGGCCGGAATTTTTGCCGCAACGATCTTGCTTGCGCTGTTGACCGGGCCCGCCTATTCGCAGGAAAATCCCGATTCAAAGGTGGTGATCGATCCCGACACCCTCTATCAGAACAGGGAACTCGACCGCCGCTATCACGAAATCCTCAACCGCCAGCCTGACGGAAAAGAGGCTCATGATCCGTGGGGAAGCGTGCGCGCCTCCGAGACGAAGCCGAAGGACGATAAAAACATTCGACGACGGGGACGAAGTAGAAGCTTTCCGAAGAGACCGCCCGCAGGCAGCTTCGTAGATTTTTTTCAATACGAACCCGTACCGCGTTCACCCGGAGTGCCCCCGCCCTGCGAGCCACCATTGCCGGATTTTTTTGGCGCGGAATTCGTCGTCTTCTTCTTGGCGCTCGCCGTCCCATCTTGATTTTGCGCCCAAGCGGCGGGGGCGGCGCTCAAGAGTAGAAGAGCAACGCACGACGATGAAATGACGGCACGAAATGACATGATTAGCCTCCCTGCATCGGCGCCTGTGCCGGCACCATTCATCATCAAGTTAGCACTGCAATCCACGCGATCGAAACAAAAAGCGCCGTTTCGCTAAAAATCCACCACCTCGTTCCGCGTCGGCACCGCGCCCGCAACCAGCGAATGATCCGGCTTCGCCGGCGCCGTTCCGGGATCGCGGAATTTGTTCACGATCGGATAGCGGCGGTCACGGCCGAAACTCTTCAGTGTCACCTTGACGCCGGGCGCGGCCTGGCGCCGCTTGTACTCGGCGGAGTAGAGCATCCGCTCGACGCGCTTCACCGTTTCCACGTCGAAGCCCGCGGCCGCGATCTTGGCGACCGATTCTTCGTGTTCGACGAGCCGCTGCAAAATGCCGTCGAGCACCTCGTAGGGCGGCAGCGAATCCTGGTCCTTCTGGTTCTCGCGCAATTCCGCCGTCGGCGCCTTGGTCAGAATGTTTTGCGGGATCACCGCGCCCGTGGGCCCAAGCGCGCCGTGGGGCCGCCAGCGGTTGCGGAGCGCCGCCAGGCGAAACACCTCGGTCTTGTACAAATCCTTGATCGGGTTGAAGCCGCCGTTCATGTCGCCATAGAGCGTGGCGTAGCCGACCGACATTTCCGACTTGTTGCCGGTTGTCACCACCATCGGCCCGAACTTGTTCGAGATCGACATCAGGATGGTGCCGCGCGCGCGCGCCTGCAAATTCTCCTCGGTGGTGTCGCGCTTCTGGCCCTTGAATTGGGCGGCGAGTGCCGCCTCCAACCCCTCCACCGCCGGTGCGATCGGAATCGTGTCGTAGCGGAGACCCAGCGCCTTGGCGCAACCTTCCGCGTCGGCGAGAGAGGCGCGCGAAGTAAACTTGTAAGGCAGCATCACAGCGTGCACGCGCTGCGGCCCGAGCGCATCGGCGGCGAGCGCCGCGCAAAGTGCGGAGTCGACGCCGCCGGAAAGCCCGAGCACGACGCCGGGAAAGCCGTTCTTCTCGACATAGTCGCGAAGGCCCATGACGCAGGCGGCGTAGTCGGCCTCGTCCGCTTCCAGGAGCGGTGCCTGCGGGCCGGCCGTGCATTTCCACGCGCCACCCTCGCGCCGCCATTCGGTGAGCGCGACTTCCTCCTGGAAACCGGAAAGCTGGAAGGCGAGCGAGTGGTCGGCGTTGAGCCCGAAGGACGCGCCCTCGAACACGAGTTCGTCCTGGCCGCCGAGTTGGTTGACGTAAATGAGCGGCAGACTCGACTCGACGACGCGGGGCACGGCGATGTTGAGGCGCTCGTTGACGACGCCGCGGCGGTAGGGCGAGGCGTTGGTGACGAGCAGGATTTCGCCGCCGGTCTCGGCGATGCACTCGACCGGCTCCGGCCGCCAGATATCCTCGCAAATCGGAATGCCGATGCGCACACCGCGAAAATTCACCGGCCCCGGCAAGGGGCCAGGCTGAAACACGCGCTTTTCATCGAACACGCCGTAGTTCGGCAGATCCACCTTGAAGCGCAGTCCCGTGATTCGGCCTCCGTCCAAAAGCGCCACGGCGTTGTAGAGCTTGCCGTCCTGCAGCCACGGCGTGCCGATCAGCATCGCCGGGCCGCCGTCCTTTGTTTCGCGCGCGAGCTGCTCGATGGCGCTCCGGCATGCCGCCTGGAAGGCGGGCTTCAGCACCAAATCCTCCGGCGGGTAGCCCGCGATAAACAGCTCGGAGAAAATTACGAGATCGGCGCCTGCTGCCCGCGCGCGCGCGCGGCGCGCTTTCTCGGCGTTGCCGGCGACGTCGCCGACGACGGGATTGAGCTGCGCAACCGCGAGCTTGAGCGTGGTGGGCTCGTTCATGGCTTGGGTTTAAACCCGCGTCCCGCGTGCAGCAATGGCACTCAAAACACGGCGGTCGCTTCTTATCCCTCCCCTTGCAGGGGAGGGTAGCGAGCGGCAAATGCCGCGAGCAGGGTGGGGTGAACCGCATGCGATTTTGATCCCCACCCGGCCGCTCGCTTTGCTCGCGGCCACCCTCCCCAAAAAATGGGGAGGGATGATCATCAGTGATCCGCTGTCCGCATTCCCGCAGGGCCAGCTTTCAGCTTGATCTCGCCGGTGCGCCGCAGGCTGTCGCCGGTAAAGCGGAAGACCTGCAATTCCTTCTCGACCATGCACTGCACAAGGATCGTCTTCTGGTCGCGGCTCCATGCCACCCCCTGACACCAATGACCGACCGATGCTTCCGCAACGAGCGAGAGCCGCGTGCCCTCCATGGCGAAGACTTTGAGCAGGCCGTTGTCGTGGAAGAAGGGCGAGGACTTCGGCTTGTCCGAGCCGTTCATCGCGGTGACGGCGACGAAGTCGCCCTTCGGCGACATCGAAATGCCCTCGGGCGTTTGCCCGACCGAGATGGTGTCGACGATGCGCGGCGGCAGCGCATTCATATCGACGACGCTGATCACGTCGATGTCGCCCTGCCTGCCGCCCGAATTGCCGATGACGGCGACGTCGCCCTTCGGCGAAATTCCGATGCCGTAGGGGCGAAAGCCGCCCGTCATGTCGCGCTTGGTGTATTCGACATTATTGCCGTCGATCTTCAGGATCGAAATCTTGTGATCGTTTTCACGGGTGACGAGTGCCGTCTTGCCGTCGGGCGAAAATGCCACGTTGCAGGTGCCGGACTTCTCGTCGCCGAGCGAAATCTTGCCGGCGGCGCGGCGACGACGAGCGCATAGGTCTCGTCATGGGAGACGGCGACCGATTGCGGCGGACCGACCACGCTCACGGGCGCCGGCACCTCGCCCACCACCCTGGACGGCGAGACGCCGAGGTCGATGACCGTGACGTAATCCGGCACGATCTCCGCCGGCACGCTATTGACGCCCTCGACAAGCACGGCGTTGCCGTCATTGGCGGACACCGCGAGCTGCGCCAGTGCGCCGGATGAGAGCAATGGAACGATCGCGAGCGCGCCCGCGATCAAGCGGATATGCATGGAATTCCTCCCGCCCGGTTTTCGTTGACCCAGGCGGAAGGGCCGGGCCCCCGACCGCTCGCCTAACTGTAACACCGCCAACGCCGCCGGGCTTCCCTCACCCACGCTTCAGCGCGAAAACAGCGGTGAAGCGCACGAGGCGCCGTGCTAGGCTTCGGAAAAATCGGGAGACTGGGGATGCTCAAGAAGCTTTCGGCGCCAAAAGCGGCGCTCTTTCTCGCGGCACTCGCGGTTGGCTCCGCGCTGTTGACGAACTATGTCACTTACATCCCGAATACCAACGATTTCCCCGCGCTCGGCGGCACGCCGCTCCTGCCTGGCATTTATTTTGGGCTCGTGATCTGCCTCGGTATTTTTCTATGGGAAGAAAGAAGGCCGCTCGAGCTTCTCGTTGTTCTCGTTGGCGTGGTGATCGCGTGGATCCTCGCCTACCGGACGGCGCTTTCGGTCCACGATTTCCTCAACCAAACTCGCGCGGCAACGCCGGGCGTCGCCGAGTCCCCCTACAACTTCGCGATCACGGGACTGGTGTCCGGGTTGGTGGGAAGCCTCGGCACGGTAATTGCCGTCTCGCTCGCGAGCCCCGACTTTCGCGAGCAAAGCGATTGGCTGCGCACGATCGCGCTCGGCACCGTCGCCGGCGCGCTGCTGCACTTCGGCGATGCGAAGCCAGGGACTTTTCTGCCGCTGTTCATTGTCTGGCAGGCCGCGGTGGCGGCTTCCGTCGCCTACGGCCTCGTCACGAAGCCGAGGCCAAAGCGCAAGCGCTGATTCGTCATGGCTGGGTTTGTCCCGGCAGCACCACTTCCCCTCTCCCCTTGTGGGAGAGGGTGATCGCGAGCGCGCAGCCAATTTTGCGCAGGCTGCGTAAACTTGCCTACGCGTGAGCGATCGGGTGAGGGGTCCGCGAGCGGAGCGAGCGAAAAAAATCCAACGAAAAACAGTGCCCCCTCACCCGATTCTCGCTTGCTGACGCAAGCTCGAACCACCCTCTCCCAGCAGAAGTCGGATGTTTCCGACTTCTGCCATTTAAAGTTTGCCGAACTTGGGAACACCCAAGTTCGGCTGGGAGAGGGGAAGAAGTGTCAGAGCCCGCTCGCCGCCGTGAGCAGGCGCGCGTGCCCGGCGCGTCCCTTCTTGAGGAGATCAGCGACGAGGAAAGCCATCTCGATCGCCTGCTCGGCGTTGAGCCGCGGGTCGCAGAAGGTGTGATAGCGATCCGATAGATCCGTCTCGCCGATCGCGCGCGCGCCGCCCATACACTCCGTGACGTTCTGGCCGGTCATCTCCAGGTGAATGCCGCCCGCATGCGTTCCCTCGGCGGCGTGAACGGCGAAGAACTCCTTCACCTCTTGCAGAATCTGCTCGAAGCGCCGGGTCTTGAAGCCGTTCGCGGTCACCGTATTGCCGTGCATCGGATCGCACGACCACACGACATGGCGCTTCTCCTTCTTTACCGCGCGGATGAGCGCCGGGAGCGACGCCTCGACCTTGCCCGCGCCGAAGCGGCAGATCAGCGTCATGCGCCCGGGCTCACGCTCGGGATCAAGAATATCGAGGAGCTTCAAGAGCCCATCGGCGGGGAGCGATGGCCCGCACTTGATCGCGATCGGGTTTTTGACGCCGCGGAGAAACTCGACATGGGCGTGATCGGGCTGACGCGTGCGGTCGCCGACCCAAACGAGATGGCCGGAGGTGTCATACCAATCGCCGCTGGTGGAATCGACGCGCGTCATCGCCTGCTCGTAGCCGAGCAACAGCGCCTCGTGGCTCGTGTAGAAATCGGTCGTCCGCATTTCCGGATGCGTCTTGGGATCGATGCCGCAGGCGCGCATGAAATCGAGCGCCTCGGTAATGCGCGCCGACAATTCCTCGTAGCGGTGCGATTGCGGGCTGTCCTTGACGAAGCCGAGCATCCATTGATGCGCGTTCGAAAGGTTCGCGTAGCCGCCGGTCGAGAACGCGCGCAGCAAATTCAGCGTCGCCGCCGACTGGCGATATGCGTCAAGCTGTCGGCGCGGATCGGGCGTGCGGCCTTCCTGGGTGAAGGCGGTGTCGTTGACGATGTCGCCGCGATAGGCGGGAAGCTCCACGCCGTCCTGCTTCTCGGTCGGCGACGAGCGGGGCTTCGCGAACTGACCGGCGACGCGGCCGAGCTTCACCACCGGCAGGGCGCCGGCGAAGGTCATCACCACCGCCATTTGCAAGAAGACGCGGAAGAAATCGCGGATGTTGTTGGCGCTATGCTCGGCGAAGCTCTCGGCGCAATCGCCGCCCTGCAACAGGAACGCTTCGCCTTTCGCCACATGCGCGAGCGTGCGCTTGAGCGCCCGCGCTTCGCCCGCGAAAACGAGCGGCGGGAAGGTCGAGAGTTGCTTCTCGACCTCGGCCAGGACTTTCTGATCGGAATATTCCGGCATCTGCACGATCGGTTTCGATCGCCAGCTATCCGGGGTCCAACGCGCGGCCATTTCTTGCCCAGTCTCCAAAGGAGGCGGGGTTATACACTCAAGAAGTTACCGGATGCCAGTTGCCGCCTGATCGCGGGAAACGGCGATTTTTAAAGCCCGCTGAACCAGTTGTAGCCCTGATTTTCCCAATAGCCGCCGGGATAGTCGTTGGTGACGACCATCTCGATCACGTGCTTCGGATTCTTGAAGCCGAGCTTGGTGGGAACGCGGATTTTCATCGGGAAACCGTAGGAGCGGGGCAGGGTCTGGTCGGCGAATTTGAAGGTCATCTGCGTCTGCGGCTGCATTGCCGTCGGCATGTCGAGCGAGCTCCAGTAGCCCTCGGCGCAGACGAAGTTGATGAATTTCGCGTTGGTGTCAGCGCCGACGCGCGCAAGAAAATCCGAAAGCCGCGCCCCGCTCCAGCTGCCGATCGCGCTCCAGCCTTCGACGCACACATGCCGCGTAATCTGCTTTTCCTGCGGCAGCGCGTAAAGCTCGGGGAGGGTCCAGGATTTTTTCTCCTGCACAAGCCCGCCGACTTTCAGCGCGTAGCTTTTGCCGTCGACATCGGGCGCGTCGTCCTCGGCGTAATAAGCATTAAAGGGAAACGGCCGGGTGATGGCGCTTTCGGGGAAGACCGGCGCGAGCCGGTTCGGGTTGAATAGAAGCGCTTGCGCACGATCGTTAAAGCGCGAGATCGCGCGGAGCGCATTCTCGGCCGAGGCGCCGTCGATCACGTCGCAGCCGGCGAGAAAGGCGACTGCGCCCAAACTCGCGCCGCCGCGGAGGAAAGCACGGCGCGGGGGGTCCGGCAGGAGTTGTGCTGCCTCTTTGATGAGATGTTTCGGATCGACGCCCGGAACTCCTTTTCGCTGGCGCGGCATGGCTTTCTCCTAGCGGCCTATGACCATCGCGCGCAGGCTTTTCGGCACGAGGATCGCGAGCACGACGTGGATCACGAGGAAAGCGGCGATCGCGCTCATGGCGAGGAAATGCACGATGCGCGCATTGTCGTAGCCGCCGAAGATCAAAGTGAGTTCCTGAAGCTGCACCGGCTTCCAGATCGAAAGCCCGGAGAGCACGATGACGATGGCCGCGAGAATGACGCCGAGATAAAGAATCCGCTGCACGGAATTGTAAACGGACAAGTCCTCGTGCGAGAGCCGGAACGTGAGCGCGGCCTTGATGTCGGCAATCACCTCGCGCGGGCGGATCGGCAGGAGCTTCCGCTTGAAGCGGCCGGTCGAAAGGCCGAGCACGAGATAGACGAAGCCGTTCGCCACCAGGAGCCACATCGCGGCGAAGTGCCACATGATACCGCCGGCGAGCCAACCGCCGATGGTGGCCTGCTCGGGAAACTCGAAATTGAAAATCGGCGAGGCGTTGTAGATCTGCCAGCCCGAGCCGATCATGACGATCATGGCGAGCGCATTAATCCAGTGGGTAACTCGCACCCATAACGGATGGATGACCCGGCCATCGGGGTGCTTAGCTTGCGAGCTTGACGCTACGGCTGCGCTGGTCGCCATCCCTCCCCATAGCAGAAACAGGCGCGGGTGGCAGATCAGTTTCGCGTGACGAAAGCGTGATCGCCCGAAGTCGCGTTGCGAGCGAAGAAATTTTGCGCCTATGGATGGCCGCTATGATGATCCTGGGATCGATGGAGCGGATATGAGCGACCGCAGCGCGGAATCTGATTTTCGCTTTGCCGCCACCGACGGCTATTCGCTTGGAGCGACCTTACGCCGTCCCGCCGCCGGGCAGTCGAAAGGATTCGTTCTGATCGCTTCCGCCACCGCCACGTCACGGCACTATTACGGCAGGTTCGCGAGCTACCTAGCCGGGCGCGGCTTCAGCGTGATGACCTTCGACTATCGCGGCATCGGCGACTCGAGGCCACCGTCGCTCCGTGGCTTCGAGTGCCGCATGCGCGACTGGGCGGCGCTCGATATTAGCGCCGCCGTCGATTTCGCCGCGCGCGAGGCGGGGGCGCCGCTTCTCTATGTCGGCCATTCCTTCGGTGGACAGGCGCTCGGGCTCTTGCCGAACAACCAGAAGGTCGCACGCGCACTTTTTATCGCAGCGCAGGTCGGCTACTGGCGATTGTTTCCGCCACCGGAAAATTGGCGCGTCTGGTTCATGCTGAATGTCGCGGGACCTCTGGTGGCGCAACTATTCGGCTACGTGCCGGGGCGCATTGGCATCGGCGAGGATTTGCCGAAGGGCGTATTTCTTGAATGGGCAAGCTGGTGCATGAAGCCGAATTACCTCTTCGACGACGAGACGTTGGATGCGCGCAAGTATTTTCCGAACTATCGCGGCGCCTTGCGCGGCATCGGAATGGCGGACGATTCCTGGGCGCCGCCGATCGCGATCGAGAAATTATTGGCGGGCTACACCGGCACCCAGCCCGAGCACGTCACGATCGCGGCCGCCGATATCGGCGAGACGAAAATCGGCCATTTCGGTTATTTCCGCCAGCAAGCGGGCGAGAAGCTGTGGCCCGCCGCCGCCGATTGGCTCGGCAAAAGCTGAAGTCGCTTTACTTTTTATTGTGAAGCGTGACGAGTTCCTCGGCCGCAGTCGGATGCAGCGCGACGGTGGCGTCGAAGTCGGATTTCTTCGCGCCCATCTTCACCGCGATCGCCGCGAGCTGCGCCATCTCGGCCGCCGCCTCGCCGACGATATGCACCCCGAGCACGCGCTCGCTGGCACGATCGACGACGAGCTTCATCAGCATCGAGGTCGCGCGGCCCGAGAGCGTCGCCTTCATCGGCCGGAATTGCTCGCGATAGATATCGAGCGCGAAACCTTTTTCCCTCGCCTTCATCTCGGAGAGACCGACGACGCCGATTTCGGGTTCGGAAAAAACCGCGCTCGGAACGTTGTCGTGATCGGCCTTATGCGGCTTGTTGCCGAATACGGTATCGGCGAAGGCATGGCCCTCGCGGATCGCGACCGGCGTCAGCGCCAGCCGGTTGGTGACGTCGCCGATCGCATAAATCGACGGCACGCTCGATTGCGAATATTCATCGACCGCGACGGCACCGCCCGCGTTCGATTTCACGCCGACCTCTTCGAGGCCCATGTTCTTGGTGTTGGGCACGCGGCCGATCGCGGACATTACTTGATCGGCGGGATGACATTCGCCGTTCGTGAGGGTCGCCTGCAACGAATGTCCCTTCTTTTCGATCGAGGCGACGGTCTGGCCGAGGATGACCTTGAGGCCGCGCCCGACCATCTCCGAGCGCAAATGCCGGCGGACGTCATCGTCGAAGCCGCGCAGGATCTCGTCGCCGCGATGAACGAGCGTCACGTCGGCGCCGAGGCCGTGAAACAGGCAGGCGAATTCCACCGCGATGTAGCCGCCGCCCTGGATCACGATCCGCCGCGGCAACTCCTTGAGTTGAAACGCCTCGTTCGAGGTGATCGCATGTTCGGCGCCGGGAATTTGCGGCAGCACCGGATGGGCGCCGTTCGCGAGCAGGATCGTCTCGGCGCGCACACGCGCGCCGCTTTTCAGGAGCCGGATCGTGTGCGCGTCCTCGACGATCGCGCGCGTCTCCGCGATCTCGACCGAGAGGCGCGCGAGATTGGCGCGATAGGCCGCCTCCAGCCGCGCGATTTCCTTGTCCTTGTTCGCGATCAAGGTCGGCCAATCGAACTTGGCACCGGAAACCGTCCAGCCGAAACCGGCGGCATCCTCGAACTCGCCCGAGAAGCGGCTGGCGTAAACCAACAGCTTCTTCGGAACGCAGCCGCGGATCACGCAGGTGCCACCGACGCGGTATTCCTCGGCGATCATGACGCGCGCGCCGTGCCCAGCTGCGACGCGCGAGGCGCGCACGCCGCCGGAGCCCGCACCGATCACGAACAGATCGACGTCGTATTCGGCCATTGTCTATCGCCCGGACGCAAGTCCGGCTATAGCCGACTTGCGCAATCAATAGTGTGGTCAGATCGTGTAGCCGCGCTTCTTCATCTCCGCGCGCACCGCGGCGATGAATTCGTCCGAGACCTTCGCGCCCCATTCGCGCGTGCGCCCGAAGCTTTCCTCGAGCACGGCCGGGAGCTCAGTGACGAGCTTCTTGCCCGTCGGCGAGCGGTAAAACGTGACGAGTTCTTGCAGCTCCGCCTCGGTGAAATGACTGGCATAAGCCTGCGCCATGATCGCGACGAGCTCAGGCTGACGCTTTTCGAAATCGCCGCGGATCGCGGTGATCGCCTCGACGAGCGGCTTCTGCAGATCGGGGTTTTGCTGCAGGAACGAACCGTAGGCCTGCTGCATGATGGAGGGAATGATCCCGTCGAAAGCGCGCGCGGCCTTCGAGGCATCGATGATATCGCGCGCGAGCTGCAGCTGCCCGGCGGAAGGCGGCGGGCCTTTCGGGGCCGGCTGCTGGGCGCCGGCGCCGGTCGCAAGCATTCCCAAGGCAATGGTCAGCGCACCGGCGCGAAGCGCGCGGGCAATGGTGGGGCGGTTCATCTCGATCTCCTTTGCAAGACTGATTTTAGGACCGCTCGATGACACGAACGCCCTTGCTGCCAGCGAGGACCGCCCGACGAGCCAGCCCAATGAATAGGCCGTGTTCGACAACGCCGGGAATCCTGGAAAGACCCTGCGCGAGCTTGCGCGCATCGGGGATCGATCCAAGTCCGGCGTCGAGAATGAGGTGTCCCTGATCCGTGACGAAAACATGGCCGTCCGGCTTGTGCCTTAGCCGGATAGGCCCGGGGCAGCCCGACTCCAATACCACCGCCGCGATCGCCTTTTTAGTGGCGCCGAGGCCGAAATCAACAACTTCGATCGGAAGCGGAAAACGGCCAAGCCGGCTCACCTGTTTACCTTCGTCCGCGATCACGACCATGTCGCGCGAGGCCGCGGCCACGATCTTCTCGCGCAACAGCGCCCCGCCCCCGCCCTTGATCAGGTTGAGTTCTCGATCGATCTCGTCGGCACCATCGATGGTCAAATCGAGCTCGGGCTCGTCATCGAGCGTCGTGAGCGGCACGCCGAGGCGTTCGGCCTGGGCCCGCGTCGCTTCCGAGGTCGGCACGCCGACGACATCGAGGCCTTGCTTCACCCGCTCGGCGAGGAGATCGACGAAGTGGGCGGCTGTCGAACCGGTACCGAGGCCGAGACGCATGCCCGGGCGCACGAAATCGAGCGCGCGGCGCGCGGCTTCGCGTTTCATGGCCTCAAGGTTGTCGCTCGCGGCGGCCTGCGGCACTGTGCGTGTCCGTAAATCCAGCGGCATAAAATGCGGCGCGGTCCTAGCACGCGGCCTGAGGCTCTGCCAGCACCGGAGGTAAAGCTGCGGCCCAGTGGACTTTCGTCCGGTTCGATTGTAGGCGGAGGGCGAGATGACGGCTCGTCCGACCATCGCCTTCGACCTCGATGGCACCCTCGTCGATACCGCGCCCGATCTCGTCGCCACGTTGAACCTCGTTCTCCAGGAAGCGGGGCTCGATCAGGTTCCCTACGATGAGGCGCGCAATCTGGTGGGGGGTGGCGCGCGCGCGTTGATCGAGCGCGGACTTGCCTTCGAGCACGAAAGACTTCCCGCGGCCAAAGTGGACGGACTATTGGCGCGCTTCCTCGTTCATTATGAAGCGCACCTCGCCGATCGCTCGCGCGCCTTTCCCGATGTTGGGGCCGTGCTCGACGTGCTTGCGGCAAAGGGCGCGCTCCTGATCGTATGCACGAACAAGCTCGAGCGCTTTTCGGTGAAGCTCCTGCAAGCACTCGGGCTCGCCGATCGCTTCGCGCTCATCGCCGGCGCCGACACGTTCGAAGTGCGGAAGCCCGACCCGGGTCACCTGCTCGGCGCGGTCGCCCGCGCCGGCGGCCGCTCCACCGCCGCACTGATGGTCGGCGATTCCGAGACCGACGTGCTCACGGCCCGGCGGGCCAAGGTGCCGGTGGTGGCGGTGAGTTGGGGGTATTCGCGAACCCCCGCAGCCGAACTCGGTGCCGACCGGCTGATCGAGCGAATGAACGACCTGCCGCAGGCCGTCGAGGAGCTCCTCGATCTCGCGGCAAACGCCAGGAAATAGCTTCGCGCCGACCGCAGGGCGCTACATTAGCCCCTCGTTAACCATGCTCCGGCAACAGTCGGCGAGAAGGACCGCGAATAAAGACGCCGCCCGCCGGCGTCCTCGCCTGTCTCTCCGCAGGACGCCCCGCCGAATGTCATTGCTCGCCCGGATCGCCCGCCGCATCGAAAGACGAGCGCCCGAACTCGACGAGCCGGCGCCGGCGCTCGCGCCTCCGCTGCCCGCGGCGCAAGACCGGAGCGAAGCGCTCAACCACGCTTCGCTCACCACCGTGCGGGAATCGCTCGATCTCCTGGAGGCCGACCTCACGAAGTTGATCGCCGAGGTCGGACGGGCCGCCGACCAGGTTCATGTCGGCATTGGCTCCTCGACGCAATCGCTCGAGGCGATCCGCGGCCGGACGGAAGCGCTTGCCGAACTCGTCAATGTCGCCAATGGCGATGCGCGCCAGCTCGCGGCGGCGACCGAGGAGCTTGCGCGCTCCTCGAGCGAGATCGGCCGCCAGGTTCAGGTCGCCGGCGATCTCACCGACCAGGCGACGAGTGCCGCGCGCGACGCCGGCCAAAGTATCGAAGGGCTCAATTCATCCTCTTCCGAGATCGGCACGGTCGTCGGCCTGATCGCCAAGATCGCCAAGCAAACGAACCTACTTTCGCTCAACGCCACCATTGAGGCGGCGCGCGCCGGCGAGGCCGGCCGCGGCTTCGCTGTCGTCGCCAACGAGGTGAAGGCGCTTTCAGTCGAAACCCAGAAGGCGACGGACGAGATCGGCCGCCGCGTCGACAAGCTGCAACGCGACGCACAGGCTTCGATCGAGGCGCTGGCGCGCATTTCCACGGTGATCGACGGGATCCGCCCGGTCTTCACCGTGATCGCCGCCGCCGTCGAGGAACAGATCGCGACGGCCGAAAATCTTTCGCAAAACGCAGCGACGACCTCGCAATTCATCGAACAGGTTTCCGCCGGAACCGACGAGATCGCGAGCGCCGCCGATATGGCCTCGCGCGAGAGCCACGAGATCGACCGCTCGGGCAAGACCGCGGCGAGCCTCGTCACCAAGCTTCGGGCGCGGCTCGCGATCTTTCTCCGTCAAACCGAAATCGGCGACCGGCGCCAGTTCGACCGCATGCCGTGCGACTTGCCGTTCACGCTTGAACGCCCGCAAGGGGCGATCGCCGGCAAGACGGTCGACCTCAGCGAGGGCGGCGCGCTGTTCCAGCCCGAGGCCGGAAAAAGCGAGGTCGAAATCGGCCGCAACTACGCGATCGAGATCTCGGGTGTCGGACGTCTCAAAGCCGCCGTCGTCAGCCGCTCAAACCTCGGCATTCATCTCAAATTCGCCGACCTCGACGCGGCATCGCGCGCGCGGCTCGACGACAAGATCGCGGATATACGGGAAGAGAACCGCGAGTTCATCGATCGCGCGATGAAAACTGCGGCGGAAGTTTCGGCCTGCATGGAACGGCTGATGACGTCGGGCCGTCTCACCGCAGCCGCCCTCTTCGACAATGATTACGTGCCGATCCCGAACACCGATCCGCAACAATACCGCACGCTTTATCTGGAAGCGCTCGACGAAGTGCTGCCCGCGATTCAGGAACGCGAACTCGCCGCCGACAAGCGTATGATTTTCTGCGCCGCCGTCGACCGCAATGCATACCTGCCGGTGCACAATTTAAAATATTCGCACCCGCAGCGCCCCGACGATCCAATCTGGAACGTCGCCAATTGCCGCAACCGCCGAATCTTCGACGACCGCGCGGGGCTCGCCGCCGCCCGCAGCGCCCGGCCCTATCTCATCCAGAGCTATCCGCGCGACATGGGCAACGGCGTGATCATCATGATGAAGGAAATCGATGCGCCGATCCGCGTGCTCGGCAAGCACTGGGGCGGCTTTCGCATGGCCTACCAATTATAATGTGGCCGGGCGGCGCTTTGCTTGACACTTAGACGCGGCGATCCTTACAACCACGGCGACAGGCGGCACGGGCGCTTAGCTCAGCGGGAGAGCGTCCCCTTCACACGGGGAAGGTCACAGGTTCAATCCCTGTAGCGCCCACCAGTCTTCGCTCTTCAGGCTAGCGGCGTTTTTTACTTTTCTGCAAAAGTCCGAGCTTGCCCCCCAGCCATTTTGTCGTCGGCGCCTGGATCAAGATCGTCATCAAAATAGCGATGAAAGTGACCGACGCGATCATTTGCGCGCCGGGCGCTTTCATCCCGAGCAACAAACCGGCGAGTGCCGCCGGAATGACGCCGGTCTCGCGCGTCCAGCACATGAACAGCATCTCGTTGAAGCTCCACTTCGCGCGCCGGTCAGGCCACGCGCAGAGGAACACGGTCACCGGGCGCGCGATCAACATGAATATGGTCACGACGATAATACCGCCCATGAGATAGCGGCTCATCAGGCCGAAATCGACCTGGGCGCCGAGTAGGATGAAAATGAACAAGCGCATGATGAACGCGATGGTCGAAACATATTCGTCGAGCTTCCGCGCCTCGCCCTTTTCCATCTTGAAGCCGAACGCATCCTTGTTGCCGAGCATGATACCAAAGACGAACACCGCCATGAAGCCGCTCGCTTGCAGGCCGTCGGCGGCGAAATAGGCGCCGATGACGGCGGCGAGCGTCACCACCGGCGCGTATTCCGCGAGGAATGCCCATCGCTCATGCGCGATCAAGAACGCCGCGAAATAGCCGAGCAGAATACCGGCGACCAGGCCGATGATCGATTGCTTGAAGAGATCGAGCAAGGATGAGGCGAGCGAAAAATCGCCGCTTCCCATAGCCACGCCCAGCACGCCGAAGGTAATGATCGCGCCCGTGGCGTCGTTGAACGCCGACTCGCTCACCACCGTTTGCGCCACCCGGTCGCGAATTTTTACCTGCCGGAAAATAGGAACGAGCGTTGCCGGGTCGGTTGAGCCGAGTGCCGCGCCCAAGAGCAGCGCCACGATCCATGGAACACCGAGAATGAGATAGGCGGCGAGCCCCGTGATGGCCGCGGTGATCACTACACCGATCGTGGCGAGCACGACGATCGTGATCCAAACCTGCTTCAGGACGTTGAATCGCAGCGACGCGCCGCCGTCGAATAGAATGTAGCTGGCGCCGAAGAGAAGGATGATCTGGTTCAGCGCCGAATCCGCCGCAATGTCGATCAAGCCGAGCGCTGCCGGGCCGATCGCCATGCCGACGAGCAAAAATACGGCAATATCGGGAATCTTGATCTTTTGCGCCACGAGGCCGGTGACGGTGCCGATGGCGAGAATAAGCCCGCAGGACAGTAAGGTGTGTTTGGCGATTTCAATCGCAGTTTGCGTTTCCAATTCTTCCCCCCCGGAAATCAGTGACGGACGTGCCTTTTTCTTGGGCGGCGGCGCGCCGCTATGTTGCGAAAGCTGCCCGACGAGTAAAAAAATGGCAAGGTCGGCGCCACCGTCCCTGATTGATCGCGCGATAAATCCGACCAAAGTGAACCTTGCACGCTCGTAGGGCGGGTGCCATACGGGCGCCGCATAGGAAAAGCAGGTTTCGTCATCGGCCAAACACGGCCTTCGCGCGGGATCGATTGCAGACTTAATCCCAGCAGCAACCACCATCGATCCTGGATCGGGAGACAGAATTGAAACGACGCACCTTCATGACCGGCTCGGCGGCTATCCTCGCCGGCGCCGCATTACCGCGCCAAGCGAGCGCCAATGTGCCCGTGCCCTATAGCTGGCAGCAGTCGCCGCCGACCACGAGCCGCGAGGCCTTCATCAGCTGGATGGTGGCGAACCGCGGCGAAGACCCGAAGATCGTCGCCATGCGCTGGGACCGCTATTTGTTCCTGAAGACGAACCACGATTTCGTCAACGACCGCAACGGCCGCGCCTTCCTTCTGAATCCGCGCGACGAATTCGTGATGAAGCGCGACATCGCGCGCGCCTACGACCGCGACTTCCACGATATCGGCTTCGGCGTAACGATCTCGGGGCCGCTGGTGGTGAGCCGCATGACCTCCACCATCGACGTGCAGTTCGGCGAAAAAGTACTCGAGATCGGCACCGGCTCCGGCAACCAATCGGGATATCTAGCCAACCTCACCGACAAGGTGTGGACGATCGAGATCATCAAACCGCTCGCCGAGCGCACACGCGGCATCTACGACAATCTGATTTCGCGCGGCTACACCGAATTCAAGGCGATCAATACCAAGCAGACCGACGGCTATTACGGCTGGGAAGAAGCGGGCCCCTTCGACAAGATCATCGTCACCTGCGGCATCGACCACATTCCGCCGCCGCTTCTCAGCCAGCTACGTCCGAACGGCCTCATGGTGATTCCGGTGGGCCCGCCCGGCGCCCACGTCATCCTGAAGATCGTGAAGCAGCAAAACCCCGACGGATCGATCCGGGTCGCGCGCTCGAACGTCTATAACAAGGTCGTGCCCTTTGTCCCCTTCACCAAGCTGCAAGACGATGTGGTCAAGGGCACGCACGACGGCCCGCGCTAGCGCTTCGCACTTTTCACGAATGCTTTGACGGCTCGCGCGAAAGGCCTTTCGACGCGAGATCGTCGAGATATTTTTGAAAGCGCGTTCCCTGCTCGCGGCCGAGTTCGTACAGGTAATCCCACGTGTAGATTCCGGTGGAGTGCATGTCGCCGAACACGAGCCGCACGGCGTAATGGCCGACCGGAAGCACCTCCAGAATCTCCACTTCGCGCTTGCCGGGGACGGTCTTGCGCTCGTCGGGTCCGTGGCCCTGCACCTCGGCGCTCGGACTTTCGACCCGAAGATATTCGGCGGGCAGCGTGAAATTCGCGCCGTCATCGAAGGCGACCTGGAGGCCGCGGCGATCCTTTTGCAGCCGCACTTCCGTGGGCCAGGGACGATTCTCTTGGGTTGATGCCATCGAAATCTCCAGAGTCCCCATGAACCTAGCGCCCGCGCGAGGCCGCGCAAGCGCTGGACGGGGCGTGTTGTCTCCGTCAGAGTCCTACCCCAGATACAGGCAAGCAATGGTGGACATTCATACCGTGGATCGGGACGGCTCGGCGAAAGCGGCGCTTTCGCCGCTCGTCGACAAGTTCGGCCGCGCCATAACCTATTTGCGAGTCTCGGTCACCGACCGTTGCGATTTCCGCTGCGTCTATTGCATGGCGGAAAACATGACCTTCCTGCCCAAGCGCGATCTGTTGTCGCTCGAAGAACTCGATCGCCTCTGTTCCGCCTTCATCGCGCGTGGCGTCAAGAAACTGCGTCTCACCGGCGGCGAGCCCTTGGTGCGGCGCGACATTATGCTTTTGTTCCGCTCGCTGTCGCGCCACCTTGCGAGCGGTGCGCTCGATGAATTGACGCTGACAACCAATGGCTCGCAGCTCTCGCGCTTCGCCGAGGAGCTCGCCGCCTGCGGCGTCAAGCGCATCAACATTTCGCTCGACACCTTGGATGCCGAAAAATTTCGCGAAGTGACCCGCTGGGGCGATCTTGCCAAGGTGATCGAGGGCATCGACGCTGCCCAAGCGGCGGGCCTCCAGGTTAAGATCAACGCGGTCGCGCTGAAGGGCGTGAACGAGGACGAGATCCCGACGCTGATCGAATGGGCGCATGGGTGCGGCATGGATTTGTCGCTGATCGAGGTGATGCCGCTCGGCGACATTGGGCCCGAGCGCGTCGACCAATACCTGCCGCTTTCGCTCGTGCGCGCGCGCCTCGCGCAGCGCTATCATCTCGAAGACATCGACTACCGTACCGGCGGCCCTGCCCGCTACGTGCGGGTGAGTGAGACCGGCGGCCGGCTGGGCTTCATCACCCCGCTCACGCATAATTTCTGCGAAGGCTGCAACCGTGTACGCGTCACCTGCACCGGCACGCTGTTCATGTGCCTGGGCCAAGAGGATTCCGCCGACCTCCGCACGCCTCTCCGCGCTTCGGAAGCCGACGGCCTGTTGCAGGCCGCGATTGATGAAGCGATTTCGCGCAAGCCGAAGGGGCACGATTTCGTCATCGACCGCCACACCCGGCAGCCGGCGCTCGCCCGCCACATGAGCATGACCGGCGGCTGATCCGGGCGACTTTCGACGCTGTCTGTTTGAAATCCGGTTCGGAAGCAGAACCTAGAATGGACGGTTCACAATCAAAAAGGTCACGCCAATCACGCCCATGATCATCGCGCTCATCACGTATAGCTGGCCGACGATATAGACTTGCAGGAAAGGCGCGAGCAGACCCCTGGGGCGGCCCAAGAAGACCATAATCAGCGCCACGACAATCAACACGACGCCCTCTGAAATCCCCATATTTTCCCCCTCTACTTTTATCTCTCTTCAATACACCCAATCCCCGGTATTGCCCAGAACGCGCTTGAGGCGTGCGGCAATTTTGGCCTCATAAGCATGATGCGTCGGCAGCGATTTGCCACATTAAATAATTGTGGCAGCTACAAGTTTCGATTGACGTAGAGTTCGGATTAAGTTTGGTTGGATCTAAGGGAAGACCGCGATCGCGCGCGACGCAAGGGGGACTGATTTGCAGGCGTTACTTGCATTCAGCCGTGTCATCGACGCGATCAATACCCGAATTGGCAAATGGCTCGCGTGGGCGCTTTTGGCGGCGGTGCTGATTTCCGCCGGCAACGCCATCATTCGAAAATTGTTCGATATGAGCTCGAACTCATGGCTCGAGCTGCAATGGATCCTGTTTTCGGTCGTTTTTCTTTTGTGCTCGCCTTGGACCTTGCTCAACAACGAGCACATCCGCATCGACATCGTGAACAATATGCTTCCGAAGCCCGTGCGCAATTGGATCGAGGTGTTGGGGCATTTGTTTTTCCTGCTGCCGTTTACGATCGTCATGGTAATCACCGGCTGGCCGTTTTTTATCGCCTCTATTCGCATCAACGAGCAGTCCTCGAATGCCGGGGGTCTCGCGCAATGGCCGGCGAAGTTTCTCGTTCCGGCCTGCTTTTTCTTGCTGTTCTTCCAGGGGATTTCCGAGCTGATCAAGCGCATCGCCATCATGCGCGGAATGATCCCCGACCGACACGCGGAAGTGCACCATCCGGCTGAAGCCGAGGTGGAAGAATTGATCCAGGCGATCGCGAGCGCGGATCGCAAGACGGAAGGCAAACCATGACCGCCTTCCTCATCCACAACATGGCTCCGCTCATGTTCGCCTCGCTGATCGTGGTCTTGTTGATCGGATATCCGGCGGCATTTTCGCTGGCCGCAGTTGGCCTTATTTTCGGCCTCTTGGGCATCGGACTCGGCTTGTTCCAGCCGAATTTCCTGCAGGCGCTGCCCGAGCGCGTCTACGGCATCATGAGCAACGACACGCTGCTGGCGATTCCGTTCTTCACCTTCATGGGCCTGATCCTCGAGCGCTCGGGCATGGCGGAGGACCTCCTCGACACCATCGGGCAGTTGTTCGGGACCGTTCGCGGCGGCCTCGCCTATGCGGTGATCTTCGTGGGCGCGCTGCTCGCGGCGACGACAGGCGTCGTGGCGGCATCGGTGATCGCTATGGGGCTGATCTCGCTCCCAATCATGCTGCGTTACGGTTACGACCGGCGGGTCGCTTCCGGCGTCATCGCCGCCTCGGGCACGCTCGCACAGATCATTCCGCCCTCGCTCGTGCTGATCGTGATGGCCGACCAGCTCGGCCGCTCGGTCGGTGACATGTACGAGGGCGCCTTCGTTCCCGGCATTACGCTCGCCGCGCTCTATGCCGTCTACATCTTCCTGATGACCATTATGTTTCCGAAGACGGCGCCCGGCCTGCCGGCCGAGGACGTGGTCTTTCGCGAGGATGACGGCCAGCGCGGCCTGCCTTCGCTCGTGATTCTGGCCGTCGCCAGCGGCATGTTCGGCTGGTCCATGATGCGCGATTCTAACACTCACGGCGCCGATTTCGTGGTGCTTTCGATGTTCAACGCGATCGTGTTCGCGTTCGTCGTCGCGGTGGTGAACTGGGCCTGCGACCGTTTGTTCAAGTTCCGCTTCCTGTCGCGGCTCGCGCAACAAGTCACCTTCGCAATGGTGCCGCCCCTGTTCCTGATCTTCCTCGTGCTCGGCACGATCTTCATCGGCCTCGCGACGCCGACCGAGGGCGGCGCCATGGGTGCGACCGGCGCGATGATCCTCGCGATCATGAAGCGGCGGCTCTCCTGGGATCTCGTGCGCCAGGCGACGGAATCGACGGCGAAGCTTTCCTCCTTCGTCATATTCATTCTGCTCGGCGCGCGCACGTTCTCCCTCACCTTCTATGGCGTCGACGGGCATCATTGGGTCGAGGATCTTTTGGTATCGCTGCCGGGCGGGCAGATCGGATTCCTCGCCTTCGTGAATATTTTCGTGTTCTTTCTCGCCTTCTTCCTCGACTTCTTCGAAATCGCCTTCATCGTCATTCCGCTCCTGGCCGCGCCCGCCGAGCGTCTCGGCATCGACCTGATCTGGTTCGGCGTCATCCTCGGCGTCAACCTGCAGACGTCGTTCTTGCATCCGCCGTTCGGCTTTGCGCTCTTCTATCTGCGGTCGGTAGCGCCGAAGGAAAGTTATATCGACCGGGTCTCGGGCAAACGCACGGACGGCATCACCACCGGGCAGATCTACTGGGGGGCGATTCCGTTCGTCATCATCCAGTGCCTCATGGTGGCGCTGGTGATCGCCTTCCCGGCGATGGTCATGCACTACAAGGGCCTCGGCACCGGCGTCGATCCCAACAAGGTCAACATTCAAATCGATCTGCCGCCCATCGAGCCCGAGCCGCCTCAGTAGCGCAAAAAAGAGAAAACCCCGGAGCCGAAGCTCCGGGGCTTTTTGTTCGTCTGAATGGGTCGCTGGCGGCGCCGGATCAGGTCCAGCCCTTGCCGCGCGAACGGATCATAAAGCTGTCGTAAGAGTATTCGGCGACCTGCCACCACGCATACTCATCGCGGCGATAGGCCGTGATCGAGTCCCAAATCTTCTTGAAGTCGGCGTTCGCGGCCGAAGTTTCGGCATAGACTTCGTTCGCCGCTTTCAGGCTCGCGTCCATGATCTCCTGCGAGAAGGCGTGCAATTTCGCGCCACCCGCGATCAAACGCTTCAGCGCCTGCGGATTAACCGCATCGTATTTGCCCATCACCCAAGCGTCGGTGTACTCGCTAGCCGCAGTCACGATCGCCTGATAGTTCTTCGGCAGGCTGTTCCACTTGTCGAGATTGAACATGTTGTGAAGGACCGTGCCGCCTTCCCACCAGCCGGGATAGTAGTAGTTTGGCGCGATCTTGTAGAAGCCGAGCTTCTCATCGTCATAAGGACCGACCCATTCGGCCGCGTCGATCGTGCCCTTCTCCAGCGCGGGATAAATGTCGCCGCCCGCGAGCTGTTGCGGCACGACGCCGAGCTTCTTCAGCACTGTTCCGGCAAACCCCCCGCAGCGGAATTTTATCCCGTTGAGATCGCCGACTTCTTTGATTTCCTTGCGAAACCAGCCTCCCATTTGGCAGCCGGTGTTACCCACCGGAAGGCCATACAGGTTGAACTTCTTGAAAAACTCGTTCAGCAGCTCCTTGCCGCCGCCATGAATCATCCATGAATTCTGCCCACGGTAACCCAGTCCGAATGGAACGGCGCAACCAAGCGCGAAGGTCGGATCCTTGCCGAAGAAATAGTAGTTCGCGGTCTGGCCCATTTCGACGGTGCCGTTGCTCACCGCGTCGTTCACCTGCAGGCCGGGGACGATCTCACCGGCGGCGAAGGGCTGGATCTGGAACTTGTTGTCGGTCGCCTCGGCGACAGCTTTGCTGAAAAATTCGGCAGCCCCCCACAGCGTGTCGAGCGATTTCGGAAAGCTTGATGTGAGCCGCCATTTCAGTTCAGGCATCGACTGAGCGATCGCGGGCGCGGCGATGGCGGACGCGGCGACCCCCACCCCCGCTGTTTTCAGAAAATCACGGCGTTTCATGGTTTCCTCCTCCCCATTCTTGCTTTTCGTGGCTGGAACGCTAGCTCATCACGAATACCACGCCAACTAGCCTTGCGGTTAAGAAAAACCTCGTTTCGGCTAGTCCCGCAGCGCCCGCCGGATGTTCAATGCAGTATAAAAGCCCCCGGAGCCGCGCGGTTCCGAGAGGGGCGAAAATCAAGCCTTGCCGGCCCCTGGTATTTCAGGACTCGATGACAATACGCGGCGCCGTGCGCGCCTTCCCGCCGCCGGCCATTTGATCGCGCACCCGCGCGGCGATGTCGCGATAAATCTTGGCGTGAGCGCTGTCGGGTTTCGTGGCGACGATCGGAAGGCCGGCGTCGGAGGTTTCGCGAATTTCGATTTCGAGCGGCACTTCGCCGAGGAACGGCACGCTCTGGCGTTCCGCCTCGGTCTTGGCGCCGCCGTGACCGAACAGGTCCGAGCGCTCGCCGCAATGCGGGCAGAGAAAATAGCTCATGTTTTCGACGAGGCCGAGCACCGGCACGTCGACGCGGCGGAACATGGCGATGCCGCGGCGAGCGTCGATCAGCGCTAAATCCTGCGGGGTGGAGACGATGACGGCGCCGGCGAGCGGCACTTGCTGGGCGAGCGTCAATTGCGCGTCGCCGGTTCCGGGCGGCATGTCGACGACCATGATATCGAGCGTCCCCCATTCGACCTCGCGCAGCATCTGGGTGATCGCCGTCATCACCATCGGTCCGCGCCAGATCATCGGCGTTTCTTCCTCGACGAGGAATCCGATCGACATAACCTTCAGACCGTAGCGCTCCATGGGCTTCAGCATGCGGCCGCCGATGGTCTCGGGCTTTCCCTTGATCCCGAGCAGGCGCGGCATCGATGGGCCGTAAATGTCGGCATCGAGTACGCCGACCCGCATGCCGAGATCGCGGAGACCCAGCGCCAGATTGACGGCGGTGGTCGATTTGCCGACGCCGCCCTTGCCCGAAGCGACCGCGATCACCGCCTCGACGCCGGGCACGCCGGCGATGGATCGTGGCGCCGCGCCCCCGCGAGGCGGCGGGGCTTTCGCCGACGCGCCGCCTGCCGGCCGCGCTACTTTAACCGGCGCGCCGCCGGACCGCTCGGCCGTGAGCGCGATCAAGACGGAGGCGACGCCCGGAATCGAGCGAACCTCGCTCTCGGCTTTTTTGCGAACGGCCTCCCACGCCGGAGCCGCGTTGGCGTCGACCGTGAGCGAGAAGAAAACCTTGCCCTCGGAAATCACGATGTCGGAAAGCTTGCCCGAGGCGACGAGATCGCTTCCGTCGGGACCCTTGATCTCCTTCAGGCGCGCGTGGACCTGATCGGCGGTGACTGTCATTGCCTGCTCCGGTTTCGCATTAAGCCGCGGCACTCGGCCGCGCCGAAAGCTCCGCATGCCAGCGGCGTACGTTTTTGTATTGCTCGGAGACGTCGAGCTTCGCGGGCTTCATAAAATCGAGCGCGACGAGCCCGGTGATGTCGGCGACGCTGAACTTGTCTCCGGCGACGAATTTCCGTCCCGCCAGTTCGCTGTCCAGAAGCTCCAGAAACTCGGGCACCCGCGGCTTGTTGATTTCCGCCCATTGCGCCACCTGCGGCACTTGCAGCTTGGCCATCCCCGGATGCTGATGACGAAAAATCGCCTGCACCGCGCTATAAAGCCCGAGTTCAATACGGCGGTTCCACATTTCCACTTTTGCGATCTCGATCGCATCGCGTCCGAACAGGTTCGGATCCGGATGGAGCGCTTCGAAATAGCGGCAGATCGCCATCGTCTCGGCGATCACGGTGCCATCGTCGAGCTCGAGCACCGGCACGCGCTGCAGCGGGTTGAGGGCGCGAAAGGATTCGCTCTTCTGCTCCTGCTGGGCGAGATCGATCGCCACCTTCGGCACGTCGATGGCTTTCTCGGCGAGGAAAATGCGCACCCGGCGCGGAGACGGCGCGCGGCCGCCATCATAGAACTTCATGGACTTCCTCTCTCGCCGGCAGTCGATCATGCAGCTTCGGCACGGGCAAGATACGCCTGCGAATGCGCGCAAAAGCCCCGCGTCTCAACGAATTAAGCTTTGATTAACCATATCGGTGAGGCCGCTATTAACCACTTTCTTGTGATCGTGGCTGGGTAGCGTGTGAGTACGGGTGGATCGGTATGGCTGGGCAAGAAGCCCGGGGGGACGAGCTTGCGGCCGATGCCGCGCGCGTAGCGCATGAGCGGCGGCTCCGGCTCAGCCGCAGCGTGCGCGAGACGCGCGACCGTCTGACTTCGACCAGCGGGTTCAAACCGGCATACGATCACGAGCTGTTGCGGCTCTATGCCGAGCATCGGCTCGGCGGATCGCTCGCGCTTTTCCTGCTCGTATCCCTCGTCGGCCTCGCCTCGAGCCTATGGACGGGCGGCTATTCCGCGTTGATCTGGACTTTTCTCGCGCTCACGATTCACGCGATGAATCTCGCCGCCTGCCGGCGGTTTCTCGCCTCGCCCGTGAACCCCGATACCCAGCGCCGCTATCGCATCATATTCACGCTGCTCGATTTTCTCTTCGGCGTGTCGTGGGTGCTCAACATCAACGTGCTTGTTGACGTCGGCGCGCAAGGTGCCGGCGATTTCTCGCTGTTCGCGATGCTCCTGGTGGTCGCGGTCTTTTCCATGCTCGCGGCGAGCATTCCCGCCGCGGTCTATGCCTCGACCATGCCGGTCGCCGGCATCGTGGTGATTCAGTATCTCATTCGCGGCGAAGCGCAGGATCTCGTGCTCGCCGGCCTCACCGCCGGCGCTGAGGCCTATTTCGTGATGGTCGCGAACCGGTTGCACGTCTCCGCCGTCGCAGCGTTAGAGGCGCGCGGCCAGCTCGACTCGCTGATCGGCGAACTCGAGCAGGCCAAGGCAAAATCCGACGAGGCGGCGCGCCGCGCGGAAGCGGCGAACCTCGCGAAGTCGCGCTTCCTCGCCCAGATGAGCCATGAACTGCGCACGCCGCTCAACGCCATCCTCGGTTTTTCGGAGGTGATGAAAAATCAGCTGTTGGGGAAGCACATCGTTCCCGCCTACGGCGAATATGCCGGCGACATTCACGATTCTGGTCAGCATCTCCTCAATCTCATCAATGAAATTCTCGACCTTTCGCGCATCGAGGCCGGCCGCTACGAGCTGAACGAAGAGGCGACCAACGTCGTACACGTCGCCGAGGAGTGCCATCATCTTCTCAAGATCCGCGCCACCGGCCGCGGCATCACGATCCACGATCACTACGAAATGGGCCTGCCGAAAATCTGGGCCGACGAGCGCGCGGTCCGCCAGATCTGCCTCAATCTTCTTTCCAACGCGATCAAGTTCACGCCGCAAGGCGGCGAGATCTGGATCAAGGTCGGCTGGACCGCCTCGGGCGGGCAATACATCAGCGTGCGCGACACGGGGCCCGGCATTCCGGAAGAAGAAATCCCCATTGTGCTGTCGTCGTTCGGTCAGGGAAGCAACTCGATCAAAAGCGCCGAGCAAGGCGCGGGTCTCGGGCTCCCGATTGTGAAGGGACTGATCGACCTGCATGGCGGAAGCTTTACGCTCCGTTCCAAGCTCCGCGATGGAACGGAAGTGATCGTGACCTTCCCGGCCGAGCGCGTCATGGCGGCGCTGCCGCCGGTCGGCGACAAGGTATCGCTGCAGCCGGAGATGACGGGTGCGCAGCATGCGAGCGAGAGCCGTGCGCGCTGACCGGCCGCTGTGGATCGTCATCGCGGCGCTCGGCATCGCGGTGCTCGCGCTCGCGATGCGTAACGAGCAGGACACCATCGCCGGCATCCATCCCGGCTCAATCGCCGCCCTGATCACCGGCGCGGTGCTCGTCGTCATGGTGTTCGGCGCGGTCTATGCGCTGTTCTACAAGCGGATCGGCGAACTTCTGCGGGCGGCCGTGTTCTGGTGCGCCTTCGCGGCGCTCCTCTTCGGCGCCTACAGCATCCGTTTCCAGTTGCAGTCGATTGGCGAACAGGCGCTGGCCGGACTTATGCCCGGCGTGATGATCGCGCAGGCTTCCTCCGGCCGATCCGTCGAAGTTGTTCGCGCCCACGAGGGAGATTTCACCATCAAAGCAGATGTAAACGGCGCGCGCATTGCGATGCTGGTCGATACCGGCGCCTCAAGCGTCGTTCTTTCGGCGGACGCAGCGAAGGCGGCGGGCCTCCCCGTCGAGATGCTCAAATACGAAGTGCCGATTGAGACTGCGAACGGACGCGGCCGCGCGGCTTACGTCGTACTCGATCGCATCGCCGTCGGCGGCATTCTCGAGCGCAAGGTACCGGCGCTGGTATCGTCGCCGGGCGATCTGAAAACGAGCCTTCTCGGCATGAGCTTCTTGAAGCGGCTCGAATCCTTCGAGGTGCGGGGCGAGCGGCTGGTGCTGCACGCGAAGCAAGGCGCGCGTTAAAAAATCAGGCCGATCAAGAAGCGCGTCGCCACCGCGAACAAAAACAAGCCGAAGGCGAAAAGTTTCAGGCGGCGGCCGTTTGAGCCAATTCTGTGTTTGTGTCCAGCACCATCGCCAGCGCTTCGCGCAATATGTGCACCCCCGCGTCTTGCTGAACGGCTTTTGTCGCGAGATGCCGGCGGAATGCGCGCGCGCCAGGCTGGCCGCGGAAAAGGCCGAGCAGATGCCGCGTGACATCGTGCAGGCGGGCGCCCTGCGCCATCGCCTGCTCGATATAGGGAATAAGTTTCTCGACGGCCGCGCGCGCCTCTGAGACAGATGCCGCGGCCCCAAACAGCTTCGGATCGGCCGCAAGCAGCATTCCCGGATTCTGATAGGCCGCACGGCCGAACATCACGCCATCGACGTGACGAAGATGGTGCTCGGCCTCGTCAAGCGTGTGAATGCCGCCATTGATGATGATCGGAAAATATTTGAGCCGCAGCTTCAAACGATGAACGCGCGCGTGATCGAGCGGCGGGATATCCCGGTTCTCGCGCGGGCTGAGACCGTCGAGCCAGGCCTTGCGGGCGTGAACGATCAACGCATCCGCGCCGGCGGCAATGATGGTGTCGGCGAAACTGTCGAGCGATTCCTCGATATCCTGATCGTCGACGCCGAGCCGGCACTTGATCGTGATCGGTAGCGCCACCGCCGCCTTCATTGCTGCCACGCATTCACCGACCAACTGCGGCTCGCGCATCAGGCAGGCGCCGAAGCGGCCGTCCTGCACGCGATCGGAGGGACAGCCGACATTCAGATTGATTTCGTCATAGCCGAAGTCGGCGCCGATCGTTGCTGCTTGCGCCAGATTCTTCGGATCGCTGCCGCCGAGCTGAAGCGCCACCGGATGCTCGGCCGCATCGAAGCCGAGCAAGCGCTCACGCGGACCATGAATGATGGCGTCCGCCGTAATCATCTCCGTATAGAGAAGCGCGTGACGCGCGAGCAGCCGGTGGAAGAACCGGCAGTGCCGGTCGGTCCATTCCATCATCGGCGCGACCGAGAAACGATGGGCTTTAGGCTTCAATGTTTTGTCCTGGGTGACGCGAGTATTGCGTAATCGGCTCGTATTTCGAAGCCGGTGCCTCTTCTGTCAATTGCATGGATGGAAGAACGAGCTTCCTTGAATCATCTTGCTCATGTTCTTGTTTTGTTCTATACTCATAAACCTCTCATCGCCCAACCATTTCAACGCCTATGCCCCTGAATACCTCAGTCTTTCCCCGTCTCGATCGCGATCGAAACCATGCCGAGACCATAGATGAATTGCGCCGGCTGCTGCCGAAACTGGAGGGCATTACGGTCCGCACGCCTGTTCTTCCCTTTGGCCTGCCTGCGCTTGATGCGCATCTGCCGCGAGGCGGCCTTGTTTACGGGGCGCTGCATGAGGTCGCGCCCGAAACCGATAAAGACATGGCCGCAGCCTTCGGTTTCGCCGCCGCGATCCTCGGCCGCATGCCGCCCGGGCCTATTCTGCTTGTTCTTTCGTCGCGAAAATTCGCCCGTTGCGGCCAGCCGTATGGGCATGGCCTGGATGGTCTCGGCCTCGATCCCGCGCACCTGATCCTGGTCGAAGCCAGAGACGAGAAACAGGCGCTTTGGGCGATGGAAGAGGCCTTGCGTTCCGCCGCGCCTGCGGCCGTCGCTGGAACGATCACAACGCTCGATTTGAGAACGAGCCAGAGGCTGCACCTCGCGGCGAGAGATTCAAGACGGCCTCTCCTCTTGCTCCGTCCGGCGGGGGCACTGGGATCAAGCGTGGCAGCCACACGCTGGCACATCGGCGCGGCCAAGGCTGCGCGCGATCGTTTCGGCCTCATTTCCCGCTGGCGATGGCGGGTGAATCTCGAGCGCTGCCGTAATGGGCTGCCGGGTCAATGGTTAGTGGAGTTCGATCATGCGTATCGTTTCAGTCTGGCTGCCGCGCTGGCCGATCCTGCGCTTCCTCGCGGCACAGGCACACAATTCTTCTTGCGAGCCGGTTGATCCAGAACAGCCAATCGTACTCGCCGTCGATGCCTCGGGCGGGCAGCGTATAGTTGCTTTAAACGAAGCGGCCGAGAGCGAAGGGCTTGAGGCCGGCGATCTCTTGGCCGACGCCCGGGCAAAAGCCGAGACGCTGCAGGTGCGGAGCGCCGATCGCACGGCTGACGATGCCGCGCTCCGCCGCCTTGCGCTGTGGGCCACACGCTACACGCCGATCGTCTCGCCTTGGGACGAGGAAAACGGCGCCGATGGTTTTTTTCTCGATGTCACGGGCTCGGCGCATCTCTTCGGCGGAGAAGAAGCGCTCCTCGCCGATCTTTTGCAGCGGCTAAAACGCTTCGGTTTGCCGGCAAGGTTGGCCATCGCCGGGACCGCGGGCGCGGCCTGGGCTCTCTCCCACTTTCATTCCGCGCGCACGATCATCCTGCCTTCGGGGCAGGAAGCGGACGCTCTTGCTTCTTTACCTATCGCGGCACTGCGGCTCACGTCCGCCACGCGTACGACGCTGCGGCGGCTCGGCTTCGAGCGGATCGGCGCGCTCATCGATAAACCGCGCGCGCCCTTCGCGACGCGCTTCGAAACGGAATTATTGCAGCGTCTGGACCAGGCACTCGGCCGCGCGCCCGAGCCACTTCCGCTCATCGCTCCACTGCCGGTTTATCAAAGCCGGCGTCATCTGATCGAGCCCATCGTCACGCAAGAGGCCATCGTCGCGGTGGCACACCGTCTCATGCATGATCTTGTCGACCCTCTCGTGCGCGACGGCGCCGGCGCGCGATTCTTACGCTTGATGCTCTATCGCCTCGACGGCGATGTGACGGCGATCGATATGGGGCTCGCCATCCCGACGCAAAACGCCGCGCATGTATCGCGTCTCATCGGCCTCAAGCTCGAACGTATCGCGGAAAGCTTTGATGCCGATTTTGCATATGGTTTCGGCTTCGAGACGCTCGATCTCTCGGTGACCATTGCCGAACGCATCCCGCAACGACAGATGGAAATGAGTGCTGTTACCGATGCAAGCGAAGAAGAGCGCTGTGCTGCACTCCTCGACAGCCTTGTGCAGCGGCTGGGCCCAGGGAGTGTGCGGCGATTGAGGCCGGTCGCGAGCCATCTTCCCGAAAGAGCCGAGAGCCTGTGTGCCGCGACCGGCAACGCTCCGGCCTGGATTGCATCGGATCGGGCGTGGCCGCGGCCTCTGTTTCTCTTTTCTCGTGCGGAAACGGCGGAGGTGACCGCCCTCGTTCCGGAAGGTCCGCCCCTGCATTTTCGTTGGCGCGGGACGATGCACGAAGTCGCCCATGCACAAGGGCCTGAGCGCATCGCTTGTGAGTGGTGGCGGCAGGATCAACCGACGCGTGACTACTACTTCGTGGAAGATAAAGAAGGCCATCGCTTCTGGCTCTATCGCCAAGGACTTTACGGGCGTGAGACCCCCTCGCCGCACTGGTTCGTGCACGGCTTGTTTGCGTGAGGAGAAAGACTGTGTCCGCTTATGCCGAACTCGCCGTCACCACCAATTTTTCCTTCCTGCGAGGAGCCTCGCATCCGCATGAAATGGTGGCGACCGCCGATGCGCTGGGGCTTGCCGCGGTCGGCATTGCGGATCGCAATAGTTTCACGGGCGTCGTTCGTGCTTATCGCGAAGCAAAAAATGGAAAGATCAAATTTCTTGCCGGTACCCGCCTCGTGACCACGGACGGCTTCGAGGCAATCGCCTATCCGACGGATCGAACAGCCTATGGACGCCTCTGCCGCCTGCTTACGGCGGGAAATATCAAAGCGAAGAAAGGCGAATGCATTCTAAGTTTCGATGAGGTACTTGCGGCGAGCGAAGGCCAAATGCTCATTGCGCTGCCGTCGGAAACGCTTTCATCTGCATTTTCTGAACGACTGAAAGCCTTGGCATGCACGGCACCGGGGCGAAGCTTTCTCGCCGGCACACATCGTTATCGCGGTGACGAGCCGCGCCGCCTCGGTCTTCTTGCCGAGCTTGGCGATTGTGCGGGCGCGCCTCTTGTTGCCATCAATGATGTGCACTACCACGCGCCGGAGCGGCGACCGCTCGCGGATGTTCTCACCTGCATCCGTGAGAAATGCACCATCGCCGAGGCAGGCTTCCGACTCGCAATCAATGAAGAGCGCTACATCAAACCACCTACGGAAATGGCGCGACTATTCGTGGATTTTCCCGAAGCGATCGCGCGTACGATACAGATCGCAAACGCCTGCCACTTTTCTCTCGGCGACCTCAAATACGAATATCCCGACGAGCCGGTGCCGCCTGGCAAGACGCCGCAAAAACACTTGGAAGATCTGACATGGAAGGGAGCGAACAAACATTACCCCAAGGACAAATATCCGGATGGAATTCCTGCCGATGTCAAAACAAGACTCGTGGATGAATTAGCGATTATCGCCGGACTCGAATACGCCCGTTATTTTCTGACTGTTCACGACATCGTCGCTTTCGCGCGCCAGCAAGAAATTCTATGCCAGGGGCGCGGTTCGGCGGCGAATAGCGCCGTTTGCTATTGCCTCGGCATTACCTCGGTCAATCCGGACAAAAGCAAACTTCTGTTTGCGCGCTTCATCTCGGAAAACCGGAACGAGCCACCCGACATCGACGTCGATTTTGAGCACGAGCGGCGCGAAGAAGTCATTCAATATGTCTACAAGCGATATGGACGCGATCACGCGGCGATCTGTGCAACCGTCATTCATTATCGCGCGCGCCGGGCCATTGGCGAAGTCGGCAAGGCGATGGGGCTGACACCGGATGTCACCGCGGCACTTGCCAAGACGGTATGGGGTCATGGCGAGGAACTGCCGGATAATCACATCCGCCAAGCCGGACTTGATCCGAATAATCCCGTCATTCGCCAAACCGTCGAGCTCGCTCGTGAGATCGTCGGCTTTCCGCGCCATCTCTCGCAGCATGTCGGCGGCTTCGTGCTAACGCGCGAGCGGCTCGATGAAACCGTGCCGATCGGCAATGGCGCGATGGACGACCGCACCTTCATCGAATGGGACAAGGACGACATCGACACGCTGAAGCTAATGAAGGTCGATGTGCTCGCGCTCGGTATGCTGAGCTGCCTGCGGCTCGGCTTCGATCTGTTGAAGTTTCATTACGGCATAGACCATTCACTTGCTACGCTACTGCAGCAGGACGACGAAGAGGTCTACAAAATGCTTTCACGCGCCGACTCTGTCGGTGTTTTCCAGGTGGAGAGCCGGGCGCAGATGTCGATGCTGCCGCGGCTACGGCCCAAATGTTTCTACGACCTTGTCATCGAAGTCGCGATCGTGCGCCCGGGTCCGATCCAAGGCGACATGGTGAACCCCTACTTGAAATGCCGAGACGAGGTGGAGCGGCATGGAATTGAGAAAATTAAATATCCCTCCCCGGCAGGAGGCGATCCAGATGAGTTAAAGAAAATTCTCGAAAGAACTTTGGGTGTTCCTCTTTTCCAGGAGCAGGCGATGGAAATCGCCATGACTGCCGCCAAATTTACATCCGATGATGCAGACGGACTACGGCGTGCGATGGCAACCTTTCGCCATACTGGAAAGGTTGGTTTATTTCGCGAAAAATTTATCGATGGTCTCACCCGACGCGGTTACGATCAAAAATTTGCCGAGAGATGTTTCAGCCAGATCGAGGGCTTCGGCGAATACGGATTTCCCGAGAGCCACGCGGCAAGCTTTGCGCTCCTCGTCTACGCCTCCGCCTGGATAAAATGCCATCACCCGGAGGTCTTCTGCGCCGCCATCCTCAACAGCCAACCGATGGGTTTTTATCAACCGGCCCAGCTCGTGCGCGACGCATGCCAGCACGGCGTCGAGGTGCGGGCGGCCGACGTCAACTTCAGCGAATGGGACTGCACGCTGGAGGCGCGCACCGGCGGCGCCCATGCCGTGCGCCTCGGCTTCCGGCAAATTCAGGGGTTGAACGAGGATGAGCTGAAAAAGCTCGCTGCCGCGCGCGGCAATGGTTTTGCCAGTATTGAGCGGCTCGCGGCGACAGCGGGCGTTTCACGGTTCACCATCGAACGTCTCGCCGATGCGGACGCTTTCCGCTCGCTCGGCCTCGATCGGCGCGCGGCGCTATGGGCTGCGCGGCGGCTCGACGCAATCGGAATCCACAAAGGCGGACTACGAGGAGGATCGAGCACGGCCGATCGTTCGCTTCCACTCCTTGTCCGTCACATGAGCGATGAACTTTTCCCCGAGCCCGAGCTCGCATTGCCCGCCATGCAGCTCAGCGAACACGTAGCGGAGGATTACGTGGCCACCGGCTTGTCGCTGAAAGAACATCCCGTGCGCTTTTTCCGGGATCAACTTCGAGGGCTCGGCGCCCTATGCAACAAAGAGCATCGGGAGAATAATTTGCCGCAAGACAGCCTCGTGACCGTTGCGGGCTTGGTGCTGATCCGGCAAAGGCCCGGCACCGCCAAGGGCGTCGTGTTCCTGACGCTCGAGGACGAGACCGACATTGCCAATATCATCGTCTGGCCGAAAATCTTCGCCAGAAACCGCCGCACCGTCATGACATCGCGTTTTCTCGCCGTTCGCGGCCGCGTGCAGCGCGCCGGTCTCGTCGTCCACGTCGTGGCGGAAAGCTTTATCGATCTCACGGCCGAGCTGCGGCGGCTGCGCGACGGCAATCCACTCCTGCCGGGAAACCAAGACATGCCGGTCCGAGAGCCTGATCTGCGCCTCCTTAAAAGCCGTGATTTCCACTGAACATTTGTAAGCCACGCGGATGGCGCCGCTTAGCGCTTTCCGCAACGGAAACCAGCGCCCTTGACGCAGCGCCGCGAGCCGGAAAAGGTCCGCCCCCGGCGGCAACCCCCCGTCGCCATCTTCCCATCGCAGGGAGCTATTCGTGCCGATTCCTGCCGCGTTTGAAGGCCGCCTCCGCATTCCCGCCGTCGCCGCGCCGATGTTCGTCACATCCGGTCCCGATCTCGTGGTCGAAGCTTGCCGCGCCGGCATCGTCGGCACGTTTCCGGCGCTCAACCAGCGCAGCAGCGAAGGTTACGAGGCGTGGCTCGTGGAAATCCGCGAGCGTCTCGACAAAATCGAGCGCGACACAGGAAAGCCCTGCGCGCCGTTCGGCGTCAATCTCATCGTGCACAAGAGCAATCCACGCGTGCAGGCGGACTTGGAGTTGTCGGTCAAGCACAAGGTCCCGCTGATCATCACCTCGCTCGGCGCGGTGAAGGAACTCGTGGGCGAAGTGCAAGGCTATGGCGGGCTCGTCTTTCATGACGTGATCAACATTCGCCATGCGCGCAAGGCAGCGGAAGCCGGCGTCGACGGATTGATCGCCGTTTGCGCCGGGGCCGGGGGACACGCGGGCCTGTTGAGCCCGTTTGCGCTCGTTCCGGAAATTCGCGCCTTTTTCAACAAGACGATCCTGCTCTCGGGCGTATTATCCACCGGCCGTCACGTCGCGGCCGCGCGTATGATCGGCGCCGATCTCGCCTATCTCGGCACCCGCTTCATCGCGACGAAGGAGAGTATCGTGCCGCCGGAATTCAAGGAGATGATCGTTTCGAGCCGCGCCGAGGACATCGTCTACACCGCCGCAATCAGCGGCGTGCACGGCAATTTTCTGCGGCCGAGCATCGACGCCGCCGGCGTTGAAATCGACCTCGGCGCCCCGAACAAGCAGCTTTCGGTCGGCCAGCATGAAAAGCGCGCGTGGAAAAACATCTGGTCGGCGGGGCAAGGCGTCGGCAGTATCGACGACGTGCCGTCGACCGCGGATTTGTGCGCGCGGCTCGTGCGCGAATATCGTGACGCCTTGAAGGAAGCTTGCGCCGATCTCAGGTAAAAGGGTCGCCGGCAACGGCGAGGACGCGGCCATGCAAGGGCATAAAGAGAAAGTCGCACTCGGATCCGTGTTAGCGTCCGGCGGGCTGACCTTGGCCAAGGTGGCCGTCGGGCTCGTTTCCGGCTCGCTCGCCATTCTTTCCGAAGCGGGCCATTCGGGTATCGATTTCGGCGCTTCGCTGATCACGTATTTCGCCGTCCGCGTGTCCGGCAAGCCCGCCGACGAAGATCATCCCTACGGCCATGAAAAAATCGAGAGCATCGCGGCGCTCGCGGAAACGGCGCTCCTCTTTTTGCTCTCCGGCATCGTGATCTGGGAAGCGGGGCAACGGCTCCTAAGCGGGCACGGTCACGGTGTGGAGGCGAGTATCTGGGCTTTCGGCGTCATGGTGGGCTCGATCGTGATCGACTTCTTTCGCTCGCGCGCGCTTTCAAGCGCCGCCCAGAAAACGTCGAGCGAGGCGCTGGAGGCGGACGCGCTCCATTTCAGCTCCGACATGTGGTCTTCGCTCGCGGTGCTTGTCGGGCTCGGCGGCGTCGCGCTCGGATTTTCGGCTGCGGATTCACTCGCGGCAATCGCCGTCGCTGTTTTAATCCTGGTGGTCGGCTGGCGTCTGGGCCGGCGAACGATCGATACATTGACCGACGTCGCGCCCGCCGGCATTGCCGAGCGGATCACGACGATCGCAGGCCGCATCAAGGGCGTGGTCGCGGTCGAACATGTGCGGGCACGCCGGGTCGGCGCGAAACTATTCGCCGAGATGACCGTCGGCGTGAGCCGCGCCCTTCCGCTTGATCGCGTGGCCGCGATCAAGACCGACGTCGAAAATGCCATCCGGAGCGAATTGGCGGGCGCGGAAGTGAGTGTCACGACGGAGCCGCGCGCGCTCGACGATGAGACCATCATGGAGCGGATCATGGTCGTGGCGCGAAACCAGGGCCTCGCGGTTCATCATGTCACGGTTCATGATCTCCGCAACAAGCTCGCCGTGAGCCTCGATCTCGAAGTCGACCGCGCGCTTTCGCTGGGGGAAGCGCATGAAATCGCGAGCAAGCTGGAAAGCGCCATTCGCGGCGACTTCGGGCAGGAAATGGAAGTGGAGACCCACATCGAGCCGATGGAAACCGGCGGAATCGCCGGCCGCGATGCGCCGATCGATCTGCAGACCGCGATCGCAGCCATGATGCGCAAGCTCGTGCAGGCGGACGGCCCGATTCGCGACGTGCATTCGGTACGCGCGCGAGAGACCGCGCAAGGCCTCGTCGTCAATTTTCACTGCCGCGCGGATCCGGGCCTCAGCATCGAGGCCGTGCATCATGCCGTCGACGAGTTGGAGCGGCGCCTGCGGAAGGAGCGCGGCGACATTCACCGCGTCATCGGCCATGCCGAGCCGTCGCGCGCGGCCAAGGAATCGGCGCAGTCGCCGCGCTAACTCTATCATCGGCTTTTCTTGCTTTTAGCCGCGCCATCGTGCTTTCAAGGAAAGCGCGGAATCACTCCACGCCTTCTTCGCCGGTGCTTTCATGCGTGACCCAGAACCACGAGTCATTCGTCTCTCGGATTATCGGCCGCCGAATTGGCTGATCGAGACCGTCGATCTCGACGTGCGGCTCGACCCAAACGCAACCCGGGTTGTCGCGAAGCTCAGGCTTCGCCCCAATCCGGCGGGCGAGAGCAAGGTTCCGCTTGTTCTCGACGGCGACGAACTCACGCTCGTCAGTCTTGCCATTGATGGAGAAAAACTCGGGGCGAATTCTTATGCGGCGGCGCATTCGTCTCTCACCATTCATGAGCCCCCGCAAAATCCGTTTGACCTGACGATCGAGACCGCGCTCGATCCGTCGGCGAACACAAAGCTGATGGGGCTTTACCGCTCGAGCGGCACCTACTGCACGCAGTGCGAGGCGGAAGGATTTCGCCGGATCACCTATTTCCTTGACCGCCCCGACGTGCTCGCCGTCTATCGCACCCGCATCGAGGCCGAGCGCGGAGACGCGCCGGTGCTATTGTCGAACGGCAATCTGATCGAGGCGGGCGCGATCTCCGAGACCAGCCGGCATTACGCGATCTGGCATGATCCGTTCCCGAAGCCGTCCTATCTGTTTGCGCTCGTCGGGGGAAAGCTCACGGCGGTCAAGGACCGGTTCGTCACCGCCTCGGGCCGCGAAGTTAAACTCGCGATTTATGTCGAGCCCGGCCGCGAGGATCGCTGCGCCTACGCGCTCGACTCGCTCAAGCGCGCGATGCGCTGGGACGAGCACGCCTTTGGACGCGAGTACGATCTCGACGTGTTCAACATCGTCGCCGTTTCGGATTTCAATATGGGCGCGATGGAGAACAAGGGCCTCAACGTCTTCAACGACAAGTATATCCTGGCCTCGCCCGAAACCGCGACCGACGGCGATTATGCCGGCATCGAAGCCGTCATCGCCCACGAATATTTCCACAACTGGACCGGCGATCGCATTACGTGCCGCGACTGGTTTCAGCTTTGCCTCAAGGAAGGCCTGACCGTTTTTCGCGATCAGGAATTCTCCGCCGATGAGCGCTCACGTCCGGTCAAGCGCATTGCCGACGTGCGCGGACTGAAGAGCGCTCAATTCACCGAGGATGCGGGGCCGCTTGCCCATCCGGTGCGGCCCGAGACCTATCACGAGATCAACAATTTCTACACCGCGACCGTCTATCAAAAAGGCGCCGAGGTCGTGCGCATGCTGAAGACCTTGCTCGGCGAGCGGGGATTCCGCGCCGGCATGGATCTCTATTTCACGCGCTGCGACGGCAAGGCCGCGACCGTCGAGGATTTCCTCGGTTGTTTCGCCGATGCCAACGGCGTCGATCTCTCGCAATTCAAGCTTTGGTATTCGCAAGCGGGAACGCCCGAGCTCGCACTCAGGGGAAGCTTCGATGCAAAGCACTCGAGCTATCGCCTGGAAGTACGCCAGATGGTGCCGCCGACGCCGGGGCAAAGCGCGAAACAGCCTATGCTCATTCCGCTCGCTTTTGGACTGCTCGGCAAGGACGGGCGCGATCTGCCGCTTAAGCCCGCGAATGGAAGCAAAATCAGCGACGGCATATTGCGGATTTCGGCCGCGGAGGAAACTTTCGTTTTCGATGGAATCCACGAGCGGCCGATCCCGTCGTTCAATCGCGGATTTTCGGCGCCGATCAAGCTCGTTTCGAATCTCGGCGAGGACGATCTTGTTTTTATCGCCGGCCACGACAGCGATTCCTTCAATCGTTTCGACGCCGCATCCACGCTCGCGATGCACCACCTCGTCGCGAGTGCCGCGACCATTCGCGCCAAGCAAGCGCCCCCTTCCCCCAAGGCGTTGATTTCGGCGCTCACGTTGAGCTTCGAGGATGACCGGCTCGACCCCGCTTTCGTCGCGCAAGTGGTCGCGATCCCGAGCGAAGCCGATATCGCGCATGAGATCGGAAACGACGTCGACCCAGACGCTGTGCTCGCGGCCCGCAAGGGTTTGAAGCGCACGCTCGGCGGCGCGCTCGCGGCTCCTTGCGAGAGAATTTATGAGCGGCTTTCTCCGCGCGCGCCCTATTCGCCGGCCGCCGCAAGCGCGGGACGCCGCGCGCTGAAGAACGCTTGCCTCGATCTCGTCGCCGCAACCGGTTCCAAATCGGGCATCGAGCGGGCACTCCGCCAGTTTCGCGATGCCGACAACATGACCGATCGCTTCGCAGCACTCGCCATTCTCTCAACCCACGACGTGGCGGAGAGAGAGCTCGCGTTCGACGAGTTTCAGAAGCTTTTCGGCGAGAACCCGCTGGTGATGGATAAATGGTTCGCGCTGCAGGCCCAGATACCCGAGCCCGCAACGCTCGATCGCGTGCGCAAGCTGATGCACCATCCCGGCTTTTCGCTCGCCAACCCCAATCGCGTGCGGTCGCTAATCGGCGCGTTCGCGGCCGGGAACCCCTCGCAATTCAACCGGCGGGATGGAGAAGGCTACGCTTTCCTCGCCGACTTTGCGCTCAAGCTCGATGCGAAAAATCCGCAGGTCGCGGCGCGCCTGTTTTCGTCCTTCAAGAGCTGGCGCGCGCTGGAACCGGTTCGCCGCGCCGCCGCCGAGGCCGCGCTCAAGCGGGTGGCGGCGGCTAATCTGTCCGCCGACTCCCGCGATATCGTCGGACGGGCGCTCGCCTGAGGCGGCAAAAGGACCGCGAGAGGCCTTTTTTTTGTTTTTCCAGACTCTAGACAAATCACCGCGACTTCGATTCTTATCAAGGTGATTCGGAGAGATGCGGCAGTCCCTCCGGACAAGAGGTCGGGGACTTATCCGAGGAGGCTGGCGATGGCGCGCGCCCACGCTGCCAACGCATCTTTGCATGCGCAGGCCGTGCGTGGTCTTGCCCGCTCCCTCACTCATCCCGCCTATCAGCGTCTGCTCGAAGCCGAGCCGTTGCTCCGCCGCGCGGTGCCGTTACTTATCGTCGCGTTCCTCGCGGCGGTTGCGGTCGGAGCGGCGGTGCAGATCTCCGAGCACCGGCGCGAGACGCTCGCCGAAGCGCATGAGAATTTAACGCTCATCACCGCCGCGATCGGCGAGGATTTGATCCATCGCATCGGCAGGGACTCCTCGAAGCCGAGGATTAACGAAGTTTTAAGAGATGCGTTGCCTTCGCAGGCAATCGCCGGCGGCCGCCGCTTCTACGTCACCGATAGCGCGGGGCAAATCTTGGGCGCAATGCCTGAGGCGGGCGTCAACGCTCCCACCACGCTCGCCGCCGTGCTCGGCACGGCAGAGCCGCTTGCCGCTTTCGCGGAGAAAGCCGGCGTCCTCGATTTGAAACTCGCGGACGGAACCAGCGTGCTCGCGGCCGTCCGCAACCTTCACCCGCCGCTGGGGCAGATTGCCGTCATTCAGCCGAAAGAACGCGCGCTCGACCGCTGGCGTTCCGACTCCGCTCTCACCGTTACGCTCGTCACCACCACCGGCTTCGTCCTCTTGGTCCTCGGCTTTGCCTTCCATTGGCAATCGACGCGCGCCCGCGAAGCCGATTCGATCTACGAAATGGTTCGCGCCCGCATCGACACCGCGCTCAACCGCGGGCGTTGCGGGCTTTGGGATTGGGATCTCGCCCGCGGCCGCATTTATTGGTCGGACTCCATGTTCGAGATTCTCGGCTTCGAGCCGCGCGAGGAACTGTTGTCGTTCGGCGAAGTCGACAGCCTCGTTCACGCCGACGATGGCAGCTTGTACGAAATCGCCGCCAACCTTGCAGAAACCAAAGACGCGACGATCGACCGCGCGTTTCGTATGCGTCACGCCCGGGGAGACTGGGTTTGGCTGCGGGCGCGCGCGGAAATCGTGCGCCAGGGCGCCGACACGGGCCCGCATGTAATCGGCATCGCCGTCGATGTCACCGAGGAGCAGCGCCTCGCCGAGCGCTCGGCGACAGCCGACATTCGCCTGCGTGATGCGGTTGAGACGATTTCGGAGGCGTTCGTGCTGTGGGATTCGGAGGATCGGTTGGTGCTCTGCAATTCGAAATTCCAGCAGCTGCACAATCTCCCCGAGGCCGTCACCCAGCCGGGAACCGCCTATGAGGATGTCATTACCGCGGGCCGCCAGCCCGTCATTCGCACACCGCTGAAATCCGAGGAGCGGGCGGAGGTCGGCGCGCGCTCCTTCGAAGCGCAGCTCGGCGACGGCCGCTGGCTGAAGATCAGCGAGCGGCGCACCAAGGATGGCGGCTTCGTCTCCGTCGGCACCGACATCACGGCAAACAAGCGCCACGAAGAGCGCCTGATGGAGAGCGAGAAGCGGCTGATGGCCACGATCGCCGATCAGCGTCAGTCGCAGCAGACGCTCGAATACCAAGCGCAGCAGCTCGCGGATCTCGCGCAAAAATACGCCGACGAGAAAACGCGCGCGGAGCAAGCGAACAAAGCGAAATCGGATTTTCTAGCCAATATGAGCCATGAACTGCGGACGCCCTTGAACGCGATCATCGGATTTTCCGAGATCATGGAATCGGGCATGTTCGGCGCGCTCGGCTCGGAGAAATATCAGGAATATTGCCAGGACATTCGCCAGAGCGGACGATATCTGCTCGAGGTCATCAACGATATCCTCGATATGTCGAAAATCGAAGCCGGCCGCATGCCGCTCGCGATGGAAGATTTGCGGCTCGACCAGATCATCGCGGAAGCGATGCGCGTGATGGCGGTCAAGGCCGACGAGAAAAGGCTCACCGTCGATTCGGAAGTGCCGCCGGGCTTGATCGTCTCCGGCGATCGCAGGGCGCTGAAGCAGATTCTGCTGAACCTGTTGTCGAACGCCGTGAAGTTCACGACGGAAGGCGGCAGGGTCGCGGTGCGCGTACGAATGTCGCGAAACGCGGTCCTGCTCTTGATCGAGGACTCCGGCATCGGAATCTCGAAGGATCATTTGAAAAAGCTCGGCCGCCCCTTCGAGCAAGTCGAGAGCCAGTTCACCAAGACCTTCCAAGGCTCCGGCCTTGGACTTGCGATCGCGAAATCCCTGATCGAGCTGCACGGCGGAGCGATGAAAATTCGCTCGATCGAGGGCATGGGCACTACCGTCATCCTGCGCCTTCCCATTCATCCCAATCGGATCACGGTAGAGGCCGCGGAATAAACCGCGAAGCGCCTCAAACTTTTCCGTTGACGATCTCATCGAAGCAGCGCCGTACGCGCGCCTGGGTATCGGCGAGATGCGCTTCCAACGTGGAAAAATCGGGTAGCCCGCCCGCGCGCGCGAGCAGCGCGAGAAGTGCTGAGCCTGAGGCCGCCGGATCGAAATGCCCCGGCAGACACAGGCGCAAGAGCTGCGTGAGGTCGCGATAAAGCCGCGCCGCCGTGCGCAGCAATTCGCCATCGGCCGGATTCAAAATTTCGAGCGATTGGGCGTGTTCGAGCACGCGAACCGTATTGGTGTCGAGAATTTTCGGATGCAGAGCCGCATGTACGAGCGAGAGATATTGCGCGATGAACTCGATATCGACCAGGCCGCCTTTGACGTATTTCAGGTCCCAGCGATCATCCTCGCCTTTTTCGGCCGCGATCATGCGGCGCATTTCGCGCACGTTATTGGCGATTTTTTGCGGGTCCCGCTTCAAACATAGGACTTCGTGGATCAGCGTTTCGATGCGGGTGCGGAAGGCGGGCACCGCCGAAACCACGCGCGCACGCGTGAGTGCCATGTGCTCCCAGGTCCAGGCCTCCTCGCGCTGATAGAGCGCGAAGCTCTCGAGCCCCGTCGCCACCGGCCCCGAGCGGCCGGACGGGCGCAAGCGCAAATCGACATCGTAGAGCTTTCCGTCGTTGGTCGGCGTCGTCAGCGCGCTGATCAGCCGCTTGGTCAGGCGGGCGTAATATTGCGTGCCATCGAGCGGCCGTTTGCCGTCGGAGCGCGGGAAGCGCGGATCGAAATCGTAAAGCAGAATCAAATCGAGGTCGGAACCCGCGGTCATCTCGCGGCCGCCGAGCTTTCCAAGCGCAAGCACCGCTGTTTCCGCGCTGCGCATGTGGCCGTGGGCCGCACTAAATCTTCGTTCAATCTCGCAGTGAAGCGCGCGGATCACGACGTCGGCGAGCGTCGCATAGGCCTCGCCCGCCTGGCCCGCCGACAAGACTCCCGAAAGAATTCGCACGCCGATGAGAACCATCTGCTCGCGCCCGAAGCGGCGCGCGCGGTCGAAAAGCTGCTCCTCGTTCTCCGCCCCGGAGAGAAAAGCATCGAGACGTGCGGTCAGGGTTTCTTCGCTGGGTGAGGCGCCAAAGAAGCCGGGATCGAGCAGGCCGTCGAGCAAGGACGGCGAACGCGCGACGATGTCTCCGAGGCGCGGCGCCGTGCCCAAAATCAGGGAGAGAAGACGAACGAGATCGGGGTGCGTGCGCAGCGCCGCCAACAGCCGCTCGCCGCCGGGCAATTCCGAGAAGAACCGGTCACAAGCGATGAGTGCCGTGTCGGGATCGCCGGAGCGTGCGAGATCCGCGAGCAGCGAGGGCGCAATAAGAGCGAGGTCGGCGCGCGCGGCCTCCGGCCGCAGCGATCGATAACGGCCCATGAGCCAGCCGCGCACGACCGCGCTTGCCGCCACGGGATCGCGAAAGCCCATGGCCGCGAGCGCATCGAGTGTCTCCCGGTCGTCCTGATCCGGCGGGAATGCGAGCCGGCTTGCCTCGGGAGCTTGGCGCGGCGCGTCCTCGAAAAGATGCGAGTAATGCGATTGCACGCGGCCAAGATGGCCTTCGAGGAGAACGGCGAAGTCACTGCGCCCGCGGGCACCGAAAAATCGCGCGAAGCGAACCAAGGCATCGGGGTCTTGTGGCAGCGAATGCGTCTGCTCATCGGCCACCATCTGCAACCGGTGCTCGACTTCGCGCAGAAATAGGTAAGCCGCCGAGAGCTCTTCGCGCGCCTTGGCATCGATCCAGCCGCCTACGGCGAGCGCATCCAGCACCGCGAGCGTCTTCTTCCCGCGCAATTCAGGTGCCCTTCCACCCGCGATCAGCTGCTGGGTTTGCACAAAAAATTCGATCTCGCGGATGCCGCCGCGCCCGAGCTTGATGTTGTGACCTTCGACCGCGATCTCGCCATGGCCGCGAAAGGCGTTGATTTGCCGCTTCATCGCCTGAATTTCGGCGATGGCGGCGTGGTCGAGGTAGCGCCGCCAAATGAAAGGGGCGAGGTCGCGAAGAAAATTCTCGCCGGCGGCGATATCGCCGGCAATCGGGCGCGCCTTGATGAAGACGGCCCGCTCCCAAGTTTGCCCACTGCGTTCGTAATAGGCGAGTGCCGCGTCGGTCGCGATCGCGACCTGTGTCGATCCCGGATCCGGGCGCAGACGAAGGTCGACGCGAAATACATATCCGTCGGACGTGCGCTCTTGCAGGAGCCGCACGAGTTCGCGCGTGAGCTTCACGAAAAACGGACTGGGCTCGACGCCATCCGCAAGCGGCGCTTTGGGGTCGAACAGAACAATGAGATCGATATCGCTGGAATAATTCAGCTCGCCGCCGCCGAGCTTGCCCATACCGAGTACGATGAAGCCGGACCCCTCACCGGGAGCGTTTGGCTTGGGCAAACGAAGCTGGCCGGCCGCGCGCGCTTTCGACAACAGAAAACCCGCCGCCGCCTGGACCGCGGCTTCCGCGACCGCGGTCAAGGCTTGCGCCACGTCGGCGAAAGACCAGACGCCGCCAATGTCGGCGAGCGCGATCAACAGCGCCGCCTCGCGTTTCATCAGCCGGAGTTCGCGGGCGATCGTTTCCGAATCGGCGGTCGCGCGGGCCGTTTGCGTTCGGCGAGCGATCAGATCGGCAAGATGCTGCTCGGGATTGGAATGAAGCAATTCGGCCAAGCGCGGCGGGTCTTCGCGCGTAAGTCCCCAAAGAAAAGGCGAGCCGTCGGCGATGCCTTCGATCAACTGGCGAACCGTCTTTTGCTCGAAAAGACGCTTGAGAGCATTCGCGGTTTCGGTTTCAGAACTCGTTAACAGTTCTGTGACGGCTTTTTTTGCGATCTTCGGCGCCGCGAGAAGCGGCGCTTTTCGAATGCGCATCGCAAGAGGGAGAGATTTGTCGACCGCGGGCTTGTTCTTGCGCCAAAACATCCCCGCAAACTGCGCGCCGCGCGCGCCGCGTCAAGCCCCCTCGCTGCGCTGCGCCGGTAGCGCCAGCGTCACGCGAAGCCCCGGTGAATTATCCTCAAGCCGCAATTCGCCGCCATGCAGGCGGGCGACCGCCGAGGCCAGTGAAAGACCGAGACCGACGCCCGGGCGCGAGCGGCTGGGTTCCAGGCGCACGAACCGCTCGACCGCGCGGCCGCGATCCCCGGCGGCAATCCCGCAGCCGTGATCCGCTACGGTCAACAAGGCGCTTCCGTTCTCGCGATGGGTGGCGACGCGAATCTCGCTCTTGCCGCCCGGCCGGCCTGCCGCGCCATACTTGATCGCGTTATCGATGAGATTGGCGAGCGCCTGGCCCACCAGCTCACGGCTGCCGTGAACGGGCAGCGGCCCCTCGATATCAGCGGCGAGATGCAAGCCCTTTTCCTCGGCGAGCGGTTCATAAAGCTCGACCACGCTTTTCGCCACGTCATTGGCGTCGAAATCGGTCATGCCGTGCCGCGCTTCGCCCGCTTCGGCGCGCGCGATCATCAGCAACGCGTCGAAGGTGCGGATCAATCCGTCGGACTCTTCGATCGTGGATTCGAGGGCGGCGCGGTAATCGCCCTCGCTTTTCGCGCTCCGCAGCGCTTCCTCGGAGCGGTTGTGCAGGCGCGTGAGAGGGGTCTTGAGGTCGTGCGCGATATTATCGGAGACCTGCTTCAGCCCGGACATCAAGGCTTCGATGCGCTCCAGCATCGCATTGAGGCTGTTCGCCAAGCGGTCGAACTCATCGCCCGATCCCGTCACCGCGAGCCGGCCGGTGAGGTCGCCGGCCATGATGCGCTCGTTGGTCGCGGTCATCGAATCGATTCGTTTTAACACGCGGCGCGCGACGAAGATGCCGCCGGCGACCCCCATCACGACGATGAGCACGACCGCCCAACGCGCGGGCTGGGCGAGAATTTGACGAAGCCGGTCGCGCTCCTCGAAATCGCGGCCGACGAGCAGGCGAAAGCCGCCCGATAGAAAGGTGACGCGCGCCAGCGCGCGGCTCTCCTTGGCGGCGTTGCCGGCTTCGGGATGCCGGTAGGTGATTTCCGACCATCCTTCGTTTTGCAAAACGCTGACGGGGATATCGACGATGTTTCCGGCAAGCGCGTCGCCGGAATAGGCCGTCACTAAATACAAATTCGAGCCGGGTTGTGCCGTGCGCCGCTCGATCACGTCCACCAATCGGCCGATTCCGCCGATCCCGTATTGCTCGGTGAGGTTCCGAACTTCGAGATCGACGGTCTCGGTAATCTGCGAGACGACGAGCTGCTGGGTGTGACGGGCGAGATAGAAAACGACGCCGGCGGCGAACAACGCGAATATCAGGAGATAGGCCGCGACGATCTTGAACGCCGTCGTTCGAAAAAGCTTAGCGAGCGCCGTCACGGACCATATATCCCGCGCCGCGCACGGTATGAAGCAGCGGACGATCGAAGCCCTTGTCGATCTTCGAGCGCAAGCGCGACACGTGCACGTCGATGACGTTGGTCTGCGGATCGAAGTGATAATCCCAAACGTTTTCCAGCAGCATCGTACGCGTCACCACCTGTCCCGCGTGGCGCAGTAAATATTCGAGCAGGCGGAACTCGCGCGGCTGCAGCGGGATTTCCTGACCCGAGCGGGTGACGCGGTGCGCGAGCCGATCGAGCTCGAGATCGCCGACCTTATAGACCGTGTCGGCGGCTTGCGGCGCGATGCGGCGGGCGAGCGCCTCGATCCGCGCGAGCAATTCGGAGAACGAGTAGGGCTTCGACAAATAATCGTCGCCGCCCGCGCGCAATCCGGTCACGCGATCGTCGACCTGGCCCAAGGCGGAGAGGATAAGCACGGGCGTTCTGACGCCGCGTTTGCGCACCTCCGACACGAGCGAAAGCCCGTCGCGTTTCGGCAGCATACGATCGATGACAAAAACATCGAATTCGCCGTCGAGCGCGAGCGCAAGGCCTTCCTCGCCGTCATAGGCGATTTCGCAAATGTGGCCTGACTCGCGCAGTGCCTTGCGGAGATAAGCCGCGGCTTCGCGGTCATCCTCGACCACCAAGAGGCGCATCGTTTTCGTGCTCCCCGATTTCGAATCAGTCTTCTTCGTTTCGAGTAACATTGGACTTCCATCGTTGTACTAAAAAACCGGGCGGGAGGCCCTAAGACCTCCCGCCCCTGGGAACTCCGGCGGTGGTGGGGGCGACGGGGAAGCCGCCGCCGGCTCCCGAGCTCTAGCCTTGCCCGACGGGCAAGGTCACGAAACGATTCCCGTCCTCGCCCTTGACGCGAAGCAGGATGACGCTTTTGCCGTCCTTTCGAGCGGCGGAAAGGGCATCGCGCACGTCGGCGGGGTTGGTGACCAGCTTGCCGCCGGCTTCCAAAATGACGTCGCCCGATTTCAAGCCGCGCTCGGCGGCGGGACCCGAGGGGTCAACCTCGGTGACGACGACGCCTTCACGGCCGGCGCCCATCGAAGGTGCGGGCGCCAGCGAAAGGCCAAGACCGGAAAGATCAGTGCCACCCGACTTGCCGCCGCGCTCGGACGGGCGATCCGCCCGCTGATCCGGCAGCTTTCCGAGGTTCACTTCGACAGTGCGTTCCTTGCCGTCACGGATGAGCGCGAGCTTCACGTTCGCTCCGGGCTGCAACAAGGAGATGCGCCGTGAGAGATCGCGCGCGTCCTTTACGGCCTCGTTATTGACCGAGAGAACGGCGTCTCCGGCGTGGATGCCGGCCTTGGCCGCGGGCGTGTCCGGCTGGACATCGGATACGAGCGCACCGCGCGGCTCCTTCAGGCCGAGACCGTCGGCGATTTCGGGCGTGATCGGCTGAATGTTCACGCCGAGATAGCCGCGGGTGACGGTGCCGGTCTCTTTGAGCGAAGCGACGACGCGGGTCACGGTCTCGGAGGGGATCGCGAAGGCGATGCCGACGCTGCCGCCCGAGGGCGACACGATCGCCGTGTTCACGCCGATGACTTCGCCGGCGAGGTTAAAGGTCGGGCCGCCGGAATTGCCGCGGTTCACCGCCGCGTCAATCTGCAGGAAGTCGTCGGTGCCGGCGGCGCCAATATCGCGGCCGCGCGCCGAAACGATGCCGGCCGTCACCGTGCCGCCGAGACCGAACGGATTTCCGACCGCGAGCACCCAATCGCCCACACGCGGCGAATCGCCGGCGAGTTTCACCCAAGGGAAGTCCTTGCGGCCTTCAATCTTGAGCAGGGCGACGTCCGTGCGGGGATCGGTCCCGATCACCTTCGCGGTGTAGGTCTTGCCGTCATCGGTCACGACATCGACTTCGGATGCCTTTTCGACGACGTGATTGTTGGTAACGAGATATCCGTCGGGAGAAATGAGGAAGCCGGAGCCTTGCCCCATGACACGCCCGCGATTGCGCGGCACGCCGCCGGGCCGATCGCCGAAGAAGCGGCGCATGAAACGCTCGATGTTCGGCGGAAGATCTTCATTGCCGCCTTCGGAACCCTGGCCGCCGAAATACATGGTCGTCGGCGATTCATCGACCTTGACCTTGACGCTCACGACCGCGGGGCGGACGCGCTCGACGACATCGGCGAAGGAATACTGATTGGCCGGACGATCGGTGCTGATCTGGGCAAAGGCGGGGGGGGAAATATTGGGGATGATAATCTGGCCCACGGAAAGTCCCGTAAGCGCGAGGCCGAAAACGCTGGCGAGCAAGAGGGCGCGGCGGCGCTTGAAAAAGCCGCGGGCGGGCGGCGCGGTTACGTTGGTGGGCGACATCACGGTCTCCGTATCTTTCGTGTCTTTGTTCGTGGAGATATCTATGAGCCCGCCCCTTACGGCGCACTGGCTGAAAAGTTACATTTTCTTAACGTCGGAGCCCTCCAAAAGCCGCTGCAATCGCCGTTTTTCCTCGGCAGAAAGCGGGTTTGCAGCTGTCCCCTTTCCGCGGCGAAGGGCGAGAAGGAGAGCGATTCCGCCGATCACGAGTCCGAGAGCCGGCAAGGCCCACAAAATAAAGGTGTGCTCATTCAGACGCGGCTCCAGCAGTACGAATTCGCCATAACGGGAAACTAGGAAGTCGCGGACTTGGTCGTCGCTCTCGCCGGCCTTGATTCGCTCGCGCAGCAACAGGCGCAAATCGCGGGCGAGCGGCGCGTTCGAATCGTCGATCGACTGATTCTGGCAAACCATGCAGCGCAACGTCTTCGACAGCGCGCGAGCGCGCGCCTCGAGCGCAGGATCGGGCAGCACTTCGTCCGGCTCCACGGCGAAAGCGGCCGAGACTAGCGATAAAGCGGCGATCGAAGCGAAAATGAACCGGCGCATCGCGCTTATTCCGCCGGCGCCGGGAGGGTGCTGCGCCTTGCGGGCTGCGGCGCGCCGATGCGAAGCCGGCGATCGCTGATCGAACAGGCGCCGCCGATCGCCATGACCACGCCGCCGAGCCAGATCAAGGTGACAAGCGGCTTCCAATAGATGCGCGCCGATACGGCTCCATCGGCCGTGGGATCGCCGAGGCTCGCATAGAGCTGCCCGAACCCGAACGTCTCGATCCCGGCTTCGGTGGTGGATTGGCCATTCGCGAGATAGGTGCGTTTGGCGGGCTCCATCGTCGCGACGACGACCCCGCCTTTTCGCACTTCGAAGCGGCCGACAAGATCGCGCCAATTCGGCCCCTGGCGCGGGATAACCCCTTTGAACTGAAGGTCGAATTGCCCGATCGAAACCTGGTCGCCCGCCTTGAGCGCGACGATGCGCTCCTCGCTCCAGCCCGCTTCCGCGACGATGCCGAGCAGAGCGAGACCGATGCCGAGATGCGCGAGCGTGGTTCCGAAGGCCGAACGCGGCAGGCCGACTACGCGCGAGAGCGAAGCCGCAAGCGGTTCCCGAAACAACGCGGTTCGATCGGCGAATTCAACGAGTGCGCCAGCGATGGCGTAAAGCGCAATAAAGAGCCCGATCGCCGCGAGCAGCGGACCGCCCTGCACGAGCCAGAGCGATAAAGCCGCGACGGCGAATGAAATCGCCGCGGCCACGACAAGACGCTGCGCGACGCCAGCAAGATCGCCGCGCTTCCAGGCAAGCAGCGGGCCGGCCGGCATCAAGATCAGCAAGCAAAGAAAGAGCGGACCGGCAGTGCGATTAAAAAAAGGCGCGCCGACCGAAATCTTCGCCCCCGTGATTGCTTCCAGGGCCAGCGGATAAAGCGTGCCGGTCAGAACCGTCGCAGCTGCCGCCGACAGAAACAGGTTATTGAGGACAAGCGCGCCCTCGCGCGAGATCGGCGCGAACAGGCCACCCGGTTTCAGCTCGGTCGCTCTCCAGGCGAAGAGCGTGAACGAGCCGCCGACAAACAAGGTCAAAATGGCGAGAATGAACACGCCGCGCGCGGGATCGTTGGCGAAGGTGTGAACCGAGGTGAGAACGCCGGAGCGTACCAGAAACGTGCCGAGCAACGAGAGCGAGAATGTCAGGATTGCGAGGAGCACGGTCCAGATTTTCAACGCGTCGCGTTTTTCCATCACGACTGCCGAGTGCAGGAGCGCCGTGCCCGCGAGCCACGGCATTAGCGACGCATTCTCGACCGGATCCCAGAACCAATAGCCGCCCCAGCCGAGTTCGTAATAGGCCCAGTAGGAGCCCATAGCGATTCCGAGTGTAAGGAAGATCCAGGCGACGAGCGCCCACGGGCGCACCCAGCGGGCCCATGCGGCATCGATGCGGCCTTCGATTAAGGCCGCGATGGCGAAGGCGAAGCTGATCGAAAAACCGACATAGCCGAGATACAAGAGCGGCGGATGAATCGCGAGGCCGATGTCTTGCAAGATCGGATTGAGTTCGCGCCCTTCCACCGGCGGCGGATCAAGACGCAAAAAAGGATTCGAGGTCGTCAGAATAAACAACAGAAACACGGCGGCGATCGCCCCCTCGACGCCGAGTACATTGGCGCGAAGCCGCATCGGCAGATTTCCGCTGAAGAGGGCAACGAGCGCCGAAAAGATCGCGAGCACGAGTACCCACAAAAGCATCGAGCCTTCATGGTTTCCCCAAACGCCAGTCACCTTATAGAGAAGCGGCTGCGCCGAATGGGAATTGGCATAGACGCTCGCGACCGAAAAATCCGACTGCACATAGACCGCGACGAGACAGAAGAAAGCAAACGCGACAAATCCGAATCCGGCCAACGCCATCGGGCCGGCCACGCTCATTAACGTGACATCGCGTTTTGCCGCTCCCCAAAGCGATATTCCCGCTTGCAAAAGGGCAAGCGCGAAGGCGAGCGCGAGTGAGAAATGGCCAAGCTCGGCGATCATTTTCTGGCCGCGCTTTCTTCGCGCCAAACGCCCTGTTTTTTCAGGGCGTCGGCGACTTCTTTCGGCATGTAACGCTCGTCATGCTTGGCCAGCACGGTGTCGGCGCGAAAAGTGCCTGCCGCATCGAAGGCGCCTTCCGCGACGACGCCTTGCTGCTCGCGGAATAAATCCGGCAGCAGGCCGCGATAAACCACGGGAAAGCTCGCGCCGCCGTCGGTCACCTCGAATCGCGCCGAAAGCCCCTCGCGAACGAGGCTTCCTTGCTTGACGAGACCGCCGATACGGAACCGCTTGCCGGTCTCAACGGGCTTGGCGGCAAGCTCGCTCGGTGTGACGAAAAACACGACCGATTCCCGAAACGCATTCAGCGCAAGGCCCACGGCCAGCGACAGAATCGCGAATACCACGCCGATCAGCACGAGACGCCGCTGCCGACGGCTCATGGTTGATCGCTCATTGGTTTTGCCCGGCTGCTTGCAAGCGCGCGAGCGCCGTTCGCACGACGCCAAGCCAGGGTGCACCTTCCGGCGCGTCGTTCACGAGGCCCTGCCAGATGATCTTCGCGTCCTTCAGGCGCCCATCCTGCTCGGCCGCGAGCCCGAGGAAGAAACGCGCCTTGGGATGACGAGGGTCAAGAACGCTCGCGCGCTCGATGGCGGCCCTTGCCTCGGCGGTCACCACGCCATTTGCCTCGGCGACAAGCGCCTCGCCGAGATCGACTTCGCGCTCCGCGTTTCCGCCGAGCAGACGGAGCGCGTTCGTGCGCGCTTTCACCGCTTCGTTCACCCGCCCCATGCGCAGATAAATCGGCGCCAGGATTTCCCAGCCGCGGCCGTCATCGGGCAGTTCGGCCAAGTGGGATTCCACTCTTCGCACCAGGAGCGCGATGTCCTGGTTTTCGGGAGCGGCGGCAAGGCGCGAAGACAATGGAGCGCCGGAAAGGTCTGGGGAGCCGAGCAGCAAATAAAGGCCAAGGGCGACCGCCGGGATTCCGGCAAGAGCTACAAGCGCGGCGGCGCGGCGTGCCGTTGAATTTTGCGAGAAGTCCGCGATGTTATCGGCCGCTGCAAGCAAGCGCCGGCCAACCTCGACGCCGGCAAATTTCGCCTCGGGCTCATTGATGAGATTGCGCGCGCGGTCGCGCTCGATTTCGACGAATTGGTCTCGATAGACCGCCAATCCCGTTTCCCGCGCGGGGTCGGGAGTTTCCTGCCGCCGGCTGAGCGGCCAAAGCACCGCGAAGACCGCGGCGGCCGTCATCAGGGCAAACAAAGGCCAAAAGAGCATCGTCACGCAGGATCGCCGTCCCGTTCGAGGCAAAAAGCCCTGATCCGGCAGGGATCACGGCCGTCGGTCTTATACTCCGCAAAGCGGTGCGGCTGTAGAGAGCGAATTGCAGGCGGATTTAGGCGGGAGCGAGGCGATTAGCCCTGCGCCGCGCGGGATTCGCTCTGGGTCGCGACTTCGGCGGCCTTGGCGAGCAGCTCGGCATAGCGCCGGCCGAATATCTTGCTCGAAAAGCGGACCGCGGCGTCCAATTGCGAGAGCCGGAAGGGGCGATCCTCGGGCGAAGAGTGGCGGACGGAATCGAGGAGCGCCTGCGTTGCAGTGTCGAGGCACGTCTCCAGTTCCGAAGTCACGCGTAAGGTAATTTCGTTGACTGCGACCTCCGCAGCATACATGCGGCAGGCCCGAAGCACTTCGAGCGCGGCTTCGATATCGGCGACCGCGTGCGTATCGATAATGGAGCCCAAACCGATCTCTGCTTTCGGGTGCGGCCGCAGGAGACGGCGAACCTGACCGGGCAGACCGTCGATTCTCGATCGCAATAACGCGGCCGTGTCGGCGCGCATTTGCGCGATCCGCTTTGCCCAGCGCGTGTCGTCGGACATGTTGATTTCGGTTGCCAATCCGCGAGCGAGGTCGTGAAAGCGCTTGATGCCGACGCAGATCTCCGGGATGGAATTCGCCCGCATGTCGAGCGCGAGACGAACGGACGCGCGCGTCATCTCGTCAACGATCAGGTCGATGGCGAAGGCGAACGGCGTTTCCGCGATCTTCTTCGCGGAGTCGGTCTCCATGCTCGCAACTGCAAGCCGCAGAAGATGAATGGGTGCGGCCACTCGCGAGAATAAAACAACGAGGGCATAGGCGAAGACATCGGGCCGCTTGAGCGCGGGATGCTCGAACAGCGTACGCGTCGAATCGAGTTCGGCATCCGCCAGATTCTTGATTTGCTCGGGCAGGCGCGACGAGAGTTCTTTCAGTGTTCCACGGACGCGAAATATCGCCGCGATTTCCAACAGCGCTTCGAGAACGCGCTCGCCGCCGAGTTGCGAGACCAGTTTTTGCCGGCCCTTGTTATTGTCCACAATGGCCGCAAGCGCTTTTTCAATGGCTGCAAGCGATTGAGTCTGAAAATCGTGGATCAGCCGATCGGCCCTGACCGTATCTCCAGCGGTGAGCGCGGCCCTGGTGTCGCGGAGCAGGATTTGCGTTTCCATGGGCAAGAGGTCGCGCTCGAGCCACGTCCAAATCCGCGGCAGGGATGCGCGGGCGATGCGGCCCGCGGTCCGCTCCGGAATTTCCTCGTCGACGAGAAAAGGTTCGATCGGGAGAAAAAACGCCGATCGGGGGCATCGAGCCGCTCGCTCGTGTAGTTCGAGGTGCGTTGCTCTTTGCGCAATTCATCGAGAATGAGGTCAAGGCCCGGGCAATTGCTCGCCCGATAGCGCGCCGCGCTCGAGCTCGCGCAGAAGAAGCGCGCGCGCCTGCGGCGAAATTTCTCGAAGATATTGCCGCAGCCGCTCGACCGGCGAAGATCCGCCGCTCATCCCTGTCCCCTGACCAGTGCAATCCACCCGCGCGAGGAAGATAGGGCGTGCGGCGTTAAGAGATCGTTTAGGTTTGCAGGCCCCGCGCCGGTCTCAACTCAGCTGATCGGGGTCCAGGTACCGTCGGGATTGCGGCAGGCGACGCCGCGGGCATTTTGCGGCTGACCCTGAATATAAATCGTGTGGGTATATTCGCGGCAGCGCTCGTAGTCACCTTGCGGATAGGCGGGCCCGGCGACGATGGTTCCGTAGGCGCCGTGCTCACCGCGCCAGCTGACGGGCGCGCCAGGGCCACCATATTCGAGCGCCTGCATTTCCGCCATGTAGGCACGCCTGCGATCTTCCGCGTCCAAGGCGTTGCCGATCGAGCCGCCGACGATGCCGCCGATGACGGCGCCGGCGATGACCGAGCCCGGTCTGCGGCCTGTTGCAGCACCAATCAAACCGCCGGCTAACGTGCCGGTTGCAATGCCGGCGCCGGTCTTGGGGCCGGGTTCTTCGGCGCAGCTCGCTAAAGCAAGCGCAAGCACGGCCAGGATGATCGATTGTTTTGTCAGCGCCCGCACGTAGATCCCTTTTCCGCGTTCCGCCAAAACAGAACGCTTCCTCGTCCACGCGATACGTGCCGATGATTGGGGCGAAAGCTAGGCCCCCTCGCGCTTCAGGCGGCGGGCAATACGAGTTCGGCGCGGAGCCCCCCGATCGGCGCGTTGCCGAGCACGAGTTTGCCGCCATAGAGCATCGCGAGATCCGCGACGATGGAAAGGCCGAGGCCGGAGCCCGGCTTGTTCTCATCTAACTTGCGTCCGCGACTCGGAACCTGCTCGCGCGCCTCGGCCGACAATCCAGGCCCGTCATCGTCGATCAGAACGTGGAAGAAGGCGCGATCGGCGGGATTGGCCGGATGCTTGGCAAACACCTGGATTTCGACGCGCGAGTTCGCCCACTTGCAAGCGTTGTCGACGAGATTGCCGAGCATCTCCTCGAAATCCTGGCTCTCGCCGTGAAACTTCACGTCCTCGATTCCCCGCGTCTCGATCGTGAGCTGACGGTCATGATGAATTTTCGACATCGTGCGCGCGAGCCGCTCGACGGCGGGCGGCACTTCGCTCACGGTTCCCACCACCGCGACGCGCGCGGCGAGCCGCGCCCGCTCGAGATGGTGCTGGACCTGCTCGCGCATGACCGAGACCTGCTCGCGCACCTTATCGGCGCCGGGATCGTTCCGGCCCGCCGCCTCGTTGAGCAGAACCGAAAGCGGCGTCTTCAGCGCATGCGCGAGGTTGCCGACATGCATGCGCGCACGATCGACGATTTCGCGATTGGATTCCAACAGCGCATTCACTTCGCGCGCGAGCGGAGCGATTTCTTCCGGAAACTTGCCTTCGAGCTTTTCGGCGCGGCCCGAGCGAACGGCGGCGAGCGCTTCGGATATGCGGGTAAGCGGACGGAGGCCAAAGCGAACCTGAAACCATACGGTCAGCACGAAGGCGATGCCGAGCAAGGCGAGAGCAAAAAATAGAGCGTCGTTGAAGTCTTCGCTGTCGTCGTCGATCTCATAGGCGTCACCCGCGACCGCCACGAGGTAGCGGCCGTCCTCGCCGAGATCGACGATGCGCTCGACCAAGCGCAGACGCTGTCCCTCGGGTCCGTCGACATAGCCCTCGCGGAAACCGCCGAGACCCTCGACGATATTTGCATCCGAGAGAATGGGCAGGCCGCCTTCGGGTACGGAGCGTGACGTTTTTACTTCGACTTTATCGCCGCCGAGGCGGATGATCTGCCAATACCAGCCCGAGAGCGGCTGCTCGAACAAAGGCTCGCCGAGCGCGGAGGGCTCGGGCAACGCGCCCTTGGACGTCAGCGCTACATCGGCCACGATCGTTTTGAGATAGACGTTCAGCCGCCGGTCGAAGGAGCGCTCCAGCGAGCCGCGATAAAGCGTCGAAAGCAAAAGGCCGACGGTAATCAGGATCGCGGCACTGACCGCGGTCGCCGTAATAAAGAGCCGCTGTGCGAGGGAGTTAACGTGCATTCGGCGGCGGGTTGAGGAGATAGCCAAGACCGCGAACGGTCTGGATCAGATCGACGCCGAGTTTTTTCCGCAAACGGCCGACGAAGACTTCGATGGTGTTGGAATCGCGATCGAAATCCTGATCGTAGAGATGCTCGACGAGTTCGGTGCGGGAAACAACCCGCCCCATGTGATGCATGAGGTAAGCGAGCAGCCGGTATTCGTGCGAGGTGAGGCGGATCGGATTTCCGTCGACGGAAACGCGGCCCGAGCGCGTATCGAGCCGGATCGGGCCGCAGCTCAATTCGCTGGTGGCGTGCCCACTGGCGCGGCGGAGCAACGCGCGGAGCCGCGCGAGCACTTCTTCCATGTGGAAGGGTTTCGGTACGTAATCGTCGGCGCCGACGTCGAAGCCTTGCACCTTGTCGGACCAGCGGTCGCGCGCGGTGAGCACGATGACCGGCATTTTCTTGCCCGAGCGGCGCCAGGACTCCAGCACCGAAATGCCGTCCATTTTGGGGAGGCCGAGATCGAGGACGACCGCGTCGTAGGGCTCGCTCTCGCCGAGAAAATGCCCTTCCTCGCCGTCGAAGGCGCGATCGACGGCATAGCCCGCATCGGTCAACGCCGCGCAAAGTTGGCGATTGAGATCGGGATCATCCTCGACGACCAGAAGGCGCATGGGTTGAGAATACTCCCCGACTCGGGCGGCAGTGTGCCAGCTTGCCCACGGGCTGTCAGCTTAACGAGCCAAGTGCGGCTGAATAAAGTAAACGGGGGTTCGCCTCCTCGTCATGCCCGCGCTTGTCGCGGGCATCCACGCCTTCCTTTGTAGCTAAGACGTGGATGGCCGGGACAGGCCCGGCCATGACAGAATCATTGACAGCGCGCGCGGCCGACTGCACCCCTTTTCCGCGGAGGGAAAATGCATCGATATCTCGTTGGTTCGTTCGTGTTGGCCTGGGCGGGGCTCGCGCCCGCGCATGCCATCAATGGCGGCAAGAACGCGCCGGCCGAGATCGCGGCGCAGACGGTGCAGATCGTATCGACGCGCGGCTCATTTTGCTCGGCGGCGGTGATCGCCCGCGACTTGCTGCTCACCGCCGGTCATTGCGTGCAGCCGAAGGCGAGCTATGCGATTTCGATCGACGGGATCCTGGGCCCGCGCGTCGTGCAAGTCGCGCGCGTCGTGCTGCATCCGAACTACGACCCGCACCAATTCGAGACGCGTAAGCCCTCACCGGATATGGCGATCCTCAAAATTTCCGAGCCGCTGCCTGCGCGCTTTCATCCGGCAAGGCTCGCGACCGATCGCACACTGCCGAAACCGGGCGATGCTTTCACGCTCGCGGGCTACGGCTTCAGCGTCGACGGCGATCTCGACTCGATGGGAAAGGTGCGCACGGTGAGCTTACCCACGGTCGGAATTACGGGCGGCATCATGGTGCGTCTGTCGGCTGGCAACGGCAGCTCGGCCGGCGCATGCACCGGCGATTCCGGCGGCCCGGCCTTTCGCGGCGACGTGCTCACTGCCGTGATTGGCTGGATCAACACGCCGGAGGGCCGCAACTGCGGCTCGGTCACGGGCGCGACGCTGGTGGCACTTCAGCGCGACTGGATCGTTTCGACCGCGCGCGCGCTGGGTGCGACGATCAGGGAGTAGACTCCCCTTCCCTGTCATTGCCGGACTTGACCCGGCAATCCATGCAGCTTTGCCACGCATTTTATTAGTTCAACTTTTTTTCGTCATGCCCGGCCTCGTGCCGTGCATCTACGCCTTCCTTCGCCGCAAAGACGTGGATAGCCGGGTCAAGCCCGGCCATGACGGAGCAATTATCCGCCGCGCCGCCGCTTGCGCCGCTTCGCCTTCGGCTCCCGCAACGGCCAGTCGACCACGTGCTCTTCGTATTCCTTGCGCGGCACTTCGCGCTCGCGCGCGCCGACGCGGCCGCGCACGGAGACGCCGGCCGTGTGCACGGTTTCCGGATCGCCGGAGACGAGCGGATGCCACCAAGCGAGCCCGCGCCCCTCGGCGAGGCGGCGATAGGCGCAGGAGTGCGGCAGCCAACCGTACTCAGTGGCGCGCTTGGGCGTGAGCTTGAGGCAATCGCGCACACGCTTCATGCGGTTTGCATAATCGGTGCACCGACAAGCTTGGCAATCGAGAAGCCGGCAGGCGATGTTGGTGTAGTAGATACGGCCCGTGTTCTCGTCTTCAAGCTTCATCAGGCAGCAGCGCCCGCAGCCGTCGCAGAGCGATTCCCATTCGCCGCGGGTCATCGCGGAGAGGGGTTTGGTTTCCCAGAAATGATTTTGGTTCACGGGAAAAAGAGACCTCAGCGTGTCCGCGCGGACCGGCGCTTATCGGCTTTTGCATCTTCATCGAGTTCGATCGCGACCGTGCCCTCGGGAAAGCGTGCATTGATTTCCAGTTCACCGCCGAGCGCGCGCACATAGCGGCACAGGTTGCTCACATACATATCCGGCCGCTGTTCGAGCTTGGCAACGGCCGGCTGGCCAACAGCGAGCTTTTTGGCGAGCACCTGCTGCGAAACTGCGCGGGCCTTCCGCATTTTGGGTAACGGCATCGAGGCTTCGAGCACGGCAATCTTATGCGCGACCCGCGCCTTGCGGGCGGGCGACAGGCCTTAGTGAGTTCGCGAAACGGGCGGTGGCCGGGCATTAGGGTTCAGTCCTTTTTCAGCAAGCCTTCGCGGCGGAGTTCTTCGAGATATTCGTCGTAGAGTTTGTCAGCGAGCGGAACCATGCGCTCTTCTTGCGTGAGCCCCTTTTGCTCGCGCAATGAGCGTATCTGAGCCCCTATGGCTCTTAGAGCCTCTTCTTGTTCTTGTTTCACCAAAAGACCCCAAAAATTACCTGCCGATAACTAGCAAAATCGGCTCGCCTACACAGCGTTGAATGCAAGCTTGCCGGCGAATAATGACCCTTGCCCTCCCCCCTCATTTCAGGCCATTTCTTTCATCCCGCGCCGCAATAGCGCGGGCAAATCGCCCCCTTCGCCCTAGATTCGCCTGCTAAATTCGGCGGCATAGCCGCTTCCGTCCGAGGTCCCTGCCCGTGGCCGATAAAAAGCGCAAAATTCCGCTCAAGATCGAGAAGGTCGGCCCGTTGCGGCGCCGGCTTCTCGACCTCGACGCGCGCTTCGGCCACTCCTTCTTCGCCTTCTCCGTCGCCGCCCACGCGCGCTGGGACCGCTTCTCCGGCTTCATGGACCGTTTCCACGTCGCCGGCGCCAAGCGCTTCCTCGTGGAGATGTCCTCGGAAGGCTTCACGCTCGGCACCGCCGGCGCCGTCTTGATGCTGGCACTCGCGACCTCCGCCTTTCGCGAGACCACTGACGAGGACTGGCTGAAGAAAACCGAACTTTCGGTCACCTTCCTCGACCGCTACGGTGCTCGCATCGGCGATCGCGGCACGCGCATCAACGACACGGTGCCGTTGGAGGAATTTCCCGATCATTTGATCAAGGCGGTGCTCGCCACCGAGGACCGGCGCTTCTACGAGCATTTCGGCATCGACTTCGCCGGCACCTTCCGTGCCATCGGCGCGAACGCGCGCGCCGGCGGCGTGGTGCAGGGCGGCTCGTCGATCACCCAGCAGCTCGCGAAGAACTTGTTCTTGAATAACGAGCGCACGCTCGAGCGCAAGGTGAAGGAGGCGTTTCTCGCGCTTTGGCTCGAGACGCGGCTCACAAAAAAACAAATCCTCAAGCTTTATCTCGACCGCGCCTATCTCGGCGGCGGCTCCTATGGCGTGAACGCCGCGGCGCAGTATTACTTCAACAAGTCGGTGCGCGAGGTGAACCTGTCGGAAGCGGCGATGCTCGCGGGCCTGTTCAAGGCGCCGACGCGCTTCGCGCCACACGTGAACCTCGCGGCCGCCCGCGCACGCGCGAACACCGTGCTCGATAACCTGGTGGAATCGGGAATGATGACCGAGGGCCAGGTCTATGGCGCGCGGCGGAATCCCGCGAAGACCGTCGACCGGCGCGATGAGGAAACGCCGAACTATTATTTGGATTACGCGTTCCGGGAAGTGCAGGGGATCGTCGACACGCTGCCGCCGAGCGTCAGCGAGCGCGTATTCGTCGTTCGTACCGGCCTCGATATCAATATCCAGCGCGCGATGGATACGGCGTTGAACGAGTCGCTCAGGCAGTTCGGCCGCGACTATAACGTGACGCAGGGCGCGATGGTGTTGATGGAGCCGAACGGCGTCATCCGCGCGTTGACCGGCGGGCGCGACTACGGCGAGAGCCAGTTCAACCGCGCCACCGACTCGCAGCGCCAGCCCGGCTCCTCGTTCAAGCCCTACACCTACGCCACCGCGCTGATGAACGGCTTCAAGCCGTCATCGATCGTCATCGACGGCCCCGTCTGCATCGGTAATTGGTGCCCGCGCAATTATTCCGGCGGCTATTCCGGCGCGGTGACGCTCATTACAGCTATCACCAACTCGATCAACATCATTCCGGTAAAGCTTTCGATCGCGCTCGGCAACGGCAATGCCAGGATCGGGCGCGCCAAGATCGTGGAGACGGCGCGCAAAATGGGCATCCGCTCGCCCTTGCCGGATACGCCCTCGCTGCCGCTCGGTGCCGATGGTGTCACCGTGCTCGAACATACCGCCGCCTATGCCACCTTCCCGAACGGCGGCAAGGCGGTGGAACGGCATTCGACTTTGGAGATGCGCACCGCCGGCGGCAATCTCGTCTGGAGTTTCGAGCGCGACGGCAAGAAACCGGTGCAAGTGCTGCCGCCGCAAGTGGCCGCCGACATGGTGATGATGATGAACAACGCGGTGGAAAACGGCACCGGCCGGCGCGCGCAACTCGACGGCATCAAAACCGCCGGCAAGACCGGCACCACCAGCGCATGGCGCGACGCCTGGTTCATGGGTTACACCGGCAACTTCGTTTGCGGCATCTGGCTCGGCAATGACGACGGCACGCCGACCAAGAAGGTCACCGGCGGCGGGCTGCCGGTGGACATCTGGAGCCGCTTCATGCGCGGCGCCCATCAGGG